>JBJXDY010000018.1:0-21719 GCA_046154965.1 Dongiaceae bacterium | reverse complement strand
TGTTGCCGGCGAGGGGCGGCGCCGATGGTGTCGTGTGCAGATAGTCAGTCGCAGATAACTGTACCCCTCTCCCCCTTGGGGGAGAGGGGGCAGGGGGTGAGGGGACTGCGCGCGGTAGTGCGTTATGAGTCTCCCCAATTCGATCGAACATGCGCCGCCGAAGTAGCTACTTGCTCGACGTACGACTTGCTGACATGGGCTGCTTTTCATAGGCGCGCTGCCGCGCGCGAATCCCTCATCCCCTGCCCTTTCTCCCCCAAGGGGAGAAGGGCGAACTTGTGATTGGGAACGATAAGCCTCGCCCTACGCCGCGATCTCCGGCGCCGCCGCCCAGATATCTTTCAGCAGCGCCAGCAACACGGTGATCAGCGGATCGCTCTCCCGTTCCCGCAGATAGATGAACTGCAGCGTGGTGACCAGGCGGGTATCGCCCCATAGGCTGACTTGGTTGCGCGCCTGCCGGTCCAGCGCCTTGTCCTCGCGCATCAGCGCCAGGCCGAGGCCCGATTTCACCAGCGAGCTCACAACGGATTCATTATCGGCCTCGAGGATCTGTTCGGGATAAACGCCATGCTTGCGGAACTGCGCCGTGGCCAGCTGATTGTGGGTGCTGATGGCAGGCGGAATGATCCAGGGCAGGGCGGCGATCTCCTTCCAGCCGGCATCGGCGATGTGCTCGCGCCACGCCGCGGGAGCGGCGACGCGGTAGGCGATCTCCCGCAGCGGAAAGCGATTGACCGCCGGATGGGTCGTCTCGCCATAGTAGAAGCTGGCGTCCAGCCCGCCGGCCGCCACCGCCTCGAAAGCGGCGCCTGACACTTCATGCTGCAGCTCGATGCGGATCAGCGGATGCTTCCGCATCGCCAGCGACAGCAGGTCGCCGATGCGGATGAACTCGGGGTCGGCCAGGGTGCCGAGCCGGATCGTGCCGGCGAGTTCGCCGCGCAACGCGCCGGCCTCGTGCCGCAGGGCCTGGGCGGCGGAGAGAACCGACTGCGCCTGCGACAGAAGCCGCCGTCCGGCCGGGGTCAGCGCCATGCCGGCCGGCGTGCGCTCGAACAGCGCCAGGCCGAGCTCGTCTTCCAGGGCCTTGATCTGGCTGCTGAGCGCCGGCTGGCTGATATGCAGCCGCTCGGCGGCGCGGGTCAGATGGCCCATCTCGGCGACCGCGGCAAAGCTGCGTAGCTGATAAATCTCCATCCCGCTCAAACTGCCTTTCAACTCCAGGGTAACACGAAAATGGTGCGGTGCAACAATGGCTTATCTGGGAATAGCATTACATTATATTGTTCATCCAGATAACAAATTTGATTTGAGCGCCAGGGTTTCCAACATGTGATAGCGCAATGCAGCAATTTCCATGGCTCTCCGAAGGAGGTTGCAATGGCGCTATCGGCATCATTGTCGACGCCGGGTGCTACTACCCCTCGCCTGTCCGTGTTTCGGGCGGCCTGGAAGCGGCTGACTGAATATCTGGAGCCGAACGATTGGCAGCGGCGCGTCCGCCGCGAGGAAGCCTACCTGGCGCAGTCCGCCAGCCTCGAGGACCTGGAGCGGCGCATGCGCGACCTGGACCGCGAGGAACGGCGTCCGCGCTTCATCGGGTACTTCTAATTCACAACCACAATTGTCATCCCGGAAGCCGCGCTGACGCTAAGTTTCCGGGATGGCAATGTTTTGGCGCGTATAGGACTCTATTCTTGAACGACCGTCCCGCGTGCCCATATGAACTTGTTCGCCGCATATGCGGCCTCGATGTTGGACATCGTATATCGGAATACGGCATGCCGCCGCGGTTCCTGGCGCAAATGGCGGCGGAATTCCCTTGTATGGGATCGTTCCTCAAAAAACGGGTCCCCTGCGCAGAAAGGGTTGCTTTCGCCGATCGGCTCGTTGAATCAACGGCCTATGCAAAAATTCCTGACCCGGGCGGCGGCGCAGCCCCTTGATCCGCTTCGACTCTCCCCGCGGAAAATGCGCGGAAATGCACGATCGCTCAAACGCCGACGAACGGCCGGGGATCGATGAACCGCCGGAGCACGTTCTCGGTGATGCGGGACACGTTGTTGTCGTGGCCGTTGTGGGACAGGCTGCCGATCCAGGCGATGGAGCCGGTGGAGAACACCGCGCCGCCCCGGGGCATCTCGAAGAAGACCAGATCGGCGCGCACCAGGTCGGACTGGCTGCCGGTGAGATTGGGGGCGTTCACGAGGATCTCCTCGCAGACCACCATGTAGAGATCGGAATGGCCTTCCGACGAGGCCAGCACCAGCGCGTTCGGCGGCGTGCCCAGCAGCGGGTCGGCGCGGTCCAGCTCCAGCCCCGCGGCGCCGCCGCCCACCAGGCCGAAATCGCCGATCGGCTCGTCCCGGCCCACGCCCTCGAAGATGAAGGCGGCGCGCGGGTCGAAGCTGCCGGGCTGGCGCCGGTAATGGGACGAGACGTCGAAGCCTTGGGCGGTGAAGCCGACGCCGGTGAGAATCTGCGGCGGCCGGCCGTTGCGCCGCCACAGTCCGCCATACTCCCCGTTGAAGCTCTGGTAATACTCGCCGGGCTCCGCGGCCCAGGTGCGGATGCCGCCTTCGCCGCGGCGTACCTCGATTACACCGGGCTGGTCGCGGTGATAGGCGATGCGCCAGTAGAAGCCGTTGGCGCCCAGATACATCAGCCGCCCGCCGCCGGCGGTGTAGGCGCTGACGGCATTCAGCATCTCCGTCGTGTAATACTCGGGGTGGGAGCCGGTGAGGATGGCGCGATAGGGCTTCAGCAGTTCATGCCCCTCGGCATGCAGATCCTCGTCGGTGACGACGTCGTAGCTGAAGCCCTTCGCCTCCAGCCAGGCGATCAGGTCGAGATCGGCGTTGAACTGCCAGAGGCCCGAGCCGCTGCCGCCCAGCCAGGAGGAATAGCGCGGCCGCATGTTCAGAATCGGCCGCAGCCGCGAGGAATAGCAGACGCCGCTGCCGTCGGAATGGGTGTCGTAGAGCGCGCCGCCCAGCTCCCGATGCTCGGCCATGTGGATATCCTGGGGCTGCAGGATGATCAGCCGGCCCATCAGCATCTCCGCGCCGGCCGCGTTCACCGGCGCGTGGTCGTTGGCATAGGCCATGTAGCTGGCGGTGGGCGCCAGAAAGGCGATGTCGGCGGTCTTTGTGCCGCGCTTCGGCCGCACGAAGAACGGAATATGGTCCTCGTCCTCGCCGGCCCGCAGCCGCGCCGCATAGATGCCGCTGCGCAGTCCCTCGGGCACGGTGAAGGCGAAATCGGACTTCCAGCCGGCGTCATGGATGTCGTCATCGTGGAAATGGATCGCGCCATACTGGCTGGGCGCGCGGTTCCAGTTCATCTCGGCACCCGTCCAGTTATGGCCCTTCATGGCGCGGGCCGGCATGTTGACCGCCTTGCCGTGGAGTCTGTTGGCGGAAAGATCGCGGACCCGGATTGTCGTGATTTCCCGGCTGAAATCCCAGGCGGCGGCGATGTCCGGATGCTTGCCGGCGGCGCCGTCGCGCACCAGCCGCTCGGCTTCGGCCGGATCGGCGGCGCGCCGCATCAGCCGCACCGAATCGATCTTGCCGTTGTAATGACCGGCAATGCCGCCGCGCTTTGCCGTGCTGTCGCCGGCCCAGGCCGCCATCACCAGCGGCCCGCCGCTGGCGGTGAAACCGGACGCCGCCGCCGCCATCTCGCCGCCATGGACGACGCCGGCATAGCTGGCGAAGGGCCGCTGCCACACCACGGCGCGGCCGGTCTGGGCGTCATAGCCGGCGCCGACGCAATACCATTCCCGCGGCAGCAGCTTCGGACCGGCGGCGACGATCTGCTCCGACTGCCCGTCGCCGAGGATCAGCGCCGTGGAGCCGCCCTCGTCGATGACCAGCGCCCAGCCTTTCTTCTGCGCCGCATCCCAATGTGTCACCAGCCCCTGGCGGCCCTTGGCCGGCGTTGTCGGCCAGATCATCGCGGCGACGGTGAAACCGCGGAGCGACGCCAGCGGCGGCCTGTTCGGCACCAGGACATAGGAGCCCGAGTAAGCCCGCTGCAGCCGGCCGCGATAGGCGCCATTGGCGTCGGCAGCGATTTCCTGTTCCCGGAAGCCGTCGCCGGCGGGGTTGGTGTCGCCATGGATCAGCCTGACGATGTGGGCGTCGTACTTCCTGGGACCGTCGCAGCTGACCATGAAGCGGATGTTGTCGCCGGGGGCGACACTGAACCGGTCGGCGTAACCGAGGATGCGCATGGCGGCGGCTCTCCTGGCGCTATTCCGGCAGATCGGCGCCGGTGTGCTGCTTCCAGCGCCGCCGGAAGATCGCCATCTCCGCCGCGTTCAGATCGGTGAAGCGCAGATCCGGGATGACCTCGACGGCATCGCCGCGCACGCCGGTCAGCCGGCCGACCACCCATTCCCGGTGCGGCTTCACGCAGACCAGGACGAACTTCCCCGCCTGCGGCACGCCGCGCATGGCGTTGAGGAGCCGCTGCAGGGCCGGGCCGTGCTTGCCCACCGGCTTCGCCCGGAACTCGTCGATGTGGGTGATATCTTCCTGCTTGATCCTGTACATGGCGATCCCGTCTGGGCGATCCCGTCTGGGCGTCCCCGTGTGGGCGTCCCCGTGTGGGCGCCGATGAGAACCGAGCGGCGGCGGATTTGCAAGCAGCCCCCTCGAACGGGGCGCGGCGATGCCGTATGGTCGGCGAATTCGCGGAACGAGGAACGCGCATGAATGTCGGCGGCAAGCCATACCGGACCATCTGGCTGAACGAGGACGGCTGGTCGGTTGAGATCATCGACCAGACGCTTCTGCCGCACCGGTTCGAGACGGTCACGCTCCGCAACCTCGCCGATGCCGCCCATGCCATCAGATCCATGCAGGTGCGCGGCGCGCCGCTGATCGGCGTCACGGCGGCCTATGGCTTCTGCCTGGCGCTGCGCGAGAACGCGACGGATGCCGGCATCGACCGCGCCTGCGAGATCCTGATGGCCACGCGGCCGACGGCGGTGAACCTGCGCTGGGCGGTGGCGGAGATGCGCGCCGCCCTGCGCAATCAGCCGAAGGACCGGCTGATCGCCATCGCCTACCGCCGCGCCGCCGCCATGGCCGACGAGGATGTGGCGATCTGCAAGGCCATCGGCGGCCACGGCCTGAAGATCATCCAGGCGCTGGCCGCAAAGAAACCCGCCGGCAATCCCGTCAACATCCTCACTCACTGCAATGCCGGGTGGCTGGCGACGGTGGATTGGGGCACGGCGACGGCGCCGATCTACGCCGCCCACGGCCAGGGCATCCCGCTCCATGTCTGGGTCGACGAGACCCGGCCGCGCAACCAGGGCGCCTCGCTCACCGCCTGGGAGCTGAACGGCCATGGCGTGCCCCACACCGTCATCGCCGACAATGTGGGCGGCCATCTGATGCAGCATGGCCAGGTGGATATGTGCATCGTCGGCACCGACCGCACCACCGCCACCGGCGATGTGGCCAACAAGATCGGCACCTACCTGAAGGCCCTGGCCGCCAAGGACAACGGCGTGCCGTTCTATGTCGGGCTGCCGTCGCCCACCATCGACTGGACGCTGGCCGACGGCGTGCGGGAGATCCCCATCGAGCAGCGCGCCGGCGAGGAACTCTCCCAGGTCACCGGCCGCACGGCTGCGGGCGAAATCGCCACCGTGACCATCACGCCCGAGGGCAGCCCGGTCGCCAACTACGCCTTCGACGTCACGCCCGCCGGCCTGGTCACAGGCCTGATTACCGAGCGTGGCGTGGCGTTGGCGTCGCGGGAGGGGTTGGCGGCGCTGTTTCCCGACCGCGCGCGCTGAACCGTTTAGCTGAGCTTGGCGACATCGCGGCGCACCTGCCGCGCCGCCGTGGTGACCGCAGCGATATCCCGGTAGCGCTCGGTGTGGACCATCATATCGCGGGCGAGGCGCAGCGCGCGGGTCTCGCAGAGCGCCCGCCTATCCGCATCCTTGATCCACTCGAAGTCGATATTGTGGGCCAGGCCCAGGATGCGCCGGATCGTTTTCGCCGCTGCGAAGCCGATCGTATCGGCGAACAGCCGGTCCATGTAGGCCAGACGTTCCGCCTGCAGCCGCGCCTTAGACGGGGCGTCGCTGAATAACGCCTGGGGATACGCATCGCCGGCCGCGTTGTCGCGCCAGAGCGACAGGAACTGCTCGCGGAAGCGCGTCCATACCTCTGCGGTCGTGGCCAGCACCCACTCCTGATAATCCGCGCGCGGCGTCTCTGCGGTCGCGTGGCCGTCCTGGCTGAAGTAGCTCATCAGCAGATTGCCCAGCACAGCGCCGACGTCGAAGCCCATCGGCCCGAAAAACGCGAATTCGGGATCGATGATCCGGGTGTCGGACTCCGTGATCATGATGGAGCCGGTATGCAGATCGCCATGGATCAGCGCCTCAGCCGAGGCGAGGAATTTCAGCTTGAGCCGGGAGATCGCCAGCTTGAGGTCCGCGTCCCCGCGAAACTCCGCCGCGATGCCGTCGAGCTGCGGTGTCGTCCAGCGGTTGCGGTCATGGACCATGTAGGGATCGGTGAAGATCAGATCTTCGGTGATCTTGCAGAGCTCGGTATTGTCGCAGAAGACCGCCATCTTCCGCTTCTTCTCGCCGGCCGGCAGCGCCAGATCTGAGGTGAAGAACAGCGACCGCGCCATGAAACCGGCGATGTCGGCCGCAAAGCGGGGATAGCGGAGGCCCTGAATCATGCCGCGGCGCATGATGATATGGGGCTGCAGCAGCTCCATGACGATGGCGTAGAGCAGCGGCTCGTAGTGATAGATTTCCGGCAGCAGCCGGCCCACATGGCGGCCATGTTCGGTCAGGCATTGATGCTCGAAGTAGGCGCGCTTCAGCGGCATCGGCCAGCCTTCGCCCACCAGCCGCACATAGGGCAGGGCCTGCTTCACGCAAACACCGCCGGCCGGGCCTCTGACGATGAAGACGAGATTCAGATTGCCATCGCCGACTTCGCTGACCTTCCAATCACCGGGCGTGCCGCCGAGCCGCGCGGCCACGGCCGGCAACGTGGCCAGGAACGGCGGAAGGCTGCCTGCATCCAGCGGCCGGTAGCCGGCGGGTGTCTCCAATGGCAATGGCTCCCCCTCGTCCTAATCGATTCGTACGGCGCCATTCTTCTTTGATCGCCGCCGCCACGCAAGCGCTTGACTTCGCTTCGCTCCGCTCCGAATACTCCGGACCAACCCGCTACATTCCGCCGCGCGCCTGATGGCGCAACGGCGGGGCAAAGACGGGGCGTGCACGAAGGGAGGGCTTGCGGGCGATGAGGCTTGGCGTTGGGGATCTGCCCGGCGGAGAGCCGGCGCCGTGACGGCGGAGGTTTCCGGAAACGCCGGAGCGCCGGCGAACGCGCAGGCCGGGACGCTGCCGGAGTGGTTCACGCGCAAGCGCCGCCGCGGCAATCTGATCGTCAGCCCGGTCGTGCCCTGGATCATGGTCGGGATTCCCGTGGCGATCCTGGTGGCGATCGTCGTCTACCCGACCGTCTGGATGGCCTATCACGCCTTCCAGGACACCAATATGATGAGCCTGTTCAACGGCGAGTGGAGCTATGTCGGCTGGCAGAACTTCGCCACCGCACTTTCCGACGACCGATTCCTCTCCAGCGTCAAGCATCTGATCCGCTATCTTCTGTTCGGCGCCTGCCTGCAGGTGGTGCTCGGCGTCGCCCTGGCGCTGATCCTCTATGAATGCGTGAAGAACAACACGCTTCGCACCGCCATCCTGATCCTGCTGGTGCTGCCAATGATGCTGCCGCCCTCGATTGTCGGCGTGCTCTGGAAATTCCTGCTGCAGGCGAACAATGGCGGCTTCAACCATCTGCTGATCAATCTGCATCTGCTGCCGGCGGCGGACCGCATCGATTGGCTCAGCTCCAAGCTGTCGCTCTGGGCGATCACCCTGGTGGATGTCTGGCAATGGACCGCGCTGCCGCTGCTGATCGTCTATAGCGGCCGCGTGTCGCTGCCGCCGGCGATCTATGAAGCGGCGCGCGTCGACGGCGCCTCGGGCTGGCTGGTGCTGCGGCGCATCACCCTGCCGATGCTGAAGGAGATCATCGCCATCGCCTTCATCATCCGCTTCATGGATGCCTACAAATTCGTCGATCATGTCTCGGTCATGACCCAGGGAGGGCCGTCAGAATCGTCGGAACTGCCGGTCTATATCGCCTTCCAGAAGGGCATCCGCGAATTCCAGGTGGGCGAGGCGGCGGCCCAGGCCTGGCTGATCTTCGCCGTGGCGGCGGTGCTGATCACCCTGTTCCTGAAATACATGAAGCGCGTGCTCAAGGCGCAGGCGATCGCGTAGGCGGGGCATGACGCAGAGCAGTTACAAACTGGTCAAGATGCTGCTGCTGCTGTTCCTCGGTATCTGGCTGACCTTCACGCTGTTTCCGCTCTATTTCATGATCGTCACCTCGCTGAAGCCGGTGGAAGAGATCAACCGCATGATCCCCACCTTCTGGCCGGAGACGATGAAGGTCAATAATTACGCGGGCATCTTCGCCGATCCCGGCAGTCTGAAGTCGCTGGTCGACAGCGTGATCGTGTCGGTGACCAACACGGCGCTCTCCCTGTTCCTTGGCACGCTGGCGGGCTACGCCCTGGCGCGCTGGGTGCGCGGCGTGGTCGGCGAGAACCTGGCTTTCTGGATCCTGTCGAACCGCATGTTCCCGCCGGTTGCGGTCATCATCCCCATGTTCTTCCTCTTCGACTCCATGCCCTGGGGTACGGACAGCTATTTCTCGCTGATCGTGCTTTACCTCGTGTTCAATCTGCCGCTGGCCACCTGGCTGATGATGGTGTTCTTCCGCGATGCGCCGCGGGAGCTGGAGGAGGCCGCCTATCTCGACGGCTACACGCCGTTCCGCGCTTTTTTCAAGGTGACGCTGCCGCTGGTGTTTCCCGGCATGATCTCGGTGGCGATGCTCTGCTGGATCTTCGCCTGGAACGAATATCTGTTCGCCAATCTGCTGACCGGCACCACGGTCAAGACCTTCCCGGTGCATATTCCGACCTTCACGCTCGGCAGCCAGACGCTGTGGAATCTCGTCATGGCCTTCAGCCTCGTCGCCATGCTGCCGCCGGTGATCCTGTTCATCGTGTTGCGTCGCTACATGGTGCGCGGCCTCTCCCTCGGCGTGGTGAAGGGTTAGGCCGTGGCAAAGCTGGAACTCGACGGCATCTGCAAAGGCTATGACCGGCCGATCCTCGACCGGCTGAGCCTGACGGTGGAGGAGGGCGAGTTCTTCGTCATCGTCGGCCCGTCTGGCATCGGCAAAACCACGCTGTTGCGCTGCATCGCCGGGCTTGAAGTGCTGGATGCCGGCCGTGTGCTCTTTGGCGGCAGGGACGTGACCCGCGTGCCGCCCTACCGGCGCAATGCCGCGATGACCTTCGAGAGCTATGCGCTCTATCCCCACATGACGGTGTTCGAGAACATCGCCAGCCCGCTGCGGGCCCGCAAGGCTGACCGCGTGACGATCGAGAAGGCGGTGACCGACGTGGCGCGGCTGCTGCGCATCGAGCAGCTGCTGGACCGGCGGCCCCATGAAATCTCCGGCGGCCAGAAGCAGCGCACGGCGCTGGGCCGCACGCTGGTGGCCAAGCCCGACGTGTTCCTGCTCGACGAGCCGATCAGCCATCTAGATGCCAAGATCCGCCACGAGTTGCGGCGGCAATTCCATACCCTGCAGGAATTGCGGCGGGTGGCGACGATCTATGTCACCCACGATTATGCCGAGGCGCTGTCGCTGGGCGACCGTATCGGCGTCATGGGATATGGCGGCCTGGTGCAGATTGGCTCGGCGCGCGAGGTGTTTGAGCGGCCGAACAACATCTTCGTCGCGCGCCATCTGGGACAACCCTCGATCAACGAAGTCGCGTGCCGCATCTCGGATAGCGGCGGGCAAATCACACTTCAATCTGCTTCCGGCAGGTTTGCCTTTGCGGCCGGCGGAGCGCAGCGCGGCCTGCTGCAGAGCGCCAAGGGCGATGTGCTCGTCGGTATCCGGCCGCAGCATGTCCGCGTCGCCAACGGCGCCGCCGCCGGCCAAATCGCCGAAGCGAAGGTCGAAGCCTTCGAGGCGCTGGGCGCGTCGGGCGTTCTGATCGCCGAGGTCGGCGGCATTGCGCTGACGGTCCTGACCTCGCCTGAGGATGACTACGAGCCCGGGCAGCCGATCCGCTTGGCGCTTGATGTCGACCAGTTCCTCTATTTCGATCCCGCGCAGGGGAACAACCTGCAGACGAAGGTGGCGTAGGCCCCATGGCGCAGGTCACGCTCACCGACGTCAACAAGATCTATCCCGCACGGGATCGGGTGGTGCATGCGGTCAAGGATCTGAACATGACCGTCGAGGATGGCGAGTTCGTCGCCGTGCTCGGTCCCTCCGGCTGCGGCAAGACCTCGACGCTGCGCATGATCGTCGGGCTGGAGAGCATCTCCGCCGGCACCATCGCCTTCGACGGCAAGCCGGTGAATGCCCTGACACCGGAGCAGCGCAATGTCGCCATGGCCTTCGAGACCTATGCGCTCTATCCAAGCTTCACCGTGGCGGAGAATCTGGGTTTCCCGCTGGAGGTCCGCGGCCTGTCCAAGGCCGATCGTGATCGCGAGGTCATGCGCATCGCCAAGCTGCTCCGCATCGAATCCATCCTGGACCAGAAGCCCGGGCAGCTCTCGGGCGGCCAGCAGCAGCGGGTATCCCTGGGGCGGGCGCTGATCCGCGAGCCGGCCGTATTCATCTTGGACGAGGTGATGAGCCACCTGGACGCCCATCTCAAATTCCAGATGCTGTTCGAGCTGAAGCGGATCCACCGCTCGGTGGGTAAGACGACAATCTATGTCACCCACGACCAGGTCGAGGCGCTTGGCCTCGCCGACCGTGTCGCCGTCATGTCCAATTCGCTGCTGCAGCAGTACGGCACCCGCAACGAACTCTACCACCGCCCGGCGAACCGTTTCGTTGCGGATTTCATCGGCGAACCGCCGACGAATTTCTTTACGGCTGAGATCGCGGACGAGCGCGGCGCCCTGGCCCTTAAGGTCAACGGCTCCAGCCTGGCGTTCCGCCCCGACGAGGCGCGCATGGCGGCGCTGCGGCGCCAGCCGGTATCCCAGGCCATTGTCGGCATCCGGCCGCAGAACCTATCGCTGACGCCGGTCGCGGGCGCGCCATCGGTGACGGCGCGGCTGATTCTCAACGAGTATCTGGGCGAGCAATCGATCGTGACCATGGAGGCCGGCGGCACGTCGTTCAGGGCTCTGGCGTCAGCGGATTTCCGGCCGGCGACGGGCGCGCCGGTCACCTTGTACTACCGCAGCAGCGATGTCATGGTTTTCGATCCGAACTCAGAGGTCTTTATCGGTTAGTCCAACGGTTTCACAAGCGTACCGGGGCCCTGCAACGGGGTCCCGAGCAAAGGGAGGGACAAACGAGATGGGTATCTTCAGCGGACTTTCCCGGCGGAAGTTCATGCAATATGCCGCGGCCGGCGCCAGCGGTGCCGCTACCAGCCAGATGTTCGGCGGCCGTGCCCGCGCAGACTCCAGCATCATCATGCCGCCCGGCGGCAAGAAATTCGCGGATGTGCAGCTCACCTATTTCCAGGATTCGAACTGGCTGCATGCGCCGCTCTGGCTGTCGCCCACGTTCCAGAAGGACGCCGGCGTCAGCATCAAGAGCCGCGAGCTTTATGAGGGTGGCGACACCATGGCCAAGGTGCTACCGCAGCTTCTGTCGAAGAATCCCCGCTTCGACTGGGTGCAGTATCCCTGCCTGTTCTACGGCGCCTTCGCCGAGACCGGGCAGCTTGAGCCGCTGGACGACTATCTCGCGCAGTATGAAGGATCGAAGGAGTATCTGGACTGGGTCATGCCGGCCTACAGCGAGTTCTATACGAAGTGGAACGGCAAGACCTATGGCGTTATGCTGGATGGCGATATCCACGTCCTGCACTATCGCAAGTCGCACTTCGCCAATCCGGATCTGCAGAAGAAATTCTCCGCCCGCTTTCAGCGGGAATTGCAGGTGCCGAAGACCTGGGCCGAGTTCCTGGATTGCACCCAGTTCTTCACCGAAGAGCTGTCAAGCCAGGGAATCTACGGGACGTCGATGGTGGTCAATCCGCCGAATTTCGGCTGGGGCTTCTGGATGGATATCGCCGCCGGCAACGGCGTGAACTATTTCGACGAAAACATGAACCCGACCATCAACTCGCCGCAGGCGGTCGAAGCGCTGGAGATGTACAAAGCGATCATCGATTTCGGCCCGCCGGGCAAGGAGTCGATGGATATCGCCCAGACCATCCAGCGCTGGCAATCGGGCGCCGACGTCATGTCGGTCTGGTGGATCGACCTGGCGGAGTTCACAGTGCAGCAGCAGGGGCTGGAGCGTGCCGAGGATCAGGGGGCCGATATCATCCCCGGCTGGAAGCAGGCCGACGGCAGCATCAACCACAAGGCGGTGTCGCTGTGGTGCCGCACGGCATCGATTCCGAAGAATCTGCCGCAGGACGTGAAAGACGCGGCCTTCTATTTCATCTACCGCATGTCCCATCCGTCGGTGTCCGACCACATCGTGGCCGATCCCTATTGCGGCTCGGATCCCTATGGCGCGTCTCACTACACCGATGCGGCGGCGCAGCTCTATCTCGAGCCGAACCCCCAACGCGGCACGGACAACGAACTCTGGCCGACCAATGGCGGCATCTTCAAGAACTTCGACACCGCCCGGAATCATCTCGACGGCGGCTTGAAGAACGTGCAGGTGGGCTATCCCCAGTTCTATTGGGAAGGCACGCCGGAGTATGCCGACGCCCTCGGACGCAATATCTCCAAGGCGGTCACCGGCGAGTTGACGCCGCAGCAGGCCCTGGACGAAGCGGCTGAGGAATGGGCGAAGATCGTGCAGAAGCTGGGCATCGACAAGCAGAAGGCCCAGTACGCGAACTTCATCAACGGCGCGCGGAAGCTCGGCTACAAGATCTGAGTGTTGGAGTGCAATACTGGGCGGGGGAAGGCGCGGCCTTCTCCCGCCAAGTTTCTGACCAAAGCTGGCGTTGACGAGTTTCACAGGCGGCCTGATGGAATAGGATCGAGACGATGGCCGAACGCTATGTCGTGGGTATCGATGGCGGCACGGAATCGCTGCGCGCCGCCGTGTTCGATTTGCAGGGCCGGCCGCGCGCTTTTGCCGCCGCCTCCTATCCAACGAATTTTCCCCAGCCGAGCTGGGCGGAGCAGGATCCCGGAGACTGGTGGCGCGCTGTCGGCGTGGCCGTGCGCAAGGCGGTGCAGGACGCCAAGATCCGGCCGGACGAAGTCTTGGCGATCTGCGCCGATACCACCTGCTGCAGCGTGGTGGCGCTGGATGCCGATGGCAAGCCGTTGCGGCCGGCGCTGATCTGGATGGATGTGCGCTCCGGCGACATGGCGGCGGAGGTTGCGGCGTCGGGCGATCCCGCGCTGGAAGTGAACAGCAACGGCGCCGGGCCGGTGTCTGCGGAATGGATGGTGCCGAAGGCGCTGTGGCTGCAGCGGCATGAGCGGGCAATGTTCGATCGTGCCGCCTATATCTGCGAGTTTCAGGACTATCTCAACTATCACCTCACCGGCCGCATGGTGGCCAGTATCTGCAACGCCGCCGTACGCTGGCACTACAACTCGCGGCGCGGCGGCTATCAGCCGAGCCTGCTGAAGCGGCTCGGCCTGGAAGCGCTGCTGGAGAAGTGGCCGCGCGATGTGCTGACGCTGGGCGAGGTCATCGGCGGGCTCACCGCCGCCGCGGCCGAGCATCTGGGCCTGCCGAAGGGCCTGCCGGTGGCCCAGGGCGGCTCTGATGCCTTTATCGCCATGATCGGACTCGGCGTGGTGCGGCCGGGCAAGCTGGCGCTGATCACCGGCTCATCCCATCTGCAGCTGGGCGTCAGCGCCAAGCCGTTCCATGGCAAGGGCATCTGGGGCACCTATCCTGATGCGGTGATCCCCGATCTCTACATCGTCGAGGGCGGCCAGACCTCCACCGGATCCATCGTCAATTGGTTCAAGAATCTGCTGCCCGAGAGCATGAGCTATGAGCGGCTGAACGCTGAGGCAACGAAGCTGCTGCCGGGCGCCGAGGGGCTGGTGATGCTGGATCACTTCCAGGGCAACCGCACGCCCTATACCGACGCCAATGCGCGCGGCGTGATCTCCGGCCTGACTCTGAAGCATGGGCCGGCCCATCTGTTCCGCGCCATAATTGAGGGCGTGTCGTTCGGCAGTGCGCTGATCTTCGAGACCATGCGGGCCAGCGGATTTGCGCCGGAGGAGATTGTCATCTGCGGCGGCGCCACGCGGTCGGATCTCTGGCTGCAGATCCATGCGGATACCGCCGGCCTGCCGCTGGTACTGACCGAAGTGGCCGATGCGTCGGCGCTGGGCTCAGCGATCCTCGCCGCCGTCGGTGCCGGCTGCTATGGCAACATCGTCGAGGCGTCCGATGCGATGGTGCGCGCCCTCAACCGCATCGAGCCGGACAGGGCCCGCCATCAGGCCTATCAGCCGTTCTACCAGGCCTACAAGGATACTTATCCGGCCATCGCCGATATCGTGCACCGTCAGGCGCGGGCCGGCCGTTAGCAGCGCGAGAATTGTAGAAAGGCTGCCATGCTCAAGAACATCGATCCCCTGCTGAACGCCGACCTGCTGCATGTGTTGGCGGCCATGGGTCACGGCGACGATATCGCGCTGGTCGATCGCAATTTTCCGGCGACGGCGAATGCGCGGCGGTTGATCCGGCTCGGCGGCATCGATGTTGTGGCTGCCGGACGCGCGATACTCTCGGTGTTCCCGCTCGACAGTTTCGTCGATCATCCGGTCATGCGTATGCAGATTGTGGGCAAGCCCGATGATGTCCCGCCGGTGCAGCAGGATTTCCAGAAGGTTGTCGATGCCGCCGAAGGCCGTGCCTGGCCCATGGGCAGCATGGAGCGCTTCGCATTCTACGAGGCGACTCGTCAGGCCTTTGCCGTGGTCGCGACCGGCGAGAGCCGCCCCTACGGCTGCTTCCTGCTCAAGAAAGGCGTGATCTTCGACTGACGGCGGCGTCAGTCCGGCATGCCGTCGATGAAGACGTCCATTTGCTGGCCGACGAAGGCCGGCAGTTCGGCCGGATCGAAGGCATAGATCGCCTCCAACACGCGGGTGTCCACCAGTTCTCCCCGGCCGCCGGAGAGATTTGTCTTCGCCAGGATCTGCGGTTCGAAGCGGACGAAGGTCAGGCCGATCTGCCGATCCGGCGCGCCGCGCAGGTTGGCGACGGCCGTAGCGTCCGGGCGCACACGCTGGGCTTGTCGTTCGTCGATCTCGACGCGGACATGCAAGACTTCGTCGTCGCCCAGCACCATCAGAGCGTCGGGCCCGAGCGAGGCGTATTCGCCGGGGCGGACATTGACTCTCAGCACCGTTGCGTCGATCGGCGCCCGCACAGCGAGCCGCGATAGCGTGGTTTCGGCTTCTGCCAGTGCCGCCTCGGCCACGGCGACTTGGGCGGACTGAGTGCGCACGGCGAAGCGGCGGCGCGCCAGCACGCTTTCTCCGATGCTGAAGCCCGGCTTCAGGCGCTCGCCGCGCCGCAGATCGTCCTCCAAGTCTGCGAGCCGCGCCCGCGCCACGTCCAGCTCTCTGGCCAGGCGGTCGCGCTCCGCTCCCGCCGCCTGGTCATCGATGGTGAACAGGGTGTCGCCTTTCTTGACCTGTTGACCGACCACCGCCCGAACGTTGCTGACGATGCCGGGGATGTGGGTGCCGATTTCGATGATCTCGCTGCGCGGCTCGATCAGGCCGATCGCCGCCACCGTTTGCGGAAACGGCGTCATCGCCGCAGGCAAGATCGGCGTCGCCATGGCCCGCGGCGTCTGTCGGGCCAGCGATATCGTCGTGAAAGCCAACAGGCCGATCGCGATGAGCGGCAAGCCATAGCGATAGATCAGGCGTCTAAGCATGAGCGGCCTCCCAGCGTTGCGTGTCGGTGGACATGCCGGTCACCCGCCCGTCGCTCATCTCGAGAATGCGGTCGGCGAACCGGAAGATTCGATTGTCGTGCGTCACCACCAGGACGACGCGCCCGGCGTGGCGAGCGACCTGCTTCAAGGTGACGATGACGGACTGGCCGGTGGCGGCATCGAGCGCGGCGGTCGGCTCATCGCAGACCAGGAGCCTCGGCTCGTTTACAAGGGCGCGCGCCACGGCAACACGTTGCTGCTGACCGCCGGACAGCTGTCGAGGAAGTTTGTGGGCATGCTCGCCGAGCCCGACTGAGCCTAGGATCTCTTTCGCTCGCGCCACTGCCTTGGCCAACGGCGTTCCCCCGGCGACCAGCGGCACGGCGGCGTTCTCGGCCGCCGTCAACGCCGGCAGCAGGTTGTACTGCTGGAAGATGAACCCGATGTTGTTGCGTCGGAAACGCACCTTGTCGCGATCCCGCAGCGTGGTTACGGGCGTGCCGAAGACGTCAACGCTGCCTTGGGTCGGCGACAGGATGCCGGCGATGATCGACAGCAGCGTGGTCTTGCCACAGCCCGACGGCCCCACCAGCATGATGAGTTCGCCGGGCGGCAGCGCCAGATCGATGCCGTGCAAGACGCGCACGGTCGAATCGCCGGCGGGAAACTCCATGACGATGCCTGCCGTCGTGACAGCCGTCATCGTCAACCCCTGAAGACGATTGCGGGATCGAGCACGAACACCTTGCGTACGCTGGCCAGGCTGGCGATTACCATGATCAGAAACACGGCCGCGCCGACGCCGGCCACCACCTGCCAGGGCAAGAAGAACCCGCGCAGGGCCGTGAGCTGGCCGGTGGTCTCGAAGAAGATGGTCGAGAAGCCGATGCCAATGCTATAGCCGATGGCGCCCACCACCGCGGCCTGGGTCAGCACCATGGCCAGGACTTGGCCGTTGGTGACGCCGATCGCCTTGAGCGCGCCGAACTGACGGATGTTCTCCAGCACGAAGATGAAGAAGGTTTGGCCGGCGATGGCGGCACCGATCACGAATCCCAGGATCACGGTGATGCCGAAGTTCACGGGAATACCAGTGCGCGCCAGATAGTAGTCGATGGTTCGCCACATGAAGACATGCCAGGGCATGGCTTGCAGGCCGGTGGCGGCGGCGATGTTTGCCGCCACGGCCGCCGGATCCTGACCGGGGGCGGCCTTCGCCAGAACATAGGCGAGCCGCTTGCGCTGCGGCGGCTGGATGCGCAGCGCCTCGCTGTAGCGCATGTAGACCTTGGGAAAGGTGGTGAAAGGCGCCCGCGCCTCGCACAGGGCCACCACCTGCATTCGGTGGTCGTTGATCTCGATCTCCCGCGGCAGGCGAACAGGTTCTCCGGGCCAGATGAACTCATAGCCGGCGCGATCCATCATCAGCGCCTCGGGGCGGAGCAGGTCTTGGCGCCGGCCATGCAGCATCTCTGCGCAGGAGCCGATCAGCGATGCGTCATCGACGCCCAACAGGCTCGCCTGCTGCATCACCCCGTCGACCGTGCGGACCACCGCGAGGCCCTTATAGAGCGGCACGGCCCAGGCCACGCCGGGCACGCTGCGGACGTTGGTCAACTCAACCTCCCGCAGCGCCTCGATCTCCTCCACATACTGGACGCGCGGATCCATGACCCAGACATCAGCCTCGACCACATCGAGGATTTCACTCGCCGTGCGCGCCATCAAGCCGATGAAGATCGAGACCTGCTGCGACATCAGGAATGCCGCGAAGGCGATGCCGGAGATCAGCCCCAGATATTTGGCCGAATCGCCCAGCAGCATCTTGAGTGCGATGGCGCGCATCGGCATCCTCCACGGGGCGGCACCGGTGTCCGCCCGGCTATTTACAATACCGAACGGTTCAGTATATATATTCGATCATGAGTGTCAGTCAACAGCCATCGCAGGCGCGCGCGCCCGCACCGGGGCGGCCGAAGGATCCGGCCAAGCGGCAAGCGATACTCGCGGCGGCGCAGCGCCTGTTCCTGGAGAAAGGGCTGGCCGCGGTCAGCGTCGACGTGATTGCGCGCGCGGCCGGCGTGTCGAAGCTGACCGTTTACAGCCACTTCGCCGACAAGGACGATCTGTTCGGTCAGGCCGTGGCGGAAAAGTGCAGCGAGCATCTGCCGGCGGAGACCTTTGCCGCCGCTGCGACAATGCCGCTGCGCAAGGCGCTAAGTGCCATCGGCCGCGGGTTCGTCGATTTGGTGTTCTCCGACGCCGCCTTGCAGCTGCAGCGCCTGATTGCCATGGAGGCGCCGCGCTATCCGCGCATCGGCGAGCTGTTCTGGAATGCCGGGCCGAAGCGGGTCTGCGACGACTTCGTCCGCTTCCTCAGGGATCGCATCGCCGCCGGCGACGTCGCGGCGATGGACGAGCAGCAGGTTGCCGGCCATTTTTTCGCGATGCTGAAAGGCCTGCCGCATATGCACGCGCTGATCATGCCAACGGCAAGACCGACGCCCGGCGAACTCGATCGCCATGTCGCGGCCGTGGTCGATGCTTTCCTACGAGCCTGGGGAGCGCCGAAAGGCTCCCGGCGACCGAAAGCCTCCCGGAAGACATGATATGGGGCTCTACCGCGCCCTGAGTTTCAGCACGCCGATGCCGGCGGCGAGGTTGAGGCCCTGGATCCCCTCTACGCTCAACGGCTGCAGCACGATTGACTTCTTGCTGCCGCCGACCAACGCATTGGCGCCGACGCCGTAGACGGCCGCAACGCTGGCGCTCGCACCGCCGTAGCTGCCCGCGAGCGCCCCTGGCCCGACGTCGCCCGTGGGGGCAATGATGCCCCAGAGCATGACGCCATTCTCGCGATAGCCGATATCGAGGCCGTATTGTTCGATCGTGCCGCTGTAGCGGTCGACACGTTTGGTGCCTTGCGGCGTGTAGGTGCAAAAGATATCGCGCGATGAGCCGAAGATGAAGCTGACATTTCCCTCGACATCGCACTTCAGATAGCCGGCCTTGACGCCGCCTTCGGCGCTGGCGCCGCCGGCAGCGAACGCCGCGATCATTGCCGCCAGGGCTGCCGCTGTGGCGTGAGAACTGGGTCGTTCGGTCATGGATGCCCTCCTGTTTCCAAAAAATCTCCGCCTCGCGCTCCCTTGGGTGCGCGAGGCCGTCAACGACTTGATATCGGAATCTGGCAGTCCCATGCGTGGAGGCGCAACAGGTCGACGAAGCTGTAACGCCGGATGGCCGGGACTAATTCCGGGCGGGCGTAGTCTGCTGCTGCTGATTGCGGGCGACGAGGGTTTCCTCGACGAGCTGCTGGCGCAGCTTCTTGATATCGGCCTTCACCGCTTCGAACTTGCGCAGCTCCTTGCCGTCGAGCTTGCGGCCGGCGAATTTCAGCTTCATCGGGTTCATGTTCTTGCCGGCGACAATGACTTCATAGTGCAGATGCGGGCCGGTGGAATTGCCGGTGCTGCCGACATAGCCGATCACCTGCCCCTGCTTGACCTTGTCGCCCTTGCTGATGCCCTTGGCGAAACGGCTAAGATGGGCATAAGCGGTCTGGTACTGACCGCCATGGCGGATCTTGATGAAGTTGCCGTAGCCGCCCTTCTTGCCGGCGAATTCCACCACGCCGCTGCCCGACGCCAGGATCGGCGTTCCGGTGGCCGCGGCGAAGTCGACGCCCTTGTGCATCTTGCTGTAGCCGAGGATCGGATGCTTGCGCATGCCATAGCCGGAGGTTACGCGGACGACATCGAGCGGCGTGCGCAGCAGATCCTTGCGCACGCTCTCGCCCTTGGCGTTGTAGAACTCGCCCGAACCTTCCTTCGGCTCGAACCAATAGATCTCCAGCGTCTGGTCGCCTTGGGTCAGCGCGGCATAGCGGATATTGCCGGTGCGCGCCAGGCGGCCTTGATCGTCCTCGAGGCGCTCATAGACGATCTCGAAACTGTCGCCGGGGTGAATCTCGCGCTCGAAATCGACGTCATAGGCGAAGGCCTTGATGACTTCGGAAAGGACGGAGAGCGGCACTGCTGCGTCCTGGCCGGCCTGATAGAGGCTGGAATTGATGCGGGCGGAGGCGAGCGCCATCTGCGTGGTCAGCGGGCGTTCGACGGCTTTGGCCTGGAACTCGCCGTCGTCGCGGCGTTCCACCATGACATCGCGTTCGACGCTCGGCTGCAGCGCGATGCTGGCGAGCTCGACCTCGACGCTGTCCTGGTTGATGCTTTCATGAAGATTGAGGCCGAGCGTGATCTGTTGTCCGGGCATCAGATCCTTGGGTGAGAACACATCGCCAAGGGCGTTGATGGCGTTGTGCGCTTCGGCGCGGCCGATGCCGGCTGTCATCAGCAGATCCATCAGCGTGTCACCGGATTCAACTTGCACCGTCTCCATCATGGAGCTGTCGCCCGGGTCGGGCAGCGGTAAGCTCGACGACGGCGGTGGCGGCGGCAGGGCGGCGGTCTGCAGCGGCAGGGAGGCGGCGGCTTCGGGTATGGTTGGAGCGGCGGCGGCAAGTGGCGCCGTAGCGGCCGGCTCGGCGGCCACGGCAACCGGCGCCGGAGAATGAAGATGGAAGTAGGCGGCTGCGGCGCCCGCCAGGACGGTCACGCCGAGCAGTGACGCAGTCAGCTTGTTGAAGCCGGGCCGTTTCGAAGGTGCCGTGTTAGTACCTTGCAATACCCATTCCCCCTGAACCGCGTGAAGTCTCCCAGCCAGGCTGCACCTAGTGGTGCCAAGAACTTCTATAGCTATATTTTGTAGGTCGATCGGTAGCTTATGGTTAAAATCCGCCCGAAAATGCCGACGCTGCGAATCGCTGTCAACATAAGTTTTCAATGGTTAAACAATGGTATCCGCGGTGCAGATTCGGCAGCGAATTAGCGATGCCTGCTGGAGCCTTGAGTTATGCACTTCTTTATCCACATCTTCCTCTTCCAGCTCGCCACCGCTTGCACCCGCCGGGTACTCGCAGGCCTTTGAAAGCGTGTTGTTTTTTGGAGTGAAGAAAGAACGCAAGAAAATTTCAACAAAGCGTTTGACACCCAAAATACCCAAGCGTATAAGCCCGCTCCTCGACGCGGCTGGCGGAATGCTTTGCAGCGTGCTGAAAGGCGCGTCGACTTGATGTTGGACATTGTGAATCGAGAGAGAAGGGATGCGTGGGCGGCGGTCCGGGCAGTGACATGCCTGAGTACCAAAGCAAACGCATCTAACAAGCTTGCCGTTGCGAAAGCAGCGGCGAGTGGAACGCGTTTAAGTTTGGGATCCTCAGAAACTGTCGGAACGGATGACCGTTCCGGCGAAGTTAACCTGAGAGTTTGATCCTGGCTCAGAACGAACGCTGGCGGCATGCCTAACACATGCAAGTCGAACGCGTGTAGCAATACACGAGTGGCGCACGGGTGAGTAACGCGTGGGAACCTGCCCAGTGGTAGGGAATAACTGCGGGAAACTGCAGCTAATACCCTATACGCCCTACGGGGGAAAGTTTTTCGCCATTGGAGGGGCCCGCGTCGGATTAGCTAGTTGGTGAGGTAAGAGCTTACCAAGGCGACGATCCGTAGCTGGTCTGAGAGGATGATCAGCCACACTGGGACTGAGACACGGCCCAGACTCCTACGGGAGGCAGCAGTGGGGAATATTGGACAATGGGGGCAACCCTGATCCAGCAATGCCGCGTGAGTGAT
>JBJXDY010000017.1:0-32986 GCA_046154965.1 Dongiaceae bacterium | reverse complement strand
AGGCCCAGCTTCGTGCGGCGCCAGACGATGTCCTCGGCCGTCCGGGCCCATTCCGTGTCCATCACGAAATCGATCTCGCGCGCATGGAGGTCGGCGCCGAAGCATGGCCCCAGATCGTCCGGCTTGTTGGCATCGCCGAGCAATTCCAGCGCACGGATGCCGTAGAGCCTCGCGTAGCGGCCCACCTGTTTTGACGGCAAACCCGCATAGTCGCGGAGCAGCGAGAACGCGAAGACATCATAGCCAGCGCTTCCGAAATCGCCCCCGGGAAAGGGTTCGGTCGCTGTGCGGCTGGGCGATGGAAACCTCAGGAACGGCGCCAGCTTATCCACCGCCTGTTCGGCCATCTTGCGGTGGGTGGTGAGCTTGCCGCCGAAAACCGTCAACAGCGCCGCCTGGCCGGCGGCATCGTCGACCTCGAAGGAGTAGTCGCGCGTCAGCGTGGAAAGAATGGCGTCGCGGCCGCCGCCCACTTCGAACAGCGGACGAACGCCAGCGTATTGCCAGACGATGTCATCGCGCGTCACCGGTTGCCGGAAGAAGCGGTTCACCTCGGCCAGCATGTAGTCGATCTCTTTCTCGCCGATCACGACATCCTGGGGTGCCCCGTCCCATGGCTCGTCGGTGGTGCCGATGGAGGTGAAATCCTCTTCATAGGGGAATGCCTCCATTAGGCGGCCATCGGCGGTCTGCAGGAAATAGCCATGCTCCTCCGGCCATTGCCGGCGCACGACGAGATGGCTGCCTTTCACCAGCCGCAGCTTGCGCGCGGTGTTGAAACCGCCGATGCCGCCGGCGGTCTGCATCACCCACGGACCTGCGGCGTTGACGATGGCGCGTGCCGAGATTTGCTTCTGCTCGCCAGTTTCCATGTTCTTCAGCCGGCAGCGCCAAACCGGTCTGTCGCGCTCGGCCGAGATGAATGCATGCCGCGCCAGGATCGTCGCACCGTGATTTTGCGCGCCCAGCAGATTGGCGATCACCAGCCGCGCATCGTCGCCGCGGCAGTCGGAGTAAGCGAAACCGCGCCGGAACTCCGGTTTGAGGGCATTGCCGGCCGGATGACCGGCAAGATCCAGCGTTTCCGACGCCGCCAGATGGCGGCGCGGCGCGATGTGGTCATAGAGGAACAGCCCGAGACGGATCATCCAGAGTGGCCGCTGGCCGGCGACATGGGGCAGCACCAGCCGCAGGGGCCGCACCAGATGCGCCGCCTTCGCCATGAGGATCTCGCGCTCGATCAACGCTTCCCGCACCATGCGGAAGTCATAGGTCTCGAGATAACGCAGGCCGCCATGGATCAGCTTGGACGACCGCGACGATGTGCCCTCGGCGAAATCCCTCTGCTCCGTCAGGACCACGGAGGCGCCGCGGCCGGCGGCATCGCAGGCAATGGCGGCGCCGTTGATGCCGCCGCCGATAACCAGCAGATCGCAATCCGGCGGCTTGCTAGACTCGTCCATCGGCTTTCCATTGCCGGGTGAGATCGACAGCGGCGCGCCATTGCGCGTAGCGCTCATCCCATGGCTCGGCGGCAAAGCCTGTATCTTCGACCGGGCTGCCGCCCCCCATGAGCGGACCGACCTCCTCCGTACCTTTCCACAGTCCGGCGCCGATGCCCGCCATCAATGCGGCGCCCAGCGCCGCCACATGGACGGTCGCCGCACGGCGCAGCGGCGTTTTCAGCACGGCCGCCTGCATGGCCATGATGTCGTCGCTGCGGGTCATGCCGCCATCGACGCTCACAAACGTCGCCGCCTTGCCGCTGACGCGGGCCATCGCCTCCAGAACGGCGCGGGTCTGGAAACAGATTGCTTCCAGCCCCGCGCGGCAGATCTGCGCGCGCTCAGAACCTGCGGAGAGACCCAGGATCGAGGCGCGGACTTCCGCATCCCACCAGGGCGAACCCAATCCCTGAAACGCGGGGACGAGGGTCACGCCGCCTGTGCCTGCGGCCTCGCGGGCCAATCGCGCGACGGCCTCCGGGCCGCCGCCGAGCCCCAGGATTCGCAGCAGCCAGTCGACTACAGCGCCCGCATACATGACGAAGCCTTCCAGCGCATAGGCCGGCTTGTCCAGCTGCCAGGCGATGGTGGCCAGCAAACCCTGCCGGTCGCCTGATGGCGGCGTCGCCCCCGCATTGAGCCAGACGAATCCGCCGGTGCCGAAGCTGGCCTTCAGCATGCCCGGCTCGAAACAGCCATGGCCGAACAGCGACGCCTGCTGATCGCCGAGAATGCCCGATATCGGAATCTCAGATCCCAGATGCTCTTTGGCGAAGTGTCCGAACGCAGCGGCCGATGTCTTGACCTCCGGCCGCCGGGCGAGCGCCAGTCCGAAGATGCGGAAGAGGTCGTCGTCGAAGCGCAGCTTCGCGATGTCGAACAGCATGGTTCGGGAGGCATTGCCCGGCTCGGTGACATAGGCCTTGCCGCCCGATAGGGCATAGGCCAGCCAGCTATCGACGGTGCCCCAGAGCGCCTGGCCGTTCGCCAGCCGCGCACCGATCTCCGGCCGTTCGCGCACCAGCCAGCGCAGCTTGGTGGCGGTGAATGTGGGATCCAGATCGAGCCCGGTCCGTCCGCCGATTTCCGCGCCAGCCTGTTGCACGGCCTGGGCATCGGCCTGGCTGCGCCGGCATTGCCAGACAATCGCCGGATGCAGCGGCCGGCCGGTCCCTGCCTCCCAGACCACCAGCGTTTCGGTCTGATTGCAGATTCCGGCGCCGGCGATCTTGCCGGGTGCGACGCCGCCCTGTGCCAGCACATCGCGGCTGCAGTCCAGAACATTGCGGAGCATCGCCTCGGGGTCCTGCTCGACCCAGCCCGGCTGCGGCGAAGCCGTTTCGATCCGCCGCTCGGCGACGGCCCTTATCCGCGCCCCCGAATCCACCAGCACGGCCTTGGTGTTCGTCGTTCCCTGATCGATGCCCAGAACATACTCCATGCCGCGCGCCAATGCCTAACGGGGCGACGGGAGCCGCGCCGCGGGCTGCTTGGCGGTACGCCAGTGACGGAAGCTCTGAAGAATACCGATCAAGGGAAAACGAAAGGGACGGGCTGCCTCTGAGGTCCTCAGAATCCACGGTCCTGTCCCATTAGGCAAGGAAGCAGATGACCAGCGTGTCGCAGAATGGCGTCGCCGGGGCAACAAAAACCCGCCGCCACAATTACGCTGCGACGGCGGGCGTTGGCGCACTTGAGCGGCCTTATGGCGCGGGCAGTTCCTGCACTTGCATGAATGACTGGCCCGCCGGCTGGGAGTCAGCCTCTTGCCGCGGCTTCACGCTGTCGGCTGTCAGGACCGCGATGCTGGCCGTCCCCTTGGGCGGTGAGTCCGTCGACGTCTGGAAACTTGCAGAACCGCCGGGCGGCAATTGATCGGTGAGAGTCCGGAACGACCAGCGCGAGAGTTCGCGGCCCTGGCTGTCGGTCACGACGGCGAGCAGCAACGGCACTTTCTGCGGCGACGACGTGACATTCATCATTTGGCCCCGCAGAACGAGCAGAGGTTTGCCGCCGACGATCTCCTTTTGGACTTTCAGCCCGGAGATCTCGATGGGTCTTGAGGCCGCCGTGCCCTGAACAGCGGGCTTTACGGCAGCTTTGGGCTTTGCGGCCGCTTGCTCGTTGCACGGGCGATAGCTGGCCGGATTCCCGGCATAGCGATCGACACAGTGCAGGCTGGCATACTGAGTCTTGTCCGCCGCCGCCCATCCCACGCCGAAGCGCCCGCCGATCCGTTCCCGGCCAGTGTTGTAGACGAACGAATAGAGCCCGGGGGCCAGCGGCTGATTGGCGGTTACGCGCAACTGCTGCGGCGCGCTTGAATCGCGGACGACGGTTACCGGTATCTTGTCCTGCGGAAGGTTCGCGACAACCCATTCGGTTTTGGCCGTCGGTTTCGCCTTGCCATTGGCCTTTACGTTGTTCCGGACCTTGGAGACGCGCTGCAGGGAAACAGAGTCGGCATCAGGCGTGCGCGCCGCAACCGACGGATCGACGACAAGGAACTGGACATTGGGGGTGAGGTTCGTCCTTTGATCCCAGGTCTTAAGAATCTTCTGCGGATCCTCGTTCAGGCGGCCGGTTTTGCCGTCCTGAATGATGTAGACTCCGTCGGGTCGTGCCGTCGTTTGCTGGGCCGGACCGGTCGAACTGCTGCCGCATGCACTCAGCACCCCGAGAAGCGCCACACATGCCGCAGCCCGTATCATGTGCAATGGATCACAGTCATTCCGCCTGATCATTTGATTCACCCGCTCCGTTCCCGCTTGTAGATTTGGCATTGGCGGTCGCGCTGCCGCAGGGTCCCTCGACTGACTTGTGAGATTCCCGCGTCACCGTTTCGCCGGCACCGGTGCTGGTGCTGCTTGCGGAGGCCGAAGCTGAAACCTTGCAGCCTCCTGTCGTGGTCTTGCCGACATTGGTGTCGGTTGTCGCCGCAGCTTTGTTACTGTCGGCTGGCATGGCGGTGTCCTCCGCTGAACCTGGAAAGGCCGGATAAAGAACAAGTCCCAGACTCAAGGCTGCAACAGGCGCCGTATGCCGCAACCAACAAGCCGTTGCGGCAATGGTTCCGTCCGGTCGAGATTTCCTCAGCAAGCTTCCTTCCATTGTGCGTACTCCCACTACGTCTCGAATCTGTCAGACAGCCTAACGGCCGGTTCATTCTTTCGAACGAACCGGCCGCGGCCTCACAACAAGTTACGCGGTTGACTTACCAGAGATTTCCTTCGTCAACAGTGACCTGAGCCGCAGGCGTCGCGGTGCTGCCATCGGTCAGCGCAAGCTGAGCCGCATCGCAGGAGACTCCAGCGCAGGCACTGGCATCCGGCAGGGCGGCCGACTCGTCGGTATCGCCGTCGCCATCACCATCACCATCTCCGTCGCCGTCACCATCGCCGTCGCCATCGCCGTCGCCATCTCCGTCGCCGTCGCCATCTCCGTCGCCGTCACCATCTCCGTCGCCGTCACCATCTCCGTCGCCGTCACCGGCGGCTTCGAGATTGACGGAAACATCGACTCCGGCGGTCGAGGAAGAGCTGGCGCCATCGACGACACCGGCTTCGGCCTCTGCATCGGCACTGGCTTCGGCACTGGCGGCCGCGCCGTCGCCATCGGTCTCGGCTTCGGCAGTGCCGGTCGCGCTGGCATCGGTGTCGACGGAGCCATCGTCATTGATCGTCGCGGACGCATCGGACCCTGATGTCGAGCTCGATGATGCCGATCCATCGCCGGTGGAGCTGGCGCTTGCGCCGGCTGTCGCGGTGGTGTCCGCAGTGGCGCCGTCACCACTGTCGGCGGACCCGCTGCTCGTGGAGTCTGCGTCGGCTGACGCAGTGCCGCCGCCCGTCGTTTCGACGCCGGCTTCCGCCGACGCGTCGGACGAAGACGTCGCCGAGCCTGGACCGCTGGTGGTCTCGCTGTCGCCGGTCGCGCTAGCGCTGCCCACCGCCGTCCCGGCGCCTTCGACGCTGCCGTTGACCGTCGCCGAAGACGTGGTTTCATCATCGGTATAGGTCGCGGATGCGCTGCCGGTCGCGGAAGCTCCCGGGCCGCTGCCGCTTACATCGACGTCGGCGCTGGCGCTGCCGGTGCCGGCCGTGGAGCCGCTTTCGGAACCGCTGGTGGTGTCAGTTCCATCGGAACCGGTTGCGGACGCTCCTGCCGAAGACGAGGCACTGGAGCCACCGTCGCTTGCACTGGAGCTGGCATTGGAATTCGCTGACGCGCCTGCACCGCTCGCGCTGGCGTCGGCGTTCGAATTAGAACTGGCTGATCCCCCGCCCGCGCTGCCGGACGAATTGCTGGAGGCCGACGCGCTTGCCGATGCAGCCTCAGCGGTGACCGCCTTGAACTGGATCTGGCTAACGTCGGGTGAAAATGGTGCGGCCATCAAGACCATCGCCAGCGCACTAGCGGAAACCATGAGTCCCAATTTGAAACTCTTGGGGCGTTGCATGGGCATTCTCCTTAAAGTTGTGGAAACGTTTAATCCCCTACGGGGCCCGAACGAGCCGCCGCGCCGGAGTGCTTACACACAACCGGCATTAATGAAGACGGTCCTCAGCGAAGAATGTTCCGGAGTTATCGGGGGAATCGGAGAAAGGCATAACTTGCCACAACAGCACCACGGTGTTGTCACAGCCGCGGGCTCAGGCGTGGCGATCGCCCGATGCGAACTGATCGCGCAATGCCTTGCGCGCCCGCGAGAGACGGGACATGACGGTACCGACGGGAATGTTGAGGCG
The DNA here is from genome assembly GCA_046154965.1 of Dongiaceae bacterium. Taxonomy (GTDB): domain Bacteria; phylum Pseudomonadota; class Alphaproteobacteria; order Dongiales; family Dongiaceae; genus DATKFM01. The sequence continues at coordinate 26,733 of JBJXDY010000017.1, read as the reverse complement.
CGTGGCCGCCTCGTCGTAGGTCGCGCCCCCGGCGGCGACCAGCAGCAACACTTGCCGTTGCTCGGGCGGCAGCTTGGCGACCTGACGTGCCACGTCCCGGATTTCCAACCGCAGTTGCGGCGTGCGCCGGTCGACCAATTGGGAGTCGGCGTCTTCAAGCGTCACCGCGCCGGCTTCGCGCGACAGGACCGAGATCCGGTCGGCGTAGGCATTCCGAAGGGTTTGAAAGAGATAGGCGCGCAGATCCTCGATATCGTCGAGGTGCGGCAGCGCCCGCAGCATGCAGTCCTGGGTCAAATCTTCCGCATCGCTGCTGCGATGCAAGAGGGCCCGGGCGCGGCGGCGGAGATCGGGCAGATGCCGTTCAAGCGCGTGGTCTTTGCCCCAACAAGGGGGCGCTTGGCGCACATCCGATAGCCCAAGCGTCTTCGCCGACACCGTGTGGCGCGCAGAATCCATGGCCGACTCCCTGAGCAATCGCAGACATCACCGCCGTGCCGGCCCCCAGAGATGCGGCGGAGAAGAATTCAGACCCGATGGTTCATGTACTCCGTTAGCTGCGGCGGCGCTGTGTGAAGGAAGTGGTATTGACATGAAAGAATAGCGTATGGGCCAGGAGATCGCGATTATACTATTGTGAATATTGTATAAACCGGCCACCTACATTCGCCACAGCCGCCGGTCACAGCAATCTTGCCTTGTCGCGCAGCACATACTTCTGCACCTTTCCGGTGGAGGTTTTCGGCAGCGGCCCGAACATGACCGTTTTCGGAACCTTGAACTTGGCCATGTTTTCCCGGCAAAAGGCGATGATCTCCTCGGCGGTTGCCACGGCACCGTCCTTCAGCGTGATAAAGGCGCAGGGCGTTTCGCCCCAATGATCGTCGGGCCGCGCAACGACGGCGGCTTCGAGCACACCGGGATGGCGATACAGCACGCTCTCCACTTCAATGGTGGAGATGTTCTCGCCACCGGAGATGATGATGTCCTTCGAGCGGTCCTTGAGTTCGATATAGCCGTCGGGATGCATGACGCCGAGATCGCCGGAATGGAACCAGCCATCCTTGAAGGCTTCACCGGAGGCTTTGGCGTTCTTCAAGTAACCCTTCATCACCACATTGCCGCGGAAGAAGACTTCGCCCATGGTCTTGGCGTCGGCGGGCACCGGGCGCATCGTCTGGGGGTCCGCGACCATAAGCCCTTCCAGCACGGGATAGCGCACGCCTTGCCGCGCCTTGAGCCGCGCCTGTTCTGCCGGCGTTTCCTGGTTCCAGGCCTCATGCCATTCGCAAACGACGGCGGGGCCGTAAACCTCGGTCAATCCGTAGACATGGGTGATGTGGAATCCCATTCCCTCCATCTTCTCGATGACAGCAGCGGGCGGCGGGGCGGCCGCTGTCATCAGTTCGATGGCGCGGCCGAACTCAGGCTTCGACCTGTCGTCGGCGTTGATCAGCATGTTCATGATGATGGGCGCGCCGCAGAGATGGGTGACGCCATGATCGGCGATGGCGGCGAAGATATGCGCGGCGTCGATGCGCCGCAGGCAGACATGGGTGCCGGCCTGGGCCGTCACTGTCCAGGGGAAGCACCAGCCGTTGCAATGGAACATCGGCAGCGTCCAGAGATAGGCCGGATGCTGCGGCATGTTCCAGACAAGGATGTTGCTCAATGCATTCAGATAGGCGCCGCGGTGATGATAGACCACGCCCTTGGGGTTGCCGGTCGTGCCGGACGTGTAGTTCAGAGCGATCGCCTGCCATTCGTCCGCCAGCGGCGGCCAATCGAACAGGGGATCGCCAGTGGCGATGAAGCTCTCATAGTCCTCCTCGCCCAGCCGCTTGCCGCCGGGGCCTGCCGGATCGGCGATGTCAATCACCAGCGGCCGTTTTCCCATCAGCGCCAGCGCCTTCTCGATGACGGGCGCAAACTCGGTATCCGATATCAGGATCTTCGCCTCGCCATGTCCGAGGATGAAGGCGATGGTCTCGGCATCGAGCCGGTAGTTCAGCGCGTTCAGCACGCCGCCGGCCATGGGCACACCGAAATGCGCCTCGAAATGGGCCGGCACGTTCGGCGCCATGACGGCCACCGTATCGCCGGCGCCGATGCCGCGCTTGCTCAAGGCCGAAGCCAGCCGCCGGCAGCGGGCATAGGACTCCGCCCAGGTGAAGCGCTGCGCGCCATGGATCACCGAAATCCGCTGCGGATAGATCGATGCCGTGCGGTCAAGGAAGGACAGCGGCGTGAGCGGCGTGTAGTTCGCGGCGTTCTTGTCCAAATCAGTGTCATATTGGTTGCTCATCGATGCCGGACCTCCCGTTTCGCGCCCGCTTCTTCCCTTGTTGCAACAGTGGCGCCGAAGCATCATGCCCACCGCCAATTCGCCGGTCAAAGGAGCCGATATGCAGCTATATTTGAAGACATGGGCCGATGTGGACGCCTATCTGCAGAAGAGCCATGGCATCATCATCCCCATCGGCTCGACGGAACAGCATGGCCCCAACGGCCTGATCGGCACCGATGCAATCTGCGCGGAAGTGGTGGCGAAGCGGGTGGGTGAGCTGGCCGGCGCCTTGGTGGCGCCAACGATCTCCGTCGGCATGGCGCAGCATCATCTGGCCTTCGCCGGCTCCATGACGTTGCGGCCGTCCACCTTGATCGCCGTGGTGCGGGATAACGTCGTGTCGCTGGCGCGCCACGGCTTCCGGCGCTTCTACTTCGTCAACGGCCATGGCGGCAATATCGCCACGGTCACGGCGGCGTTCTCGGAAATCTATGCGGAGACCAGCATGGAACGCAGTGGCAATCAGCCGTCGCTGAGATGCCGGCTGAAGAATTGGTGGGAAGCGCCGGCGGTGAAAAGCCTGTCGCGCGAACTCTATGGAAACTCCGAAGGCAGCCACGCGACGCCGTCGGAAGTGTCGCTCACCTGGCATGCATATCCCGAGGCGGCGCGGCCGATGACAATGGATCCGCCGATCGCCTCGAATGGCGATTTCGCGGATGCGGAAGACTATCGCCGCACCTTTCCCGATGGCCGTATCGGCTCCAATCCCGGTCTGGCGACGGCGGAGGCAGGCGCGCGGTTTCTCGCGGTCTCGGCGGAGTTTCTGGCAAAGGACTATGGCGACTGGGTGGCGCGATAGGCGCATACCCGAAAATCCCCGGGCCTTGGCAAGCCGACGCCGGTTGCCCATGATGCGGCGGCGGGAAGACACACAAGAAGAATTGCCGATCGGGGGACATCGATGGCTCGAAAATCGTCGAAGCGCGGCAAGAAAAGCGTTAAGCGGCGGCGCAAGCCCGCGCGTAAATCTGTGAAGAAACCCACGGTCCGCAGGAAATCCAAACTGAAGGCGAAATCTGCCGCCCGGCTAAAGTCGCTGCGGCGAAAGACCGCGGCGCGGAAAGCGGCGCCAAAGCGCGCGGCGGCAAGGGCGCGCAAACCCGCGGCCAAAGCGAAGGTCCTTGCGCCAGGTCAGGCGGCCGCCGCGCCCAGGCAGATTACCGCAAAATCTTCCACCTACGATGCCGTCTATGCGCGCTCCCTGTCGGATCCCGAAGGCTTCTGGGCCGAAGCCGCCCAGGACATCGACTGGATCTTCAAATGGGACAAAGTGGTGGACCGCGCGAACCCGCCGTTCTACCGCTGGTTCGTCGGCGGGCTGCTGAATACCTGCCACAACGCCGTCGACCGGCATGTAACCGAGGGCCGCGGCGAACAAGCTGCCATCATTTATGACAGCCCGGTCACCAATACCGTCAGGACAATCACCTTCCGCCAGCTCAAGGACGAGACCGCGCGTTTCGCCGGCGCGCTGGTGCAGCTCGGCGTCAAAGCCGGCGACCGGGTCATCCTCTATATGCCGATGGTGCCGGAGGCGATCGTCGCCATGCTCGGCTGCGCCCGCATCGGCGCCATCCATTCCGTCGTGTTCGGCGGTTTTGCGGCGAGCGAACTGGCGACGCGCATCGACGATTCCAAGCCGAAGGTCATCGTCTCCGCCTCCTGCGGCGTCGAAGTCAATCGGATCGTTCCCTACAAGCCGTTGCTGGATGCGGCGATCGCCGAAGCCCGCCACCGGCCGCAGCATTGCCTGATCCTGCAGCGGCCGATGGCAAAGGCCGAGCTCAAACCCGGCCGCGACGTCGATTGGGCCGAAGCCGTGGCCAAGGCGCCGCCCCAGGATTGCGTGCCGGTCAAGGCGACAGACCCTCTCTATATCCTCTATACGTCAGGTACTACCGGACAGCCGAAGGGCGTGGTGCGCGACAATGGCGGCCATGCGGTGGCGCTCAACTGGACCATGCGCAACATCTACGGCATGCGGCCGGGCGAGGTTTACTGGGCGGCGTCCGATGTGGGCTGGGTGGTCGGCCATTCCTACATCGTCTATGCGCCGCTGCTTTATGGCTGCACCACGGTGCTCTATGAAGGCAAGCCGGTGGGCACTCCCGATGCCGGCGCCTTCTGGCGCGTCATCTCCCAGCACAAGGTAAAGGTGCTGTTCACCGCGCCCACGGCGTTCCGCGCCATCAAGCGCGACGATCCCGATGGCGAGCTGATCAGGAACTACGATCTCAGGGGTTTCCGCACCCTGTTTCTGGCAGGCGAGCGCTCCGATCCGGCGACGCTGGTCTGGGCGGAGCAGCATCTGAAGGTGCCGGTCATCGATCACTGGTGGCAGACCGAGACCGGCTGGTCCATCGCCGCCAATTGTATCGGTATTCAGCATCTGCCGGTGAAATACGGCTCACCCACGCGTGCCGCGCCGGGCTGGGATCTGCGCGTCTTCGATGAGAGGGGCAAGGACGTGAAACCGGGCGATATCGGCGCCCTGGCCGCCAAGCTGCCGCTGCCGCCGGGAACATTCCCGACATTGTGGAACGCCGATGACCGTTACGTGCGTTCCTATCTCAGCGAGTATCCCGGCTACTACAAGACTGGCGATGCCGGTTACATGGATGAGGACGGTTATGTCTATGTGATGACGCGGACTGACGACGTGATCAACGTTGCCGGCCACCGCCTCTCCACCGGCCAGATGGAAGAGGTGCTGGCCTCCCATGGCGACGTGGCGGAATGCGCTGTCATCGGCGCGGCCGACGACCTGAAAGGCCAGGTGCCGCTGGGCTTCCTGGTGCTGAAGGCGGGCGTAACGAAACCAAGCGCCGACATCATCAGGGAAGTCGTCCTGCTCGTGCGCGAGCGCATCGGCCCGGTGGCCGCCTTCAAGACGGCGGCTATTGTGAAGCGCCTGCCGAAGACCCGCTCCGGCAAGATCCTGCGGGGCACGATGCAGAAGATCGCCGACGGCCAGGACTACAAGATTCCGGCGACGATAGACGACCCCGCCATCCTCGGCGAAATCACTGAAAGCCTCCGCGGGATCGGCTATGCTCACCACCATGAGCAGACATAGGAGTCTTTCCCATGACCTCCGCGCACAGCGGCGGCTGCCTTTGCGGCGCCCTCCGCTATGAGTTTTCGGGTCCGCCGAGATGGGTGGGCTATTGCCATTGCCAGAGCTGCCGGCGCAACACGGGCGCGCCGCTGGCGGCCTTTGTCGGTCTGCTGCACGGGCAGTTCCGATATGTGAAGGGCAAGGCGGTGCGCTTCGAATCCTCTCCCCGGACCTTCCGCAGCTTCTGCGGAAAATGCGGGTCGCCCATAACCTACGAATCCGCCCGCTGGGCGAACGAGGTTCACATCAATATGGGTACGTTGGACCGGCCCCAGGACTTCCAGCCGACATTTCATGTCCATGTCTCCGAGCAGATCCCCTGGCTTCATATGAACGATGAATTGCCTCGTTATCCTGCGTCCGGCAGCGGCGGTGCCCAGCCGATCGATCCCGTCAAGAGGGGCGCCTGACAGCGTCCGCAATTCCGATCCGGAGCCATCATGAGTCCCAACGCGGTGCTTAAATCCCTTGGTCTCTCGCCCACGCGTCTGCGCACCGGCGACATCGCCGTGCATTCGCCGATCGACGGCCGGCTGCTCGGCCGCTTGAAGTCGCAACGGCCGGCTGAAGTAGGGGCCGCCATCGGCCGCGCGCAATCGGCCTTCGCGGAATGGCGCAACCTGCCGGCGCCGCGCCGGGGCGAGCTGATCCGCTTGTTCGGCGAGGAGCTGCGCGCCGCCAAGGCGGAGCTGGGCGCGCTGGTGACTCTGGAAACCGGCAAGATCCTGGAAGAGGGCAAAGGCGAAGTGCAGGAGATGATCGACATCTGCGACTTCGCCGTCGGCCTGTCACGCCAGCTCTACGGCCTCACCATCGCCTCGGAGCGGCCGGGCCACCGCATGATGGAAACCTGGCATCCGCTCGGCCCCGTCGCCGTCATCACCGCGTTCAACTTTCCCGTCGCCGTTTGGTCCTGGAACGCGGCGCTTGCCATCGTCTGCGGCGATCCCGTGATCTGGAAGCCCTCGGAGAAGACGCCGCTGACGGCGCTGGCTTGCGGCAAGCTTTTCGAGCGGGCGGCGAAGCGCTTCGGCGGCGTGCCCGGGGGCCTGTTGGAGATCGTCATCGGCGGCCGCGCCGTCGGCGAGAAGCTGACCGACGATCCGCGGGTGACGATGGTCAGCGCCACCGGCTCGACGCGCATGGGCGGGCAGGTGGGGCCGCGGGTGGCCGCGCGCTTCGGCCGCTGCCTGCTGGAGCTCGGCGGCAACAACGGGATGATCGTGGCGCCGTCGGCCGACCTGGATCTGGCGCTGCGGGCGATCTGCTTTTCCGCCGTCGGCACGGCGGGCCAGCGCTGCACCAGCCTGCGGCGGCTGATCGTGCATGAGGATGTCTATGGCAAGCTGCTGCCGAAGCTGAAGCGCGCCTATGGCAGCGTGAAGGTGGGCGACCCCCGCGACGGCAAGACTCTGGTCGGGCCGCTGATCGACCGCGGCGCTTATGAGAAGATGCAGAAGGCCTTGAAGCAGGCCGCCGCCGATGGCGGCAGGGTCACCGGTGGCGAGCGGCTCCTGTCCCGCCGCCATCCCGACGCCTTCTATGTACGGCCGGCTATCGCCGAGATGCCCAAGCAGTCCGAGATCGTGCGCGAGGAAACCTTCGCGCCGATCCTCTATGTCATGAAGTACCGCCGCTTCGACCAGGCGCTGGCGATGCATAACGACGTGCCCCAGGGTCTTGCCTCCTGCGTTTTCACCACCAACATGCGGGAGGCGGAGGCATTCATGTCGGCCGGCGGCAGCGATTGCGGCATCGTCAATGTGAATATCGGTCCCAGCGGCGCTGAGATCGGCGGCGCCTTCGGCGGCGAAAAGCAAACCGGCGGCGGCCGCGAGTCCGGCTCCGATGCCTGGAAGGCCTATATGCGCCGCGCCACCAACACCATCAACTATTCCCGCGCCCTGCCGCTGGCCCAGGGCATCAATTTCGACGTGGCGAGCTAGATCCTTGAGTCTGCATTCGCGCCGGCTCCATCTCAGTCCACTCGTCGGCGTGCGTGATGTGCATTGCCGGCCGGAGACGCTGGCCTGCGGCTGCGAAGAATGTTCCAGCCGTCATCTGCTGGTGTTGCCGCGCCGCGGCGCCTTCGTGCTGCATCAGGATGGCAAGCGCGCCGTCGTGGACACCAATCAGGTGACTTTCTTCAACGCCGGCCATCCGCATCGGATCAGTCATCTGGATATTGCCGGCGATGATTGCACCGCACTCTCGTTCTCGAATGATCTCCTGAACGAGGCTGCGGGTGCAGCGGGCGTCGCCGCGGACAGCCGCGAACGGCGGCCGTTTCCGGCGCTGAGTGCGTCCATCGGCTCCGACATGGCGCTGAAGAGTCAGATTTTCTTCGCCGATCTGAGTCACGGTGACAAATCCGCTCTAACCACCGAGGAGCGCGCGGCAGAACTTCTGCGTCTGGCTTTCGCGGCGATCCACCCTCCGCGGCGGGACGCAATCGCCACGCCAAATCCACCCCGAGCGCGCCGCACCGCGATAGCGGCCCAGGAATGGGTGGCGGCGCGGCCATTCGAGAACTGGACCCTGGGCGAACTCGCCAGAGGCGTCGATATTTCGCCATATCATCTGCTCCGCCTGTTCCGCGCCGAGACCGGCTCGACAATCCATCAATACCGGATGCAGTTGCGGTTGACCGCCGCGGCGCGGGCGATTCTGGAAGGTTGCGACGACCTCACCGCCCTGGCCCTCGACCTGGGCTTCTCCAGCCATAGCCATTTCACTGACGCCTTCCGCCGCCGCTTCGGCATGGCGCCGTCGTCGCTGCGCACCCGCGCGACCCGCGCCCAGGGCGCAGCTCTGCGCAAGAATTCGACAGCGCCCCTCCGGCCGATCCGCTAGACTCCGGATAACTTCGGGCCGCACCTTGCCGGCCCCGCGAAATTCAGGAGATCCGCCGATGGACCATTTCCCGATGATGGCCCGATTCAATCGCTGGGTGAACGCGAAGATGTACGCCGAGGTGGCGAAGCTGGACGATGCCGCCTATCGCGCCGATGCCGGCCTGTTCTTCGGCTCGCTGCATGCCACCCTCAACCATATCCTGATCGTCGACCGGCTCTGGACCGGCCGCGTGGAAGGCATCGACCGCGGGGTCAAATCCCTCAACCAGATTCTCCATGACGATTTCAAATCGCTGCAGACCGCCCGGCTTGAGGAGGATGCCCGCCTGATCGCGCTGATGGACCGGCTGACACCGGAGCAACTGCAGGCAACGGTGCGCTACACCAGCGCCGATGGAACGCGGCGCATGGAGGCGCGGGTCTGGGACATGCTGGCGGGCATGTTCAATCACCAGACCCATCACCGCGGGCAGATCTATAGCGTGCTGTTGCAGCGCGGCCAGAAGCTGCCGGATATAGACCTCATCTACTATCTTGTAGAGGTCGGCCAGGCCAAGATGGCGGCCTGACGCGCGGCTGCTTACGGCTGCGGGTCGCCCGATCCCGGCAGGAACTTGCTGATATCCAGCGCCTTGCGCGACATGCTGTCCTCGCCCTCATCCGCCTTGCCCGCCTCGATCGTCGCCTGTTCGGTGCCGGCGGCGGTCTTCGACATGGCTTTGCGGGCGCGCAGCACGGCGGCGTTCAGGTCGGTCTGGCTGCAAAGCCCCAGCAGCACCGGGTCCCGCGGGCGCAGATTGGCGAAGTTCCAATGGCTGCGGTCGCGCACGGCGGCGATGGTCTGCTTGGTGGTGCCGATCAGCTTGGAGATCTGGCTGTCGCCCAGCTCGGGGTGATGGCGGATCAGCCAGGCCACGGCATCGGGCTTGTCCTGGCGCTTGGCCACCGGCGTGTAGCGCGGGCCCTTGGTGCGGGGGGCGGGCAGGGGGATGTCGACCTTGGCCATCTTCAGCCGGCCGTCGGGATCGCCTTCGCAGCGGGCGATCTCCTCTTTCGACAACTGGCCGTTCAGGGTCGGGTCCAGCCCGACGATGCCCTGGGCCACCTCGCCGTCGGCGATGCCTTGAACTTCCAGGGTATGCAGGCCGCAAAAATCGGCGATCTGCTCGAAGTTCAGGGTCGTGTTCTCCACCAGCCAGACCGCCGTCGCTTTGGGCATCAAGAGCCGGGCCATGTTCCATCTCCTTGCAAAACCGTAAGTTTCTTGCCCTGCGGCCCACCGGCGGCACCGGCAAGCCACGGCAACTCCAAGCACCAGATTTTCAGGAGATGCCGAGTTAAGGCGTGGCTGGAATAGCCCAATTCCCGGGGGGAGTCGAGGGCCGGCGGCCGGACGGGCCGGCGGGGCGGGCGCTGGCGAATTCGTTGCCAGTACGGGCAACGAGAGTCCGGCCAACAACAGGATGCCGAAGCCACAGTGCCAGCTGCGCATACTCCGCAAAATTGCCTTGTGCCCGCTGCCGGCGCAGGAGTTGCGCATTGCCCCCATCGCCTGGTCCGATACGGGTTGCGCGGCGCATGCCGATGACACGGACGCTGAGAAAGACGAATAGGAGGGCGGGAAGGCCAGCGTAGATTGGAGTGGTTGTTGTCATTGCCACACGTCCTGTCCGAACGGATCGTGAATGGCGAGTTGGCTGATACACGAAGCGCAGCGGATATTGGATCGATCGCAGGCAGCCTGTGCTGGTGAAGCCCTACGCAGCCATTCTTGCGGCCGACTATCGGTGAGCTGGTAATCACGATGCGCGACACGAACGCGCACGCGACGAGATCCGCGGAAGCCTCCCGCCGCGCGGGCGTGTCGTTGTGGAAGCTTCTCGTTCGCCGCTGCATCATCGGCAAAGGGGGCGCGCTCCGCAAATCGACCACTCGGTTCGGAAAGGCCAGGGCGGTTTAGTGTGAAAGGAGGACAGGCAGGCGAAGGTCGGAGAAAACGCCCTTAGTGGCACCGCCGAGGACGAAATCACGGAGGCGCGAATGACCGAAGCCACCCATGGCCAGAAGGGATGCACCTTTCTGGCGGGCCTCCTCCTGCAGGGCCCCGGCAATCGTCCGCCCACCCAGCAGGATCTCAACCGCCTGCGCCGCAAAACCGCGATTGCTGAGAGACGATGCCAAGACCCCAGCGATACCCTGCCCGGAAAGCCGCTTTTCGTCCTGAACCGTCAGAACCGTGATGCGGCTGCCATCCGGCAGCAGTCCCAGCGCATCTCCAAGGGCGCGGGACGCAACCCGACTGCCATCCCAGGCGATTGCGAGGTGGTTGACCTTTTCTGCCCGCGCCGACGGCGGTACCAGGACGGTAGGTCGACCGGACCCGAACACGACGGACTCAGCCATGTCCCGGGCCGAAACGCTTTCGCCGGACCAGGGGAGCAGGGACAGGTCGAAATAGCGCGCCTCCTGGGCCGCAGCATCGAGTGCGGCACCAAACATGACTGTGCGCTCCGAAAGCGTCAGACTGGTCGATGCTCTCGCCTCCCGCGCGATATCCCCAAGGCGGCGGCAGTCGGCCTGGCTGCGCTCCTCGGCGGCATGAACCATTCCGGGAATGTCCAACACCAGACCGCCAAGACCCGAAGCCGGTTGCCGAATGTTCACAGCAAAGGTCGTAACGTGCAGCGCGACACCCAAGGGCGCTGCAAAACCTGCGGCGGCCCTCACCGCGTCGTCGGCGACTGCTTCAGGATAGCTATTCAAGGGCATGTAGGCGATGCGGTTCATGGGCATTCCATCTCCTTTCGGCTTCCGCACTTCCGGATGATCCGGAACCGGGTAGGCCGTTCCTCGCCCTCGGTCCGGTTTTGATATCGAACCGTCCGTCGGGATGAACCTACCGGAGTGACTCGGTGGCACTTTCCTGGCCCCGGCGGCCGCATCCATAAGCTGCACGGATCAAGAGTGGCGATAAGGGCTCGCACCAGGATCGCGGCACGGCGCGGGGACCGGTCTGATCGCTCCGAGAAATCCGTCGCCAGCGTCATCCCCTGCATGTGGGACCCTCTAACATTTAATATGTGCCTAAAGCATGTTTATACATTGCCGGATTTGATCTAAATCAATGGAACATCGCGATCTTTCGCTATTCTGCAACAAAAGCTGGCAGGTGCGACAATACGATGCCACATGACCGGTATCAGACCGTGAAGGACATAGCCGAGCGCCTTAAGGTGGCTGAGGCCACCGTGCGCCATTGGATACGATTGGGTGAGTTGCGAGCCATCAATATCGGCAAGGGCTGGCGGATCGCGGATGCCGACCTCCAGCGATTTCTGACACGGCACGAGACCGCCCCCCGCACCGCGAACGGGGCCGATCCGCGGGAAGGCGGCTGATTGGGCATAGAGGCAACTGAGCAAAGACGGCACCCCCGCGCTCGGCCGAAGTTCGTCACCGACGCCCACGCTCGCCCCGCCGCCGCCTGCCTGACGGAGCTTGATGTAACTCCCAATGGCCTGAGCGGGCACGAGGCCGCACGGCGGCTGGCCGAGCACGGGGCCAACCGCCTGCCCGAGGCGCAGGGGCGCGGGCCTGTGCGGCGGTTCCTTGCCCACTTCCACAACGTGCTGATCTATGTCCTGATCGGCGCGGCCATGGTGACGGCGGCCCTGCAGCACTGGGTCGATACCGGGGTGATTCTGGCCGTGGTGCTGGCCAATGCCGTGATCGGCTTCATCCAGGAAGGCAAGGCCGAGGCGGCGATGGCCGCAATCCGGGGTATGCTCGCCCCCCGTGCAGCCGTCCTGCGAGATGGGCGACGGGTGTCGGTGGAGGGGTCGACCCTCGTGCCCGGCGACGTGGTGCTGATCGAGGCGGGCGACAAAGTGCCCGCCGATCTGCGCTTGCTGGAGGCGCGGGGACTGGCCGCGCAGGAAGCGATCCTGACCGGCGAATCCGTGCCGGTCGAGAAGCACCCCGCACCGGTTGCCCCTGACGTGCCGCTGGGCGACCGCCGTTCAATGCTCTGGTCTGGCACGCTGGTCACGCAAGGCACGGCGCGAGGGCTGGTCGTGGCGACTGGCGCGCGAACCGAGATCGGCCGCATTGGTGGGCTGCTAGCGGGGGTGGAACAACTCACCACGCCGCTTGTCGCGCAGATGGACCGTTTCGCGCGCTGGCTGTCGATCCTTATCCTGCTCTGCGCCGGGCTCCTGCTCGTCTACGGCTATTTTGTTGGCCACCACGACTTCTCCGAGATGTTCATGGCCGTGGTCGGGGTCGCCGTGGCAGCGATCCCCGAAGGACTTCCGGCAGTGATGACGATCACGCTGGCCATCGGCGTACAGGCCATGGCCCGGCGCCACGCCATCGTCCGCCACCTGCCGGCAATAGAGGCCATCGGCTCGGTTTCGGTGATATGCACCGACAAGACGGGCACGCTGACCCGCAACGAGATGGTGGTCGCAGTGGCCGAAACGCCCGAGGGTGTCTTTGCGGTGGCCGGCGAGGGCTACGCACCCCAAGGCGCGATCACGCCCGCGGGCGACCTGTCGAAGATCGCCCTCGCAGCGACGCTGTGCAACGATGCGGCGCTGCACCGCAAGGACGGGCAGTGGACCGTCGAGGGCGACCCGATGGAGGGTGCGCTGCTGGCTTTCGCAAGCAAGGTCCGGGGTGATCATGCCGCCCGCAGGCTTGACGCCATCCCCTTCGACAGCCGCCACCGCTTCATGGCCGTGCTGACCGAAGGCGCGACAGGCCGCCTGACCCATGTGAAGGGGGCTCCCGAACGCGTCTTGAGGATGTGCGGGGACATCGACTATCAGCGTTGGCACGACAGCGCCGAAGCCATGGCTCGGCGGGGTCTCCGGGTACTGGCTCTGGCGGAACGGGCAGAAACGGGCGAGCGGATCGACGCTGCCGCGCTCGAAGGCGGCCTGACCTTCCTCGGCCTCGTCGGCCTGATCGACCCGCCCCGTCCCGAAGCCATTGCTGCCGTTGCCGAGTGCCGGGCGGCGGGCATCCGGGTGAAGATGATCACCGGCGATCATGCCGGCACCGCGGCCGCCATCGCGGCGCAGATCGGGCTGGCAAATTCGCACCGCGTCCTGACGGGCGCCGGTCTTGACAAGCTCGACGATGCGCAACTGGCGCTGGAGGTCGCGGATGTCGATGTCTTTGCTCGCACCAGTCCCGAACACAAGTTGCGCCTTGTCACCGCCCTGCAGGCACATGGCCTGTCGGTGGCGATGACCGGCGACGGGGTGAACGATGCGCCCGCGCTAAAGCGCGCTGATGCGGGCATCGCGATGGGGCTGAAAGGTTCCGAAGCCGCGAAGGAGGCAGCCGACCTTGTCTTGGCCGATGACAACTTCGCCACCATCGCAGCCGCTGTTCGCGAGGGGCGCACTGTCTTTGACAATCTCAAGAAGGTAGTCAGCTGGACGCTGCCAACCAATGCGGGTGAATCGATCGTGGTTGTCCTCGCGCTTCTTGCAGGTCTCGCGCTGCCGCTGACGCCGGTGATGATCCTCTGGGTCAACCTGATCACGGCTATCACTCTGGGGCTTGCGCTGGCCTTCGAGCCGACCGAAGCCGGCACCATGGCCCGCCCGCCCCGCCGCCGCGACGCACCAATTCTTTCGGGCGCACTGGTCTGGCATGTGGTGCTGGTAGCGCTCCTGTTCCTCGCCGCCGTTTTCGGCGTCTTCACCTATGCTATCGACAGGGGATATTCGCTGCCACTCGCCCAGACCATGGCAATGAACACGCTTGTGGCGCTGGAGATTTTTCACCTCTTCTTCATTCGGAACATCCACGGCACGTCCCTTACATGGGATGCCGTGCGGGGCACGAAGGTGGTCTGGACCGTGGTCATCGCCATCACGCTTGCGCAGTTTGCCGTCACCTACCTGCCGCCGCTGCAGGCCGTGCTGGGAACGCAACCCGTGCCGTTCACCGACGGCCTTCTGATCGTCGCCGTTGGTGTGGCGTTCTTCGCCATCATCGAGGTGGAGAAGCAGCTTCGTCTGGCGTTCCGCCGGGTCGAGGCAAAGGCGGCATAGTCTGGGTCGTACCGGTGGTGCCTATGGCCGATGGAGACGGGAGACGCCAAAGCGGTCGCGTGAAATCATTCTTGTCGAAAGGTCGACAAGGCAACATTCGGAGGATCAATCCATGGTCGAGAAGATGAAGTGCGCCGTGTTTGTTGAACCGAACAGGATCGTGCTCGATGAGAAACCAGTGCCCGATGTCGGTCCGCTGGACGCGCTGATCCGCATTACGACCACCACCATTTGCGGCACTGATGTTCACATCCTGAAAGGCGAGTACCCGGTCCAGAAGGGGCTGACCATCGGTCACGAACCGGTCGGCATCATCGAGAAACTGGGATCGGCTGTCGAAGGCTATGAAGAGGGTCAGCGCGTGATCGCCGGAGCCATCACCCCGAGCGGGCACAGCGCGGCGTGCCTCTGCGGCTATCATTCGCAGGACGGCGCGGGGACCAGGCACGGCTTCAAACCGCTTGGCGGATGGCGCTTCGGGAACACCATCGACGGATCTCAGGCAGAGTACCTGGTCGTGCCGGACGCCATGGCCAACCTTGCGCCGATCCCGGATGGGCTCACTGACGAGCAGGTGCTAATGTGCCCCGACATCATGTCGACGGGCTTCTCCGGGGCCGAGTCAGGCAATGTACGGATCGGCGATACGGTCGCTGTGTTCGCGCAAGGCCCGATCGGGTTGTGCGCAACGGCAGGCGCCCGGATGATGGGGGCGACAACGATCATCGGCGTCGAGGCGGTGCCGGAGCGCATGGAGATCGCCCGCAGGATGGGGGCCGATCACGTCGTCGACTTCACGAAGGTCGACCCGGTGAACGAAATCATGCGCCTGACCGACGGGCGCGGTGTCGATGTGGCGATTGAGGCGCTCGGGATCCAGCAGACCTTCGAGGGTGCGCTCCGGGTCCTGCGGCCGGGCGGGACTTTGTCGTCCCTGGGCGTTTACTCGGGCGACCTGAAGATTCCGCGGGACGGTTTCCTAGCGGGGCTGGGAGACCACCGCATCGTCACGACGCTGTGTCCGGGCGGCAAGGACCGGATGCGCCGCATGATGGAGGTTATCGGTTCAGGCCGCGTGGATACCAAGCCGCTAGTCACCCACCGTTTCAAGCTGGACCAAATCGAGCAGGCCTACGATCTGTTCGCCAACCAGAGGGACGGCGTGCTCAAGGTCGCGATCGCACCATGACCTCCCCCTACGCCCTCCCCGTCACCAGCACGATCTTCCCCACATGTGCGCTGCTCTCCATCAAACGATGGGCATCGGCGGCTTGAGCCAGCGGAAATGTCTTGTAGATCACCGGCGCGATCTTGCCGGACGCCAGCAGCGGCCAGACCTTCTCGCGCAGCGATTGCGCGATCTCGGCCTTTTGCGCTACCGAGCGCGGCCTTAACGTCGAGCCGGTCAGCGTCTGCCGCTTCATCATCAGCGGCAGCAGATTGATCTCCGCCGTGCTGCCCTTGAGGAAGGCGATCTGCACCAGCCTTCCTTCCACCGCCAGGCATTTCAAATTCTTCGGGATGTAGTCGCCGCCCACCATGTCCAGGATCACGTCGGCGCCCTTGCCTTCGGTCGCCTCCATCACCTTGGCGGCGAAATCCTCGGTCCGGTAGTTTATGGCGACGTCCGCGCCCAGCTTGCGGCAAGCTTCGCACTTTTCGTCGCTGCCCGCTGTGGCGATCACCCGGGCGCCGAAGGCATGGGCGAGCTGGATTGCCGTGGTGCCGATGCCGCTGCTGCCGCCATGCACCAGGAAGGTCTCGCCGCGCTGCAGCCGCCCGCGGTCGAACACATTGGTCCAGACGGTGAAGAATGTCTCCGGGAGAGCCGCTGCATGGATTAGGTCCAGCTTGCCCGGCACCGGCAGGCATTGCGGCGCCGGCGCCGCGCAGTATTCGGCATAGCCGCCGCCGGCCACCAGCGCGCAAGCACTGTCGCCCACCTTCCAGGATCCCGCGCCATTGCCCAACGCCACGATCCTGCCGGCCACTTCCAGGCCGGGAATATCCGAAGCTCCCGGCGGCGGTGCATAGCCGCCCTGCCGCTGCAGGACATCCGGCCGGTTCACGCCGGCCGCGGCGACCTCGATCAGCACCTCGCCCGCGCCGGGCGCCGGCACCGGCCGCCTTCCCGGTCTCAGCACCTCCGGCCCGCCCGGCTGGGCGATTTCGATGGCGGTCATGTCGCGCGGCAAGGGGGCGGCCATGGGTTTTCCCTCGGTAATTTCGTTGCGGAAGGCGGGGCACGGTTTCGTTTATTATGGACGGCATGCCGGGACAACCCGCCGGGACCGGCGCCGATGAGGGAGGCAGGCATGGACATCGAGGACCTGGAACCGCGCAAGAAGCTCATTGCGCCGGTCAATCTGGATGTGATGTCGGTCGAGGAGCTGAACGGCTATGTGCGGTCGCTCGAGGCCGAAATTGCCCGCACCAAGGTAAAGATCGAGGCGAAAAAAGCCCATCTGGGGGCGGCCGCCTCGCTGTTTAAATCGACTAACTGATTGAAATTATTGAATTCATGAATCGCGAATTTTCCAAACGTCGTTAACCATGGATTAACGGATTGGGGTCTAATTTGGCAGCGTCGATCCCTGCCATGGGGATCATTCCAAGGGTCTCTTTGATCCTTGTTGACGCCTCCCTGTCTAACTTGACCGCCGGCTTCGACCCCGGCGGTTTTTTTTGCCCAAGGCCCCAAAAAATCGGTTCGCTAGGATGATGGCGCTGGCAAGCAAAAAATGAGCGCTCATGAAAATTTCTCGGCTTGACGCTTGAAACCGTCGTCAATAGCGTCCGAACCACGGCAAGTTACACAGGTTGAGGCTGCAACAAGAATATAGGCCGCCGCCCACGGGCAGGCGGCCTTTCCTTTTGCCGTCCGGCAGGCGATAGAACTCCGCAGATGCTGCGCCATCAGCAGCGCGCGCCGCTGAAAGAAATCACTATGGCCGATCCCAAGTTCCTGCATTTCGACAGCCTCAGCCTGCATGCAGGACAGGAGCCCGATCCCGTCACCGGCGCCCGCGCCGTGCCGATCTACCAGACGACGTCTTACGTCTTCCGCGATACCGATCATGCGGCGGCGCTGTTCAATCTGGAGCGGCCGGGTCATCTCTATTCCCGCATCTCAAATCCCACGGTGGCGGTGCTGGAAGAACGCATCGCCGCGCTGGAAGGCGGCGTCGGCAGCGTCTGTACGGCCAGCGGCCAGGCGGCGCTGCATCTGGCCATCGCCACGCTGATGGATGCGGGCAATCACATTGTCGCCAGCGCCTCCATCTATGGCGGCAGCGTCAATCTGCTGAAGCTGACCCTGCCGCGCTTCGGCATCACCACGACGTTCGTGAATCCCCGCGACCATGAAGCCTTGCGCAAGGCGATCCGCCCGGAAACGCGGCTGGTTTTCGCCGAGACGCTGGGCAACCCCAACCTGGAAGTGCTGGATATCGAACGCGTCGGCGCCATCGCCCATGACGCCGGCCTGCCGCTGCTGATCGACTCCACTTTCTCCACCCCCTGCCTCAACCGGCCCTTCGAGCATGGCGCCGATCTGGTGATGCATTCCGCCACCAAATGGCTCGGCGGCCATGGCGTGGCCATCGGCGGCGTGATCGTCGACAGCGGCCGCTTCGATTGGGAGAAATCGGGCAAGTTCCCGACGCTGACCGAGCCCTATGCCGGCTATCACGGCATCGACTTCGCCGAGGAGTTCGGGCCGCAAGCCTTCGTCATGCGCGCGCGGGCGGAAGGCCTGCGCGACTTTGGCGCCTGCATGAGTCCGGCCAACGCGTTTCATATCCTGCAAGGCGTCGAAACTTTACCGCTGCGCATGGCGCGCCACGTGGCGAACGCCCAGCGCGTGGCGGAATTCCTGAAAGCCAATCCGGCGGTCGCCTGGGTGAATTATCCCGGCCTCGCCGATCACCCCGATCACGCGCTGGCGCAGCGGCTGTTCCCCAAGGGTCCCGGCTCCATCGTCAGCTTCGGCCCGAAAGGCGGCCGTGCCGCGGGCCGTCGATTCATCGAGGCGCTGAAGCTCGCCTCCCATCTGGCCAATGTGGGCGACGCCAAGACGCTGGTCATCCATCCCGCCAGCACCACCCACCAGCAGCTCGACGCCGACGCGCTGAAAGCCGCAGGCCTCAGCGAAGACCTGATCCGCCTCTCCGTCGGCATCGAAGACCCCGCCGACATCCTCGACGACCTCGGCCAGGCGCTGAAGGCGTCGCAGAAGGCGTAGTGGCGAGGATGCTCCACTTTCCACACTACATCGTCATGCCCGCAAAAGCGGGGATGACAAGTAGGGTGCGCCATGCAGATTGAGCTCAAGAGCTCAAACGCCTTCGCCGCAACCGGCGGACGCGCCTTCGACAAGACTCTGCCCACAGTGCTGCTCCTCCACGGCGCCGGCATGGATCGGACGGTCTGGAGCCTGCAGGCGCGCTATCTTGCCCATCATGGCCGGGCGGTGCTGGCGCTGGATTTGCCGGGGCACGGCAAGTCCGCTGGACCGGCGCTGTCCACCATCGCGGATATGGCGGATTGGGTCGCAGCACTGCTCGACAAGCTGGAGATTTCCCAGGCTGCGCTGGTGGGCCACAGCATGGGCGCTCTGATAGCCCTGGATCTGGCGGGCCGCCGGCCGGGGCGGGTTCGGGCGCTGGCGTTGCTGGGCGTCGCGGAGCGCATGCCCGTGCATCCGGACCTGCAGGCCGCCGCCGACCGCAATGAAGTGCTGGCGGCCGAGCTGATCACCTCCTGGGGCCATGCCCGCCGCGGCCAGGTGGGCGGCCATCCGGCGCCCGGCCTGTGGATGGCCGGCGGTGCCGTCAGGCTGATCGACCGAGCGTCCGAAGGCGTGCTGGCCGCCGATCTTGCCGCCTGCAATGCCTATGACCAGGCAAAGGCGCGTGCCGCCGCCATCCGCTGCCCGACGCTGTTTCTCCTCGGCGCCGCCGACCGCATGACGCCGCTGTCGAAGGCCAGGCCGCTCATCGACGCCATCGCTGGCGCGCGCATCATCACGCTGCCCGCGGCCGGCCATATGATGATGACGGAGCATCCCGACGCGGTCACCGACGCGCTCAGGGATTTCGTCTAGCCGGGCAAAAGGGAAGGGCCGGACGGTTGCCCGTCCGGCCCTGGGACATTCTACGCCGGAGATAGAAAAGCTAGGCAGCCTTGACACCTTCGATGACCGTCGGCTTCGGCTGCGGCTTGGTCTCGATCTTGATCGTGCGCGGCTTCATCGCTTCCGGCACCTCGCGCGCCAGCTCCACATGGAGCAGGCCGTTCACCAGGCTCGCACCCGTGACCTTGATATGGTCGGCGAGTTCGAACCGGCGCTCGAAGGCGCGCCCCGCGATGCCACGATAGAGGAACTTCTTGTCCTCATCGGACTTCTCGGTCTTGCCGGACACCAGCAGTGAATTTTCCTGCACGGTGATGTTGATGTCGTTCTCACCGAAGCCGGCGATCGCCATGGTCAGGCGGTAGGCGTTCTCGCCGAGAATTTCGATGTTATAGGGCGGGTAGGAAACGGCGCTTTCATCGGTGCGCATGGCGGCGTCGAGCAGCCGCGACATCCGGTCGAAACCGATGGTGGAACGGAAGAGGGGAGAGAGATCGAACGTGGTCCGCATGGTCCATATCCTCCTGAGTTGAGCAACATGGGAAGCGGCAGTTAGCCGCGGTTAACGCGAAAACCCCAATCGGGCATCCTCGCGACCGTGGATGTGGGATCTGACTCAGGCGGTTCAAGGGCTCGCGGCGGGCCGCCGGCGCAAAAATCGCCCTTAACGGCAACGGCCGCCCGGGAGGCGGCCGTGTTAACCGAACTCGTCTATCTGCCTTACTTCGTCTTCAGGCCCATGCCGGAAAAGCGCTTGTTGAACTTGGCCAGCTGGCCGCCCGTATCCATCAGGCGATGCACGCCGGTCCAGGCCGGATGGGACTTCGGGTCGATGTCCAGGCGCAGCGTATCGCCCGGCTTCCCATAGGTGGAACGGGTCTTGAACGTGCTGCCGTCCGTCATCACGATGTTGAGCTCGTGATAGTCGGGGTGAATGCCTTTTTTCATGGGTGTCGGGCTCCGGAGAAGAGGCCGGGGTTATAACCAAAGGGCGGCGGCGGCGCAAGAGTGCGCCCGGGCCGCAACCCTGCCCCAGGTCCAGGCAAAATACATTGGATTGTCAACGGCTTGGGCATTAGCATCCACCCGCCATACCGGCCTTCCGGCCAAACCGGCCTTGCGAAAGGTAGCTCCGCCAACCATGGCCCGACGCCCCATCCGCAGCACCGCCCGACCGGCTGAAGACCGCGCCGTCAGCCGCGATCTCTGGCTGCTGGCGGATCTCTGGCCGTTCGTGAAGCCCTACCGCTGGCGCCTGGCCGCGGCCGTCACCGCGGCCGGCGTGGCGGCGATCATGGTGCTGGCCCTGGGCCGCGGCATCGGCACCCTGATCGACAGCGGTTTCGGCACCGGCAATGCCGGGCTGCTCGACCAGGCGCTGCTGATCATTGTCGCCGGCACGGCGGTCCTGGTGGCCGCAACCTTTGTCCGGGTGTCCCTGCTGGCCGCCGTGGGCGAGCAGGTGGTGGCGGATATCCGCCGCCATCTCTACCGCCACATCATCGGGCTCAGTCCCGCGTTCTATGAAGCCACCCGCACCGGCGAGGTGCTGTCGCGCCTGACCGTCGACGCCACCCTGCTGCAGACCGTGGTCGCCACTTCGGTCTCCGTGGCGCTGCGCAACCTGCTGCTGTTCGCCGGCGGCGTGACCATGATGCTGATCACCAGCCCGAAGCTGACCGGCTTGGCCTTCCTGGTGGTGCCGCTGGTGGTGCTGCCGATCATCGTCTTCGGCCGCCGGGTGCGCCGCCTGTCGCGCCAGACCCAGGACCGCATCGCCGAGGTCAGCGCCTATGCGGAGGAGAGCCTGCATGCGGTGCGCACGGTGCAGGCTTTTACCCATGAGGCGGTGGACCGGCAGTTCCTCGGCGCCCGCATCGATGCCGGGCTGGCGGCCGCCTTCGGCTATATCCGCTCCCGGGCGCTGCTGGTGGCGATCGTCATGCTGCTGGTGTTCGGCGCCATCACCTTCGTGCTGTGGATCGGCGGCCATGACGTGCTGGCCGGACGGCTCACCGGCGGCGAACTGTCGGCCTTCATCATCTATGCCGCTTTCGTTGCCGGCTCCATCGGCGCCTTTGCCGAAGTGTTCGGCGATCTGCAGCGGGCGGCCGGCGCCATGGAACGGCTGGCGGAGATCCTGAACACGCCGCCCCTGATCGCGGCACCCGAGCATCCCCTGCCGCTGCCGAACCCGGCGTCGGGCGCGGTCGCGTTCCATAACGTCACGTTCCATTACCCCACGCGGCCGGACACCCCGGCGCTCGACCGCTTCACCCTGGATGTGCGCGCCGGCGAGAAAGTCGCCATCGTCGGCCCCTCGGGCGCCGGCAAGACCACGGTGTTCCAGCTCCTGCTCCGTTTCTACGATCCGCAATCCGGCTCCATCACACTGGACGGCGTGGAACTGCGCGCCGCCGATCCGGCGGATGCCAGGGCGCGCATCGGCCTGGTGCCGCAGGAGCCGGTCATCTTCGCCGCTTCGGCGCTGGAGAATATCCGCTATGGCCGGCCCTCCGCCGATGACGCCGCCGTGCGCGCCGCCGCCGATGCCGCTTACGCCACCGAGTTCCTCGATCGCCTGCCCCAGGGATTCGCCACGGCGCTGGGCGAGCGCGGCGTGCGGCTCTCCGGCGGCCAGCGCCAGCGCATCGCGCTCGCCCGCGCCATCCTGCGCGATCCCGCGTTTCTGCTGCTGGACGAAGCCACCAGCGCCCTGGATGCCGAGAGCGAGCGCATGGTCCAGCAGGCCCTGGACCGGCTGATGGTGGGCCGCACCACGCTGATCATCGCCCACCGCCTGGCCACCGTGCTGAAGGCCGACCGCATCGTCGTCATGGATCACGGCCGCATCGTCGAGGAGGGCACCCACGCCGACCTCGTGCGCAAAGGCGGATTGTATGCGCGATTGGCAGCGCTGCAGTTCGAGCAGACGCCGGATCTCGATGCGGACCGTTCGCTGCGGCAGATCGCGGAATAACCCGCTAGCGCTGATCCAGCTTCAGCTCGATGCGGCGGTTGCGGCGGTAGGCTTCTTCGCCGCCGGCGGCATCCAGCGGCCGGTTCTCGGCGAAGCCCGCCGCCACCAGCCGGTTCGGCGGCACGCCCTGGCTCGCCAGATACTTCACCACGGCGATGGCGCGCGCCGACGACAGCTCCCAGTTCGACGGGAATTGGAAGGTGCTGATCGGCCGCGCATCGGTATGGCCGTCCACCCGCAGGATCCAGTCGATCTCCCCCGGGATCTTGCCGCCGATCTCCAGCAGCGTCTTGGCGAATCCGGCGAGCTGCGCCTTGCCCGCCTCGGCGATATCGGCGGAGCCCACGTCGAACAGCACTTCCGACTGGAACACGAAGCGGTCGCCCACCACCCGGATATCCGGCCGCTCGCCCAGCACTTCCTTCAAGCGCCCGAAGAACTCCGAGCGGTACGACGCCAGCTCCGCCACTTTGTTGGCCAGCGCCGCGTTAAGCCGCGAACCGAGATCGGCGATCTGCACTTCCTGGTCCTTGGCCTTCTGCTCGGAGGCGTCGAGCGCGGCATTCAGCGTCGCGATCTGGTTGCGCAGTTCCAGCAGCTGTTGATTGAGCATCGCCATCTGCAGCCGCGCCGATTCCGAGATCTTCCTTTCCTCGATCAGGTCCGAGGAGGTCTTCTTCCTCTCTTCTTCGCTCAGGCTCAGCGACAGCTCCGCCTTCTTGAGCTCTTCTTCCGTCGCCTTGCGCGTTGCATCCGCCTGCTTGAGCGCATCCTCCTGGGCCAGCAGGTTACGCGCCATTTCGTCCCGCAGGCTTTCCAGCACGGCGATGTCCCGCAGCAGGGCCGTGATCTTCTCCCGGTCGGCTTCGATTGTCTTGTAGGCCTCTTCGATCTCCTTGGCCTTCGCGGCAAGGTCCGCCTTGGCCTTGTCGTCAAGCTCCGCGGCGCCCTGCTGGACGGCCGCCAGTTCGGCGGCATAGGCGTCGCGCTCTTTCCTGAGCGCATCCCGTTCGCCGATCACCACCGTGAGCTGCTGGCCAAGGTCGTCCCGTTTTGCGGTAACCGCGGCCAGCGTCGCCGACAGCTCCGTCAATTGCGCGCTCAGCTTTTCCTTTTCCTCGACCCGCATCGCCAGCGTATTCGACAGCGCCGCAAGCTGCGTCTGCAACTCCGCCAGCGCATCCTGGCTGCCGGTCAGCGCCCGGCTCAGGAACACCTGGGCGATGACGAAGACCATCAGCACGAAGATGACGACCATCAGGAGCGTGCTCAGCACGTCCACATAGCCCGGCCAGGCATTGAACTCGCGCCGGCGGCCTCGCGACATCGCGGCCATGGGCGGCTACCTCTGCTGCTCGCCTTCGGCGATGGCGGCGATGGTGCGGGCGACCATGCGGATCTCGCCGCGCAGCTCCTGCACCGTATTTTGCTGCCCGTGGCCGATCTGGTCGATCAGCCTGGTGATATGCAGGTCGATGTTGCGCAGATGGTTGCGGCTGGTGTCGTCGATGCCGAAACCGCCCGACGCCGCCAGCTCCGCCATGCGCGCCAGCGCCGGCCGCAGCTCCGATTGGGCATCCGCCAGCTTCTTCATCAGCTGCTGTTCGCTGCGCATCTGGTCGGTCAGGTCCGAAAGCCCGTTGGCCAGCGCATTGAGGCTGGCATTGGATTGGGCGCGGCCTTCCTCGCCGCGGCTCATGGTGCGCTGCAGATTGTCCAGGCTGTCGGCGGTCTGTTCCAGCAGCGCCTGGATATAGGCGGGGATCGGCTGTTCGCCGTCGCCCAGCGGCCCGCCGGAGGAGAGCCGCGTCTGCCCTGACAACCAATCCTCCAGCTCGTTGAAGAAGCGGTTATGGGCCTGGCTCGCCTGCAATTCGAGGAAGCCCAGCACCAGCGATCCGGCAAGGCCCAGCAGCGAAGAGCTGAAGGCCGTGCCCATGCCGGCCAGCGGCGCCTGCAACCCGGCCTTGAGCTGGTCGAAAAGCTGCGCCGCGTCCCCGGCGACGCTGATGGTGGACAACGTTCCGGCCACGCCGTCGATGGTCTTGAGCAGGCCCCAGAAGGTGCCGAGCAGGCCGAGGAACACCAGCAGGCCGATGAGATAACGGGAAATGTCGTGGGATTCGTCGAGCCGCGAATTGATGCCGTCCAGCAGCGAGCGCAGCGAGGCCGCCGACAGGCTGAAGCGTCCCTTGCGATCGCGCAGCATCGCCGCCATCGGCGCCAGCAGCCGCGGCCCGCGGTCGGAGGACAGCGTCGGATCGCCGGAGCGGAACCGGTCGATCCACAGGATCTCCCGCTTCAGCCGCAGTACCTGCCAGAAGATGAACACCACGCCGATCAGGAAGACGATGAAGATGCCGGCATTCAGCGCGGGATTGTGCGAATAGGCGGCGCTCAGCTGCGGCGCCAGCACCACGCCCAGCCCCGCGACCGCGACCATGCAGAGGATCATCAGCAGGAGATAGCGGGTCGGCCGGGTCATGCGACCGCCCTGTTCGCGATGGCGAGGGTCTGTCGGGGACCTGTCACTGAACCAGCGGAATCAGGTCCACGCGGTCGGCGGGATCTTCCTGGGCGGTGTTGCCGAGGGCGCGCACTTCCATCCGCGAGAGGTCGAGTCCGTTCTCGGTCAGGAAGTTGCGCATGGCCAGCGCCCGCGCCAGCGACACGCCGCGCGCACGGCCGATCTCGTCATCGTCGCCGCTGGCATAGGCGAGCACCTGCAGTTGCATGCCGTAATCGCTGTTCATCCGCTCGATCAGGCCGACGATCTGGCCTTTCACCGTCTCCGGAATGACCTTGGACTCTTCCTCGAATGGGATTCGGAGTTGCCCTTC
Source organism: Dongiaceae bacterium (assembly GCA_046154965.1). Lineage (GTDB taxonomy): Bacteria > Pseudomonadota > Alphaproteobacteria > Dongiales > Dongiaceae > DATKFM01. The sequence goes on along the minus strand of JBJXDY010000017.1, from coordinate 1,388 downwards.
CAGCAGGCCTTCCGCGGTCTCGCTTGTCAGCGCGGGATCGCCGGCGATCGTTTCCTCGGCGGACTCCGGCGCCGTCGCGGTCGCATCGGCATCAGCGGTTTCCTCACCGGCCGCGCCCAGTTCCGTCGACTGGATCGGCGTCGTCGGCGCCGCGGAAACGGTGGCTTCCGGCGAACTCGACAGATCGGCCGTGCCGACGATGCGGCCGTTCGGCGCGATCAGCAGCCGGCTGATGGGCCGCGTGTCCGGCGGCGGCAGCGGCAATTCCTCGCTGCCATAGGGCAGTTCGTCGAGCGCGCCGTCATTGACGATGACATTGACCTTCGGCGCCTCTTCCTGGGCAAAGCCCGGCGGCGCGAACAGGATCGCGGCAACGGCGATCAGGAGAGGGCGGAGGCGGTGAGTTGTTTTCATACAGGCTGGCCGCGGTTGGAGAGGATAGATCTCGATGTCTGACAAAGCAGTGAGTCGAACGGCGCCACTATAGTCCAGCCCGCCCGAACCCGACAACACGCCAGACCCCGCCGATTCGCCATGATTCTGCCGCAATGCTCCGGGCCTCAGCGGGCCTTCGCCGCCTCGTTCAGCAGCTTCTTGAATGACGGGTACAGATGCACATTGCAGGCCAGCGTGCTGCCGGTCTTCAGCAGGTTGGGGCCGCCATCGATCTCCGTGACGAAGCCGCCGGCCTCGCGCACCAGGCAGATGCCCGCCGCGATGTCCCAGGACGCCAGCTCGCTCTCCCAGAACGCGTCAAAGCGGCCGGCCGCCACATAGGCGAGGTCCAGCGCGGCCGAACCGAACCGCCGCAGGCCGGCGGTCGCTTCCACCACCCGGTCGATTTGCGCCACGAATTCCTGCCGCTCGGCATCCTTGGCGCGGTTGCGCGGCGTCAGGCCGGTGGCGACCACCGACTCTCCCAGCTTGCGCCGGGCGGAGACCCGCAGGCGCCGGTCGTTGAGATAGCAGCCGATGCCCTTCTCGGCCCAGAACAGCTCTTCCTTGATCGGGTCATAGACCACGCCGGCGATGATCTCGCCCGCGCGCTCCAGGCCGATGGAGATGGCGAAATGCGGAATGCTGTGGAGGAAGTTGGTGGTGCCATCAAGCGGGTCCACATGCCAGCGGTGATCGGGGTCGCTGCCTTCGTGAATGCCGCCTTCCTCCAGCACGAAGCCGAAGTCGGGCCGCGCCTTGAGCAACTCCTCGCGCAGAGTCTGTTCCGCCCGCAGGTCGGCGTTGGAAACGAAATCGCCCGGTCCCTTGACCGAGACCTGCAGATGCTCGACCTCGCCGAAATCGCGCTTCAGCCGCTTCGCCGCCTTCTGCGCGGCGCGGACCATGACATTGACGACGGCAGAGCGCGACCTCATGACGGGGCTTTCAGT
>JBJXDY010000016.1:0-32348 GCA_046154965.1 Dongiaceae bacterium | reverse complement strand
CGAACACGTCGATGAACAGGCCGCCGATGGTCTTGCGCTTGGCCTCGGGATCGGTGACGCCGTCGAGCTTGCCGAGGAAGAGGTCGGCGGCGTCGCGATGCACCAGCGGAATGTTGTAGTGATCCCTGAAGATGGTCACCACCTGCTCCGCCTCGCCGCCGCGCAGCAGGCCGTGATCGACGAAGATGCAGTGGAGCTGGCCGCCGATCGCCTCGTGGATCAGCACGGCGGCAACCGCGGAGTCGACGCCGCCGGAGAGGCCGCAGATCACCCTGCCCTTGCCCACCTGGTGGCGGATCTGGGCGATGGCGTGCTCCCTAAAGGCGGCCATGGTCCAGTCGCCGGCGCAGCCGCAGATGCGCTTGGCGAAATTGGCCAACAGCTTCGCGCCCTGGGGCGTGTGCACGACTTCCAGGTGGAACTGCACGCCGTAGATGCGCCTGTGATCGTCGGCGATGGCGGCGTAGGGCGAGCTGTCGCTGACGGCGACGACCTTGAAGCCCTCGGGGATGGCGCTGATGCGGTCGCCATGGCTCATCCAGACCTGCTCGCGGTCGCCCTTGTTCCAGACGCCGGCGAACAGCGCGCAATCGTCCTTGACCTCGACGAAGGCGCGGCCGAATTCGCGGTGATCGGAATGCTCGACCTTGCCGCCGAGACGGTCGCAGATCGCCTGCTCGCCATAGCAGATGCCGAGCACCGGCACGTCCATCTCGAAGACGATGGCCGGCGCCTTCGGCGACTCGCCCTCATAGACCGAGGCGGGGCCGCCGGAGAGGATGATGCCCTTGGCGCCGAAATCGGCGATGCGCTGGGGATCGACATTGAAGGGCAGGATCTCGCAATAGACGCCACTCTCGCGGATGCGGCGGGCGATGAGCTGGGTGAACTGGGAACCGAAATCGAGGATCAGGATGCGTTCGGTCATCTTGATGCCGGGCGCCTTTCGCGGAGGGGGATCGATTGCAAAAGATTCGGGGGCGGGCAAGCGGGAGCCGGCGGGGTTTTCATGGGCGGCGGCGACCCTGGCAGGCCTTGGGCAGCGGCGACAGGCTGCGCCAGCCATAGGCGATCTGGTGCAGGGTGACGCCCCAGATCGCCTCGTCCTTCTCGCCGACGCGCTTGCCCTCCATCGCCTCGTAGAAGAAGCGCGCGGGATTGTCCGCCAGCACCCAGACCAGCGCCGAGCCGCAGCCGTTCTTGGCCATGAGCTGCAGACTGCCGCAGAGCAGCCCGCGGCCGAGCCCCTGCTCCTGCCAGTCGGGCATGACATAGAGCATGAAGATCTCGCCATCGAAGCCTGTCAGCGCGCTGGTGGGGCGGCCGCAGCTGGCGAAGCCGGCGATGCCGCCCTCGGGAAGCTCGGCCACCAGCAGGGCCTGGCTGTTGGCGGTGGTCTCGATCTGGCGGCGCCAGGACACGGCCTTCTGATCCACGGACATCTGCACCATCACGCGGTCGGGCAGGATGCCGGCGTAGGCTGAGCGCCAGCTCTCCACATGGACGGCGGCGATGCCGCGAGCGTCTTCCGGGCGGGCGCGGCGGATGCGGACGGCGTGGATCATGGCTCGCCTCCGGCGGGGGTACGGGTCGCCTCCGGCGCGGCGTCGTCGGGCTTCGGCGCCGGCTTGGCCGCGGCGTTGCGCTGCAGGATGGCGACGAAGAAACCGTCGGTGCCCTGCTGCGCGGGCGTGAGGCGGAGGTAGTTGCCTTCGGAAGGACAGGGCGCCGCGTTCGGCTGCTTTGCCATGGCCTCGCGCCAGACATCGGCGACGGGCAGGACCGCGAAATCCGCGTGCCGCGCCAGGAAGGCGTCGATCTGCGCCTCGTTTTCCTCCGGCAGCAGCGAACAGGTGGCGTAGACCAGCCGGCCGCCCGGCTTCACCAGCCGCGCGGCGCTATCGAGGATGCGCTGCTGGAGGTCGAGCAGATCCTTCAAATAGTCCGGCGTCAGTTTCCAGCGGGCATCGGGATTGCGGCGCCAGGTGCCGACGCCGGTGCAGGGCGCATCAACCAGCACGCGGTCATAGCTGCCGGCATGGCGCTTCACCCAGGGGTCGCGCTCGGAGCTGAGGCCGCGGCGCTCCACATTATGCACGCCGGCGCGCTGCAGCCTTGTCGCCGCCCGCTCCACGCGGCCTTGCAGAACGTCGCAGGCGACGATGCGGCCCCTGTTCTCCATCGCCGCCGCCATCGCCAGGGTCTTGCCGCCGGCGCCGGCGCAGAAATCGACGATGCGCAGGCCGGGCCGCGCATCCACCAGCAGGGCCGCGAGCTGCGAGCCCTCGTCCTGCACCTCGACGAGGCCGTCCTTGAACGACGGCATGGTCGCCAGCGGCGGGCGGCCATCGACGCGCAGGCCCAGGGGCGAGAGCGCCGTCGGCTTCGCCTCGACGCCATCGCGCGCCAGCGCCGCCATGGCGTCATCGCGTCCGGCTTTCAACGTATTGGCGCGCAGATCCAGCGGCGCCTCCGTCAGCAAGGCCTGCATCTCCGGCTCCAGCCGTTCGCCGAAGATACGATGCAGGCTGCCGCCGAGCCATTCGGGAAATTCCAGCCGCACCCATTCCGGCTGCTCCGGCGACAGCAGCGTGTTCCCCTCCAGCGACTTCGCCATGGCGCGCTCGATGTCGGTGAGCTGCTCCGGCCGGTAGGTGCCGCCGTCGAACGACCCGGCGATGCGGTCGGCGCTCCAGCCTTCCAGCAGCACCAATGCTGCGATGATCCGCCGCCGGTCGGCGCCCGGGCGGTCCTGCACATCCTCGACCGGCATCGTGCGGCCGATCCACCAGTCGAGCGCAGCCCGCCGCCGCAGCACCGCGTAGACGCGATCGATCACCGCCCGCCGGTCGCCGCCGCCGATATAGCGCCGCTCCCTGAAGAAGGCCGCCGAGACCCGGTCGGCCGGCGACGCGCCGGCATGGATCGCCGACAGCAGATCGATGGATGCTTGCAGGCGGGCGCCGGGGGTCATGGGTTTGATGATCGTAGAAAGTCACCCCTCTCCCCTTGGGGAGAGGGGGCAGGGGGTGAGGGCAACTCCGCGCGGCATCGCGACATGAGGCGTTGTGAAGCGATCAACATTCCAATGCGGCAGATCTGTCGCGCCCAATGTAAGCGGCTGCTTGCTGGCGCGCTGCCGCGCGCGAAACCCCTCATCCCCTGCCCCTTCTCCCCCAAGGGGAGAAGGGGGTTGTTGCGGCAATCATTTGAATGAGTATGGATCTCGATGATGCCTACATCTCGCGCCGGTAGTTCGGCGCCTCCCGGGTCACGACCACGTCATGCACGTGGCTCTCGCGCAAGCCGGCATTGGTGATGCGCAGGAACTGGCAGTTCTTCTGCATGTCCGGGATCGTGCGGTTGCCGGTGTAGCCCATGGCCGCGCGCAGGCCGCCGACGAGCTGGTGGATCACGGTGCCGGCCGGGCCCTTGTAGGCCACGCGGCCCTCGACGCCCTCGGGCACCAGCTTCAGCTTGTCCGACACTTCTTGCTGGAAATAGCGGTCGGCCTAGCCGCGGGCCATGGCGCCCAGCGAGCCCATGCCGCGATAGGATTTGTAGGAGCGGCCTTCGTACAGGAACACCTCGCCCGGCGCCTCGTCGGTGCCGGCGAGCAGCGAGCCCACCATCACGCAATTGGCGCCGGCGGCGATCGCCTTGGCCAGATCGCCGGAGAACTTCACGCCGCCATCGGCGATGATCGGCGTGTTGAGCGCGCGCGCCGCCGCCACCGCATCCAAGACGGCGGTGAGCTGCGGCACGCCGACGCCGGCGACGATGCGCGTGGTGCAGATGGAGCCGGGGCCGATGCCCACCTTTACCGCGTCGGCGCCGGCATCGATCAGCGCCTTGGTGCCCTCCGCCGTCGCCACATTGCCGGCGATCACCTGGCAGGCGTTGCTCAGCCGCTTCACCCGCTCGACCGCCGTGAGCACGCCCAGGGAATGGCCGTGGGCCGTATCCACGACGACGACATCGACACCCGCCTCGATCAGCGCCTCGGCCCGGCGCAAGCCGTCATCGCCCACGCCGACGGCGGCTGCGACGCGCAAGCGGCCGCGATCGTCCTTGCAGGCGTTGGGATAGTTCTGCGCCTTCTCCATGTCCTTGACGGTGATGAGGCCGATGCAGCTGTAGTCGCCGTCGACCACCAGCAGCTTCTCGATGCGGTGCTGATGCAGCAGCCGCTTGGCCTCGGCCGGCGTCACGCCCTCGCGCACCGTCACCAGCTTCTCCTTGGTCATGAGCTGGCTCACCGGTTCGGTCATCTTGGTGGCAAAGCGGACATCCCGGTTGGTGAGAATGCCCACCAGCTTGCCGTTGCCCCGCTCGACCACGGGAATGCCGGAGATCTGGAAGTCGGCCATGAGCTTCAGCGCATCGGCCAGGGTCTGGTCGGGATGGATGGTGACGGGATTCACCACCATGCCGGATTCGAACTTCTTCACGCGCCGCACTTCGGCGGCCTGCTTGCCGATATCCAGGTTCTTGTGGATGACGCCGATGCCGCCGGCCTGGGCCAGGGCGATCGCCATCTGATGTTCCGTCACCGTATCCATCGCCGAGGACACCAGGGGGATGCCCAGTTCGATCGTTCGGGTGAGTTTTGTGCGGGTTTCGGTTTCGGCGGGAAGTACGGCGGATTCGGCGGGACGCAAGAGAACGTCGTCGAAAGTCAGCGCCTCGCGGATTTCCATGCCATTTTCCTTCGGGTGGGCCGGCAGATAATGGCGCGCCATCATACACACGGAAGCCGCCCTGCCAAGCGCGAAACCGATGATTCGCCTATGCATTTGAGCCAGGTCAAGGCGGTTGTTTCGCCGTGGAGGCAGACATTGTAAAGAAGCATGAACTCTTGGGTTCCAGCGGAGGAGCAAGCCGGGCATGAAGAAGAAAGTGACTTGGATCATCGTCGCCGATGGCAGCCGCGCGCGGGTGCTTGCCAATGACGGGCCAGGCAAGGGATTGCGCCCGGCGATCGCCGGCGAGTTTCACCACGACGCGCAGCCGACGCATTTGCTCGGCACCGGGAAGCCCGGCAGCGTGGCGCCGGCCGGAGGCACCAGTCGCAGCACCATCCAGCCCCATACGGACTGGCACCAGTTCGAGAAGGACAAATTCGGACGGGAGATGGCGGGACTGCTGAACGAGGCCGCCGACAGGAGAACCTATGACGATCTGATTGTCGTGGCGCCGCCGCGCACCCTCAGCACCCTGCGCCAATCGCTCTCCGCCAAGGCCAGCGATCTCATCCGCGCGGAGATCGCCAAGGACCTGACCCATGTGCCGCTCAATGAGATGCCGGAGCATCTCAAGGACGTCATCGCGCTTTAGCTGCGGCGTTGAAGCTCTACCGCGCCCAGCGCATCGCCCGGGAATCGGCGATCACGCAGAGCATCTCGAACATCAGGTTGGCGGCGTTGAGCGCCGTATGCCCGGACGGGTCGGCCAGCGGCAGCACTTCGCAGACGTCGCCGCCGACAAGGTGCATCCCCTGCAACCCGCGGATGATCACCTGGGCGTCGCGCATCGACAGGCCGCCCGGCTCCGGCACGCCGGTGCCGAGGCAATAGACGGGATCCAGCCCGTCGATATCGAAGGTGATGTAGGTCGGCCCCTGGCCGCAGACGCGGCGGCATTCGCGGATCACTTCCTTGCGCCCCATCTCCTCGAAATCGTCCATGGTGACGATGCGCATGCCCATGTCGTAGCCGTACTGGATGTCGTCATCGGCAAAGCGCGTACCGCGCAGCCCGATCTGAATGGTGCGCTTGGGATCGAGGATGCCCTCCTCCACCAGGCGGCGGAATGGCGTCGCGTGGTTGATCTTGGTGCCGAGATAGGTGTCGAGCGTGTCGGCATGGGCGTCGAAATGCACCGCGCCGAAGGGCTCGCCCTTGAACAGGCCGCGCAGGATCGGCAGCGTGATCGTGTGGTCGCCGCCTGCGGCGATAGGCGAGATATTGTGCTGCGCGAGATTCTTGAAGAACGCCGTGATCTTGTCGATGCTGCCGAGCAGATCGAATGGATGTACGGGCGCATCGCCCATGTCGCCGACGCTGCAGAGCGAGAACGGCGCGATCCGGCTGCTGGCATTGACCTTGCGGATGATGCGGGACATCTCGCGGATCTGGGCCGGCCCCTGGCGCGCGCCGGTGCGGAAGCCGGTGCCGAGATCGAACGGCACGCCCACCAGCGCGATATCCACCTTCGCCGTGTCGTCGGTGCGCGGCGTGCGCATGAAGGTGGGCGCCTCGGCAAAGCGCGGCACCACAGCCGCATTCAGGGGCTGCAATTGCGGTTCGCTGGTGCTGTCGGGCATGGCGCCCTCCTTTATGTGATTAGTTGCCGCGCCGGCCGCGGAAGCCCAGAGCGACCAGATAAAGTTCCGCCGAGTCCGACCGGCTGGCCGGCGGCTTGACGTGGCGCACGGTGTCGAATTCGCGTTTCAGCGCATCCAACAGTTCCTTCTGCGCGCCGCCCTGCCACACCTTGACGATAAAGGCGCCGCCGGGTTCCAGCAATTCCCGCGCCGTCTCATAGGCCGACTCGGCGAGACCCATGATCCGGATATGGTCGGTCGGTTGATGCCCGGTCGCCGCCGGCGCCATGTCGCTCAGCACCACATCGGCGCCGCCGCCCAACTCCCGCTTTGCCCGCGCGGAGGCCTCCGCCGTGGTGCCATCCATGTGCAGGAGCACCGCGCCGGGGACTGGGTCCATCTCCAGGAGATCGATCGCCACCACGCGGCCGCCGCCAGGTTCCTGCGCCCGCACCCGCTCCACCGCCACCTGGGTCCAGCCGCCGGGCGCGGCGCCGAGATCGACGACCCGCTTGCCCTTGGTCAAGACGTGGAACCGCTCATCCAGTTGCAGCAGCTTGAACGCCGCGCGCGAGCGGTAGCCCAGCCGCTTCGCCTCCGCCACATAGGGGTCGTTCAGTTGCCGCTCCAGCCAGCGCGTCGAGGAGGGCCGGCGCTTGGCCGCCGTCTTCACCCGCACGGTTTCGCCGCGGCTGCCGCCGAGCATCGCGCCGCCGCGCCCGCCCGAGCCGCGCTGCCGCCGATCTCTGCTCACGCTATCCTGCCCATACCCAGAGATAGCCTAAACCGGGGCCTCGGTTCTAGCCTGCCGGCGCCGGCGCGGCCGCCGCCGGTTGGCGCTGTTGAACAGCCCGTCGAGGATGCCCTCGCGCACGCCGCGGTCGGCAACCCGCAGCCGGCCCACCGGCCAGAGATCGCAGATGGCTTCGAGGATGGCGCAACCTGCCACCACCAGGTCCGCGCGGTCGGCGCCGATGCAGGAATAGCGGGAGCGCTGCTCATAGGTCATGTCCGCCAGCCCGCGGCTGATCGACCGGATGGTGTCGAAATCCAGATAGGTGCCGTCGACCATCGACCGGTCGTAACGCGCCAGCCCGAGATGAATGCCCGCCAAAGTCGTCACCGTTCCCGACGTCCCCAGCATCTGCACCGCTTCGGCCGCGACGCGCGGGCCGATACCATTGCGCGCGGCAAAATCCGCTACATGCGCGCTTACGTCATCCACCATGCGCCGATATGCTTCGGCCGGCATCCGGGAACTGCCGTAATTCTCGCTGAGCGTCACCACGCCCATGGGAATTGACACGCTGTCGATCAGCTCGGGCGGATGGCTGTTGCGCAATCGCAGCCAGCCCAACTCCGTGCTGCCGCCGCCGATGTCGAAAACCAGCGCCCGCGGATGCCGCGGACTGAGCAAGGGCGAGCAGCCGCGGAAGGCCAACTGCGCCTCTTCGGTGGTGGTGATAATCTCGATATTGAGGCCGGTTTCCGCGCGCACGCGGCTCAGGAATTCGTCGCAGTTGCTGGCGCGGCGGCAGGCCTCGGTCGCCACGCTGCGGCCATGGGTGACGCCGCGGCGCGAGATCTTGCCGGCACAGACCTTCAGCGCCTCGATGGTGCGGCGCATGGCATCTTCGGTCAGGGCACCGTTGCGCGTGAGCCCCTCGCCCAGACGTACAATTCGCGAGAAGGCGTCGATGATGCGATAGCCGCGGCCATTGGCGCGGGCGATCAGCAGGCGGCAATTGTTGGTGCCCAGATCCAGCGCCGCAAGCACGGGCGTGGGCGAGTGGAAATCCCGGCTGCCCTCCTCCGTGCCGTCTCGCTGCGACGCGACTGCCGCCTCCAACCCCCACCTCCATGTGCGCCGGCGGCTCTTATCGGCCGCCTGAACTTTCTGCATACTGTCTGACAATTGCCAACTGTGAAGGGTTCCGCGACGAGGAGCAAGATGGTTCGCGCCACGAACCTTTCCCTGGGTTGACTCTGCTGGCACAGGCTCGCGAACCATCGCTCGATCCGGCTCTCTTGGGCTGCCGCGGTGTTTAGGGGCAGACCGGCCTGGAGCGGTCATTGCCCGATTTCCTGAAGGTTTCCAAACGGCTAGGCCGCCGCCCGGCCCTGTTGCATTGGCGCGGGACGGCGACTAGAGTCCCCGCCCACAAACCGGCGGGAGGCCAACCTCGCTGTCTCGGCTCGTCCGGGCCCCTGCTGGGGGATCGTCTAACGGTAGGACCGCGGACTCTGACTCCGCTAGTCTAGGTTCGAATCCTAGTCCCCCAGCCAGTTCTTTCTCTCCGAGATCATCGCCATATCGAGCGCCGGAGAGCCGAGCCTGATGATTGAAGGAAGGGACCGATAACTATGACGGGCCGCAACGATCCACCACCTCCACAGCCCCGTACTATCCTACTTGAGCGCGACGGAAAGAATTACTCCGGCTCGTACACAATTCAAGAACGCATGATCACCGTTAAGTATGGAGGGCGGCAAAAAGCGACACAGCTCGGTGGATCGGCTTCCAGTCCCGACTCTCAGGCGCGGATCGTGCTCGGTGAGATGATTACAGAGTCGCAAGCCAAGAAGTAACAGGCTGGAAGTCAGCAACGGCGTCATGCATGCTGTTTGTTGACGCTTTGGCTGGATCCGATCACTGCACGGGTGGAAAAATGGATCTTCTCGTCTGGCTGATTGGAGGGCTGCTGCTCGCGGCTCCCTTCTTTCGCATTTTCACCCGAGCAGGACTTAGCCCGTGGTGGTCGCTATTCGCATTTTTGCCGCTTCTGGGGTTCTTCATTTGTTGGCTGATTCTCGCCGTCACTCCCTGGAGAGCGGGAAGGACGGCGTGATGGGTTGGTTTTCGATTTGGCACTGGGTCATCGTGTTTCTCGCTTTTGTCGGTTTGAACATCCCCGCCTATTGGGTGTTTCGGAAAGCGGGTTGGAACGGCTGGTTGTTTTTGCTTTGCGGCTTGCCGGTGGTGAACTTAATCCTGCTGTATGTGTTTGCGTTTGCCCGGTGGCCGAATGAGGCGCTGAAGGCCGACGCACAGCGCTAGCCGGCAAGGCAATTCTTCATGATCCTCATCGGCCAGTACGACTCCCCCTTCGTCCGCCGCGTCGGCATTGCGCTGACGCTCTATGAGATACCGTTCGAGCATCGGCCCTGGTCGTCGTTCGGCGAGGCGGACAAGATCCGGCAGTACAATCCGCTGACGCGCGTGCCGACGCTGGCGCTGGACAATGGCGAGGTGCTGATCGACAGCCACATCATCCTGGATTATCTCGACAGTCTTATGCCGGCGGACGCCAGGATGTTTCCCGGCGCCGAACCGGCCCGGCATCAGGCGCTGAAGGTTGCGGCGCTGGCGACGGGCCTGGGCGATATGGCCGTGAGCCTCTTCTACGAGACAAAGCTCCATGCGGCGGCATCGGATGTCCTGATCAAGCGCCGCCGCACCCAGATCGCCAGCGCGGTCACCGCGCTGGAAGCGGATCGTGCCAGCCGGAAGACCGACTACTGGTTCGGCGGCCGGGTCGGCCATGCCGACATCGTCGTCGCCACGGTGCTGCGCTTCATGGCCGAGGTGCATGCCGGGCTGATCCCGATGGCGGACTGTCCCGCGCTCAGCGCCCATGCCGCACGGCTGGAAGCACTGCCGGCGTTCCAGAAGATCCAACAGCCCTTTGTCCCGCCGGCTTAGGGATCATCAGCCGGGTCACTCGGCCGCCGCTTTCATGGCCTGTTAGCAAACGCCCCGCCTCAGCCTCCATCGCCGTCAGCACCGGCCCGCTTCGATGCTGCCTGGAAACGGCAGCAAGCGGGCCGGTGCCGGCGATGGCGGCGGCGGCGGCGTCATAGGCGCTGCCGGAAGTAAATGCGGCGAGGCCGCATCCGGCGCATGGCAGCCCCACCTATATCGAGCCGATATACTCCTTGGCATACCTATATCGCCCCGATATAGTCCCGCCGGACCCCCAAGAGGTGACCTATGGATGCGAGAACCCTGTGCCTGGGCGCGCTCGAGCTTGGCGATGCGACCGGCTATGAGATCAAGAAACTGTATGAAGAAGGCGATCTCAGCCATTTCTACGCCGTCGGCTTCGGCTCGATCTATCCGGCCCTGACACGGCTGGTGGAGGACGGCATGGCGGAATGCTCCGAGCAGGCCCAGGACAAGCGCCCGGACAAGAAGATCTACCGCATCACGCCCAAGGGTCGCGGCGAGTTGATCCGTTCATTGGCGGTTCAGCCGGGGCCGGACAAGATCCGCTCCGAACTCTGCTTCCTGCTGCTGTTCGCCAACCTGCTGCCGGCCGCGCGCATCGACAAGCTGATCGAGGATCGCATCGCCTGGTACCGGGAGCAGATGGCGGAGATCGATAACTGCGAGATCGAGAATCCCGATGCGAACGCCAGCGCGCGCTTCCTCGGCGGCCTCGGCCACGCGATCTACAAGGCGGCGGCCGACTTCATGGCCGCGCACAAGAGCGAAATCATTGCCGCTGCCGAGGCTCAGCCAGGCGCGGCGCGCGCCGCGGAGTGACGGGGCGCCGGTGTAATTGATGGTGATGGGAAAATGAAGACCTCTTACTACGTCGCTGCTGCCGTTGCGCTCGTTGCCGGCGGCTGGGTGCTGTCGGGCCAGTTCGATGAGGCGCCGGCGACCGAGCCCGGCGAGACGGCGCAGACCACCGAAGACGCGGCCCTGCCGACCGTGCGCGTACGCGAGCAGACGGCGGCACCGCGGGCGGTGGAGGTCATCCTGCGCGGCCGCACCGAGGCGGTGCGCCATGTGGAAGTGCGCGCGGAAATCAAGGGCAAGGTGATCGAGGTGCTGGCCGAGAAGGGCAGCATCGTCGAGGACGGCGCGCTGTTGGCGCGGCTCTCGGACGATGACCGCCAGGCAAGGCTGCAACAGTCCAAGGCCCTGCTGGCGCAGCGCGAGGTCGAATACAACGCCGCCTCCAAGCTGGCGAAGCAGGGCTTCAAGTCGGAAACTGCGACAGCCGAAGCCATGGCCAAACTCGAGGAAGCCAGGGCCATGGTCGCCAGCATGGAAATCGACATCGCCCACACGGCCATCCATGCGCCGTTCCGCGGCTATGTGGAGGAGCGGGCGGCGGAAATCGGCGATTTCCTCAATGTCGGCGATCCCGTGGCCACGGTGGTCGATCTCGATCCCATTCTCGTCATCGGCCAGGTGACAGAGCGCGATGTGCCGCGGGTCAAGGTCGGCATGGCCGGCTCGGCGCGGCTGATCACCGGCGACGTGCTGCAGGGCAAGATCCGCTTTATCGGCGCCACGGCTGATGAACAGACCCGCACCTTCCGCGTCGAGCTGGAAGTGCCGAATGCGGACAAGCGCATCATCCAGGGCCTGTCGACCGAGATGCGGCTGCCGGTCGCCGACCTGCCGGCCCATCTGGTGTCGCCGGCCATCCTCACGCTGGCCGACAACGGCGATATCGGCGTGAAGACGCTGAACGCCGAAAACATTGTGGAGTTCCATCCCGTGACCATCGTCGCCGACGGGCCCGACGGCATCTGGCTCGCCGGCCTGCCGGAGAAGGTCACCTTTATCACCGTCGGCCAGGAATTCGTGCAGCCCGGCCAGAAAGTGCAGCCGGTGCCCGAAACCGGAGCTTCGGGCACATGAACACGATCATCGATTTCGCCCTGCATCACTCGCGGACAGTCCTGTCGGCGCTGGTGCTGCTGGTCATCGCGGGGACCGTCTCCTATATCGGCCTGCCCAAGGAGTCCGATCCCAACATCAGCCTGCCGGTGATGTATGTGCGGATGAGCCTGGAGGGCATCTCGCCGGAGGATTCCGAGCGGCTGCTGCTGCGGCCGATGGAGCAGGAACTGCGCTCCATCGAGGGCATCAAGGAGATGAAGTCGATCGGCTACCAGGGCGGCGGCTCCGTGGTGCTGGAATTCGACGCCGGCTTCGATGCGCAGAAGGCGCTCAACGACGTCCGCAACAAGGTCGACATCGCCAAGGCCGAACTGCCCGACGATGCCGACGAACCCTCGGTCCATGAGGTCAATTTCAGCCTGTTCCCCGTGTTGATCGTCAGCCTGTCCGGTAACGTGCCCGAGCGCACCCTGCAGCAGCTGGCGCGCGACTTGCGCGACAAAATCGAGGGAATCGACAGCGTGCTGGAGGCCAAGATCTCCGGCAATCGGGAAGACCTGGTTGAGATGGTCATCGATCCCCTGCGGCTGGAGAGCTATGGCCTCAGCGCCGACGATGTCGGCCTGCTGGTCGGCCGCAGCAACCGGCTGGTGGCCGCCGGCACCATGGACAGCGCCCAGGGCCGCTTCTCCATCAATGTGCCCGGCCTGTTCGAGAATGCCGAAGACATCCTGAACATGCCGCTGAAGGTGAACGGCGATGCCGTCGTTCGCATCCGCGATGTCGCGACCCTGCGCCAAACCTACAAGGACGCGGAGAGCTACGCCCGCATCAACGGCCGGCCGGCGGTGGCACTGGAAGTCTCCAAGCGCACGGGCGAGAACATCATCGATACCGTGGAGAAGATCCGCACCGTCGTCGAAGCCGAGCGCGTGGCGCAGCATTGGCCGGCGCAGATCCAGGTGACCTATTCCGGCGACCGCTCGAACGACATCAAGGACATGCTCAACGAGCTGCAGAGCAGCCTGATCTTCGCCATCCTGCTTGTCATGATCGTCATCATCGGCGCGCTCGGTTTCCGCGGCGGCATGCTGGTGGGCGTCGCGATCCCCTCCTCCTTCCTGATCGGCATCCTGGCGCTGGCGCTTTCGGGCCTGACCATCAACGTGGTCGTGCTGTTCAGCCTGATCCTCGCCGCCGGCATGCTGGTGGATGGCGCGATCGTGCTGGTGGAGTATGCCGACCGCAAGATGATCGAGGGTCTGCCGAAGCTGGACGCCTACCGCGCGGCGGCCCGCGCCATGGCCTGGCCGATCACCAGCTCGCTGTCGGTCACTATCGTCGTGTTCCTGCCGCTGATCTTCTGGCCCGGTGTGGTCGGCGAATTCATGAAGTATCTGCCGATCACGCTGACGGCCACGCTGCTGGCCTCGCTGCTGGTGGCGATGGTGTTCACGCCGGTGCTCGGTTCGGTGTTCGGCAAGGCGCGGCGCGACGGCGATCACGACGTCATGCTGACTCTGGAACAGGGCCATGTGGACGACCTCAGGAAGATGCCCAGCTCGATCGGCCGCTATGTGCGCCTCGTCGATTGGGCGATCGACCGGCCGGTGACAATTCTGGCGTCGGGTGTCGTATTCCTGTTCGCGGTCTATGGCGCCTATTACATGTACGGCAAGGGCGTCGAATTCTTTCCGGAGGTGGAACCGCAGACGACGCTGCTGCAGATCCATGGCCGCGGCAATCTGTCGATCGACGAGCGCGACAAACTGGTGCGCGAGGTGGAGGACAAGATCCTGGCCATGCAGGCCGAACATGACGAGTTCAAGACCGTCTACGCCGTCACCCAGGCCGCCGCCGGCAATGTCAGCGGCCAGGACCTGCCGGAAGACGCGATCGGCACGATCAACATCGAATTCGCCAAATGGAATCAGCGCCGGCCGGCCGACGAGATCATCGCCGAGATCTTCGAGCGCGCCGAGGGCCTGGCGGGCATCCATGTGGAAGCGCGTAATGAAGAAGCCGGCCCGCCCACGGGCAAGCCCGTCGATGTGCAATTCACGTCGCGCGATCCGTCCCTGCTCGGACCCGCCGCCGCCGCGCTGCGTGCGCATTTGGACCAGATGGACGGCCTCGTGGGCATCGAGGACACGCGGGCGATTCCCGGCATCGAATGGCAGATCGACGTCGACCGCGCCCAGGCGGCGCGCTATGGCATCGACGTCACCGGCGTCGGCAACACGATCCAGCTGGTCACCCGCGGCCTCAAATTCGGCGACTACCGGCCGGATGAGAGCGATGACGAGATCGACATCGTCGCCCGCTTCCCCGACGAGTACCGCAACATCGACGAGCTCGACCGCCTGCGCGTGACCACGCCCCAGGGGCAGGTGCCGATCAGCAACTTCGTCCATCGCCTGGCCAAGCCGAAAGTGAACACAATCACCCGCATCGACGGCCAGCGCGCGCTGAATGTGCGGGCGGATGTCATGCCCGGCGTGCTCGCCGATGACAAGATCCAGGAGGTCCGCGCCTGGGTCGCCTCGGCCAATATCGATCCGCGCATCACCGTGGAGTTCAAAGGCCAGGACGAGGAGCAGGCGAAGGCGCAGGCCTTCCTGATGAAGGCCTTCGGCATCGCCATGTTCATGATGTTCATCATCCTGATCACGCAATTCAACAGCTTCTACAGCAGCTTCGTCATCCTGTTTGCCGTCTTGATGTCGACCATCGGCGTGCTGATCGGCCTGATGATCACCGGCCAGCCTTTCGGCATCGTCATGAGCGGCATTGGCGTGATTTCGCTGGCCGGCATCGTGGTGAATCATAACATCATCCTGGTGGGCACTGCCGACCGCATGGGCGGCAGCGCGGATTCCCGCCGCGAGGCGATCCTGCGCACTTGCGCCCAGCGTCTGCGGCCGGTGCTGCTGACCACCGTCACCGCCATCCTCGGCCTGCTGCCGATGGTGTTCCGCGTCAACATCGACTTCGTTACCCGCGAGGTGACCGTCGGCGCCCCTTCGACCCAATGGTGGACGCAGCTTTCCACCGGCATCGTCTTCGGCCTGGCCTTCGCTACCGTGCTGACGCTGATCCTGACGCCCTGCGCTCTGATGATGCGGGCAAACATCGCCCTTTGGCAGGCAAACCGGCAGGCGCGGCGCGATGCCAGGGCAACGGCAACGATGAACAAGGCGCCAACTCCACAGGTGCCTCACGCTGGCAACAGCATCCAGCCGAAAGCGGCGGAGTAGCGGCGTCAGTCGCGCGTCAGCAGGCGCCAGGCGGTCGCGGCGCGAAAGGCCGTGGTGATCCAGCAGAGCGCGCCGAAGAAGTAAGCCACGGCCGCGAAGCTGCCCGGAAACAGGCATATCACGACGAAGCACAAGATCGTCTCCGTCCCCTCCGTCAGGCCGCCGAGATAGAAGATCGATTTCTCGCCATGCCGCGCACTTTCCAGACCCCGCTTGGCGGCGATCGCCGCATAGGCGAGAAACGACGAGCCAGTACCGACAAAAGAGAAGATTAGGAACGCCGCCGCCGCGCTGTTCTCCGGCCGCGCCAGCGCGAACCCCAGCGGCACCGCAGCGTAGAAAATAAAGTCGCAGAGGATATCCAGATAGCCGCCGAGATCAGTCGATCCCAGCTGCCGCGCGATAGCGCCGTCGATGCCGTCGGCCAAGCGATTGAGCAGGATCAGCAGCAATGCGATCAGATACCACTCCGCCGCCAAAGCCGGCACCGCCAGCATGCCCACCGCAAAGCCGATCAGGGTCACTGAGTTGGCGGAGAACCCCGCGGCGATGAACCGGTCCGCCAGCTTGGCCAGCGGCGGATCGATCAGCGGTCGGACGGCCGCGTCGAACATGCGGCGCCGGAGCTGCTTACTCGACCGGCGTATCCCGGGGCACGCCGGTTTCGGCGCCGCCGGATGCCGGTTGCTGCACGCTCAGGCGCCGGTGCGCGACCACGGCCAGAGGTATCGAGCCGATATAGACAGCGCCCACGCCCAGCAGCGTGATCCAGGGAATACTCACCAGCGTCGCCGCCAGCAGCCCGAACACCAGCAGGGCCGCCATCACATGACGGTGCGGAATGCGGACCCGCTTGATCGAATAGGTGGGGAGGCGGCTGACCATCAGCAGCGCCACAACCAATTCGACCGCGCCGACAAAAAGCGGATGGTCGACATAGCCCGGCCCGAGCTCGAACGTGGCCATGACCGGGATCAGCGCCAGGCCGGCGCCGGCCGGCGCTGGAACACCGACGAAGAAGCGGCTGGTCCAGGCCGGCAGATCGGTGTTGTCCAGTTTGGTGTTGAAGCGCGCCAGCCGGAGCGCACAGCAGACGGCGAAGGCCATGGTCACCGCCCAGCCCAGGCCTTTCAGTTCCGCCAGCTGCCATTGATACAGCAGCAACGCGGGCGCCACGCCGAAGCTGATAAAATCCGAAAGCGAGTCCAATTCGGCGCCGAACTTGCTCTGCCCGTTCAGCAGGCGGGCGATGCGCCCATCCAGCCCGTCGAGCACGCCGGCGGCGACAATGGCGATGACCGCCGGCTCCCAGCGGGCCTGCAACGCATAGAGCATGGATGTCAGCCCGGCGCAGAGAGCCATCACGGTCAGCATGTTCGGGATCAGCCGGTTGATCGACTGATCCCGCAATCTCGGATGGCGTTCACGTTCCATCATCGGGTCGCTCCCCGTCTTTGCGTTTCGCCCGACACAAGATCGGCGATCACAGTTTCGCCGGCCACGGCGCGCTGCCCGACGATGGCCAACGGCGCCACGCCATCGGGCAGATAGACATCGACGCGGCTGCCGAAGCGGATCAGGCCGAAACGCTCGCCCGCCTGCAGCGTGCCGCCTTGCTTGACGTCGCTGCGGATGCGGCGCGCCACCAGCCCGGCGATCTGCACCACCGCCAGCTCCCGTCCGTCGGATAGCCGCAGCCGCAGCGCGTTCCGTTCGTTCTCCTCGCTCGCCTTGTCCAGCGACGCATTGAAGAACTTGCCGGGGCGATAGGCAATCCCCGTCACTTCGGCGTCAACGGGCGACCGGTTCACATGCACGTCGAACACATTCATGAAGATGCTCACGCGGGTCAGCGCCCGCTTCTCCATTCCCAGCTCCGGCGGCGGCTCAGCCGGGCCGATTGCCTGGACCACGCCGTCGGCGGGGCTGATCACCAGCCCCGGACGCACCGGCGTCACCCGCGGCGGATCCCGGAAGAAATAGATGCACCAGGCCGTCAGCGCCGCGCCGATCCAGCCGAGCGGCTGGGCGATCAGCGCCAGAACCACGGCGCCCACGGCGAAGATGCCCACGAACTTCCATCCGTCGGGATGGATCGGCACGATCACCGAACGCAGCATCGCCGGGAGGGACATCCGTCAAATCCTGATCGCACAATCATGGTCAATGAACCGTTAACGCCGCGACCATAGGCGCGCGGGGCGGCCTGTCAATTGACGTCGCTGTCGGGCAGCACGAACACCTGGCCGGGATATATCAGGTCGGGGTCGCGGATCTGATCCTTGTTGGCTTCATAGATCACGGTGTAGCGCAGACCCTCGCCATAGCTGCGCCGGGCGATGCGCCACAGACTGTTGCCGGGCTGCACGACGAAGCTCTGGTCCTTGGCCAGCTCCACCTGCTCGGCGCGCTGGAACGGCGACTCGACGCGCGCCACCACCCGGCCGTCGGTGCCGATCTGATCGATGCGCAGGGTGTGCGGCTGGGTATCGACCGCCACCGGCAGGGGCAGCTTCCAATGGCCGCTGCCGTCGCTCACCGAAGCGCCCACCAGCTGATTGTCCAGATAGGCCTGCACCGTGCTGCCTGATGTCGCGCGGCCGCCGATGGTGACTTGGCCCTTGTCGTCGTAATCGATCGTGTCCAGCGACAGCGGGCTGGCCGGCTCCTCGGTGGCGCTGCCGGATGTCGAAGGCGCCTGCAGCACCTGGCTGCCTCCTGTCTCGCTTTGAGGCACCAGCACCGCCAGTGTCTCGCTGGCGGCGGCCGGGGCACCCGCCGTGGCGGCAGCCGGTTCCGGCACCACCATCAGCACCTGGGCGTCCGCGGCGATGGTCTGGCCATCCTTGGATTTGGCGGAGAGATCGAGGGCGTGATTGCCGGCCTTGAGCCGTGCGCTCGGCAGCAGCACCCATTCGCCGCGATCGTCGGCCGTGGCCGTGCCGATGACGGTGCCGTCGCTGGTCACCGTGATCTCGCTGCCCGGTTCGGCGCGCCCGGCGATCACCATGCCGCCCTGGGAGTCGACGCGCACCACGTCGAACGACGGCTTGTCGGAAGCCGGCGGCGGAATAGCCGGAATGGCCGCAATCTCCGTTGTGCCCGGCGCCGGAGTTGCTGCCGGCTCCGCCGGTGCCGTTGTGGTGGCCGTTGTCGTGCTCGGCGCTGTCGTCGGGGACGCAGGAGCGGTTTCCGTCACGCTACCCGTGGACGGCGCCGTGGTTTCTGCCGGCGCCGTGGCCGTGGTGCTCGTGTCGCTGCTCGCAGCCGGCGCCGCATCAGTCGTGGCTGCAGCATCGCCGCCCGCGGCCGTGGTGGCGGCCGGCGTGTCCGAAGGGATTGTGCTTACGCTCGTTGGCGCCGGCTGCTGCGAACAATAGGCTAGCAGAAGGGCCAGGATGATGACCGCAACGACGACGATGACGATCCAGATGCTACGCTTCAACGGGCGCGGGCCTCGGCGACGTGGATGATTCGCTACGGTAGTACGCCTGCCGACCGGACGCAATAACCGGAAACCCGCGGTGTTCGGCCAATTCTCGTTGATTCTATTGGCTGATTCGTCGTTTGCCGCGGCGCCGTTTACCAGGCCTCCACCAGCGGTTCCGGCCGCTGCGCCGGCCTTGGGAGCTCAGTCCCAGGCCGATCCCGGCTTGGTCGCCTTGGCCTCGCTGTTCTCGATCGGCGGCAGCGACATCAGGTACTCGACGATGGCCTCGCGATCCTCCGGCGTCAGCTTGCTGGTGCTGAAGGACACGACCTCGCCCATGCCCGACCCCACAAAATCGCCATCGGGCAGCATGCCCGTGGTCAGCACGCGCAGGATATCCGCCCGCTCCCAACCGCCGATGCCCGTTTCCTTATGGGGCGTTATGTTCGGCACCTTCTCGCCATCGGGCCCATCGGGGGTGCCGGACAGAGCGTAGTCGCCGTCAGTGCCGCCCAGCCAGCCGCGCGGCGTGTGGCATTCGCCGCAGTGGCCCAAGGCCTGCACCAGATAAGCGCCCCGGTTCCAGCGATCGCTTCGGCCGGCCTCGGGCGCGAAGGCGCCTGATGTGAAATTCATCCACTGCCAGGGTCCGAGAGTAAAGCGCCAGCCGAACGGGAAATCGACCTCGTGTTCCCTGTTCGCCTGTTTCACCGCCGCCAGCGAGAACAGATAGGCCTTGAGATCGCGCATGTCCTGGTCGGTCATCTTCGTATAGGAGGGATAGGGAAAGACCGGGAAATAATAGTCGCCCTCGGGCGACACGCCCTCCCGCAGGGCGCGGGTGAAATCCTCGTCGGTCCAGTTGCCGATCCCGGTCTCCGGATCGGCCGTGATGTTCGGGCTGTAGAAGGTGCCGAACGGAGTCGCCAGCGCGCGACCGCCGGCCATCAGCGCGCCCTTGTTCTTGACGTCGGTGTGGCAGGCCATGCAGTCGGCGGCAATGAAGAGATAAGCGCCGCGCTCGAGCTGCGCCGGGTCGGCCGCGCGCGCGGCACCGGCGGAAAAAATTCCAGCAAACAGAAGGGCGGCGAACCCGATCCGGATCCGCCGCCCCGACCTGTTCGAAGAACCGGTCAACCGGGGTCAGTCCAGCTTCTGCCGGAATGTCTGATGGCAGCCGCCGCAGCCATCCTTGCCGAGTGCTCCGAAAGCGTCGGCGATCTGCTGCTTGTCGCCACCGGCGGCCGCTTCTTCCAGCTTGCCGGCGAGCATGGCGAGATTCTCGGCCTTGGCCTTGAAGTCGTCCGGCTTCTCCCAGATCTCCTTCTTGGCGCCGGTCTTGCCGACACCATCGTCCATACCGGTTCCCTTGGGGAACAGCGCGACGATCTTCTCGGAATCTTCCTTGATCTCGCCGGCCTTGTTCTTCACATCGTCGGCTGTGCCCATGCCCTTTTCAACGAATTCGTTGATGCCCTTCATGTAGCCGCCATACTCCTTCATGAAGTCCTGGCGCTTCTTGAGGGTCTCGGCGGGGTCCTGCGCAACGACCTGCAGCGCTAGGCCGCCCGACAAAAGCATCGCAAGTGCCGCTGTGACGATGAACCGCGTTTTCACGTCTTGTCTCCTCTTTATCGTGATTTTGGATTGACGGGGAATTGGTTGGTCCTACCCTGCCTCGCCTTCGACGCCTCCCGTTTGCCGCAGCAAAGTTCCGCGAGAACAGGAATTGAAACACCTAGCATAGTTAGTCGCGACCCTGCTGTGCGTGCCGGTAACAATCCGGTGATTTCGGCCACAACCGCCGGCAACACCAAGGCCGTTGATAACAACGCTGTATCCGCTATCAATATTCCATGACTCCATTGAAATCTGTCTGCGTCTATTGCGGCTCGGCCTTTGGCGCCAACCCCAAGCACCGTGCGACCGCCCAGCGCTTCGGCGAGTTACTGGGGCGTAACGGCATCAACCTGGTCTATGGCGGCGGCCGCGTCGGGCTGATGGGGGTGATCGCCGACGCCGCGCTGAAGAACGGCAGCAAGGTGATCGGCGTCATTCCGGAGCATCTGCAATCGAAGGAGGTCGGCCATCAGGGCATCAGCGAGCTGCGCGTCGTACCCAACATGCATGAACGCAAGGAGCTCATGTTCCAGCTCTCCGATGCCTTCGTCATCCTGCCCGGCGGCTTCGGCACGTTGGACGAAACCTTCGAGATGATCACCTGGCGGCAACTCCGGCTGCACGACAAACCAATCGTGCTATTGGACAACGGCGGGTACTGGACGCCCCTCATTCGCCTCAATCAGCATATTGTGGAACAGGGCTTCGCGAAGCCGGAAGCGCTGGCGCTTTACACGGTCATCGACGATGTGGAGGCGGTCATTCCCGCCCTCCGGCGCGCGCCCGAGCCGGCCGTGCCTGATGACGTTAAGCGATTGTAGCGCCACAGCTTTCGAGTTTCCTGCCGGCGCTTGCACCGTCCGTGCGTGATGATATGTTGCCGGCCCTGCGTCGGTTCGACTCCTGGACGGAAATTCTCATGGCAAAGATCAAGGTAGCTAATCCCGTCGTCGAACTCGACGGCGACGAGATGACCCGCATCATCTGGCAGTTCATCAAAGAGAAGCTGATCCTTCCCTATCTCGATATCGACCTGAAGTACTACGACCTGGGCGTCGAGCATCGGGACAAGACCGAGGACAAGGTCACGGTCGACGCCGCCAAGGCGATCAAGCAGCATCGCGTCGGCGTCAAATGCGCGACCATCACCCCCGACGAAGCGAGGGTGAAGGAATTCAATCTGAAGCAGATGTGGAAGTCGCCGAACGGCACGATCCGCAACATCCTGGACGGCACGGTGTTCCGCCAGCCGATCATCTGCAAGAACGTGCCGCGGCTGATTCCCGGCTGGACCCAGCCGATCGTCATCGGCCGCCATGCTTTCGGCGATCAGTACCGCGCCACCGACATCATCATGCCCAGCGCCGGCCGGCTGACCTTGAAGTTCGAGCCGGCCGGCGGCGGCCCGGTGATCGAGCGCGAGGTGTTCCAGGCGCCAGGGCCGGGCGTTGCGCTGGCCATGTACAATCTGGACGACTCGATCCGCGGCTTCGCCCGCGCTTGCTTCAATTACGGCCTGACTCTCGGTTGGCCGGTTTATCTCTCCACCAAGAACACGATCCTCAAGACATATGACGGGCGCTTCAAGGACATCTTCCAGGAGGTGTTCGACAAGGAATTCGCCGCCAAGTTCAAGGCGCAGAACATGATCTATGAACACCGGCTGATCGACGATCTGGTGGCCTCGGCGCTGAAATGGAGCGGGGCTTTCGTCTGGGCCTGCAAGAACTATGACGGCGACGTGCAGTCGGACATGGTGGCCCAGGGCTTCGGCTCGCTCGGCATGATGACCTCGGTGCTGCTGTCGCCCGACGGCAATGTGGTGGAGGCCGAAGCGGCCCACGGCACGGTGACGCGGCATTTCCGCGAGCACCAGAAGGGCAAGGAAACCTCGACCAATCCGATCGCGTCGATCTATGCCTGGACCCGCGGGCTCTGGTATCGCGGCCGGTTCGACGGCACGCCCGACGTGCAGCGCTTCGCCGAGACGCTGGAGAAGGTCTGCGTGGATACGGTCGAGTCCGGATTCATGACCAAGGATCTGGCGCTGCTGATCAGCCCCGACCAGAAATGGATGACCACGCGGCAGTTCCTCGACAAGCTCGACGCCAACCTGCAGAAGGCGATGGCCTGAGCCGAGGCCTGCCCTGCGCGCCCCCGAATTGGAAAAACCGGAGTAGGATGTTATGAAGCTTTTCCTCGCCGCCATGATCGCCGTTCTCGGTCTCGTCGCGGTTCCCCTAACCCCCAGCAAGGCCGCGGACCTGGAAAACATGCTGTACTTGGACCTCAAATACGGACGCGTCGTGATCGAAATGCGTCCCGACCTGGCGCCGAAACATGTGGCGCGGATCAAGGAATTGGTGAAGCAGGGCTTCTATGACGGCGTGCCGTTTCATCGGGTCATCGCCGGCTTCATGGCGCAAACCGGAGATCCCACGGGCACGGGCATGGGCGGCTCGGGCCAGAACCTGCCGGCCGAGTTCAACAAGGAGCCCCATGTGCGCGGCACGGTGTCGATGGCGCGGGCGCAGAGCCCGAACAGCGCCGACAGCCAGTTCTTCATCTGCTTCGACGATGCGGGTTTCCTCGACGGCCAATACACGGTCTGGGGCAAGGTCGTCGAAGGCATGGAATTCGTCGACATGATCAAGAAGGGCGACGATGCCGACAACGGATCCGTCGCCGAGGACGAACGCGACGTCATCGTCAAGATGACGCTGGCCGCCGACGCGAAATAGCCTGATGTCATTCCGCCTCCGAAGGTTGCCGTTCCGCGGCGACCTTGCGGATGGCGGCGTCGATCTGCGGGTAGCGCTGCAGCAGGCTGCGGAACTCCCGCACCTCCAGCACCAGCAGCTGGCATTCGGTCACCGCGGTCACGGTGGCCGAGCGCGGCTGGTCATGCAGCAGCGCGATCTCGCCGAAGAACTGGCCGTTGCGCAGCGCCACAGCACCCTGGGCCAGTTCCACCTCCACCTCGCCGGCAAGGATGAAGTACATGGCGCCGGCGGCGTCGCCGCGGCGCATGATGGCATAGCGCGGCGGCACGATCTCCGGCCGCAGCAGCCGGGCTATATCGGCGATGACGACGGCATCGAGTCCCGCGAACAGCGGCACCTGGGCCACGGCGCGCCAGGTGACGACGAAGTCGCGCTTCCTCAGTTCGGCGGCAAAGCCGGTGGCGAGCAGGCCGGCGGGCACGGCGAAGGTGGCGATGCCGATCAGGATCACCAGGCCGCCGAAGGTCCGGCCCAGGGCCGTCACCGGCGTCATATCGCCATAGCCGACGCTGGCGATGGTGACGATGGCCCACCAGAGAGTCTTGGGGATGCTGGTGAACACGCCGGGCTGCGCGTCCCGTTCCAGCAGATACATGATGCCCGACGACAGCAGCAGCAGCACGGCCAGCACGACGAGGGCGGCGAACAGCGCGCGCCGCTCGGCGCGGAACACCGCGGCGACAAGGCCGAATCCCGGCACGTAGCGCGCCAGCTTCACCGAGGCCAGCAGCAGGCCCAGGATCACCGCCATCGGCGGCGCGATCCCGGCCAGATGCAGCCAGAACGGCAGCACGGTCAGGAGGTCGATGACGCCTGGGAATGACAGGACGTAGCGGCGGCGCGACGGCGCCGCCCAAAGCCGCAGCAGATATTCGAGGGTGAAGACGATCACCGCGGCGCCGCCGAGCAGCCGCAGCCGCACGCGCGCGCCGGCATCGAGATCCGGCAAGGTGGCGAAGAGGCCGAAGATCGTGGCGGCGGCGATTGCGGTCAGCAGCAGCGCCGTGACGGCCTTTCGGCCGGGCGCGTCGCCGCGCGCGTCCAGCAGCTCGATGATGCGGGCGCGGACGGCGCTGGCCATGGAAATGTCAGGTGGCCCGGGCGCGGACCGCTTGCTCGATGGCGTCGAGCGCCGCCGCGGCCTGGTCCACCGCCGGGCCGCCGCCCTGGGCCATGTCGGCGCGGCCGCCGCCGCCCTGCCCGCCCAGCGCCGCGACGCCGGCCTTCACCAGTTCGCGCGCATCGAAGCGCTTGGCCAAATCATCGGTGACCGCCACCAGGTTCGCCGCCTTGCCTTCGTGGGTGGCGACGATGGCGATGACGCCGGAACCGATCTGTTTCTTGAGGTCGTCGGCGAGGCCCTTCAACTCTTTCGCCGGCACGCCCTCGAGGAGGCGGGTCGCAAAATTGATGCCATTCACATCCTTGGTGCCGCCATTCGTCATAGGCTTATTGCCGGGAGAGGTTAAGAAAACTCCCCCAGGGCGGTCGGTCTGGGTAAGAGCAGCCCGCCGTCGTGCCTCAACCAATTCCCGCTCAAGCTTACGCCGCTCTTCTACTAGCGCGCTGATGCGTGCCGGAAGCTCTGACGGCTGTACCTTCAAGGTGCTTGCGGCTTCGGTCAGCATGCGCTCGCGCCCGGCCACATAGTCGACCGCCGCTTTGCCGGTGAGCGCGTCGATGCGGCGGACGCCGGCGGCGACTGCGCCCTCGCCGACGATCATGAACAGGCCGATATCGCCGGTGCGCCGCACATGGGTGCCGCCGCAGAGCTCGGTGGAGAAGTGATGGGCCTCGTCCTCGCCGCCCATGGAGACGACGCGGACCTCGTCGCCGTATTTCTCGCCGAACAGCGCCAGCGCGCCGGCCTTCACCGCATCGTCGGGAGTCATCAGCCGCGTGGTCACCGCTTCGTTGTGGCGGATCTGCCGGTTCACGTCTTCCTCGATGGCGCGGATGTCCTCAGGCGTCAGCGCCTTGGGCTGGCTGAAATCGAAGCGCAGCCGGTCGGGCGCCACCAGCGAGCCCTTCTGGGTGACGTGATCGCCCAGGCGCCGCCGCAGCGCCTCATGCAGGAGATGGGTGGCGGAGTGGTTGGCGCGCAGCGCCGTGCGGCGCGAGCCGTCGACCCGCATCTCCAGCGCATCGCCGACGGCGACGCTGCCCTTGGTCACCGTGCCCAGATGGACATGGAGATCGCCGAGCTTTTTCTGCGTGTCGCGGATGACGATCTCCGCGCCTTTGGGCGCGAACATGATGCCGTGGTCGCCCTGCTGGCCGCCGGATTCGCCGTAGAACGGCGTCTGGTTGGCGATCAGCGCGATCCTCTTGCCGGCCTCGACGCGTTCCACCTGATTGCCGTCGACGATCAGCGCGGTGACCTTCCCTTCGGCCATCTCGGTCGAATAGCCGAGGAATTCGGTGGCGCCGAGCTTGTCCCGCAGCTCGAACCAGAGCTTGTCCGTCGCCGCTTCGCCGGAGCCGGCCCAGGCCTTGCGGGCCGCGTCGCGCTGGCGTTCCATGGCCGCATCGAAACCGGCGGAATCCAGCTTCAGCCCCTGGCCGCGCAGGATGTCCTGGGTGAGATCGACCGGAAAGCCGTAGGTGTCGTAGAGCTTGAACGCCACCTCGCCCGGCAGCGGCTGGTCCGTTGGCAGCTTCGCCACCTCCTCGTCCAGCAGGCCGAGGCCACGTTCCAGCGTTCGCTTGAAGCGGGTCTCTTCATCCCGCAGGGTTTCCGTCACCAGCCCCTGGGCGCGGATCAGTTCGGCATAGGCCTGGCCCATCTGGGCCACCAGCACCGGCACCAGCTTCCACATCAGCGGCTCCTGGGCGCCCAGCTTGTGGGCGTGGCGCATGGCGCGGCGCATGATGCGGCGGAGCACATAGCCGCGGCCTTCATTCGAGGGCGTGACGCCGTCGGCGATCAGGAAGCTGGCGGCGCGCAGATGGTCGGCGATCACCCGGTGCGACACCGCCTGCGGCCCGTCGGCTTGAGTGTTCGACGCGTCGGCCGACGCGTTGATCAGGGCGCGCATCAGGTCGATGTCGTAATTGTCATGCTTGCCCTGCAGCACCGCGGCGAGCCGTTCCAGCCCCATGCCGGTGTCGATCGACGGCCTGGGCAGCGATACCCGCTGCTCCTTCGTCACCTGCTCGAACTGCATGAAGACCAGGTTCCAGATCTCGATGAAGCGGTCGCCATCCTGGTCGGCGCTGCCGGGCGGGCCGCCGGCGATCGAGGGGCCGTGATCGAAGAAGATCTCCGAGCAGGGGCCGCAGGGGCCGGTATCGCCCATGGCCCAGAAATTGTCCGATGTGGCGATGCGGATGATCTTGGATTCCGGCAGGCCGGCGATCTTCTTCCAGAGATCGAAGGCCTGGTCGTCCTCGGCGAAGACGGTGACCAGCAGCCGATCCTTGGGCAGGCCGTAGGTCCTCGTAATCAGGTTCCAAGCCAGCTCGATGGCGACGTCCTTGAAATAGTCGCCGAAGGAGAAGTTGCCGAGCATCTCGAAGAAGGTGTGGTGCCGCGCGGTGTAGCCCACATTCTCCAGGTCGTTATGCTTGCCGCCGGCGCGCACGCATTTCTGCGCGGTCACGGCGCGCTTGTAGTCGCGCTTCTCCTGGCCGGTGAAAACGTTCTTGAACTGAACCATCCCCGCATTGGTGAACATGAGAGTCGGATCGTTGCGCGGCACCAGCGGGCTCGACGGCACGATCTCGTGGCCGTTCTTGCCGAAGTAATCCAGGAAGGTGCTGCGGATGTCGTTGGCGGTCTGCATGTCCAAGTCTTGTGCGGGTTAACGATAGCGCCAAGTTTCCCAGGAAACCCGGCGCCACCGGGGAACCTAGGTATTCCCCCCCTGTGCTGCAACGCAAAATGAGCGCGCCGGAGGGGGTCCGGCGCGCTCGCGAGGGAACAGTTCCGAGAGGAACCGGGAACCGGCGCCGGCGGGTGGGTGAATCCGCCGGGCAGCCCGATCCCAGTCGTTTATTGTGGCGGGCTGGTGGTGCGGTACCGCAGGGGAACGGAGCCGCGCTCAGGCCGCCGGTGGAAACTGCCGCCTCAGTGCTTCCTCCAGATTTTCGTTCGCCGGTTTATGAGACCGTTCAGGCTTGCCGCCGCAACCGGGCAGCGCGGCCCGCGGCCGCTCCACCCGTCCCGCCGGCAGATTACTCGTCGTCGCCGGCTTCCTTGCCGCCGCTGGTGTCCAACATCGCCCCGGCAACCAGGCCGGCGTTCTGGCGGATGGCCCGCTCGATGGCGTCGGCAACGGCGGTGTTCTCCTTGAGGTAGGCCTTGGCATTCTCGCGGCCCTGGCCGATGCGCTGGCCGTCATAGGAGAACCAGGCGCCGGATTTCTCCACCACGCCGGCGGCGACGCCGAGATCGATGAGCTC
This sequence comes from Dongiaceae bacterium, assembly GCA_046154965.1. GTDB lineage: Bacteria > Pseudomonadota > Alphaproteobacteria > Dongiales > Dongiaceae > DATKFM01. The sequence continues at coordinate 4,888 of JBJXDY010000016.1, read as the reverse complement.
GCCGGTCTTGGAGATGCCCTCGCCATACATGATGTCGAACTCCACCACGCGGAACGGCGGCGCCATCTTGTTCTTCACCACCTTCACCCGGGTCTGGTTGCCGACCACGGTGTCGCGGTCCTTGATCGAGCCGATACGGCGGATATCCAGGCGCACGGAGGCATAGAACTTCAGCGCATGGCCGCCGGTGGTGGTCTCCGGATTGCCGAACATGACGCCGATCTTCATGCGGATCTGGTTGATGAAGATGACCATGCAGCGGGATTTGGAGATGGATGACGTGAGCTTGCGCAGCGCCTGGCTCATCAGGCGCGCCTGCAGGCCCATATGGGAATCGCCCATCTCGCCCTCGAGCTCGGCCCGCGGCACCAGGGCGGCCACGCTATCCACCACCAGCACGTCGATGGCGCCGGAGCGCACCAGCGTGTCGGCGATTTCCAGCGCCTGCTCGCCGGCGTCCGGCTGGGAGATCAGCAGTTCGTCGATGTTGACGCCGAGCTTATGGGCGTAGGAGGGATCGAGCGCATGTTCGGCGTCGACGAAGGCGCAAGCGCCGCCCTGCTTCTGCGCCTCGGCAATTACATGAAGCGCCAGGGTCGTCTTGCCGGAGCTTTCCGGCCCGTAGATCTCGACGATACGGCCGCGCGGCAGGCCGCCGATGCCAAGCCCGATATCCAGGCCGATGGAGCCGGTGGACACCACTTCGGCCTCCACCGCCTTGTCGCGCTGGCCAAGCCGCATGATCGAACCCTTGCCGAAGGCCCGCTCGATCTGTCCCAAGGCCGCTTCCAACGCCTTACCCCGGTCCATCCCATCCCTTTCAACAACGCGCAAATTCGGCTGCGACATAGATCTTCCGTCCTTCTAATGCAGGCACTTGCCCGAAGCCAGCGGCCCTGATGTTGATCCCCTATCGGCCGGTCGGGGAGCCGTTTTGGCCCGTTCCGGCCGACGAATGATGCAAAAGTACGCGCTTTGTTCTCATTTTGTCAAGAACGAAAATGGAACAGGAAACCTCCCGACAACCGGTCTGGAAACCTGTTGGAAACCTCCGTCAACAAAAGAACAAAGGGATAACGAATCATTAGCGGCGGGCCGGTGCATTTTGCGACAGTTCCACCTGAAATTCGCCAGCGATTGCAGAGCTTTGAGACCCCATTGCGAGTCGGAAATCTTGCGACAATCGTCTGATTTCAAAAGAGAATTTGCGTGGCCGCCGGGTCAGTGCCAGGGGCTCCCCGTTCTTGCGGAACGATGCCATGCAAAGGAAATCCCCGTAGAAGCGGCCGACCTGGGGCCGGGCGTTCGAGCGGGGGTGGTTGCGGTGGATTTCGGCAGACATGGCGATGGTTCCCCTCCTGGATTGCGGTCTCGTAACGCCAGCAGTTCATGCTCCCGGCTGGCATGAGCCATTATAGAACATATAGAGAACAAATGTCACGCAGGAAGTTGGCGGACTTTTCTGAGGGTTAGCTTGAACGGCCGGCGACGGAGGGCAGCCAACTAGTCCAGATGCTCCACGTCCGGCCCCTCCGGCTGCACCACCCAGCCATGGCGGCTGCGCTCATAGACCGAGTGGCGCGGCGGACCGAAGCCGGGATCGGCGAATGCGCCGATGGCGACAGCGATCACATCGGGCGCCGCTTGGATCCGCCAATAGACGGTGGCGCCGCAGACCGGACAGAAGTGAAACGTGACCGCGCCACCGCTGTCGCCCGGCCGCGACCAGACGGTGGAATCACCCTGGATCCGCACCTGCGTCCGCGGAAACCGCGCCTGGGCGCCGAATACGCTGCCGGTGCGGCGCTGGCATTCCAGGCAATGGCAGATGGAGACGCGCGCGGGATCGCCCTGGCAGGTGACGCGAAGCTGGCCGCAACTGCAGGTGGCGTGGCGGTTGGGCATGGTACCGTTGCCTCGCTCTCCTTCCTCGATGCCCTAGTTACGGCGATACATCTCCAATAGCGCCTCGCTGACGGCGAAGCCGAGTTGACCTTCGAAGAGCGATTGGTTCTTCAGTATCCCTGAAGAATTGCGTGACCCGGACGGCCAATTCATCAGTCGGCGTCTCGTCGGGAAAGCATCCGAGGAGTCCGCGATTGAGTTTCTGTTCGTCCATCGTAAAGGCGGCCGCCCCTCTGAGTAAGCCCAGATACACGCCCGTTACGACCTCGCGGCATCGGATCACGTTGTCGTCACGACAGAAGCCGCGAAACTCCTTGGCCGTCAGATTTCCCGCATTCAGATCCGCCGCGGCCGGCAATGCCAGCAGCATTACCGCCGCAGCCGCCGCGCGTTGCGTTTGTTGCCTTCCCCTCGCCCGATAGCGAAGTCTATCGCGGAAACCTATCCGCCGCCGCCGAGACCGGAAAGCCTTCGCTGCTTGGCATCCGGCGAACAAGAATGCCGCTATCCTCCGCCCCCCGCCAGATGCGCTGCCAAACGTCCCAGCGCATCTTCCCACTGCTGCGACACGCGGTCGAGATACTGACGCACCTCGGCCAGCCGCTTGAGCTCCAGCTCGAACCGGCTTTCGCGGCCGACGCGGATGGAGCGGACGACGCCGGCACCTTCGAGGACGCGCAGATGCTTGGTCACCGCCTGGCGCGTGAGGCGGGTGCCGGCGGTGAGCTGGGTAATCGATCGCGGCGCGCCGCCGGTGAGGCGGTTGACCAATGACAGCCGCGTGCCGTCGCCCAGTGCTGCGAAGACTGCAGCACTGGTCTTGAGGGCGGCCGCGCTAGGACGTCTGCCCGACATGCCTGGCGATGTTCTCCAGCTGCGCGGCCCAGCCGCGGTCGTTCATGCGGAAGGAGATGTCGCGGCGCTCGGGCGGCAGCTTGTCGAAGCCGGACTCGACGACGCGCAGCAGCGTGCCCTTGGCGGATTGCTCCAGGAAGAACTCGACCAGGGTCGAGGGCTCGCCGCTGTAATCGACCTTGGGATCGATGGCGTAGGGATGCCAGGTGTAGGAGAAATAGCGTTCTGGCTCGATCTTCTGCACCACCGCCGACCAGCGGACATGATCGAAGCCCTTGATGGTGATCTGGCCGGTCGAGGGCTGCCCCGGCTTGAAGGGGCCGTCGAGGCGGACGCCGAACCAGGCGCCGAACTCCCGGTGATCGGTCAGCGCCTTCCAGACCCGGGAAACCGAGGCCTTCAGTTCGATGGATTTCTCGATGCGATCGCTCATACGCAACCTGCTGGTTGCCTGTTGACATAGGCCGCGGCGCGGCGATGCGCAACCTTTTTGTTGCTCTTATGAAACCGCGTCGAACGACCCGAATGTCCGCCGGCCCCACGACGCGGGCGCGGCGGCGTTGATCATGCCGGCGGCGCGCCGCGGGCTGCTGAGGCCGATGGCGGCGGGCAAGAGAAAGGGGCGGGTCTGCGGCCCGCCCCTGTAACTCAATCGCAACCTATGGAAGTCATTCCCAGGCGGCGCGGATCACGGCTTCTTGCGGATGATCGCGTCGAGGCTCCAGGGGCCGCCGCCGGCCGCGGAGAGATAGAGGAACGCGAAGCAGTAGGCGATTGCCAGCTCGCCGCCATTCAGCAGCGGATAGAAGCCCTGCGGCGCATGCACCATGAAATAGGCCACCGCCATCATGCCCGACAAGATGAAGGCGACGGGGCGGGTGAACAGGCCCACAATGATGAGGGCGCCGCCGACGAGTTCCAGCGTGCCCGAGGTGAGAGTCATCGCATCGGTGCCGCCCGACATCGGTGTCAGCGGGAAGCTCAAGAGCTTTGTCGTGCCATGCTGCAGGAACAGCAGCCCGGTCATGATGCGAAGCGCGCTCAGAATATGCGGACGCAGCGAGGTCCATGCAGACAAACCACTGGCCATTGATGTCTCCGGTCGTTGTTGAGGGAAAGGCACCGTAGGAAAGCAAGGCGAAGCGTCACCAGCGATCTAAGCGACTCGCCGCCACAATACAATGCGCAATCGGCATCCTTGCTTTCCGCCAAGTAACCGCATTGGCTCACGCCGCCGGCAGCGAGCGCAGCCAGGCGACGTCATCGGCCAGCCGCGCCGCCTGCCGTTCCAGCCAGCGGCGCGTGAAGATGTTGCTCGCCGGCCAGTGCCGCGCGGCTTGATCGGCTGCGGCGCGATGGCGCTCCTTGGCGGCGATGGCTTGCGCCAGCAGGCAGGCCCGGCCGGCGGCGTCCAGCCGGTCCATCAGGCAGAGCTTGAGCGCGAAGGCGAGATCGGCCTGGGGCGCCGCGTCGTCGGGCTCGGGCGCCAGCAGAAGTTCGCGCAGCCGCTGCGCACCGGCCGCCGTCACCCGCAGATGCGGCGGCAACGGCACATCCGGGTGCGTGCGGACGGCAAGGGGCGCGGCCGGATCCCGCGCCATCTCGACATGGCCCGCCTCGATGAGACGCCGGGCGCGGCCCGTCACCACATCCAGCGTCGGGGACAAGTGCGGGCCGCCAAGACGGCGCAGCAATCCGGCCGCGCGCTCCACGGTGAGGCGCTGCCGGGGCGGACCGGGTTCCGCCGCCAGCCCCAACAGCGCCATGTCAAGCAGATCGCCGGTATCCAGCGGCGCCGGCACGCGCCGCGTATCGCGCCCGGCGATACCGAACGCCATCAGGCCGCGGCGGCGGGTGAAGGCGGGATCGATCGCCGCCATGCTAGTGCAGCACCCGGGGCCGGCCGCGCCCGGCCTCATCGTCGCAGGCGCTGCCGCATTCGAAGCCATCGGCTTGAAGCGGCGGCGGCTCGGCCGATGGTGCCGCTTCCAGCGCCAGGGCGGCGAAATCCCAATCGCGCAGCGGCAGCGCCACGCCCGATATCGCCAGGGCGCGCGCCGCGCCGCGCGCCGGCTCCACCGTCAGGCGCGCCGCCGCGGGCGCCAGCAATTCCAGCATGACGTCGAGG
>JBJXDY010000015.1:0-97121 GCA_046154965.1 Dongiaceae bacterium | reverse complement strand
TGTCGACTATCAGCCGCTCGCCTTCGATCAAATCCGTGAAGATCTTCGATTCCTCCGCGGCAAGCTGACCCGCCCCGTCGTCGCCTGGCATGACCCGAACTTCGGCGTCCGTTTCGACGACTATATGTCGGCCATTGAGGACGCCGTGCCGCCGGGCGGCGTGCGGTTCGTCGCCGAGAGCAGCTTATCTCTGCTGTCGGAGCCCCATCTGCACCGCCTCAAGGCCAACGGCTTTATTGGCATCCTGCCGGGTATCGAGTCGTGGTTTGATTTGGGCAACAAGTCCAAGACCGGCCGCAACGTCGGGATAGACAAAGTGCGTCAGGTTTCGGACCACGTTAACACGATCCTGCGTCACATCCCGTTCGTGCAGACAAACTTTGTGCTTGGTCTGGATAGCGACGAGGGGGCCGAGCCTTTCGAGCTGACCAAACGCTTCTTCGAGATGACGCCGGGAGCTTATCCGGCGTTTTCGCTTCTGACCGCATATGGTCGTGCCGCACCGCTCAATCTCGAACTGCAACGCACAGGGCGCGTGCTGCCGTTTCCGCATTTCTTTCTTGACGGCAACCACGCCATGAACGTGCAGCCGCTAAACTATGGCTGGGCCGAGTTCTATGATCGTACAGTTGACGTTACGCGCCATGCGATGACGGGCCGGCTCGTTTGGCGGCGGCTCGCCGCCAATCGAGGCGTCGCGACAAAGGCGCTCAATCTTGTGCGCGCAACTTCATCGAAGAGAGTCAAGTTCCAATCCAAGATTCGCCGGCTGCTGGATTCAGATCCCGCGGTCCGCCGGTTTTTTCAGGGCGCGAGCACCAGACTCCCGGACTTTTACCAGGAGCGTATGCGGCTGAGCCTGGGGCCATTATGGCATGCTCTGCCTAAGGGCGCGTTGATGCACGATCAGAACGCCTACTTGGCCGACCCAACCGGCTACGCCATTCCGCCTCAGTCGATTCAGGCCCGTGCAAGACAGCGTCGTGTTGCATGAACAGGGTAGGTTGATCCTGGATACGGCCGGCGGCGATCGAGCCGCCGCGTTGCAATCCTGTGACCATTCGCTGTAAAGACTAAGGCGTTTCGGTCAACCGCCCGCTCGAAGGCCGTTTCCGGTCGCATTACGGGAATGGAGGTTCGGGAAAGAGCCGCCGGCCCACCAGATCAAATAGCTGGTGGTTCGATTGTGCCGATGGATGGGAACCATCCGTTGGCATCGAACCACTAGGTTCGCGGCTCGGTGCGGGCGTTCGCGAATACGCGGGTTCAAATCCGCGGAGCGGCAATACCGCCTTGTCTTATTCAATCTCCGCAATCAGGCTCAGCAGTTCGCCCAGATGCGCCAGCCGGCGGAAGCGCGGGGAGTCCGTGGGCTCGTCGCTATGCTCCAGCGACCAGGTGAGATCGTGGGGCACATAGACGCACCAGCTTCCCGCCTCGATCGCCGGCACCACATCGGACTTCAGAGAGTTTCCCACCATCATGCCACGCCCCGGCCCGTCGCCGTGGCGGCTGAAGACGCGCTGATAGGTCGAGGCGTTCTTGTCGCTGACGATCTCCACGGCGTCGAACAGCTCGCCCAGGCCCGATTGCGCCAGCTTGCGCTCCTGGTCGAACAGGTCGCCCTTGGTGATGAGGATGATCCGGTAGCTGCCGGCGAGCTGCTCCAGCGTCTCCCGCACATGGGGCAGCGTCTCCACGGGATGGCGCAGCAGCTCGCGGCCCGACGCCAGGATCTCCCGGATGACGGAGGCGGGCGCGCGGCCCTCGGTAATCTCGATCGCCGTCTCGATCATCGACAGCGTGAAGCCTTTGATGCCGAAGCCATAGAATTCCAGGTTCCGCTTCTCCGCCTCCAGCAGCCGCCGCGAGATATCGCCGGGCTCCGCATGCGCCGCCAGCAACTCCGTCAACCGCCGCTCGGTCAGCCGGTAGAACTGCTCGTTCTGCCAGAGCGTGTCGTCGGCATCGAAACCGATGGCGGAGAGGGAGGAGGAGGGCATGGATGGGCTCGGATGAAAACAACAAGGGACAGCAAAAACATACAGCGGCCTGCGCGCTGCGAAAATGTCGTTCTCGACCCATGCATCAACGCTCGAATCTCAACACTCCTAGTTTGTCATCCCCGCGAACGCGGGGATGACAAACTAGGAGTGATGCCGAGTCGGGAGGTCGAACCAGAAACCTCACCTCCGCGTCTTCGCGCCTCCGCGTGGGATTCTTGACTTTTAGGAACAATCACCTACACTAGTCAGGCGCGCAGACTCGCTTGGTTCCGCGCCTCGATGTTGGACATTGTGCATCTGTCATCGGCCATCCGCGCCAGCGGCGGGCGCGGATGGGCTTGTGTGTTTGTATACTCTCCGACGATCGCCGCGCGTCCGGCGGGAATTCCCTTGTATGGCATCGTTTCGCGATAATCTGGGTCCCCTGAAATCCCGCGTTTTGCGGAATCTCTTTGCCGCATCAGAAGCTTGAGCGTGAAAAACATGCGGGAAATTGTCACCGCAAACGGCAACGTTCTGGCGGAGTTGACCGGCCGCCCCGCGGATGCCATCCAAGCGTCAGCGAAGAGGAGAGAGCCATGCTGAAGTTCTACTTTGCGCCGGGCACCTGCGCGCTGGCGTCGCGCATCGCCCTGGAAGAAGCCGGCGCGGACTACGAGCCGGTGCGCGTCGATTTTGCCAGCACCCAGCAGCGCTCGCCGGAATACCTGAAGGTGAATCCGAAGGGCCGCGTGCCGGCGCTGGTCACCGACCGCGGCATCCTGACGGAGACGCCGGCGATCCTCGCCTACATCGCCCAGATCTATCCGCGGGCGAACCTGGCGCCGCTGGATGATGCGTTCGCCTTTGCCCAGGTGCAGTCCTTCAACAGCTATCTCTGCTCCACCGTGCATGTCGCCCATGCCCACCGCATGCGCGGCTATCGCTGGGCCGACGATCCCGCCGCCATCGCCGCCATGCAGCGGATGGTGCCGAAGTCGGTCGGCGAATGTTTTGCCTTGATCGAGAGCGAGATGTTCAAGGGCCCGTGGGTGATGGGGGAGAACTTCACGGTCTGCGATCCCTACCTCTTCACGCTGACCCGCTGGCTGAAGGCCGACGGGGTTGATTCCGCGCGCTTCGCCAAGGTGCATGCCCATATGCTGCTGATGGCCGACCGGCCGGCGGTGCAGCGGGCGCTGGCGGACGAGCCGCGCTAGACAGACAGGCCGGCGCGGAGCATTCGCAAGGTTGCCCGGCGGGACTTGCCAAGCCCGGCCCGATGGTCTGTATCTGGGTTTGCGGCAACAAACCCGGCGGCAGGCATGAGCGAGACCGATCCCTTCGACCATTTCGACGACTGGTTCCGCCAGGCGGAGGCCAAGGAGCCGAACGACCCGAACGCCATGGCGCTGGCCACCGTCGGCGCCGACGGCATGCCCTCGCTGCGCATGGTCTTGCTGAAGGGCCGGGACGAGCGGGGCTTCGTCTTTTACACCAACTATGAAAGCCGCAAGGGCCGGCAGCTCCAGGCGCTGCCGAAGGCGGCGCTGTGCATGCATTGGAAATCGCTTCGCCGGCAGATCCGCATCGAGGGCGAGGTGGAGCAGGTGACATCGGCCGAGGCCGACGCCTATTTCGCCTCGCGCCACCGCTCAAGCCAGATCGGCGCCTGGGCCTCGCAGCAATCGCGGCCGCTGACCGGGCGGTTCGAGCTGGAAAAGCGCATCGCCCAGTTCACCGCCAAGTTCGGCCTGGGCGCCGTGCCGCGGCCGGCGCACTGGTCGGGCTTCCGCGTGCTGCCGGGCCGCATCGAGTTCTGGGAAGAAAAGCCGTTCCGGCTCCATGACCGGCTGGTCTATCATCGCGAGGGGAACGGCTGGCGCACCGAGCGGTTGTATCCATAGAGACCCGTGGCGAGGATAGCGGCGATGCAGCAGGCGCAGGGCATGTTTGGCGACGGCACGCTGGCTCAGCCGGAGCGGGCGCGGCTGATGCGCCGCGCCGGCTATGCCTCGGTCGGCGTGGCGCTGCTGCTGATCGGCGCCAAGGTCGCGGCCTATCTGCTGACGGGATCGGTGGCGCTGCTGTCCAGCATGCTGGACTCGCTGCTGGATGCCGGCGCGTCGCTGGTGAACCTCTATGCCATCAGCCATTCGCTGACGCCGGCTGATCGCGAGCACCGCTTCGGCCATGGCAAGGCCGAGCCGCTGGCGGCGCTGGGCCAGGCGGCCTTTATCGCCGGCTCGGCCGCCTTCCTCGCCTTCCAGGCGATCGGCCGGCTGGTCACGCCGGTGCCGGTGGAGCATGGCGAGATCGGCATCGCCGTGATGGTTTTCTCGATCCTCGCCACGCTGCTGCTGGTGTTGTATCAGCGCCATGTCATCCGCCGCACCGGTTCCTTTGCCGTGCGTGCGGACTCCCTGCACTATGTCGGCGACGTCTTCGTCAATGTCAGCGTCATCGTGGCCTTGCTGGTGGCGGTGTGGTGGGGCTGGAATGCCGCGGACCCCCTGTTCGCCATCGGCATCGCCGGCTACATCCTGTTCACGGCCTGGCAGATCTTCCGCGGCGCGCTGGACATGCTGATGGACCGCGAGCTGCCGGACGGGATGCGGGCGAAGATCCGCGCCATCGCCCTGGAAAATCCGCGGGTGATGTCGGTGCATGACCTGCGCACCCGCGCCGCCGGCCAGGCGATCTTCGTGCAGATGCATCTGGAGATGGATGCGGACCTGCCGCTGCGCGTCGCCCATGAAGCGGCCGATGCGGTGGAGCTGGCGGTCATGGCGGCCTTCCCGGGCGCCGAGGTGATCATCCACGAAGATCCGGCGGGGGTGGAGGAGATCCGCAAGCCGTTCGAGCGTCCGGCGGCGGCCCCGGGCAGGTAGTCTAGGCTTGATGCATATCAACGAGACGGACAATCTGGAGTGATCTACTGATAATCAGAATCATCCGAAGTCGCGACCGAATGGAGGAAAGAGCTCGATGACCATACGCAGCATCCTGGCGGTTGCCGATGGCGGCACCACGACCCAGGCGACGCTGGAGACCGCGGTCACCGCGGCCAAGCGGTTCGACGCGGCGCTCGATGTGCTGCACGTCATGGCCGATGTGAACAGCGTCGTGCCTGTGATCGGCGAGGGCATGTCCGGCGCCATGGTGGAACAGCTGATGGCGGCGATGGCGCAGACGATCGCCTCCCGCGCCGCGCGGGCGCGCGAGGCCTATCAGAAGGTTTCCGCGGCCGGCGGCGCCAAGATGTCATGGCGCGAAGTCACCGGCCGCGAGGCCGACGTGGTGGCCGCGGCCGGCCGGCTGACCGATCTCATCGTCATCGGCCGTCCGAGCGGCGAGGCCGAGGCGCCCCTGGCGGCGACGCTGGATGCGGCGCTGTTTGATACCGGCCGGCCGGTGCTGGTGGCCTCGCCCACGGCGGCGCGGGTGATGGCGGGCCGGGTGGCGCTGGCCTGGAACGGCAGCGCCCAGGCCGCGCGCGTGGTGGCTGCCGCCCTGCCGATCCTGGAGGTGGCCGATCATGTCACCGTGCTGACCGTCGGCGCCATCGACAGCGTCGCCACGGCCCAGGAGCTGATCGCCTATCTCGGCCGCCACGACGTGCGCGCCTCCCATGAGTCGATACCCTCCGGCGGCGCCTCCACGGGTGCCTCGCTTCTGGCCCATGCGGAGCAGAGCCGCGCCGACCTGCTGGTCATGGGCGCCTATGGCCATAGCCGCCTGCGGGAGATGATCCTTGGCGGCGCGACGCGCGACGTGCTGTCGGCGGCCGGCATTCCCGTGCTGATGGCGCACTAAGCCGGGCGGTTGCTCATGCGGTGACGCGGGCCGGTCGTTCGGCTAGATTGCCGGCCATGAACGATCCCATGAAAACCGTCATCCTCACCGGCGCCAGCCGCGGCATCGGCCATGCCACGGTCATGCGCTTCATGCAGGAAGGCTGGCGCATCATCACCTGCAGCCGCGACGACGTGCCGCCCGAATGCAAGCGCGATACGAACTGGGCCCATCACGTAGTGACGGACCTCGCGGATACGGCCAGCGTCGACCGCTTCATCGCCGAGGCCGGCAGGATCATCGGCGGCCAGCCGGTCCATGCCCTGGTGAACAACGCCGCGGTGTCGCCGAAGACCGAATTTAGGGAGCGGCTCGGCTGCCTCAACGGCGACGTGCAGGCTTGGCGCGACGTGTTCGAGCTGAACTTCTTTACGCCGCTGCAGCTGTCGCGCGGCTTCGCCCAGGCGCTGCATCGCGGCCAGGGCTCGATCGTCAACATCACCTCGATCGCCGGCCATGCGCGGCATCCGTTCGCCAGCTCGGCCTATAGCACATCGAAAGCGGCGCTGTCGGCGCTGACCCGGGAGATGGCGGTGGAGTTCGCTGATCTGGGCGTGCGGGTGAATGCCGTTGCGCCCGGCGAGATCGAGACCGCGATGATCGGCCCGGAGTATGAGACGCTGATACCCCGCATTCCCATGCACCGCATGGGCAAGCCGGAGGAGGTGGCGGCGACGGTGTACCAGCTCTGCACCGCCGATTTCGGCTATGTCACGGGGACGGAGATCTTCGTCACCGGGGGGCAGCACCTATACTAAATGGATTTGCCGGCAGCGGCCGACGGCGCTTAAAGGCTCTCGCCGAGCCGGCGGAACCAATCCAGCCGCGCGGTGACCTGGGCGATGTCGTGCTCTAGCCAATCTGTCAACGTGTCGCGGCGGCCGTCGATCTGGCGGCGCAGGCTGGTGAGTCGGCTGAGCTCGCGCTCGCAAATCTCCGCCAGCAGCTCGGCCTGCAACTTCTGCCCGTCGCGGTCGAGCACCGGCAGGAAGCGCAGCTTGAGAGCGATGACCAGCTTGTTGAACTCGCCGATCGGGCCCCGCAAATTGGCGCCCAGCAGCCGCTTCAGCTCCTCGATGCCGCGCGCGGTGATGCGCAGCTCGGCCTCGGCACCGCCGCCATCGCCGGCCTCGATCAGCCCTTCGACCCGCAGCAGCTCCATCGGCGGCCCGATCAGATCCAGCGACGGCCCGACGATATGGCCGACGAACCCGCGCACTTCCGCGGCCAGATCGGCATAGCGCCGCGGCCCCTCATGCAGCGTGCCGAGCGCGGCCAAACGCACCGCTTCCGTCGGAATCAGGCTGTTGTCCTTATACATGGGCGGCAAGATAGGCCGGGCTGGTTAAGAAGTCTACTGCGGCAGGATTCTGTTGCCGCAACAGGCTGTTAGCTGCGGATGCCGCGCAGACGCTCCGACCGGCGGCGAAGCAACTCGATGGTCGTCAGCATGAAGACGGCAAAGACGATGAGCATGCTGGCGGCCGCCGTGATCGTCGGGCTGATGTCCTCGCGGATACCGCTGAACATTTGTCTGGGCAACGTGCGCTGCTCCGGACCGGCCAGGAAGACGACCACCACCACCTCATCGAACGACGTGACAAAGGCGAACAGCGCGCCGGAAATGACGCCGGGCAGGATGAGCGGAAGGATGACTTTCCTGAACACCCGCATTGGATCGGCGCCCAGGCTCGCTCCGGCGCGGGCGAGGCTGTGGTCGAATCCCGTCAGGGTCGCGGTCACCACGATCACGACGAACGGCGTCGCCAGAGCCGTATGCGCCAGGGTCAGGCCGGGCAGGCTGTTGGTCAGGCCGATGGGGGTGTAGAAGAAATACATGCCGAGCGCCGAGATGATCACCGGCACGATCATCGGCGAAATCAACACGCTCATGATCGATGTCCGCGCCGGGAAGCTCGCCCGGCTAAGGCCCAATGCGGCGAGCGTGCCCAGCGTGGTGGCGATGACGGTGGTAAAAGCCGCGACTATGATGCTGGTCTTGAGCGCCAGCACCCAGCGGTCATTGGTGAAGAAGTCTTCATACCAGCGCAGCGACAGGCCCGGCATGGGATAGCTGAAGTACGGTTCGGCGTTGAACGAGAGCGGCATGATCACGAGGATCGGCGCGATCAGGAACAGCAGCACGGCGGCGCACAACACACGATGCGTGTAGTACCATGCGCGCTCGGCCGGACCTGCGTAGGGCGAGAGAGCCATTTCCGCCTACCCGAGTTTCATCTTGTCGATGCCGATGAGGCGATTGTAGACGAAGTAGAGGATCATCGTCGCCGTCAGCAGAATGGTACCCAATGCCGAAGCTTTGCCCCAGTTGTTCTCCGCATGCAGGGCCTCGGCGATGATGTTGCTAATCATCCTGTCCGATGCGCCGCCGACCAGGGCCGGCGTGATGTAGTAGCCCAGGCAAATGATAAAGGTGAGCAGGCAGCCGGCAGCGATGCCTGGAATGGTTTGCGGAAAGTAGACTCGCCAGAAGGCGTAGAACGGCCCGGCGCCCAGAGAACGCGCGGCCCGCACATGGCTCGGCGGAATTGTCTTCATGACGCTGTAGATCGGCAGCAGCGTGAACGGCAATTGGATGTGGGTCATTGCCACGATCGTGCCGACGCGGGCGAAGATCAGTTTCAGCGGATGATCCGTCAGGCCGAGAAACATCAGCGTATCGTTGATCGGCCCGGAATCCTGGAGCAAAACGAACCAGGCTGTCGTCCGTACCAGCAGCGATGTCCAGAACGGCAGCAGCACCAGAATCAGCAGCAGACTCGACGTTCGCGTCGGCAGCGTTGCCAACAGGTAGGCCAGGGGGAATCCGAGAAGCAACGTCCAGGCCGTTACCTGAATGCTGATCCAGAATGTCCGGGCAAGGACGGTCAGGTAGATGGCGCGATTGTCCGGGACCCAGGCCAACGCGCCGTCGGCGTTTACTTCAAGATCCAAGGCGGCGAGCAGATAACTTGGCGTGATGGCGTGTCCTGAGCGTTTGATGGTGGCCCAGGTATTGCGATCGCCCCAAGCGGGATCCATCCCGATCAGCGCTTCCTTGTAGGGCGCAGCTTCCAGCGTCGCGGCCTTGCGCGCCGTGGTAATGATCTTGCTGCGGATTCCCGATATCTCGTAGTTCAGGCGCTTGCCGATGAGCGCCGCGGTCTTGTTCTTCTGCGCGTCCCGCAAGTCCGCCGCCAATGCGGCATAGGCCGCCTCATCCGGCGTGCCGTTGCCGTCCCAGGCATCCAGCGCCTGAACCGTGCGCGGGAGATTGTCGCGGATGTCCGGATCATAAACGGCGTTTCGCAGCATGTAGACGAGCGGCAGGACGAAGCTTATGGCGATGAACAGGAAGAGCGGCAGGACCAGGCCGACCGCCTTAAGTTTCCGCACACGCTCCACACGGCGGAGCTGCAGCTTGAGCGGCACTCCGTCCGACATGCCGCTGAGAGGCGTTGCGGTGGCGGAAACCATTTGACCGTGTTGTCCTGCGTAACTGGGAACCGGGGGAGGAAGCGCCGCCGCCTCCCCCGAGATTCACTCCACTATTGAGCAAGCCAGGCGTTGAAGCGCTCGCGCAATTCCTCGCCCTTGTCGGCCCAGAACTGCGGGTCCAGCGTCAGAATGTTGGTCATGTTTTCCGGCGCCGTCGGCAGGTGCGGTAGGATCGCAGCTTCGACGTTCGGAATCGCATCCTTGTTGGCGGGACCATAGGAGATGTATTTGGTCTGGTTCGCCATCGCCTGCGGCTGGCTGGCATAGCTCAGGAACTTGTAGGCAGCATCCATGCGGGGATTGCCCTTCGGAATCGCCCACAAATCATAGTCGGGCGCCTGGGCATCCCAGACGATCTTGAAGTTTTTTTTGTCTTCGGAGATCGCCTTATAAATGCGGCCGTTCCAGGCAGAGACGATCGCGGCGCCGCCCTCGGCGAGGATCTGCGGCGGCTGGGCGCCGGCTTCCCACCAGATAACGTCGCTCTTGATCGTATCCAGCTTGGCGAACGCGCGATCGACGCCTTCAGGCGTATTCAACACCTTGTAAACATCGGCGATGGGCACGCCGTCGGCGATCAGGGCCCATTCCAGATTCACGAAGGGATTCTTCTGCAGCGCCCGCTTGCCCGGGAACTTCTGCAGATCGAACAAATCGGAGATCGTCGTCGGGCCGGGGTTCAGCTTGTCGGCGTCGTAGGCGATGACCGTCGAATACAGGATGTTCGGAACGGCGCAATCGAACTGATCGGCGCCGATGAACCTCGATTTGTCGAGGCCGAGCCTCGCCCAATCGACCGGCTCGAGGATGCCTTCGGCGCAGCCGGCGAGGGCGGTCTGAGTATCGACATCGATCACATCCCAGGTGATCGCGTTAGCTTCGACCATCGCGCGGATCTTGGCTATTTCGCCATTGTACTCTTCTTCGGTGATCTTTGCGCCGGTGTCCTTCTGGAACGGCTTCATGAAAGCTTCGCGCTGGCTTTCCTGGTAGGCGCCGCCCCAGGAAACGATTGTCAGTTGATCCTCGGCGGCAGCCGGCGCGGTCCAAAGCGAGCCGATGGCAGCCGATGCCAACAGCAAGCCGGTTACTTTGGTCTTCGTCGACATTTCTTGCAGTCTCCCTGTATTGCCGGCCATTGCCGGCGGTTGCACATACTCCGCAGATCCAGACGTTCCCGATCTGCGGCCTCTTGTGAGCTTGCCACCTCAGAACGCATCGAGCGCCCGGCAATCCTCCGTTTTCCAGCCGACCGAAATCGCTGCGCCCGGCGTCAACGCCGGTACGCCTTCGGCGTTCGGCACCTTGATCACGAAGTCATTGTTGCCGCAGACCGAGGCGCGCACGCGCGTGTGGTCTCCGAGATAGATCAGCTCTTCCACCTTGCCGCTGAAGATGTTCGGCAGCGTGCCCGGCGCCGGATTGACCCGCACCCGCTCCGGCCGCAGCGACAGCGTCGTGGCGTCGCCCACGCCGACTTTCACCGCCAGTGCCTGGACATTGCCGGCGCCCGGCACCTCGACCTGGCAGCCGATGCCGTTCACGGCGACGATCTTGCCGCGGATCTTGTTGTTCTCGCCGATGAACTGGGCGACGAAGGAGTTCTGCGGCTGCTCGTAGAGATCGCCGGGCGTGGCGAGCTGCTGGATCTCACCGTCATTGAACACGGCGATGCGGTCCGACATGGTCAGCGCTTCGCTCTGGTCGTGGGTGACATAGACGATGGTGACGCCGAGATCGTGATGGATATGCTTGATCTCCAGCTGCATCTGTTCGCGCAGCTGCTTGTCCAGCGCGCCCAGCGGCTCGTCCATCAGCACCAGTTGCGGCTCGAACACCAGGGCGCGGGCGACGGCGACGCGCTGCTGCTGGCCGCCGGAGAGCTGGCCCGGGCGGCGCTTGCCAAAGGCCGCCAGCTTCACCATCTCCAGCGCGCGCTTGATCTTGGCCTGTTGCTCCGCCTTGGGGATCTTCCGCACTTCCAGCGGGAAGGCGAGGTTCTCCTCCACCGTCATATGGGGAAAGAGGGCGTAGTTCTGGAACACCATGCCGATGTTGCGCTTGTGCGGCGGCATGTTGTCGATGGGACGGCCGTCCAGCATGATGCGGCCATGGGTCGGCACTTCAAAGCCGGCCAGCATCAGCAGCGTTGTCGTCTTGCCGGAGCCCGAAGGCCCCAACATGGTCAGAAACTCGCCGCGGCGGATGTTTAGATTCAGGTCTTTTACGACCAGCGCCTCGCCGTCATAGCTCTTCTGGATATCGACGAATTGGACGTATTTGTCCTCGCCCGTTGCCATCCCAGCCCCGTAAAGCCCTGTTCCCTCGTACTCTTTTGCCGCTGCTTTTCGGCCGCGCCGGGTATTCCCGGTCGCTGGCCACAGCCTAGGTTACTTCTATAAGTCAACGTCGCAAGAATTTGGAGTCAATTTTTTTTGCGCTGCAGCAAGTAAGCTGATGTCCACATTCGGGCGGCGACCCGGTTTAGCTCCGGTTCTTCCGGATAATGTTATGGGCGGGGCCGTAGGGGAACTTGGTGATGTTCTCGTTGCCCGCCGGCGTGATCACCAGGATGTCGTGCTCACGGTAGCCGCCGGCGCCGGGCAGGCCCTCGGGCAGCATGATCATCGGCTCCATGGAGACCACCATGTCTGGCTCCAGCAGGGTGTCGATATCCTCCCGCAGCTCGAGCCCGGCCTCGCGGCCATAGTAATGGCAGAGTACGCCAAAGGAATGGCCGTAGCCGAAGGTTCGGTACTTCAGCAGGTCATGTTCCCGGTAGATCTCGTTGAGCTGCTTGGCGATGTCGCTGCATCTGTTGCCGGGCCGCAGCAGCTTCTTGCCCTCGTCATGGACGCGGCAATTGATCTCCCAGAGGCGGAGATGCTCTTTCGACGCCTCCGCGCAGAACAGCGTCCGCTCCAGGGCGGTATAGTAGCCGGCAATCATCGGAAAGCAGTTGAGGCTGAGAATGTCGCCGCGCCTGATCTTGCGGGAGGTGACGGGGTTATGGGCGCCATCGGTGTTGATGCCCGATTGGAACCAGGTCCAGCTGTCCATCAGCTCGGCATGGGGATAGGTGCGGGCGATTTCGCGCACCATCGACTGTGTCGAGTGCAGCGCCACCTCATGCTCGGGCACCCCCTCGGCGATGGCCTCGACGCATGCCGCGCCGCCGATATCGGCGATGCGCGCGCCCTGCTTGATGATGGCGATCTCCTCTGCCGACTTGATCATGCGCAGACGCATGCAGCCGGCGGCGATGTCCACCAGCTTGCTGTTCGGCAGCACCGCTTTCAGCTTCTCGAAGTTCTGCAGATTGAGGTGATCCCACTCCACGCCCACGGTGCCGCCGCCCCTCACCAGCTCCTTGACCGCGCGGAAGTAGTTGTCGCGCTGCCAGTCGGTGTAGACCCGGTTGTCGCCCGGGCTGCGGCGCCAGGGCTGGCCGGCATCGATGTTGGCGGAGATCGTGGTGGCCGCGTCCGATGATACGACCAATCCGTAAGGCCGGCCGAAGGAGCAGTACAGGAAATCGCTGTAATAGTTGATGCTGTGGATCGACGTGAAGAGGGCGTAGTCGATCCGGTTTTCCGCCATGTGCCGGCGCAGCTTCCTCAGCCGGGAGTCCATCTCCGCGGCGGAAAAGGTGCCCTTCACCTTCTCGCCGTTATGGATGGTCTTGAGGGCCGGCAGGTCGAGACTCATGGCGCTGGCATCTCCCGATCGTTCCCAGGCGGACCGCCGGACGTTACGGCATCGGCTTTGTATTTGTCTCATTAATAGTAGTAATGTCGGCATAAGCAGGAGAAATGCCAATGAACCGCAATATCCCGACCGATCTCATGCGGAGCTTTGTGACAGTCATCGATATGGGGACGGTGACGCGCGCGGCAGCGGCGCTTGGCCGGTCGCAGCCCGCAGTGACGCTCCAGATGCAGCGGCTGGAGGAACTGCTCGATCACCGGCTTCTGGCCTGGGACGGCCGGCGCACGCGCCCGACACCGACTGGCGAACGGCTGCTGCGCTTTGCCCGCGAGATCCTGCGCTTGAACGATGAGGCCGTGGACAGCCTCGCGCAATCGACGATCTCGGGCCATGTGAAGATCGGCACGCCGAACGATTTTGCGACCACCTTCCTGCCCCGGGTTCTCGGCCGTTTTGCCGACCGGCACGCGGACGTGTCGCTGGAAGTGGTCTGCGAGCTGAGCCGGCAGTTGATCGACATGCTGCACGCACAGCCGAACAATCTGGATATCGTTCTGGCGATGCAGGCGGAACGGCCGGCCGCGAGCGTGCAGAACTTGTGGAAGGAAGAGTTGACCTGGGTCGGTAGCACGGGCCATGCATTGTCGAGCCGGCGGCCGCTGCCGCTGGTGGCCTATCCCGAAGGTTGCATCTACCGCGACCGGATGGAAGAGGCGCTGCACGCCCGGAAGATCCCCTGGCGCATCACCTATACGAGCCCAAGCCTATCGGGTATCCGCGCGGCGGTCGATGCCGGTCTGGGCGTCACGGTCCTGGCCAAGAGCACGGTCCCGCCGGACCTGTCGATCCTGAGAACCGAAACTGGATTGCCGCCGCTCCGCAGCGTCTTCATCGCCTTGCACCGGCGGCGCGGCAGGCTGTCGCCGGCTGCGGCAAAGCTCCGCGAGTTTCTTGTCGAAAGCTTGAACGACCGGACGATGCCGCTGAACTAGCTAGGCCGCCCGCAGCCCCAGGCTCTTCGCCCAGTGGTAGGTCTCGTCGAGCACGCGGCCGAAACGGCTCAGCATGTCGGCGATCTGCGCTTCGTTGATGATCAGCGGCGGACAGAAGGCGAAGGTGTCGCCCACCGGCCGGCCCAGCAGGCCATGCTCCTGGGCGATGCGGCCGCATTGGCCGCCGACCATGAGCGTGGGATCGAAGGCTTCCTTGGTGGCCTTGTTGCGCACCAGCTCCACCCCGGCGATCAGGCCGATGCCGCGCACTTCGCCCACCAGCGGATGATCGGCGAAACGGCGCAGGCCGTTCTGCAACGCCGGCGACACCCGGCGCACCTGGCTCAGGATGTCGCGCTCCTCATAGATCTTCAGGGTCTCGATGGCGACGGCCGCGCTCACCGGATGGCCGGAATAGGTGTAGCCATGGCCGAAGGTGCCGATCTTGCCGCTGTTGTCCCGCAGCGCCTTATAGATCTTCTCGTTGATCATGACGGCGGAGATCGGCAGATAGGCCGAGGACAGCGCCTTGGCCATGGTCATGATGTCGGGCTGGATGTTGAAGGTCTGGCTGCCGAACATGTTGCCGGTGCGGGCGAACCCGCAGATCACTTCATCGGCGATGAACAGGACGTCGTGCTTTTTGAGGACGGCCTGGATTTTCTCGAAATAGCCCCTGGGCGGCAGGATAACGCCGCCGGCGCCCTGGATCGGCTCGGCGATGAAGGCGGCGATCGTGTCGGCGCCATGCTCCTGGATCATCTTTTCCAGGTTGGCGGCACAGCGGCTGGCGAAATCATCCTCGCTCTCGCCGGGCAGCGCGTTGCGGTAGTAGTGCGGGCAGTCGGTGTGCAGGAACTTGTCCGGCAGCGGGATATCGAAATCCCGCTGGTTGATCGGGATGCCCATCATGCTGGCGGCGGCGACGGTGACGCCGTGATAGCCGCGCATGCGGCCGATGATCTTCTTCTTCTTCGGCCGGCCGAGGGCGTTATTGTAGTACCAGACCATCTTAACGACGGTGTCATTGGCTTCGGAGCCGGAATTGCAGAAAAAGGCGTGGGACATCGGCACCGGCGCCATCTTCACCAGCCGCTCCGCCAGCTCGATGATCACGTCCGACGCCTTGTGGCCGAAGCTGTGATAGTAGGGCAGCTTGCGCATCTGCCGCGCCGCCGCTTCCACCAGCCGCTCCTCGCCGAAGCCGAGCGCGGTGCACCAGAGGCCGGCCAGCGTCTCGATGTATTCCTTGCCGTTCTCGTCGTAGATGTAGATGCCCTTGCCGTGGCTGATCACCAGCGGCCCTTCGGCCTCATGCTTTACCGCATTGGTGTAGGGATGCAGGTGATAAGCGACATCGCGCGCCGCGAGCGAGTTGGGCATGACGGTCATAGGGGCCTCTTCCAGCAAAATGGCCCGGGCGCCCGGCGCCGGGGCCGTTGGACAGGGAAGCGGCGAATATCGGGGCAATCCGGCGCAAAGTCAAAAAAGAGCCCCCGAACCATCAGGTCCGGGGGCTTTCGGCTAGATCCATGCCCTGTTCTGCGGGCCGCAGCCCCTAGTGGTTCGATGCCAACGGATGGTTCCCATCCGTTGGCTGAATCGAACCACCAGCGATTTGATCTGGTGGGCTGATTCACGCAACGTTTGGGAACCAAACGTTGCGATCAGACCACTAGGCAGCTGACTGTGCGATTTGCGACAGCGAGCGTTCGATGATGCCCATGCCCTCGTCGATGATCGCGTCGGACGCCGTCAACGGCATCAGGATGCGGATGGTGTTGGCATAGACGCCGCAGGACAACAGGATCAGGCCGTTCTGCAAGGCCTTGGCCGTGAGCGCCTTGGTGGCGTCGGCATCCGGCTCATTGCTGCCGCGGTTCTTGACCAGCTCGAAGGCGATCATGCCGCCGAGATTGCGGATCTCGCCGATCGGCGGCACGTCGTTGCGCTGGGCGATGGCCTTCAGGCGATTGACCACGCGTTCGCCGATCTTGGTGCTCCGCTCCATCAGCTTCTCTTCTTCGATGACGTCGAGAACCGCGAGACCCGCCGCGCAGCCGACCGGGCTGCCGGCATAGGTGCCGCCTAGGCCGCCGGGGCCGGGCGCATCCATGATCTCCGCCTTGCCCAGCACGCCCGACAGCGGGAAGCCGCCGGCCAGGCTCTTGGCCATGGTGACGAGATCGGGTGCGACGCCGGAATGCTCGATCGCGAACAGCTTGCCGGTGCGCGCGAAGCCGGCCTGGATCTCATCGGAGATCAGCAGGATGCCGTTATCGTCGCAGATCTTGCGCAGCTTCTTCAGGAAGTCGAAGGGTGCGATATAGAATCCGCCTTCGCCCTGCACCGGCTCGATGATGATGGCGGCGACTCGCGCGGGCTCGACGTCCGACTTGAACAGCGTCTCCAGCGCATGCAGCGACTCTTCCACCGTCACGCCATGCACCGTCATCGGGAACGGCACGTGATAGATCTCCGCGGGGAAGGGGCCGAAGCCCGCCTTGTACGGCACCACCTTGCCGGTCAGGCCCATGGTCATGAGCGTGCGGCCGTGGAAGGCGCCGGAGAAGGAGATGATGGCGGAGCGCTTGGTGTAAGAGCGCGCGATCTTCACGGCGTTTTCCACCGCCTCCGCGCCCGTGGTGAAGAAGATGGTCTTGGCCGGGCCGGGGAACGGCGCCCGCTTGTTGAGCCGCTCGGCCAGCGCGATGAAGGACTCATAGGCCACCACCTGGAAAGCCGTGTGGGTGAAGCGCTTCATCTGGTCTTCCACCGCGGCCATCACCTTAGGATGGCGGTGGCCGGTGTTGAGCACGGCGATGCCGCCGGCGAAATCGACATAGCGCTTGCCTTCGACGTCCCACAGTTCGGCGTTTTCGGCGCGATCGGCATAGACGGGGGTGGCGGTGGCGATGCCGCGGGGCACGGCCGCGTTGCGGCGCGACACGAGATCCTGGTTCTTGGCCATGGAGTTTGACCTCAGTTGGGGAGATTGGAGCTGTGCAGGTGCGGCAGCTTAACCGTTTTTTTCCGGAAGGAAAGCGGCGCGGGAATCGGCCGAAAACTCAAGCAGATAGCGCCATGAGAATGGCGGCGAAGGATTCGCCTCGCCGCCTGGTTCACCATCGGGCGATTGCGCCAGGATTCGCCGAAAATTTGTGTGGTTTACTCCCAATAAATACTAATGGGATGTGAATTAAACCATGTTAGGATCAATAAATCTTTCTCAATATAATAATATTGCTTGAGTCTTTCGTAACACGTATCGTTGCATAGTCTTGGCGAATACTTTGGTGTTCGTGGGACTCCGGATGGGGTGAGAATGCGGGCAAGAATGGCCGCGCCGCCGCAACCGGCCGGGTGGGTGGAAACGGGCGTAGCTGGCGCGCAAGAGGGTCGGGAAGGACCTTGGCGGGCCGCGATTGTATCGGCAGCGCGGCGCGGCTTATGAACAGCACGCCACGTCACGGCGATCGGGATACGCCCCGTAAAGACGGAGAACGGGTCCGATGACCAAGATGCACGGGGCCAAGACGCCAACGGCGATGCCGAAGAAGGTCCATAAGGGCGATTCTTACGACTATATCGCCGGTACGGACGGCAATGACGTCTACGAGGGCGGCCGCGGCACGCAGATCGTCGATGCGGGCGCCGGCAATGACAGCATCAGTGGCGGCCGTGGCCGCGACCTTCTCTTCGGCGGTAGCGGCGCGGACCAGCTCATCGGCGGCAAGCGTGGCGACCTGGTCTTCGGCGGCAGCGGCAACGATCTGCTCGATGTCGAGGCCAACGGCCAGCACCACCACCATGGCGACGGCGCCGACGCCCTGTTCGGCGACGGCTATGAGAGCCTTGCCGATCTGCTGAGCGGCAAGAAAGTCACCGCCCCCGGCAATGACACGATCCGCGGTGGCCGCGGCAGCGACCTGATTTTCGGCGACAATGGCAATGGCGGCTCAGCCGGCGGCAACGATCTCATCGAGGGCGGCCGCGGCAACGACCTGCTGTTTGGCGAAGGCGGCAACGATACGCTCGTCGGCGGCCGCGGCTTCGATATCATGGATGGCGGCGCCGGCGCCGACATATTCGTCTACACCGATGCCGGAGACTCCCGCGGCTGGGCCGCGGACCTGATCAGGAACTTCGTTCAGGGGCAGGACAAGATCGACCTGACCGGCGCCCTGGGCGATGTGGCGTTCAAGTGGTGCGGCACCAAGCCGACGGCCTTTGGCGTCTGGTACGAGCAGAAGGGCGGCTGCACGCTCATCTGCGTCGATCTCGACGGCAATCCGAAGACGGCAGATATGGTGATCCGCGTCGACGGCAGGATCCAGTTCTCCGCCGACGATTTCAAGACGGTGGGACAGCAGCCGCCGAACCCCAACATGCCGCCGGTGGCCAACAACGACACCGCCGCGACGAGCGAGGATACGGCCGTTACGGTCAATGTGCTGGCCAACGACACTGACGCCAATGGCGATGCCATGACCGTGACCGGCGCCTCCGCCCTCCATGGCGCCGTGACGATCAACGCGAACGGCACGCTGACCTATACGCCTGTCGGCAACTACAATGGCGGCGACACGATCACCTACAGCATCAGCGACGGGAAGGGCGGCACTGCCACCGGCTCCGTCGCGGTCACTGTTGCCGCGGTGAACGATGGCCCCGTGGCGGCCGGCGACCAGGCGACGGTGAACGAGGATACGTCCGTCATCGTCAATGTGCTGGGCAATGACAGCGATGTGGACGGCGACAAGCTATCGGTCACCGGCGCTTCCGCCGGCCATGGCACGGTCACCGTCAATGCCGACGGCACCCTGAACTACAAGGGCGCTGCCAATTTCAACGGCAGCGACACGATCACCTACAGCATCAGCGACGGCAAGGGCGGCAGCGCCACTTCCACGGTCGCGGTCACGGTCAACGCCGTCAATGACGGCCCGGTCGCCGGCGCCGACAAGGCGTCGATCGGCGAAGATACGGCCGTCACCGTCAACGTTCTTGGCAATGATAGCGATGTGGACGGCGACTCGCTGACCGTCACCGGCGCTTCCGCCGGCCACGGTTCCGTGGTCGTCAATGCCGACGGCACGCTGACCTACACGCCGGATGCGAACTACAACGGCAGCGACACGATCGCCTACAGCATCAGCGACGGCAAGGGCGGCAGCGCCGCCTCCACGGTCGCGGTCACAGTCAACGCCGTCAATGACGCCCCGGCCGCAAATGACGATGGCGCCCTGACGAACGAGGATACGTCCGTCACCGTCAATGTGCTGGGCAATGACGGCGATGTCGACGGCGACAGCCTGACGGTCACCGGCGCTTCCGCAGACCACGGCTCTGTCACCGTCAATGCCGACGGCACGCTGACCTATACGCCGAACGGCAACTACAGCGGCGGCGACACGATCACCTACAGCGTCAGCGACGGCAAGGGCGGCTCCGGCAGCGCCGCCGTCGCCGTGACCGTGACCCCCGACAATGACGGTCCGGTGGCTCAGAACGACAGCGTCACGACATCGGAGGACTCCGAAGTCACGGTCGATGTGCTGGCCAACGACAGCGATGCCGAGGGGAACAGCCTGACGGTTACCGGCGCCGCGGCGCTCCATGGCATGGTTGCGGTCAATGCCGACGGCACACTGACCTATGCGCCGGACGCCAACTACCATGGCAGCGACACGATCACCTATACGGTCAGCGACGGCGAGGGCGGCACTGCCAGCGCCACCGTGGCCGTGACGGTCAATCCGGTCAACGACGCGCCGGTAGCTAAAGACGACTCCGCCACGACCAATGAGGACACGGGCATCACCTTCAACGTTCTGCAGAACGACTCCGACCCGGACGGCGACATCTTGACGGTAACCGGCGCCTCGGCGCTGCATGGCGCCGTCGTGGTCAATGCCGACGGCACGCTGACCTACACGCCTGACGCCAACTACCATGGCGGCGATACCATCACCTACAGCGTCACCGACGGGCGGGAGGCGACCGCCGACGCCCAGGTGGATGTCACAGTTGTTTCGGTGAACGACAATCCCGTGGCCGGCGACGATGCCGCCACCACGGATGAGGACAAGAGCGTCACGATCACGGTGCTGGGCAATGACGGCGATCTCGACGGCGACCTGATCACGGTCACCGGCGCCACCGCCGGGCATGGCACGGTCACGATCAATGCCGACGGCTCGCTGACATACAAGGGCGACGCCGACTTCAACGGCACCGACAGCATTTCCTATAAGATCGATGACGGTCATGGCGGCAGTGCCAGTGCGACTGTTGCGGTGACCGTCAATGCCGTCAACGATGTGCCGGTCGCCAAGGGCGACGCGGCTTCCGTCGATGAGGACAACTCCGTCACGGTCAATGTTCTGGGTAATGACGGCGATGTCGACGGCGATACGCTCTCCGTCACCGGCGCCTCCGCCGGCCATGGCACGGTCACGGTGAATGGTGACGGCTCGCTGACCTACAAGGGCGATGCTAATTTCAACGGCACGGATACCATTACCTACAGCATCAGCGACGGCAATGGCGGCGCCTCCAGCGCCGCCGTGGCGGTCACGGTCACCCCGGTCAACGACGCGCCGGTTGCTGCCGGCGATGCCGCTGTCACCAACGAAGACACTGCGGTTACCGTCAACGTGCTGGGCAACGATGGCGATGTGGATGGCGACACGCTCGCGGTCACCCAGGCCGCCGCGGCCCATGGCACGGTCACGATCAATGGCGACGGCACGCTGACCTACACGCCGGCGGCGAATTACAACGGCGCGGATACGATCACTTACAGCATCAGCGACGGTCATGGCGGCACGTCTAGCGCTTCCGTCGCAGTCACGATCAATGCGGTCAACGACGCCCCCGTGGCCAAGAACGATACGGCGACGGTGAACGAAGACGGCCTGGTGCGCATGGCCGTCCTGGCCAACGACAGCGACGTCGACGGCGACAAGCTTACGGTCACCGGCGCTTCGGCGGAGCACGGCACCGTCATCGTCAACAAGAGCGGCACGATCGACTACATGCCGGGCACGAACTACAACGGCTCGGATACGATCACCTACAGCGTCAGCGACGGCAAGGGCGGCAACTCGACCGCGACGGTTACGGTCACGGTCAACCCGGTCAACGACTTGCCGACAGCCGGCAACGATGCGGCCGTGACCAATGAGGACACGCCGGTCACCATCAATGTGCTGGCGAACGACGGCGACGTGGATGGCGATGCGCTATCCGTCACCGGCGCGTCGGCCCTGCACGGCAATGTCACGATCAACGGCGATGGCAGCCTTACCTATACGCCATCGGCCAACTACAACGGCGCGGACACCGTCACCTATACGGTCAATGACGGTCACGGCGGCACCGCCACGGCAACCGCCGCCGTCACCGTCAACAGCGTCAATGACCTGCCGGCGGCCGGCAGCGATGCCGTCAGCATCGACGAGGACAACGGCATCACCTTCGGCGTCCTTGGCAACGACAGCGACGTGGACGGCGACACGCTCACCCTCACCGGCGCGACCGCCGGCCACGGCCAGATCGTCGTCAACAGCAACAACACGCTGACCTACATGCCGGACGCCAACTATAATGGCACGGACACGGTCACCTACACGATCAGCGACGGCAATGGCGGAACGGCAACTGCCACAGTCACGATCACGGTCAACCCCGTGAACGATCCGCCGGTTGCAATCGCCGACTTTGCCGTCACAAACGAGGACGCGGCACTCAACATCGACGTTCTCGCCAATGACTCGGACGTCGACGGCGATGCGCTGAGCGTGACCGAGGCGGCGGCGGCCAACGGCACCGTGACCATCAATGGCGACGGCACGCTGCACTATGCGCCGGTCGCGAACTTCCATGGCGCCGACATCATCACCTATACGGTCAGCGACGGCCAGGGCGGCACCGACACGGCGACCGTCATGGTCACCGTCAATTCCGTGAACGATCAGCCGGTTGCCAACGGCGACACGGCGGTGGTCAACGAAGATGGCCTGGTGCGTATCGCCGTGCTCGCCAACGACATGGACGTGGACGGCGATCAGCTTACCGTCACGGGAGCGTCCGCCGTCAACGGCGCCGTCGTCGTCAATGCCAACAACACGATCGACTATTTCCCGAACGCCGATTTCTACGGCACCGACCGCATCACCTATTCGGTCAGCGACGGCCATGGCGGCACGGCGACCGCGACGGTCACGGTCACCGTGAACCCCGTCAATGATGGGCCCACGGCGAACGGCGAGATCTGGTACGTCTCCAGCCCCGCCAGCACGATCTTCGGCGCGGAGCGGCTGCTGGCGAATGACAGCGACCGTGATGGCGGCCAGCTGCAGATCACCGCCATCAACGGCGCGGCTGCCGGCACGCCGGTGACCTTGTCGAATGGCGTCGTTTTGACGCTGCTGGCGGACGGCAGCATCCAGATGGTGTCGCCGACTCTGGCAATGCCGACGACATCATCTGACTTCACCTACACGATCAGCGACGGCACCGCGACGGCGACCGCAACCTCGACGATCAACGTGATCCCGACGGGGTCGGGCATCGATGTTATCAACCTGGCTCTCAGCACCGGCGGCGCGGATTCGTCGACCTCAACCTTTGTCGACGTTCGCACAAACAGCGACAAGGTCACGGGGTCGGCGGGCCGGGACGCGCTGTTCGGCGACAGCGGCAATGACACCCTGGCCGGCGGCGGCGGCGGCGACGCGCTGGCCGGCGGCGGCGGCAATGACAACCTCACCGGCGATGCGGGGAACGATACGATCGGCGGCGGCGCCAACAACGACATCATCAACGGCGGAGCCGGCAGCGAAGACATGATCGATTTCTCCGACGCTACCGGCGCGATCGCCTTCAACCTTGTGCAAAGCGCAGCCGCTACGAACGTCACGCTGGCGGGCGGGCTGGGCATCGACACCTACTCGAACATCGAAGGCGTGATCGGATCGGGCGCGAATGACACGCTGAACGGCAGCGCTGCCGCCGATTTCATTCGCGGCGGTGCGGGCAACGACGTGATCAACGGCAATGCCGGCCAGGATGTCATCGACTTCTCCGATGCGACGGGAGCCCTCGATTTCACCCTGGTCCAAAGCGGCTCGGCGACGGTGTTCGCCGCGGCAGGCCTCGGCAGCGACAGCTACAGCAATATCGAAGGAGTGATCGGCGGCGGCTTCAACGACACGCTGACGGGGTCCTCCGGCAACGACATCCTGCGCGGCGGCCTGGGTTCCGACCAGGTCTCCGGCGGCCTGGGCGCCGACAAGCTGCGCGGCGGCATGGGCGCCGATCTGCTGAGCGGCGGCATGGGCGCGGATCGCTTCGAGTATGTGAACGGCGACCTCGCAGGTTCCCCCACCGACACCATCGGCGATTTCCAGGTCGGCGCCGGCGGCGACGTGCTGGATATCGCGGAACTGCTGGTGGGCTATTCCGGCAGCGGACTGCAGAACTTCGTGCAGGTGATCGACACCGGCGACGGCAATACGCTGGTACGCGTCGACATCGACGGCAGCGGCGCCACCTACGGGTTCCAGAACGCAGTCGTGCTCACGGGTGTGAGCGGCCTGTCGCTGACGGATATGGTCACCAACGGGAACTTGGACGTCACGGTTTAGGGATGGCGCGTTCGAACGCCGTCTGCTGCATCTGCAGCGCACGGCGTTCTTGTTTCTAGGCTCTTTCAAACCCCGCTGCGGGGATCCAGCGCGTCGCGCAACCCGTCGCCCAGCAGGTTGCAGCAGATCACCGTCACGAAGATGCAGCCGCCGGGCCAAACAGCCAGCGCCGGCGCGGACCATATCATCTCCTGCGCATTGGTCAGCATGCCGCCCCAACTCGCCAGCGGCGGCCGGATGCCGAGGCCGAGGAAACTCAGCACCGACTCCAGCAGGATCGCCCCGCCGACCGTGAGCGTCATCGCAACCACGATCGGCCCGGTCACGTTCGGCAGGATGTGGGTCAGGATGATGCGCAAGGGGCGCGCGCCCAGCGCCTGCGCGGCGCGCACGAATTCCCGTTCCCTGAGCGACAGAGTGGCGCCGCGCACCAGCCGCGCCACGGTGGTCCAGCCGACCAGCGAGATGATGACGGCGATGCGCCAGAAATCCGCCGCTGAGGATTCGGCAATTGTACTGGGCAAACCGAGCTTTTCCAGATCCACCGCGGCCAGCACGATCAGCAGCGGCAGCAGCGGCAGGGCGATGATGCCGTCGGTAAAGCGCATGAGGAATGAATCGAGCCTCCCGCCGAAATAGCCGGCGATCAGCCCGATCACCGTGCCGATGGCGGCGGCGCCGATGGCGATGGTGACGCCGATCGCCAGCGAAACCCGGCCGCCCTCCAGCAGGCGCAGCAGCAAGTCGCGCCCGGCCTCGTCGGTGCCCAGAGGATGCGCCGCGGAGGGCTGCGCGAAGCGGCCGAGCAGATCGACGGCGGCAGGATCGATGCCGAGCAGGCGGCCGATCAGCGGCCCGCAGAGGATCGGCAGCAACATGAGTGCGAGGACAGCGGCGCTGGCAACGGTCTGCGGCCGCGCCAGCAGGCGCTGCCATAAGCTGCGGTGGAAGCGCGGGCCGGCCGCCTTTGCCGCCGATGCGGCAAGCTCGATCGTCGAGGGCGGCTGCGGGCTCATTGCAGGCGGATCCGGGGATCGAGGGCGGCATAGGCGAGATCCGCCGCCAGGTTCGCCAGCAGCACGGTCGTCGTCGCCAGCAGCAGCCCGACCATGGCCAGGTTGTAGTCGCTGCCGAGGATGGCGTCGTAGATCGTCTTGCCCATGCCCAGATAGGCGAACATCGTCTCGGTGATCAGCGCGCCGGAGAACAGCGTGCCGAAATCCAGCGCCAGAATGGTGACGATGGGTATCATCGCGTTGCGCAGCGCATGGCCGTAGAGGAGCTGCAGCCCGCCGACGCCCTTGGCCCGGGCCGTGCGGATATAGTCCTGCCGCAAGGCCTCGATCATCGACGCCCGCACATAGCGAAGCTGCGCGCCCACCGTTGCCAGCGTCAGGGTCATGACCGGTAGAACCAGATAGTATAGACGGTCGCCTAATCCAGTCGCGCCGCTCGTCGCCATGCCGCTCGCCGGCAATATCCGCAGTTCCACGGCGAAGAGGATGATCAGCAGGATCGCCAACCAGAAAGGCGGCATGGAGATGCCGGCGAAGGCGGCGAGATTGATCATGCCGGCGCGGCCTGAATGGGGCTTGGCGGCGGCAAACACGCCGGCCGGCAGGGCGATGGCGAAGGCGCAGGCCAGGCTGGCGCCCATCAGCACCAGCGTGTTGGCCAGACGCGGCGCCAGCACGTCCAGCACCGGCACCAGATGCAGGCGCGAATAGCCGAAATCCCCCTGCAGCGCGGCGCCGAGCCATGCGGCGTATCGCGCGAGCAACGGCCGGTCCAAGCCATACAGCGCCTTCAGCCGCGCCAGATCGCCGGGAGTCAGGTTCGGGTTCGAGTTCACCATCAAGTCGATGGGATCGCCGGGCATGAGGCCCATCAGCCCATAGACAACGAACGACATGATCAGCAGGACGGCAGCGGATTCGATCAACCGCCGGGTGAGGAAACTCAGCATCGGATGCAGGCTGGATCTTGGCCGGCGGACGCGCCCATCTTACGGCTATTCATTGATCGCCCAATCCTCCGACCAGAGGGTCGATCCGTATTGATGGCCGGTCGGCCGCACGCCCGACAGCCATTTCGGCAGAATGAATGCCTGAGAGCGGAAATAGAGCGGCAGGTCCGGCAGTTCCTCGGCATAAAGCTGCTGCAGCTGATGCCACATCGCCTCCTGCTTCCCGCGGTTGGGTTCGACTTCCAGGCAATCGATCAAATCGTCGAAGGCCGGATTCTTGAAGCCGCCATAGTTCTGTCCCGCGCCGCCATTCTCCTTCGTGGGGATCATGGTGGAATGCAGCGTGGTGAAGGGCACGTTCTCCGGCGAACTCAGGAACGCGAACAGCACCAGCCCGCTGAACTGGCGCTCGCTCAAGGTCTGGCCGAACAGGACGCGCGCCGGCTCGTTCTTGATCCGCACATCGGCGCCGATGGCCCTCCACTGGCTCTGCAGCACCTGCTCCACCAGTTCCCGCGTGCGGTCGCCGGCCGTGGTCATCAGCTCGAACTGCAGCGCCTCGCCGGCGGCATTGTGGCGCAGGCCGTCCTCGCCCAGCTTCCAGCCGGCCTCGTCCAGCAACTGCGCCGCCTGCGCGGGATCGTGGGCGTATCGGCGCACTTCCGGCGTGAAGATCCAGTCGAGCGGACTGACGTTGGTCAGCGCCACTTCCTGCCGGCCGCCGAACAGCTGCTGGGTGATCGCCGCGCGATCGAGCGCATAGAGCAGCGCCTGCCGCATGCGCTTGTCGCCGAGAACGGGGTTGTCGTGATTGGGCGTCAGATGCTCGTAGAACAGCACCGGCTTGTAGATGATATTGTACTCGCTGCCATGGCGCTGCTCGAAGGCGATCGCCTGGTCGATGGTCAGGCCGGCCTCGCCGGAGATGTAGTCGATGGCGCCCGACAAGAGATTGGCCTCCAGTGCGGCGGTGTTCTCCACCGTCTTGATCACGATGCGCTTGATCTGCGGCGCCTTGCCCCACCAGGTGGGATTGGCCTCCAGCACGATGTCGGCGCCCGACTCCACCTGCGTCACGCGATAGGGCCCGAACCAGAGTCCGGGATTGGTCGGGTCGGTCACATATTTGCTGCGCTTGGCGTATTCAGCGGGATCGGCGAAAGCCTCGCGCTCCAGATGCGCCGGCACGAGCTGGAAGTCGTTGATGCCCGCATAGTTCGAATCGACGCGGTCGAAATGCATCGTGAAGGTCTTCCTGTCGATCACATCGATCTTCAGGATGCGTTTGTAGAGCTCGGCGTTGCTGATGCCGCTCTGAGAATGTCTGCCCACCTCATAAGTGAACAGGACATCGTCGGTGGTGATGGGTATGCCGTCGCCCCAGGCGGCGTTGGGCTGAATCGTATAGGTAACAGCGATGCCCTTGCCGCGCAGTGCCGGGTCCATGGTCTTGCACATCGGACGCTCGGCCACGGCGACCTGGGCTTCGGACGGAATGTCCTCGACTTTGGCGCTGCCTTTCTCGATCGACGGCAGCTCGGTGCAGAGCATGCAGATAAGCTGCCAACGTTCGTCATAGGTGGTGAAGGGCCGCATGGCGAAGCCCAGCACATAGCTCTTGGCCAGCATCGATTCGATGTTCGGATGGAGCGTCGACGGATACTGGGTGACGCCGATGATTAGTTGATCGCGGGCTGCGGCCGGCGGGCTCCAGAAGCCGGCGCCGATCGCCAGCAGCAGCGCGAATGGGATTGCCGTCAGCCGCTTCCGGGCCAAGGTGATTCGCCAGCCATGCCATCCCGCCATCGCGTCAAGACCCTTCCGACCGTGCGTTCTTGCCGCCGAGAGTAATCCGTGGGAGCGTCCCTTGTCATCGCTCCCGTGGGTCATCGCTCCCGTGGGTCATCGTCGCGGTGGAAAGGGATATCGTGGAAGCGCCTGCATCGGCATCGGTCAAAGCCTCGACTCTGATTCGCAATGTGGTGATCCTGGGCCTCGTCGGGCTTGCGTCCGGGATCCTGGTCTGGCTCGTCATCAGCTTCGTCTGGGAATCGCTCATCGGACTGGATGCCTATGCCGAGATTGCCGGCTGGGGTCTCTCCTTCGGCCATCTCACCCTCGTTCCCGGCCTTGTGTTCGGCAATGCCGTGGCCCTTGCGCTTATGCGGTTCGGCCTGGCGAACCCCGGCCGGGCCTTGGCCTACATCGCCGCGTCAACGGTCTCGAATTTCATTGCCACGAATTTTGCCGCGAACATGGTTGACGCCATCGACAGCGCGGTGTTCCTGGGCATGGCGGCCGGCCTGATCGGTGCGGCCTGCCTCACGGGTCTAACGCTGCTGCTATTCCCGTTTGCGCGGCAAATCGGGCCGTGCCTGTGGATGGTCGCGGCGGGAACGGCGCTGGGCGCGCTGCTCCATGTCGCCATCGAGGACAGCAGTTCCTGGGGCCGGGGATTCCTGCTGCTCTATGGATGCTGGCAGGCCGGCTATGGCGCGGCGCTGGGAACCGCGCTGCTGCGGCGATCTCCGGCCTAAGCCTGCGCGGCCGCCTTGCCGCCATGGGCTGACGACCAGCCCTCGGGATTCTCCAGGAAAGAGCGGACTTCCGTGGCGTCCGGCCCGCTGAGCAGGCCGGTCGCCTTCGCCGCCTCCAGCATGTCCCACCAGGTCGCGAGGCCATGGAGCTTGACGCCGAGCTTGCCCAGGGTCTCCAGGCTTTGCGGAAAGATGCCGTAGTGGAACACCACGAAAGCATGGGCGATCTGGCCGTCGCTGTCGCGGATGGCGTTGACGAAATTCACCTTGCTGCCGCCGTCGGTGGCCAGGTCTTCCACCAGCAGGCAGCGCGCGCCGGCTTTCATGTCGCCCTCGATTTGCGCGCCGCGGCCGAAGCCCTTCGGCTTCTTGCGGACGTACAGCATAGGCAGATCGAGCTGATCGGCGATCCAGGCGGCGAAGGGGATGCCTGCGGTCTCGCCGCCGGCCACGGCATCAAGCGATTCGAAGCCGACCTCGCGCTCGATCAGCCCGACCGCCAGTTCGATGATCTTCCGCCGTGCGCGGGGGAAGGAGATGATCTTGCGGCAGTCGATGTAGACCGGACTGGCGCGGCCGGAGGTCAGGATGAAGGGCTGCTGCGGCCGGAAATGCACAGCGGCGATTTCCAGCAGGATGCGCGCGGTCGTACGGGCGGCATCGGCGGCGAAGCTCGAATCGGCGGTCAACGGAGTCTCCCTGGAAAATCGCGATCTACCTAACTGCAATCGGCGCGGGCCGCAATGCGGCTTTCGCGGCGATGGCCGCTGCGGCGGCTCATGACGCATCGGCGATCCGCGCTTAGATTTAAGGACTGTTCACTGATTCGGAGGTGGCCTCATGGCCGATGTCATCGAGCTGTCGCGCGACGGGGATCTGGCCTTTGTCGCGCTGAACCGGCCCGACAAACTGAACGCGCTGGACAAGGCGATGTGGCGGCGGCTGTCGGCGGTGATGGACGAGATTGCCGCCGATGACGGCATCCGCTGCGTCGTCATCAGGGGAAATGGCGCGGCTTTCGGCGCCGGCGCCGATCTGACGGAGTTCGCCACGGAGCGCCACACGCCGGCGGCGGCCGAAGCCTATGCCGGGATCATGGGCGATGCGCTGCAGGCCGTCCGCGCCTGTGCCGTGCCGGTGCTGGCGCAGGTCCACGGCGCCTGTGCGGGCGCGGGGCTGGAGATCGCCATCCATTGCGATATCCGGCTGGCGGCGGCGGGCAGCCGCTTCGGCATCCCGATCCAGCGCATGGGTATCGGCCTGCCCTATCCGGAGCTGGCGGCGCTGGCGGAACTGACGGGCGCGGCGACGGCGCTGGAGATCTTGCTGGAGGGCCGCATGTTCGATGCAGCGGAAGCGCGGGAAAAGGGCTTGGTCACCCGTGTGATACCCGACGATCGCCTGGCGGAGGAGACACTGGCGGCGGCACGGCGGATCGCCGATGGCGCGCCGCTCTCCCACCGCTGGCACAAACGGGCGGTCCGCCGGCTGTTCGACCCGCGCCCGCTGTCGGTGGCGGAGCTGCGGGATGGCTATGCCATCTGCGGCAGCGAGGATTACCGGAATGGCGTCCATGCGTTCCTGGCGAAGTCGCGGCCCGTGTTTCGCGGACGGTGAAGGGCAGCACCGTAATCTACTGGTAATCCAGGAATCACAGGGTTCCGTAAGAGTTTATGTTTGGATGAGCCAGTGCTTCGCGTTACAGTTACTTCCAACATAAGTGACATATGATCGGGAGGTCGTCGTGGGTTTTAGTCGTTTTTGGCCGATGTATCTGCGTGCCCATCAGCGGGCGGCAACGCGCGCTCTGCATTATGTCGCGACCGCGGTCGGCATTTCCGGTGCCGTCGCCGCCCTGGCGACGGGGATTTTCTGGCTGTTTCCGCTGGGCATCGCCATGGGCTACGTGATCGCCGTGCTGTCCCACTGGACCATCGAAGGCAATCAGCCGCTGATCCTGGTTAATCCGTTCTGGGGCGCGGTTTCCGATATCCGCATGTGCTACTTGGCGTTGACCGGCCAGCTCGAGGCCGAGGCTTTGCGTCAGGGCGTGTTGCTGGAAGTCCGCGGCGAAAAACAGGGCGATGCGGTGCCGGCGGTCCGCGATTAGCGGCTTGTAGCTTGGCGATTCAGGATTGGGCTGCTGCCTACCTCTGCGGGGGCGGGGATGGCGGCCTTACGTCATGGGGCTCAAAATCCGGCCGCTTGACTCCGATATCGTCTCCGGTTCTAATAGAACAAAACAAGAACACATAAGATCATCATATATCAGGCTGGCGATTTTGCCTGCCTGCCGGAACGGAAAGTCATGTTGGAATTGCCCGTGGAAAACAAGGCGGAAGGCAGAAATCGCGCCGATATCGGCCAGTTGCGCCAGGAGCTCCGGGTCCTGGAACGGGCCGGTGGGCAGGCGTGGCCGGCTTATCCCCTGGGCCTGCCGGCGCTGGACCGGACCTTGGGCGGCCGCCTGGCCACCGGCTGCCTCCATGAGGTGATCGGCGCGGCCGGCGATGGCGCTGCCACCGGCTTCGTGGCTGCCCTGGCCGCCGGAGTGGCGGGCGGGCAGGGCGCCATCCTCTGGTGCCTGCCCCGGCCCGATCTCTATGGACCGGGCCTGGCGGCGGCCGGGCTGGATCCGGCCAGGTTGATCCTGGCAACGACCGATCGCGCAGCCGATGGCCTGTGGGCGATGGAGGAGGGGGCGCGGAGCGGCGTCCTGGCCGCCGTGGTGGGCGAGGTGGACAGGCTTTCCCTGACGGCGGCCCGGCGGCTGCAGCTGGCCAGCGAGACCGGCGGCGTCACCGCCTTCCTGCTGCGCACCGGCGTGCCCGCCGATGGCACGGCGGCGGTGGCCGCCACCCGCTGGCGGATTACCTCGGTGCCCGGTGGGGTGCCCGGTGGGGTGCCCGGTGGGGTGCCCGGTGGGGTGCCCGGTGGCGGTTCGCAACCCTGGCTGGATAGGCCTTGCTGGCAGGTGGAACTGCTGCGCTGCCGCGGCGGCCGGCCGGGGATCTGGACCCTCTCTTGGCAGGAAGGAGCATGGCGCCATGCGGCGGGTGATCTCGCTATGGCTGCCCCGGTTCGCGACGGACCGGCTGCGGCACAAGCTGGCGCGTGACGCGGCCGGCGCGGGCCGGTCGTCTTCGCCGCTGGTGACGATGCGGGAGGTGGCGGGCCGCGCCATCCTGGTGGCGGTCGACGAGCGGGCCGTGGCCGGTGGTGCTGCGCCTGACATGCCGCTGGCCGATGCGCGGGCGCTGCTGCCGCAGTTGCAGGTCCACCCGGCCGATCCGGCCGGCGATGGCGCCATGCTGCGGCGGCTGGCGGACTGGGCGACCCGCTATACGCCCTGGACGGCAGCGGAGATGGGCGAGGAAGGCCTGAATGCCGGCGGCGGCGCGGGTCTCTGGCTCGATATCACCGGCTGCGCCCATCTGTTCGGCGGCGAGGCGGCGCTCTTGTCCGATCTGCTGCTGCGGCTGGAGCGGTTCGGCTACCGCGCCCGCGCCACCATCGCCGATACGCCGGGCGCGGCCTGGGCGGTGGCCCGTTTCATCGACGGCCGGCCCAGCATGACGCTGGAAAAGATTCTCGGCGGCCGCGGCTGGATCGTGCCGGAGGATGTGTCGCGCCCGGCGCTGGACCGGCTGCCGGTGGCGGCGCTGCGGCTGCCGCCGGCGATGGCGGCGGAGCTGGAGCGGCTGGGGCTGTATGCCATCGGCGATCTGCTCGGTCTGCCGCGGGCCGGGCTGGCGCGGCGCTTCGGCGGCCTGCCGCTGCGGCGCCTGGAGCAGGCTCTCGGCAACATCGACGAACCGATCTCGCCCGCGCCGCCGGCGGCCATCTTCCGCAGCTTTCAACCGCTGGCCGAGCCGATCAGCACCGCCGAATCCATCGCCACGGCGCTGCAGCGTCTGCTGCATGATCTCTGCCGCCGGCTGGAGAAGGCGCAGCAGGGCTTGCGGCGGCTGGAGCTTGCCCTCTACCGTGTCGATGGCAGCCTGCAGCGGCTGGCCATCGGCACCAGCCGGCCGAGCCGCGACGCCGCGGCGCTGCAGCGGCTGTTCGCCCAGCAGATCGAAAAGATCGACCCCGGCTTCGGCATCGAGGCCATGGCGCTGGCGGCGGCGATGGCGGAGCCGCTGACCGCGCTGCAGATGGTGCTGAAAAAAGCCTCGCAACCTGTCCGCCATGTGCCCGAACGGCTGTCCACGATCTCCTCGATCTGCACAAAGGAAGATACGGCGGCCCTGGCGCCGTTGATCGACACCCTCGCCAATCGCCTGGGCTTCGCGAATGTCCGCCGCCTGGTGCCGCGGGAGAGCCACATCCCCGAGCGCGCGGTGGCCGCCGTCGCGCCGTTCGCCGAGGGACAGCCCAGCACATGGCCGCTCCTCCCGCCGCGGCCGCTGCGGCTGTTTCCGCGGCCCCATCCGGTGGAGGCGATGGCGCTGCTGCCCGACCATCCGCCGGTCATGTTCCGCTGGCAGTCGCGCCTGCACCGCATCCGCCGCGCCGAGGGGACGGAGCGCCTGGAGCCGGAATGGTGGCGGCCGGAAGATGAATCGCGGCGCTGGCGCGATTACTTCCGCGTCGAAGGCGAGGACGGCCGCCGCTTCTGGCTGTTCCGCGAAGGCCTGCCGCCGGATGGCGGCCGCTGGTACCTGCATGGGTTGTTTTCGTGAATTGCTGGCTGCAATGGAGGAGGAGCTCATGACGCTCGGCACGATGAATCATCTGGCGCTCACCTTGCGCAATCTAAGGGTATCCGAAGCGGCGTTCTACGCGCCGGTGCTGGAGTTCCTCGGCTACGCCAAGGTGGAGGACAGTCCGGAGATGACGCTGTGGTTCTCCAGCGCCAGCTTCTGCTCGATCAATCTCTGGCAGGCGAAGCCGGATCTCGCGGGCACCGCCCATCAGCGCTACGCGCCGGGCTTCCATCACTTCGCCTTCAATGCCGACAGCCGGCAGGAGATCGACGATCTGCATAAGCTGCTGCGCAAGATCGGCGCCACCGTGATCGACACGCCCGCCGAGTACGAATATGTGCGCGGCTACTACGCCGTCTTCTTCGCCGACCCCGACGGCATGAAGTTCGAGCTGGTGCATATCCCGCCGGAGGCGTTTGCGGCATAAAGCAAGGTCTGGACAAAAAATATCATTATGATATCATAATGATATCAATGCACAAATTGCCGGAGGAAGCCATGGCCAGCGTCATCATCCGCGATCTCGATGAGCGCATCGTCAGGAAATTGAAAGCGCGGGCGAAAGCCAACAACCGATCGTTGGAAGCGGAATTGCGCGACATCTTGTCCGCCGAAGTAAACAAATACGAGCAGATGCGACGGTTTCTCGCGAAAGCCGATCGCATCGCGGCCATGACGCCGAAGGTTCCTCAGACGGATAGCGCCATTCTCCTTCGTGAGGACCGCGATAGATGAAGTTGATTGTTGATGCCAGCATCGTCATCAAATGGTTCGTGGCGGAGAATCTGCGCGACGAAGCACGGCAGTTGATCGTCCAGGGCCACAGTCTTCATGCTCCCGACTTCATCGCCGTCGAGGTCGCGAACATCGCCTGGAAAAAAACGCTTCGAAAGGAGATCGATGAACAGCAGGCGACGGCAATCGTTGCCGCATCTCTCGCCGGCGCGCCGGTTCGTCACAGCGCGACTGATTTCATCGGGCGGGGCATTGAAATCGCGCTCGATCTCGGTCATCCCATTTATGATTGCATCTATATCGCTTGTGCGGAAAAGCTGGAAAGCATTTTCGTTACGGCCGACACAAGATTGGAGAATGTTGTCCGGGCGACAAGATTTTCTTCCCGCGTGGTGCATCTTGCCGGCTTCGGTATGAGTGGCGGAACTCCGCTTGCACCCTGATCGTCCATGACGCCCTACGCCGAACTGCAGACGCTCACCAACTTCACCTTCCTGCGCGGGGCGTCGCATCCCCAGGAATTGGCGCTGGCGGCGGCGGCGCTGGGCATGGCGGCGTTCGCCGTCACCGACCGCAACACGCTGGCGGGCGTGGTGCGGGCCCATGCGGCGGCAAAGGAGGCGGGCGTGCGCTTCATTGTTGGCGCGCGGCTGGATCTGCAGGATGCGCCCAGCCTGCTGGCCTATCCCACCGACCGCGCCGCCTATGGCCTGATGTCGCGGCTGCTCACCATCGGCCGCCGCCGCGCGCCAAAGGGCGAGTGCCATCTGACGCTCGATGACGTCATGGCCCATGGCGAAGGGCAGATCTTCATCGCGCTGCCGCCGGAAGACGACACGGCGAAACTCGAGAGCAGGCTTCTCACTCTCGCCGCCGCCTTCCCGCGCCGCGTCTATCTTGCGGCGCATTGTCTCTATCGCGGCGATGATGGGCGGCGGCTGGCGCAACTGGCCGATATCGCCGCGCGCTGCGGCACGCCGCTGGTCGCCACCAACGACGTGCAGTATCACGAGCCCGCGCGGCGGCCGCTGCAGGATGTGCTGACCTGCATCCGCGAGCATTGCACCATCGACAATGGCGGCTGGCGCCTGGCCGCCAATGCGGAACGGCACATGAAATCGCCGGAGGAGATGGCGCGGCTGTTTGCCGCCTATCCCGACGCCATTGCCCGCACGGTGGAGATCGCCGAGGCCTGCCGCTTCAGCCTGGAGGAGCTGCGCTACGAATATCCCGATGAGCTGACCCATGAAGGCCGCACGCCCCAGGAGGAGCTGGCGGTGCTGGCCTGGGAAGGGGCGCGCTGGCGCTTTCCCACAGGATTACCAGACAAGGTCAGGACCACCATCGAGCATGAGCTGAAGCTGATCGAGCAGCTCCGCTACGCGCCCTATTTCCTCACCGTGTACGATATCGTGCGCTATGCGCGCTCCCAGGACATCCTCTGCCAGGGGCGCGGGTCGGCCGCCAATTCGGTGGTCTGCTTCTGCCTGGGCATCACCGCCGTGGATCCCACGCGGGTCGATCTGCTGTTCGAACGCTTCGTCAGCGCCGAGCGCAACGAGCCGCCCGACATCGACGTCGACTTCGAGCATGCGCGGCGCGAGGAGGTGATCCAGTACATATACGGGAAATATGGCCGCGAGCGCACCGGCTTGGCGGCGACGGTGATCCGCTATCGCGGCCGCTCGGCGGTGCGCGAAGTGGGCAAGGCCATGGGGCTGTCGCTGGACACGGTGGGGGCGCTGGCCGGTCAGCTCTGGGGCTGGAGCAACGAAGGCGTGGCCGAGGCGCAGCTGCGCGAGCTGGGCCTCGATCCCGCGGAGCCGCGGCTGGCTTTGACCCTGGCCCTGACGCGGCAACTCATCGGTTTCCCGCGCCATCTGTCCCAGCATGTGGGCGGCTTTGTGATGACCCGCGGCCGGCTGGACGAGCTGGTGCCGATCGAAAACGCCGCCATGGAGGACCGCACCGTGGTGGAATGGGACAAGGACGATCTGGACGAGCTGGGGATTCTCAAGGTCGATGTGCTGGCGCTGGGCATGCTCACCTGCCTGGCCAAGGGCTTCGAACTGATCAAGCGCCATTACGGCAAGGAATTCGATCTCGCCACCGTGCCGGAGGAGGATCCGGCCACCTACGACATGATCTGCAACGCCGACACCATCGGCGTGTTCCAGATCGAGAGCCGGGCGCAGATGACCATGCTGCCGCGGCTCAAGCCGCGCACCTTCTACGATCTGGTGATCGAGGTGGCGATCGTGCGTCCCGGCCCGATCCAGGGCGACATGGTGCATCCCTATCTGCGGCGGCGGAACGGCGAGGAGCAGGTGACCTATCCCTCGCGCGAGCTGGCCGACGTGCTGAGCAAGACCATGGGCGTGCCGCTGTTCCAGGAGCAGGCGATGCGCATCGCCATCGTCGCCGCCGGCTTCACGCCCGACGAGGCCGACCGGCTGCGCCGCGCCATGGCCACCTTCCGCAAGATGGGCACCATCCACACCTTCCAGACCAAGCTGGTGGAGGGCATGGTGGCGCGCGGCTATGACCGCGAGTTCGCCGAACGCTGCTTCCGCCAGATCGAGGGCTTCGGCGAGTACGGCTTTCCGGAAAGCCACGCCGCCAGCTTCGCGCTGCTGGCTTACGATTCCGCCTGGATGAAATGCCATTATCCCGCGGTGTTCGCCTGCGCGCTGCTCAACAGCCAGCCCATGGGCTTCTACGCCCCGGCGCAGATCGTGCGCGACGCGCGGGACCACGGCGTCACGGTGCTGCCCGTGGATGTGAATTGCAGCGAGTGGGATTGCACGCTGGAGCCGGCGGGGAGCGGGGGCTACGCGCTGCGCCTGGGCCTGCGGCAGATCATGGGCCTGGCGGAGGCCGAGGCGATGCGGCTGGTGGCCGCGCGGGGCAACGGCTATGGCGATCCGCTGCAGCTCTGGCGCCGCGCCGCCATCGGCACCCGCGCGCTGGAGGCGCTGGCGCGGGCCGACGGCTTCCGCTCCATGGGCCTCGACCGGCGCGAGGCGCTGTGGGCGGTGAAGGGGCTGCCGGCCGAACCGCTGCCGCTGTTCGCCGCCATGGGCGAGGAGGAGCAGGGCGGCGAGCCGGCGGCGGCGCTGCCGGCCATGGGCATCGGCGAGCATGTGGCCGAGGATTACCGCACGCTGCATCTCTCCCTGAAGCGCCATCCGCTGTCGCTGCTGCGGGCGCGGATGCAGGCCCAGGGCTATGTGCCGGCGTCGCGGCTGGCCACCATCGCCAACGACACGGCGGTGAAGGTCTCCGGCCTGGTGCTGGTGCGCCAGCGGCCGGGCACCGCCAGCGGCGTCATCTTCGCCACCCTGGAGGACGAGACCGGCGTCGCCAACATCATCATCTGGCCCAAGGCGTTCGAACGGTTCCGCCGCACGGTGCTGACCTGCAGCCTGATGGGCGTCACCGGCAAGCTGCAGCGCGAGGGCATCGTCATCCATGTCATCGCCGACCGCATCGTCGATCTCACCGATCAGCTGCAGGACATGGCGGCGATGACAGAGGCGCCCGACATCGACGAGCCCCCGCCGCGCAGCAACGACAACAACGAAGTCATACCCATCGCTCTCGCCCGCGCCGACGAGGTGAAACGGCCCGCACAAGATCGTCGCGCCAAGGCCAGCAAGCGCGCGCCGCTCCCGCGCCGCGATCCGTCGTTTCCGTCGCGGGATTTTCACTGAGCGGCGAGCACGGCGCATTGACTCCACCTGATGCGGCGGTGGAAATTGCTCATCGTCTGCCGCAACAAGAAGTTTTCGCCAATGCCAGAGAGCACCGCCGGCCGCATCGAGACGAGACCCTTCGGCAGCATGCCGAACGGCATGCAGATCGATGAGTATCTGCTGCGCAGCGGCGACACGCTGTGCCTCGGCGTCATCGCCTATGGCGGCATCGTCACGCGGATCGAAGCGCCCGACCGGCAAGGTGCGATGGGCAATGTGACGCTCGGTTTCGACCGGCTGGCGGACTACCGCGCCCGCAGCCCGTATTTCGGCTGCATCACCGGCCGCTATGCCAACCGCATCGGCGGCGCGCAATTCACCTTGGACGGCACCCTGTACCGGCTGCCGGCGAACAACGGCGCCAACACGCTCCATGGCGGCCCGAACGCCCTCGATAAGCAGATCTGGCGGGTGCGGGAAGTCGAAATCGCCGACGGCGCCGGGCTGGAACTCACCCATCGCAGCCCCGACGGCGCGGAGGGCTTCCCCGGCAATCTCGCTGTCACGGTGGTCTACAGCGTGCGCTTCGGCAACGAATGGCGCATCGACTACCGGGCGACCACAGACAAGCCGACGGTGGTGAACCTGACCAACCACGCCTATTTCAATCTCGCGGGCAATGGCGCCGGCACGATCCTGGACCATCGCCTGATGCTGAATGCCGACCAGTATACGCCCGTCGACGCGGCATCGATCCCCCGGGGCGACATCGCGGGGGTCGGCGGCACGCCGTTCGATTTCCGCACCGCCACGCGGATCGGCGACCGCATCGGCGAACCCCATCCGCAGCTGCTTAACGGCAGCGGCTACGATCACAACTGGGTAGTGAAAGGCGGCGGCGGCAAGGTGCCGGTGCCGGCGGCGCGGCTGGAGGATCCGGCCAGCGGGCGGACGATGGAGGTGCTGACCAACCAGCCGGGCATCCAGTTCTATGCCGGCAATTTCCTCGACGGCACGCCGCCGGGATCGGGCGGCGCCTACCGCAAGCATAGCGGCCTGTGCCTGGAGACCCAGCATTTCCCGGATTCCCCGAACAAGCCGCATTTCCCGCCCACCGTTCTCCGTCCCCGCGAGACCTTCACCAGCACGACAATCTACCGGTTTTCGGCGGCGTAGAACCGCCGCGGACCGCACGGCCGTTGGACGGCGGGCGGGGGAGTGGTAGAGGTGGCGGCGGAACGCCAGCCTCCAGTCGCATTGCCCATGCCGCCCATGATCCTGTCCGAACCGCCCGCCGCCGCCGACCCGTTGCGGCAGCGCCTTCGCGATACATACCGCGATGACGAATCCGCTGTTGTCGAGCTGCTCCTGCGCGAGGCGGAAATGCCCGCCGAGCTGCTGGACCGGATCGCCCGGCGCGCCCGCGAACTCGTGCTGAAGGTGCGGGAGCAGCGTGTCGGCCAGGGCGGCATCGATGCCTTCATGCATGAATACCAGCTCTCCAGCCGCGAGGGCGTGGTGCTGATGTGCCTGGCGGAGGCGCTGCTGCGCATTCCCGATGCCGAGACCGCCGACGAGCTGATCAAGGACAAGCTGGCCGATGCCGATTGGGAGAAGCATCTGGGCACCAGCGAATCGCTGCTGGTCAACGCGTCCACCTGGGCGCTGATGCTGACCGGCCGCATCATGCGCTTCGAGGCGCCGGAGGCGCGGGATCTCGGCGGCATGTTGCGGCGGCTGGTGGTGCGCAGCGGCGAGCCTGTCATCCGCCAGGCGGTGACCCAGGCGATGCGCATCCTCGGCCGGCAGTTCGTCATGGGCCGCGATATCGGCGAGGCGCTGGAGCGCGCCGAGGCGATGGAAAAACGCGGCTACCGCTATTCCTACGACATGTTGGGCGAGGCGGCGCGCACATTGCGCGACGCGGAGCGCTATGACCGCGCCTACCATGCCGCCATCGGCGCCATCGGCAAGGCGGCGGCGGGACGCGGGCCGTTCGCCGGGCCGGGCATCTCGGTGAAGCTGTCGGCGCTGCATCCGCGCTACGAATTCGCGCAAGCCGACCGGGTGATGCGGGAGGTGGTGCCGCGGGTGGTGAAACTGGCCCAGGCGGCAAAGGCGGCCGATATCAGCTTCACCATCGATGCGGAGGAGGCGGAGCGGCTCGACATCTCGCTGGATGTGATCGAGGCCATGAGCGGCGATGCTTCTCTCAAGGGCTGGAAAGGACTGGGCCTGGCGATCCAGGCCTATCAGAAGCGCTGCCTGCCGCTGATCGATTGGCTGAAGGCGATGGCGCAGCGGCATCAGCGGCGGCTGATGGTGCGGCTGGTCAAGGGCGCCTATTGGGACAGCGAGATCAAATGGAGCCAAGAGCGCGGGCTGCACGGCTATCCCGTCTTCACGCGCAAGACCTCGACCGATGTGTCGTACCTGGCCTGCGCGCGCAAGCTGCTGGCGGATGGCGAGGCGATCTTCCCGATGTTCGCCACCCACAACGCCCACACCCTCTCGGCGATCGTGGAGATGGCGGGCAATGTCAGGGATTTCGAGTTCCAGCGGCTGCATGGCATGGGCGACGCGCTCTATGACGAGGTGGTCGGCGCCGACAAGCTGAACATCCCCGCGCGCATCTATG
Organism: Dongiaceae bacterium; assembly: GCA_046154965.1. Lineage (GTDB taxonomy): Bacteria > Pseudomonadota > Alphaproteobacteria > Dongiales > Dongiaceae > DATKFM01. The sequence continues at coordinate 57,150 of JBJXDY010000015.1, read as the reverse complement.
CGCCCGTGGGCAGCCATGAAGACCTGCTGGCCTATCTGGTGCGGCGGCTGCTGGAGAACGGCGCAAACACGTCCTTCGTCAACCGCATCGTCGACGAGGCGGCGCCGATCGGCGAGCTGATCGCCGATCCGGTGGCGCGGCTCCGGAAGCACATTGTGAAGCCGCATCCGCGCATTCCCCTGCCGGCCAAGCTGTTCGGCGAGGCGCGGCGCAACTCCCGGGGCATCGACCTGACGGATCTCAACGAGCTGCAGCCGCTGGCGCAGGCCATGGCGCAGGCGGCGGCGGAGAGCTTCGCCGCGGCGCCGCTGATCGGCGGCGTGGCCAAATCCGGCGCGAGCCGGCCGGTGACCGATCCCGCTGACCGGCGGCGGACCGTCGGCCAGGTGACGGAAGCGACGGCGGCCGATGTGGGCGCGGCGATGCAGCGGGCGCTGCGGGCGGGGCCGGCCTGGGACGGCACGCCGGCGGCCGAGCGCGCCGCTTGCCTGGACCGCGCGGCCGACCTGATGGAGCAGAACCGCGGCCGGCTGATGGCGCTCTGCGTGCGCGAGGCCGGCAAGACCATTCCCGATGCGCTGGCCGAACTGCGCGAGGCGGTGGATTTCTGCCGCTATTATGCGGAACGGGCGCGGGCGGATTTCGCGTCGCCGCTGGCGCTGCCGGGGCCGACCGGCGAGCGCAACCAGATCGCGCTGGAAGGGCGCGGCGTGTTCGCCTGCATCTCGCCCTGGAACTTTCCGCTGGCGATCTTCATGGGCCAGGTGACCGCGGCGCTCGCCGCCGGCAACGCGGTGATCGCCAAGCCGGCGGAGCGGACGCCGCTGATCGCCGCCGCGGCAGTGAAGCTGTTGCATCAGGCGGGCGTGCCCGCCGACGCGCTGCATCTGCTGCCGGGCGATGGGCCCAATGCGGGAGCGCCCCTGGCAGCCCATCCCGATATCGCGGGCGTTGCCTTCACCGGCTCCACCGACACGGCGCGCGCGATCAACCGCGTGCTGGCCGCCCGCGACGGGCCGATCGTGCCGCTGATCGCGGAGACCGGCGGGCAGAACGCGATGATCGTGGATTCCTCGGCGCTGCCGGAGCAGGTGGTGCGGGACGTGCTGATTTCCAGCTTCCAGAGCGCGGGGCAGCGCTGCTCGGCCTTGCGCGTGCTGTTCCTGCAGGACGACGTGGCGCCGAAGATCGAGGAGATGCTGGCGGGCGCCATGGCGGAGCTGCGCATCGGCGATCCGGGCCTGCTGTCCACCGATGTGGGGCCTGTGATCGACGCAGAGGCGAAAGCCACGCTGGAGGCCCACGGCGCGCGCATGGCGAAAGAGGGCGAGCTGATCCACGAGCTGAAGCTGCCGGCGGACTGCGCCCATGGCAGCTATGTGGCGCCGCGGGCCTACCGCATCGACAAGCTCTCGCGGCTGGAGACGGAGGTGTTCGGCCCCATCCTCCATGTCGTCAGGTATGACGGCGAGCGGCTGGACCAGGTGCTGGACGCCGTGAACGCCACCGGCTACGGCCTCACGCTCGGCATCCACAGCCGCATCGATTCCCGGGTGCGCTACATCCATGAGCGGCTGCGGGTGGGCAACGCCTACGTCAACCGCAACATGATCGGCGCCGTGGTGGGCGTGCAGCCCTTCGGCGGCGAAGGCCTCTCCGGCACCGGACCGAAGGCCGGCGGTCCGCGCTATCTCCACCGCTTCGCGACGGAGCGGACGCTGACCATCGACACCACGGCGGCCGGTGGCAACGCGTCGCTCTTGTCCCTGGAGGAGGGGGCGGGCTGACCGCTGGGCGGTTCGTCCGCCGGGCCGTCCAGCGGAGGCCCTCAATTCGAGCAATCGACCCCATGTCCAGCGGGGAATCCTGCGGCACCGCCCGTCGGCCGTAGAAGAATTCATGCGAAGACGTGGCGGCTGCGGAGTGTACAGAGCCCGGCAGGGACGACCGCTGGAGATCCGCCGGAAACTCGATTCTGTGCGATCAACCCCACGCCAAGCGAAAAATCGCACGCGCGATTTGTCCAGCGGACTCGTCTGCCGAGCAAACCTGGCGACCCGCCATTCTGGCATCCAATAGTACGTATTATGCATAGCCCTTTTGCCCAGGAGATGCCGCGCCCGTTTTGGGGGTAATCCGGGAAAACACCATCCACCGCGCTGTGCAGAAGTTGCCGTTTTGTTCTTGACATGTTATGCGTAAAATTTATATGATGCAAGCGTAAACGCCCAATCCAGAGGATGGCGCCATGTCGGGAACGCCGAGAGACCGCGATTTTGATGCCGAGCAGAAGGAAATTCATCGCCGCCTGCTCCGGCAGGAAAAGCTGGAGCGCATCGAGGAGGAAGAAATGCCTCGCATCGCTGCCATGGGCTGGCGGCCGCCCATCGAGCGGACAACCGCCACCGGCGGTCCATCTGTCCATGACGCTGCAGACGCGATCGAGGAATCGGAACGAAGGCGCCGCGCCTATGCCCAGGAAGCCCGCCGGCGAGCGGAGGCGCGGCAGAACGATCCAGTTGCGATGCGCGATCAATCTGAAGTACGGCGACGGGTTGAGGATCGGAAAGACCTGAACAAGAAGCTTGATGAAACCGAGGATTTGCTCAATCAGGTCGAAGGCAACTTAAGGGCATATGGCGCCTTGACTGCGGGGGAGTCAGCGAAAGCACTTCGCCGACATCTCGATAAAAATGGAGGAATCGCCCACTACAGCCCCGAGTATCTGCGGCAGTTCGATGCGGTGACGAACCCGGAGGCGCGTATTCAACAGCACTTCATCGACTGGATGACCAACCCGAAAGTCCAAAGGGAAACTGTTTATGTCGACGGCCTACCCCGCACGATGTCCTCAACGTCCAAATGGGAGCGGATCGGGGATGACCTATTGAACTTGCGCGACGGTGAGACTATCGAGCGTAGTTCGTGACGGCACCGTTCGATTGGTCGACCCTACCCGGCATGGGTGAGCTGGATCTTTGGGGCGCTGCAGGCGGTGCGCAGTTGCGTGGCGATGGAAACTTCGGATTCACTCGACGCGGGGACAAGATCGAATTTCGAGGGCTCATAAATCATAACTACAATGACCGCTATGACTTCGAAGCTGGAACTGAGTTCCCGACTCTGCAGGTAAGTCCACGAACGTTCCAAGGCGAGGATGCGCGTCAGCTGGCGCTTCATGGTCGCGCAGAGGAGTTCGGGCAGCAGTCGCAATGGTCTCAGCGCGTGAGCGGAACATTGCAGATCACGCCGGATGGTCGATTGGAGCTGATTGGAGAGCCCCAGTGGATCGACAGCGATCCACACGACAAATGGACACCTTGAACTTGTGATGGGCATCGCGTGCTGGCCATGAGCCAATGCGTCGACGCCATGATACTGTCGACGTCACAATGTTGTGCAGACTGAGCCAAAAGGCTGCCTTGATCGCTGGCGATATTCGGATCGCGCAGTTATTCGGGGATACTGGCTTTGCGTTGCTGCCGAAACTGGATCTTCGCTCTTGAGTACTCCGTCTGGAGTGCTGCCTGGACAACAGCAGCCTCGGTTGTCCAGGCACAGGCACAGAATTCTGACAGCGCCGCGGCATACCTCACTTGGGCCGTGACGTTTCCAATGCTGGTGCAGGCGCTGTTGGCCTGGGGATTGACCGGAACGGCGCCTGCGCTTGCATTGTACTTCGATGCGCTAAGTACTGTTTACGGCAGTTCCGGCGATCCGAGTTTCCATCTGCCTGCGGTGCTCCTTAGCTTGTTTCTTCCGGTACTGCCGATGATTGTGGCGACTGCTGTACTTTTGCATATTCTACCGGCGTTTCGCCGATGGATGCTGGCGCGAAGTGCCGCGTCATGGCAAGGTCCGCGCCTTTGGCAAGTGTGTTTTCTCGCCTTCGGAATGGCGTCGGTATGCCTCTTTTGGCCGTTCCTAGGCATTGCCACATACCTCGAGGAGCAGAAACGCATTGGATACGAAACCGCGATTCCGCCTGTTATCGATGAGCCGATCTTCTCCGATTATCTCCAAGGCACCCTATGGCTGCTTGTTGTTGTCGGCGTGCCAATCATGGTGGGGCCGCTCTTGCCAATCCTCCTGCGACGAGGATTGATGGCTGCTTGGCGCCGGTTGCGTTTGCGCTGAGACGCTATGCTAGATTCGATGCCGCGAGTTTTCTTGTGTGACGGTGCGAAGCATGACGACAGAGACAATTCCCCCGCGAAGCGGATTGGCGTTCCCAGTAGCGCAAGGACAAATGTTGCGGCTGACCACGCCGAAAGGCGCGCAGGCGGCGGATTTCTTCGCTTATGCTGCCGATAATGTGTGGGAGTGGCTGTCGCCGATGCACAGCTGGGTCACCACACGCTCCATCAAACCGCGCCCGGGCGACACCTTCCTGTCGCGCTTCCGCCGGCCGATGCTGGATCTGGTGGAAGACGGCGCCGCCGGCATGCATGACATGATGATCGCGGCGTGCGACCAGGCGCGCTACGAGCAGTTCGGCTTCGTCGGTCCGCACGCGAGCTGCTCGGAGAATCTGCGCAGCGCCATGGCGCGTCTAGGTCATGGGATCGAGGTGGTGCCGCAGCCGGTGAACTTCTTCACCAACACGGTAGTCGAACCCGGCGGCAAGCTGCTCTCGCCGCCCAACAGCGTGCCACCGGGCGGCTATGTAGTGCTCAGGGCGAGGATGGACCTGATCTGCGTGGTATCGTCCTGCCCGTTCGACCTGCCGATCCCCGGCTGGACCATCAACGCGCCCGGCGGGCCGACGGAACTGGTGGTGGAGGTGGGGTAGGGTGCCGCTTGGGTGGCTCAGTTCCCGCCAGTGTGATCTCATACGGCGACCGACAGTTCGACCGAGCCGACGCCCGAGAGATCGAAGCGGAATTGGCCCGGCTCCTTCGGAAACCGCGTAGGGATCAGGCTGCCGGTCATCACGATGTCGCCGGCCTTGAGTCCGTTGCCAGAGGCGGCGAGGTGATTGGCCAGCCAGGTCAGGGGAATGAAGGGATGGCCGAGCACATCGCGGCCGAAGCCGCGGTCGGCTTTCTCGCCATTGAATTTCATCACACCGCAGGCGCTCTCGAGATCGCTCCAGGATTTGGTGAAATCGCCGAGCACGATGCCCGCGTTCCAGGCGTTGTCGGCGATCAGCGACAGAGCCTCCAGCACCTTGTAGTCGGCGTTGCGGTCGTCGACCACTTCGACACCGGCACAGACGCCGTCGACGGCCAGGGCAACTTCGTCCAGGTTATAGGGCGTCGCCCGCGGCGGCAGGTCGCGGCCGAGCCGGACGCCGACTTCGAACTCCAGGCCCATACGGCCGTAACTGCCGGTGTGCAGCACGGCGCCGCTTTGCATCACGCGGCTGGCCAGCACGACGCCGGCCAACGGCCGGTCGATGTTGCACATTTTCTGCATGCGGGCGGAGGTGAGGCCGATCTTGTAGCCGGCGGGCCTGCCGGCCTTGGGGATCATCAGCTCGACATAGCGGCGCTGGACGGCGTAGGCGGCATCGAGGTTGGTGACGCCGGTTTCGGGCGGCAGGAGGTGGTACCGTGCGCCATCGGCATGTTCGCGCATCAGAAGATGCGCGACGTTGTCAAATGCTGCCGTCATTCTTTGCCCCGCAACGCCTGCACCAAGTCTATCTAAGCCCGTCGGCGCGAGGCCTGCAATCGGTAGGGCCGGGTTTATAACTTGCCCTATCGAGGCAGCTTTGCTTGTGGAAATTATTCCCGCACCGCAAGGGCGGGTTTGAAACCCGCCCCTACAAGATCCGTGCCGTCGTGTCCTACAGCCTTCCCTCGATGCTGGCGATGAACATCTGCTTCATCTCCGGCACGCCGGCGGGGACGGGGTTGCCGCCGGTGGAGGGGTCGTTGAAGGCTTCCTGGGACAGCGAGTCCAGCTTGTCGGTGCCGACGCCGATGTCCTTGAGGGTGTGCGGGATGCCGATCTCCTTGCGCAGCGCCAGCACCCAGTCGAGCACCGCCTGATAGCCGGGGTTCTTCAGGCCGAGATAGGCAGCGAGCCGCGTCATCTTCTCCTCGATGGCCTTGCGGTTGAACTGCATGACATAAGGCATGACCACGGCATTGGTCAGGCCGTGATGGGTGTCGTACACCGCGCCCACGGGATGGGAGAGCGAGTGGATCGCGCCCAGGCCTTTCTGGAACGCGGTCGCACCCATGGTGGCGGCCGCCATCATGTGGGAGCGCGCCTCCAGGTTCTTGCCGTCCTTCACGGCGATCGGCAGCCATTCCTTGATCAGCCGCATGCCCTCGAGCGCGATGCCGTCGGCCATCGGGTGGTAACCCGGTGCGCAATAGGCCTCGAAGCAATGGGCGAGCGCGTCCATGCCTGTCGCGGCGGTGATCTTCGCCGGCAGGCCGATGGTGAGCGCGGGATCGTCGATGACGATCGAGGGCTGCACCTTCGGATGGAAGATGAGCTTCTTCTGGTGGGTATCTTCCTTGGTGATGACGGAGACGCGGCCGACCTCCGAGCCGGTGCCCGAGGTGGTGGGCACGGCGATGATCGGCGCGACCCCGGCAGGATCGACCCGCAGCCAGTTGTCGCCCACATCCTCGAAATCCCAGATCGGCCGCTTCTGCCCGGCCATCAGGGCGATGGCCTTGCCGGCATCGAGCGCGCTGCCGCCGCCGAAGGCGACCACGCCGTCATGCTTGCCGGCGCGCAGCACCTTGAGGCCGTCATCCACATTCTTGCCGTTGGGATTGCTCTTGATGTCGGAGAAGACCGCGACGCCGAGGCCGGCCGTCTCGCAGGCGGCGACGGCGTCCTTGATCATCGGCAGCGCCGCCAGGCCAGGATCGGTGACGATCAGCGGCCGCTTCATGCCCAGCTCCTTGCAGGCGTCGGGCAGCTCGGCGATGCGGCCGGCGCCGAAGCGCACCTTGGTGGGATAGTTCCAGTTTCCGCGGATGGCAGGGGCGGTCATGACGGGTCCTCGTTCAGAATTTTTTTGCTTGGGTCTTTGGCGATGGAAGTGCAGCCAATCTAGCGCCGCCGCGCCGCTTTGACAGGCCGAAATCGGCGCAAACCGGCTAGCCCCTCGTGGCCCAGGCGATCACCCGATCCGCCCTCGCAAATCGGATAGAAGTTCCCCTTATGTTCCCAGCGCATTTGCAGGCTTTCCGCGCCCACAACCTGATTGCTCAGCAGAGTTCCGGAAACTCCAAGCTCAGCTTCTCCGTCAACTTCCGGAGGCGCTCCTCGCTTCGCAGTGCATCGAGGTCGTGATCCAGCGGCATCCAAGCCGCGAGGCGGCGGCGCATAGCCGGTTGGGTATCGCAAGCTAGCTCCAGCCGGTCGAGGGCCGTGGCGGTATCGCCCAGCAGCGCATAGGTGCGCGCGGTGTTGTAGAGGACGAGGTAGTCGCCGGGCGTCATAATCATCGCCCGCGACGCCCAGACGGTTGCGCGCTCCGGCTCATCCAGATGGGCGAGGATGGCGCTGCCGAAGGCCCAGGCATCGGCATTTTCCGGATGGGCTTTCACTTCAACGGCGAGGCGTTCGAGGCAGCGGCGCTCGGCGGCGCGGGCTTCCTCGATGCGGCCCAGCGCCCGGTACTCCTCGGCGAGCATGCCGACGGAGCGGAAATCGTTGGGCCGCAATTCAGCCGCGCGGGCGAAGCGCGCTGCCGCCAGTTCCCGCTGCCCCTGGATGCGCCGGCAGCGGCCGTCGAAGAAATAGGCCTCGAACAGGTTGGCATCGAGGGTCATGGCGCGATCGAACAGGACGGCGGCCTCGGCGAAATAGCCGGTGACGTAGAGGGCGAGACCCTTGGCCGCATGGGCCTCGGCGGAGTTGGGCGCCAGTTCGAGCGCCTGATCGCTGTCGCGGAGCGGGGCTTCCGCCGCGCCGGGATCGCGCATCGACAGGTGGCATTCGCAGATCGCCATGCCGGCGCGGGCGCGGGCATAGCCGGGATCGACTTCGCAAGCCTTGGCGTAGAGATCGCGGGCGATTCGCAGGCTGCGGGAATCCATGCCGCGCAGATAGAACGAGCGGCCGAGGAGGTAATGCTCGTAGGCCGCCGGATTCTTGGTGGAGCGGCTGGCGATGGTCTCGATTTCCACCGGCAGCAGTTTCACGCGCAGCGTGTCGACGATGCTCTTGGAAATCTCGTCCTGCAGGGCGAAGATATCATCGACGCTCCGGTCATAGCGGTTGGCCCAGAGGTGATCGCCGGTGGCGCCGTCGACCAGGCGCGCATTGATGCGCACGCAGCGCCCTTCCTTCCGCACCGCCCCTTCGAGGACGTAGTCCACATTGAGATCCTGCGCCAGCTTCCGGATGTCGGGCTGCCGCCCCTTGTATGCCTGCATGCTGTGCCGCGCGGCGACGAACAGCGAGGACACTTGGGAAAGATCGGTGACGATGTCCTCGGTCAAGCCGTCGGCGAAGTACTCCTGCTCGGGATCGCCGGCAATGTTGGCGAAGGGCAACACCGCGACGGCCGGCCGGTCGCCGGCGGCATCCGCATGATGCTCCAGGGTCAGCCGCTCGGTCAGCGCCTGGAAGCGCGGATGGCGGCGCAGAGGATCGAAGTCGGCGTCATGGGCCAGCCATTCCGCCAGCCAGCGGCGGAAATCCGGCGACGCGGCAAAGGCGCTCTCAAGATGGGTGACGGCGGCGTCGGCATTGCCGAGCAGCACCTGGGCGCAGGCGACATTGTACTGCACCAGATGATCGTCAGGCCCGATCATGATCGCGCGGGTGGCCCAATCCTCCGCCTGTTGCGTCTGGCCCAACTCCGCCAGAGCGATGGCGCCGAAGGCCAGCGCGCCGGCGTTGTCGGGATGCTGCTTGACGGCGGCTTCGACGCGCTCGAGGCAGCGGCGCGCCGCGGCCATGGCCTGATCCTGATCGCCGACGATCTTGTAGGCAGTCGCCAGAAGACCGAGCGCGCGATAGTCGTTGGACCGCAGTTCCGCGGCGCGTTGGAACAGGGCCACGGCCTGCTCGCGCTGATTCTGCACCTGGCAGACCTCGCCCCAGAAGAAGCAGGCTTCGAACAGATTGGGATTAAGTTCAAGGGCCTGCTGGAAGGCAAGAGCAGCATCTTTGTGGCGCCCGGCGCCATTGAGCGCCAGCCCGCGGGCCGCGTGGGCCTCAGCCAGATTGGGCTCGAGCTCCAGCGCGTGCTCGCTTTCCCGCAGCACCGTCGCCCAGGACATGCGGGGATCGCTCATCGAGAGATAGCCGTCGCAGATGGCGATGCCCGCATGGGCGCGCGCATAGCCGGGGTCGATCTCCACCGCCTTGGCGTACATGTCGCGGGCAATGCGCAGGCATCGCTTGTCGAGGCCGCGCAGATAGAAAGAACGGCCGCGCAGAAAATACTCATAGGCGGCGCTGCTGCTGGTGGAGCGGCTGGCGATGCTCTCCATTTCCGAGGGGAGAAGTTGAACTTTCAGCACGTCGGCGATGGTCTTGGCTATCTCGTCCTGCAGGGCGAAGATATCGTCGAGGCTGCGGTCATAGCGCATGCCCCAGACATGGCCGCTGGTTCCGGTGTCGATGAGCTGTGCGGTGATGCGCAGACGGTTTCCTGCTTTGCGCACGCTGCCGCTGATCACATAGCGGACCTTCAATTCCCGGGCGATGCGCGCGACCTCGATCGGCTGGCCCTTCAGCGCGAAGACGCAGTGGCGCGCGGCGGTGAAGAGACCGGAGACTTGGGACAGGTCGATGATGATGGCTTCGGTCAGGCCGTCGGCGAATTGTTCGGGCTCGGGGTCGTCGCCGGCGGCCTGGAAGGGCAGGACGGCGATCGACGGCTTGGCGGATAGCTCCGGCGGCGCCGGCGCGACGGCCGTCTCGGCAGCGGGCGGGGACAGCGGTGGGCCGGCGCGCTGCTGACGGATCGCATCGTAAAGGCGTAGCGTTTCCAGTTCGGGCTTGACGCCGAGTTCCTGCTGCAGCCGATCGCGGAAGCTCTCGAACAGCTTCAGCGCCTGGGCGCGTTCCGCGCGGTCGATATGGAGTTTCATCAGCGCGCGGCAGGCGCCTTCCTGCAGGGGGTCGAGCGACAGCAGGCGGCGGGCCCGGGACGAGATGCAGTCGCGCAAGCCCGCAGCCTGCGCCTGGGCGAGGGATTGCGAGAGCGCGTCGATGGCGAGATGGCGCAGCCGCTGCCGTTCCACCAGCAGCCAGTCTTCGAAGGCGGCGGCACGCACGCTGAGCCCATCCAGAAGATCGCCCTGAAACAGATCGACCGCCCGATCCAACCCGTCCGATGTTGCCGCGAGCTGCGCGAATCTGACCGCGTCGACCTCGATGTCATCAGGCTGGAAGGCGACGGTCTGGCGGTCGCCGGTGACGGCGTCGGGCTGCACGGCGGCCAGCGCGCGCCGCAGCCGGAGCAGGCATTGCTTCAGGCTGTCCCGCGCCTGCCGCTCGCCATGGTCGCTCCACAGCAGCGCCGCCAGCTTGTCGCGGCCATGGGAAACGCCGGGCGACAAGGCGAGGTAGGCGAGCAGGGCGCGGTCCTTCTGGCCGGCGATTTCCAGCGGCTCGCCGCGCGGGCCGTGGGCGGCAAAACCGCCGAGCAGCTTGAGCTGGAACGCGGGCTGGTTTTTCGGGTCCGGCAAGGGTGCAACCATGGGATTTCCGGGATCTCAGTGTGTGATGTGCGGCTCATTCTTCGCCAGGAGCCAAGAAAATGTCACGGGCGGAAGATCGAATCCCTGCGCGAGGCGCGGCAGAGTCATTGCACCCAGCGGAGTTGCCGAATGTGAGCTAGGTCACAACTATGGTGAATTTTCGCGGGCAAATCGATCCGGGGCTCGATTCAACAAGGCCTTAGGCGCTACCGCCGGCGATTTGTCCGGCGGTTTTCCTGGCCTTTTCCTGCAGCCGGTTTCAGCGTGTCCGCGCGATCACATCCTAGATCTGCGTGCGAAGATGGAACGACTTCGGCCGCGTCAGGTATTCGTAGCCGACTCGGGACAGCGTGCAGCCGCGGCCGGAATCCTTGACGCCGGTCCAGCCCAGCGCCGGGTCCAGATAGTCGCAGCGGTTCATGAACCAGGTGCCGGTGTCGATGCGGTTGCCGATGTCGAGCGCGGCTTTCTCGTCCGAGGTCCAGATGGCGGCGGTCAGGCCGAAATCGCTGTCGTTCATATGGCGGATCGCCTCGTCGTCGTTCTTCACCTTCATGATGCCGGCGACGGGGCCGAAGCATTCTTCCTGCATCACCGAGTTGCTGTTGCTGTCGACCTTGAACACCTGGGGCGCCACATAGGCGGTGCCTTTCTTGTCGGCCTTGAAGTGCTTGGGATCGATCAGCGGCTTGGCGCCCTGGCGCGAGGCCTTGGCCACCTGCTTGCGAATCTCGTCGGCGGCGCGGGTGCGCACGACAGGGCCGAGATTGACGCCGCTCTCCAGCGGATTGCCCAGATTGTACTTCCTGGTCAGCTCGACGAAGCCATCGAGGAACGGCTTGTAGAGATCCTGATGCACATAGACGCGCTGGATTCCGCAGCAGGACTGGCCGGAATTGAACATCGCGCCATCGACCAGATTCTCGATCGCATGGGCCAGGTTGGCGTCGGCGCGCACATAGGCGGGATCGCAGCCGCCGAGTTCCAGCCCCAGGCCGATGAAACGGCCGGAGGCCGCCTGCACGATGGCGTGGCCGGCGGCCACGCTGCCGGTGAAATTCACATAGTCGATGCCATCGGTGCCGATCAGCTTCAGCGTGTCGTCATGGGACATGTGCAGATGCTGGAACAGGCCCTTGGGCAGGCCGGCTTCCTTGAAGGCGGCGGCGAAGCGCTCGGCGCAGAGCGGCGTCTGCGCGGAATGCTTGAGGATCACCGCGTTGCCGGCCATCAGCGCGGGCACCACGCCGTTGACCGAGGTGAGATAGGGGAAGTTCCAGGGCGCGACGATAAAGACCACGCCGAGCGGCTCCCGGCGGATGAAGCGGGTAAAGCCGGGCTTGGGCTCGACGGGAACGTCGCCGAGGGCGCTGGGCGCGATCTCGATCATGTAGCGGGCGCGCTCCTCGAAGCCGCGAATCTCGCCGGGCGACTGGCCGACGGGACGGCCGATCTGCCGCGTCAGCTCCTCGGCGATCTCCTGCTTGTTGGCGACGAAGTAATCCACCGCCTTGGCGACGACGCGGCCGCGTTCGGCGACCGGCACATGCTTCCATGCCGCCTGGGCCTTGCGGCCGGCGGCCAGCGCATCGGCGATCTGTTTCCGGGTCGCGAGCTTGCGCGTGACGAGCACGCTGCCGTCGATCGGGGTGATGGTTTTCTGCTCAGCCATGGCGGCGGACCCTCCCTCGGGGAATTTCCTGGCCGCGCGACGGCGGCGAACCGGCGCGACTGTAGGAGGGCGCTTACGGAGAGGCAATGGAACGGCTGATTATCCGGTTCGGTCTCGGGATCCTTCGCCACGGGCGCAGTCGCTCTCGTCGGCACCCTTGCCGGGAAAGAGGAAATTGTCGTTGGCGGTGGTGGCGCCGCTAAAGGCGCTCAGCCGAATCGCGCAGCGCGCTAGCACTTCGTCGAGGCGGTCTTGGGCTTCCGCTAGTTCCCGGCCTAATGGCGGACGTTCGCGCATGGCTTGTCTCCCTGGATGATTCTCCAGCACAAGTACAAAGCCGTTACTTTCGGCTGTCAAGAACAAAAGCAGAACACGCAGCCCATAGCTTAATCGCCCAGTTGGCCTGCCGGACCATGGAGTTCAGCCGGCGCGACGCAGACCTCTCCGCCAATTATTCGGCTGTGAGCGAATCGGCCTCGCGGCGGCGTTCCTCCGCCTCGTCGTGGCGCCCCAAACGATCCAGAAAGTCCGCCTCTGTCTTGAGCGATTCGACCAAGTCTGTCGTCGGCCACAGGGACGATTGTTCGAGCATATGTCTGTGGCTCGCAGCGAGAGCCCGAGCCACGCTCAACGCCTGTTCCAATTGCCCGCGGCCGGTTTCGAAGGCTAGCCACTCCTTCAACAACGAGTGCCGCGCCAGCGGAACATAGTCTTCGTGAAGGGCCGCCAGCTGATCGGCTCCTTGAAACAACTCCGCCGCCCGCTCCGGATTCCCGTGACGGCCCCACGCCTTGGCCAGCTTCGTCATGAGATCTGCCAGCAGAAGGTCGCCGTCGAGATTGCGGAGCTGGTCCGACTCAGGCGGTGGCAGCGCGTTGAAAGGATCTGGAGGGACAAGTTCATCCGCCTGGCAGACGATTTCGGAGCGGATGACGATCGCGTCGACGGCGCAGAGCGTGACCTTGTCGGATGCGTTGTTCAACATTCTCGACATTGTCTCGACGGCCGTCCGGCTGACGGGCTGCCCCGGCAGGCAGAGCTGAAAGGAGTTCCCGCGCGCCGACGGACATTCACGGGCGTGAGCGGTGTAGACCTCAAGTCGATCAGAGCGGCGCACAACGTCGGCCACGGCGCCTGAAGTGCCAACAAGCGGCGAGAGAGATGCCGCAGCGGCAAGAACCACGATTGATCCTAGCTGCACCGCATCGCGTCTGATCGGCATCATAGTTCTAGTTCTCGCTCAAACTGAAAGCCAATTCGAACGGCATAACCGCTGCGATTGATGCCGCCGACCGTGACAAGGGTGCCGCCGGCGCTACCGCTCGGAATCACCAGACGCGTCGACTTGGTTGATTCTTTCCCAAAGGCGAGAGGCTCACTGAATGCGACTCTTGCAAGCAGCGCTCCGGGGACTCTCATTTCAACGAGAATATCGAGAGGAAGAGAGGACTGCGGTTGATCTGTGATGGGGTCAACATTCACGACTGTAACGGTCGTGTCGTAGGAACCCATGGCGAGCGGCAGTTGATACCCAAAGCGTGCGCCGTGTGGGATTGCGTCTCCACCGGCAATCTCGGTATCCGGAGGCACAAGGTCCTGCGCCTTGTCTTGAGCAGGAATGTCGCCGACGCTCCGGCGCGGGACAGAATTTCCCGAAGCTGCGTAGATGCCGTCCGCGTCCCTCGCGCCAGTCGCGGCTTTTGCCCTTCCAGATGCCTCGCGAGCCAGAATCCTTGCGATGCGGTGCTGCGCATCGGTAAGGTCTCGTCCAAACTTTGGCAATTGGCGCATGGCACGCATCCTCTATAATGTGATATGCGTAATAATAAGACTATTTTAGCGTAATATCAAGAACAAATACAGAACCAAATCGATGTTGGCTATGCCGCCACTTTATGCCCTTATAGGTTGCACAGCAATATGATAATACTACTTTATGATGAGCGGGGTGCCGCGCAAGGGAAAATCGGGGCGGTAAGGATGCCTCAAAGTGAATACGCTCACCGGATCGAACAGGACGACTTCGGCGCAAGTCTTAGATTTCAAAAATGTCGGCAGTTTGATTGAAAAACGGCAGCTTTGCGCCCGGCCCTTACGGCCGCGCTGTCAGGCCGCCATCGACGATAAGGTCCGTGCCGGTGATGTAGCTGGCCTTGTCCGATAGCAGGAATAGCGCGGCGTCGGTCATGTCCTGCGTGGTGCCAACACGGCCCAGCGGAACGGCGCCGGCGACGGCATTCCTCTGAGCCGGATTCTCCCGCCAGCGGGCCTGCATCGGCGATTCGACCGGACCGGGGAGGATGCAGTTGGAGCGGATCCTGTCGGCCGCAAACTGGATCGCCAGGGATTTCGACAGCGCGAGCATGCCGGCCTTGGCCGCCTGATAGGCATCCTGCGGCTTGTCGTCGCCGCGCAGGCATTGAATCGACGAGATATGCACCATGGCGCCGCCGCCGGTCTTCTGCATGAAGGGCACGGCGTGGCGCGCGGTGATGACCATGGACTTGAGGTCGATGGCCAGAATCTTGTCCCAGAGGTCGAGATCGATCTCCACCAGCGACTTGTCGCGGCCGAACCAGAGCACGCCGGCGGCATTGACCAGGTAGTCGAGCCGGCCGGTTTCCTGGAATGCCTGGGCGACCGCCTTGAAGACGAAGGTATCCTCGGTCACGTCGCCGATCAGATAACGGGCGCGTCCATCGGGCAGATCGGCCGGCGGCTCCGGCTTCAAATCGATCATCGTCACATGGGCGCCCGCGGCCAGGAGATCCCTGGCGATATTGAGACCCATGCCGCCGCCGGCGCCGGTGACGATCGCGGTCTTGTTGGCGAAGGTCATGGGTCAACACTCCAATCTCTGGCCGTAATTTTCATTCAATGTTGCAGCATATCCCCTCTCCCGAAACGGGAGAGGGGGCAGGGGGTGAGGATAACTTCGTTGGGGCAATTCATGCATTCAGCAAAACGCGCAAGAAGCCTCCGCAGGACATCCAGTCTTGCAGAAGGATTGCTGTGGGATCAACTGCGCAATCGGAAATTGGCGGGCCATAAGTTCAGGCGCCAGCGGCCGATCGATCGCTACGTCGTCGATTTCGTCTGTATGGAGTGCCTGCTCATTGTCGAAGTCGACGGCAGCCAACACAGGCATCGCGCTGCCGAGGACAGACAGCGCGACGCTGATCTCCTGGCCAGAGGGTATCAAGTTCTGCGAATCAGCTATTTGGATGTAGTGAACGATGTTGAAAATGTCTGCCGGCGCATTCTGGAAAATCTTGAAGCAAAGCGGCCCTCACCCCCTGCCCCCTCTCCCGTTTCGGGAGAGGGGAGCCTCGATTGATCACCCCCGCTCGAACATGCGGATGCGTTCGTAATCCGTGACGCGGCGGTCGAATTCCTGCTGCTCCCATTCGCCGGCATGGAGGTAGTGGTCGATGACGTCGTCGCCGAAGGCGCCGCGCAGGATCTTCGATTTGTCCAGCAACGCCAGCGCGTCGCGCAGGGATTTCGGCACCTCGCGGATGTTCTTGCCCTCGTAGGCGTTGCCCTTGAAGGCCGGCTCCAGCTTCAGCTTGTTCTCGATGCCGTGCAGGCCGCAGGCCAGCGCCGCGGCGAAGGCGAGATAGGGATTCACGTCGGCGCCGGGCACCCGGCATTCCGAGCGCATGCCGCCGCCTTCGCCCAGGATGCGGAAGCCGGCGGTGCGGTTGTCGAACGACCAGACCGCCTTGGTGGGCGCAAAGGTGCCGGCGGAGAAGCGCTTATAGGAGTTCACGAACGGCGCGAAGAAGTAAGCGGACTCCCGCAGGCCGGCGAGCTGTCCGGCGAGATAGTGGCAGAACAGTTCAGACATATGGTTCGGCGCCGCCTTGTCATAGAACAGCGGCTTCTTCGACTTCGCACCCCATAGCGAAGAATGGAGATGGAAGCTGTTGCCCGCCAGGCTGTGATCGATCTTGGCCATGAACGACACGGCCTTGCCCTGCAGGTGCGCGATCTCCTTGGCGCCGTTCTTGTAGATGGCGATGCGGTCGGCCATCTCCACCGCCTCGGCATATTTGAGGTTGATCTCCTCCTGGCCCGGCCCCCATTCGCCCTTGGAGCATTCCACCGGCACGCCGGCGGCATCCATGTGATTGCGGATGGCGCGGATCAGCGGTTCTTCCTTGGTGGTCTGCAGGATGACGTAATCCTCGATGTACCAGCCGGCATGCTTCATGTTCTTGTAGTCCTTGGCCCGCAGCGCCTCGTAGGACTCGTCGAACACGAACAGCTCCAGCTCCGCCGCCATCATCACGTCGAAGCCCAGCTTCTTCGCCCGCGCCACCTGCCGCTTCAGGATCTGCCGCGGCGAATGGCGCACCTCCTCGCCGTGGTGGTCGACCACGTCGCAGATCACCATGGCCGTGCCCGGCAGCCAGGGCACGCGGCGCAGCGTCGACAGGTCGGGCTTCAGCGTGAAGTCGCCGTAGCCCCGCTCCCAGGACGACGCCTTGTAGCCGGGCACCGGCTCGATCTCCATGTCGATGGCCAGCAGATAGTCGCAGGTGTGGGCCTCGTTGATGCCGCTCTCCAGGAAGAAATGCCCGGTATAGCGCTTGCCCATCAGCCGGCCCTGCATGTCGACCATGCAGACGAGGACCGTGTCGATCTCGCCGGATTTGATGAGTTTCTTGAGGCTGTCGGCGGTCAGTGTGGCGGGCATGATTTCTGTCCTGTCTTATCCGTATTTCTTCAGCCGACGCGAAGCGCCGGCTGCAAAGTAGAGAATAGCGCAATGCCCGAAAAAGAGCGCGGCCGCCCTCAGGCGACCGCGTCCTTTCCGTACCAGGTCCGAAGTTAAGCGTGACCCATGGCTTTCTGGCGTTCCTTTACGGCAAACTCTTCCTCCGGCGAATAGACCAGCTTATGCCGGCCGACCAGCGCGAAGTAGATGATGCCGATGACGTACCAGGCCGCCGCGGCATACACGCCGTAGCGATACACCGGATCCTGCAGCTGCATGATCAAGGTAACGATGGCGATGACCATCGTGATCACGCCGCCCGGAATACCCAGCGGGCTGCGGTAGGGGCGGTGGATGTGCGGCAGCTTGATGCGCAATACGATGAAGGAAAGTCCCTGCATCGCATAGGAGATCATGGCGCCGAACACGGCCATGTTCAGCAACGTCCCGCCGATCACGGCACCCGCGTCCTCGCCTCTGATCAGGTACACGGCGACAAGAAGCAGGAATCCGACGGCTCCGCCCACGAGCAGCGCCACATGCGGCACCTTGTGCGTCCCATGGGTGAGCGACAGCGCCCGGGGAAAGTAGCCGGCTCGCGACAGCGAGTAGATCTGCCGGCCATACGCATAGATGATCGTGTGCAGGCTGGCGATCAAGCCGATCACCGCCAGCAGAGCCAGCACCTTGGCCGCGGCACCGCCATAAATGGCGCGGAAGCCATCCAAAAGCGGTTCTCCGGAGCCGCCAAGATAGAACGCGCCGGAGTTCGTGCCGTTGGTGACGCCAATGCCCGAATTGAGGAAGGTGATGAGCGTGGCGGAGATGCAGAGCGTGAGAATGCCCAGCAAGAGGCCGCGCGGCATGTCCTTCTTGGGATCATGGCTTTCTTCCGCAGCAAGCGGAAGCTGCTCGATAGCAAGGAACAGCCAGACGGCGAACGGCATCGCAAATAGAATCCCGGTAAGTCCAAACGGGAACCACGGGCCGCCGCCTTCCGGCAATTCAACCCTCTCACCGGTCACAGGATCGACGCCGATATTGAGGGCCCAGCGGCTGAGATCGAAATGCGGCACGGCGCTGATCCAGAAGATGGCGAGGACGAGCAATGCCAGCAGTGTGACGATCACGGAAACGCGGAACGATAGCTCGACACCCAGCAGGTTCATTGCCAGGAACACGCCGTAGGCCAGGAGCCACCATACAGGTTGGAATCCCGGTCCTGTTTCGAATATGCCGCCGAGATACGCCCCGATAAAAAACGTGATAACCCCGGGCGTTACGACATACTCGATGTTTTCGGCCAGACCGGTGATGAACCCGCCCCATGGACCGAGGGCACTACGTGCGAATGAGTAGGCGGCGCCGGTATGCGGTAGCGCCGGAGACATTTCGGCAAGGCAATAGCACATACATACATACATCAAACCGATGAGAACGGCGGCGACGAGGAAGCCGCCGAACCCTCCGGGTGCGAGGCCGAAATTCCAGCCGGAGAAATGGCCGGAGATCACGGCGCCGACGCCAAGGGCCCAGAGCGACCCGACGCCGGCGTAACGCCGCAGCGTGCGCTTCTCGAAGTATTCCTTGCCGACAGTCTCGTAACTGACGCCTTCGTATGAGACAGGAGTCTTTTGATCGCTCATGGCTTCTAGCCCCCCTATTATTGTGACCTGAGTCGTTATAGTGCGGCTAATGATAGAGGGGTCAAAGGGTCTGGCAAAGGCCCCGTTCCCCGGGGGACCCGCCGCCATT
The DNA here is from genome assembly GCA_046154965.1 of Dongiaceae bacterium. Lineage (GTDB taxonomy): Bacteria > Pseudomonadota > Alphaproteobacteria > Dongiales > Dongiaceae > DATKFM01. The sequence continues at coordinate 38,369 of JBJXDY010000015.1, read as the reverse complement.
GGCTCATTCGCTCTTGCGAGATGGAGTCAGACAGCGAATTCTCATGTTTTTCTGATATCTACCGCCGGTTTCCGGAACGTTCCACTGCACTGCGGAAGCGTTCGCGAATGCGCTCGGGTAGCGGCTCCGCGCCCGATTCCCGGCATTTTTCGGCTGGCGCGGCGGGCGGCGAGTCGATACCGCAAAGCCCGGCGCCGATCATCGCGAGCCGGGCGGCGCCGAGAGCGGTGAGGTCCGCGCTGCCGGACACGGCGACGGGACGGCCCAGCGCGCGGGCCGGGAAACGGCGGAAATAGCCGTTGTTGCTGAGGCCGCCATCGATGGAGATCGCGCCGTCCAGCGGCGTTGCCTTGTGCATGCTGTCGATAACTGCGGCGGCGAGCAGCGCGATGCCCTCGAGCATGGCCTGCATCATGTCGGCTTTCGTGCTGTCGAGGCCGAGGCCGAGCCACATGCCAGCGGCGCTGCGGTCCCAATGGAGCGCGGCCAGGCCGGACAAGGCGGGCACGAAGACGGCTCCCGGCGGTGCAGTTCCGCGCCATCGATCAGATCAGCATCGGTAACGCCATTGCCCCGCGCCTGCTCGGTGATGGCGGGCAGCTTCGCCCTGTTCCTCTTCATTCCCGGCCACCAGCAGGCCGCCGGTATGCAGCAGCGGGAGGTTCAGCGATTCGCGGATCGCCAGATATTCCTCATAGTCGGCGCGAATGCAGGCCAGTTCCAGGCTGCCTGACAGCGCGTCAAAGCCGGTATGGAATATGGCGCTGTTGCCTTTGCTGGCGCCGGCAAGGATGCCGCCGCCCCTCTCAATCAAGAGCGTGCGCGCGCCGCCGGGGCAGAAGCGCCGGAAGAGCGCGCAGCCGGCCACGGGCGGGCCGGCCATTGACAAGACGTGGCCGGCCTGTCGTTCGTGGTCACATCGCGGCAATCAAGTTGAGGGCACGCACCGTGGGAAAAATCGCCGAGTACGGGTCACATGATGCGTTGGGCCTGGCCGATCTGGTCCGGCGCAAGGAGGTGAAGCCGGAAGAGTTGCTGGACGAGGCGCTGGCGCGCACCGAACGGCTCAATCCGAAACTCAATGCGGTGGTGCACGCGGTGCCTGACAAGGCGCGGCAGCTGATCCGGGACGGGTTGCCCCAAGGGCCTTTTAGCGGCGTGCCGTTCCTGCTCAAGGATCTCGGCTGCGAGGCGATCGGTTATCCGACCCATATGGGCTCGCGGCTCTATGCGAACTATCAATGGACATTCGACTCCGAGATCTATCTGCGGCTGAAGAACGCGGGGCTGGTGTCGTTCGCGCGCACAACCTCGCCGGAACTCGGCGTCAGTCCGGCTACCGAGGCTGTCGTTTATGGCGGCCCGACGCGCAATCCCTGGAATCTGAATCACACGTCCGGCGGTTCGAGCGGCGGCAGCGGTGCTGCGGTGGCGGCGGGCATCGTGCCGTTGGCCCATGGCAGCGATGGCGGCGGCTCCGTGCGCATCCCCGCATCGAGCTGCGGCCTGTTCGGCCTGAAGCCGACGCGGGCGCGCCTGCCCGACGGCCCCGCTTCCGGCGAGGGCTGGGGCGGCATGGCCATCGACGGCCTGCTGTCGCGCAGCGTGCGCGATACCGCGGCGGCGCTTGATGCCTGCCATGGCGCCGATGTAGGCGCGCCCTATTGGGCGCCGCCGGTGGCGCGTCCTTACATAGAGGAGATCAAGACGCCGCCGCGGCGCCTGCGCATCGCCGTCTGCCGCACGCGCTATGACGGCGAGCCGATCCACGCCGACTGCGCCGAGGCGGTGGATAGCGCAGCAAAGCTCTGCGCCGAGCTGGGGCATGAGATCGTCGAAGACAAGCCCAGCTTCGATTTCGACAAAGTGGTGCGGGCCTGGACCAACGTGGTGCTCTGCGGCACGGCGCTGTCGGTGCAGCTGCGCGCCCAGACTTTGGGCCGCAAGCCGGGCAAGGACGATCTGGAGCCGGCGATCCTCAATGCCTGCGAGATCGCGCCGTCGGTCAGCGGCACGGCCTATCTCGCGGCGATCAATCTGGTGCATGCGACCGGCCGCCTCTTCGAGCGGTTCATGCAGAAATACGACGTGCTGCTGAATGCCACGCTGGCCGAGCCGCCGGCGGTTGTCGGCCGCTTCGCCATGAACAATCCGGATTTTCTCGATTACCGTCTTGGGCCGGCGGGCACGATCCGCTATTCGCCCTTCACCTCGCTATTCAACATCAGCGGGCAGCCGGCGATGTCGGTGCCGCTCCATTGGTCGAAGGCGGGTTTGCCGATCGGCGTGCATTTCGCGGCGAAGTTCGGCGACGAAGCGACGCTGCTGAAGCTGGCGGTGCAGCTGGAGACAGCGAGGCCGTGGTTCAACAAGCAACCGATCTTGTAGGAACTATTTCGGCAAGATCGTTTCGCGATCTGCCTGCGCGGCCGCCTTTACGGCAACGCACGCTGCATCTGGGCGACCGCCGGCCGCCCCTACACGAGGCGCGTGCATCACCGCCGCGGTTGCAGCGTCATCTGGCTCCCCGAGAAGAGGTATTGCTTGCACAAGCCGGCAACGCCGTTGCCCAAGCCGCTTCCTGTCGTCAATCCTGGCCCGAGGGGCCGGTCATCCGGCGGATGTCGGGTCAGGATGGAGCTTCCGGCCTTAACGGGATGATACCGCCTTGACGGCTGCCCGCCCGCCGTAACGCACTTGCAGCAATTCTGATACAGACATAACGTACCCTTGAAGGACGCCACATAAACATCCGCAGTATCTGCGAGGGAGGCGAACCATGCATAAGCCCGAATCCGGCAACAGCCGTGCGAAACCGACGACCCCGAATTCTTCCGCCACGCCGTTCCGCGACGTGCTGGCCGAGCGGGTGTCGCGCCGCGCCGTCCTGAAGGGCGGCGCCACCGCCGCCTCGCTCGCCATCGGCGCCGGCTTTGTCGGCTCGGTGTTCGAGAAGCAGGCGCATGCCGGGAGCACTGGGGCAAGCTTCTCCTTCGACGAATTGAAGCGAATCTACGACCAGACGCACCATGTGGCGCCGGGCTACAAGGCGGATATCCTGATCCGCTGGGGCGACAAGGTGGCGGCCGACGCGCCGGACTTCGACCCAACGCAGCAGAGCGTGGAATCGCAGAGCAAGCAGTTCGGCTACAATTGCGACTACATCGCCTATTTCCCGCTGCCCATCGGCTCCGACAATTCCGACCACGGGCTGCTGTTCATCCATCACGAATATCCCAACCCGCATGTGATGTTCCCCGGCTATGTCGCCGCGGATGCCGAAGTGGGCAAGACCATCTCGAAGGAGCACGCCGACGTTTCCCTGGCCTCGGTCGGCCATTCGGTCATCGAGATCGAGAAGAAGGACGGCCAGTGGCGCGTGGTCGAGGGCTCGCAATACGGGCGCCGCATCAGCGCCCTGACGCCGATGACCATCACCGGCCCGGCGGCGGGCCACGCGCTGATGAAGACCTCCGCCGATGCGACCGGCACCAGCGTGATCGGAACCGCCATGAATTGCAGCGGCGGCCGCACGCCCTGGGGCACCGCCCTTTCCAGCGAGGAATGGGCCTATTCCTTCTTCGGCGGCGAGGCGGAGAAGACGGCGATCACCGAGCACCTGAACCGCAGCGGCATGTGGAACGAGGATTACTACGGCGCCGCCCGCCACCACGACCGCTTCAACGTGGAGAAGGAGCCGAACGAGCTCAATCGCTGGCAATGGGCGGTCGAGGTCGACCCCTATGACCCGAGCTGGGTGCCGGTGAAGCGCACCGCGCTCGGCCGCGGCGGCTGCGAGGGCGCCAACACGACCCTCAACAAGGACGGCCGCGTCGTCGTCTATCGCGGCGATGACGATTATTTCGAGTATCTCTACCGCTTCGTGTCGGACGGCACCTACGATCCGAACGACCGCACCGCCAACCGCGACCTCTTGGACAAGGGCGTGCTTGCGGCGGCGCGCTTCGACGCCGACGGCACGCTCACTTGGCTGCCGCTGGTGCACGGGCAAAACGGCCTGACGTCCGAGAACGGCTTCGCCGACCAGGGCGAGGTGCTGATCAAGACGCGCCAGGCGGCGGACAAGCTCGGCGCCACGCCGATGGACCGGCCGGAGGATTTCGAGGTCAACCCGGTGACCGGCCGCGTCTATGCAGTGATGACCAAGAACAAGAAACGCAAGGCCGACGGCCTCAACCCGGTCAATTCGCGGGCCGAGAACCACTGGGGCCAGATCGTCGAACTGATCCCGCCCGGCGAGGGCAAGGATGCAGACCACGCCGCCGACAGCTTCAAATGGGACATCCTGGTGCTGTGCGGCGACCCATCGAAGAAGGAGCACGGCGCCACCTTCCCCGCCGAGACCAGCGCCGACGGCTGGTTCGTGACGCCGGACAACATCGCCTTCGACCACAAGGGGCGACTTTGGGTGGCGACCGACGGGCAGAATGACTTCGAGATCGCCGACGGCCTGTTCGCGGTGGAGACCAGCGGACCGCTGCGCGGGTTGCCCAGGGCGCTGTTCGCAGCCCCCTTCGGCGCGGAGGTGAGCGGCCCGATGTTCACGCCCGACGGCAAGACCCTGTTCCTCGCGGTCCAGCATCCGGCGGAGGATTCCGAGACCATCGAGAAGCTCACCACCCGCTGGCCGGATTTCAAGGACGGCATGCCGGCGCGGCCCGCCGTGGTCGTCATCACCCGCGAGGATGGCGGCGAGATCGGCGGGTAGCAGAACTCAGAGGTCGGAAGGCAGATGGCCCGCGCCGGGGTGCCGGCGCGGGCGATAGCCGTATGGCCGAGATACGCACACCGCGCCTTCCAGCTTGTGCCGGATTCATCTTCGATGGCGCGTGTGCCGATTGGCTTGACCATGGCAGCCTCGCTTCTTTGCTGCCGTCCAACTGCTTCTTGGTACTGACCAAACGGAACACTGCGTCTTGCGGGTCCATCGCCATTCAAGGCCGCAGAGTTCCGCTCTCAGCGCCGCGGTTTCAGCGTCATCGGACTCCCCGCGATCAGATACTCCTTGCAGAATCCGGCGAACGCCGTCGCCATGCGCCGGGGACGAACGTCGCGGCGGCGGGCGATGCCGAGGCGGGTCGGGCGGATCTTCTCGGTCACCGGGCGGTAGACCAGCCGCATGCCATCAAGGGCCTGCTCGCTCAGCGGCCGCGAATGCATGACCGCATAGCCGCGGCCGTTGGCCACCAGGCCGCGCACCATCTCGAAGGACGGCGTCTCATGGGCGACCCGCGGCCGCAATCCCAGGCCGTAGAAGATCGACAGGAAATAGTCGCGGCTCTGGGGATAGCCGAGCAGCACCAGCGGCTCGTCGGCCAGATCCTTCAGTGACACGGTGGCCCGCCGCGCCAGGCGATGCTTGGCCGGCAGCACGACATGGAGCGGCACCTCCGCCAGCGGCTCGAAGGCGATGTCGGGTCCCAGATTGAGGTCGTAGGTGAGCGCGAGATCGAAGCGGCCGCCGCGCAGCCCGTCCAACAGCGCCGCCGTATGGTCCTCATGGAGCCGGACGCGAATGTCCGGGAAGCGAACGGCGAAGGCGCCGAGCAGCGCCGGCATCAGCATGGGCGCAAAGGTGATGAAGCAGCCCACCTCCAGTTGGCCGGCCAGCTTGTCGGCCAGGCCGCCGACGCTCTGGCTGAGATCGCCGGCATGGGCCAGCAGGCTGCGCGCCTCCACCAGCAGCCGCTGCCCGGCCGGCGTCAGCGCCAGGCCCCGGGCGTGGTGGCGGACAAAGAGCTGCAGGTCGAAGGCCTCTTCCAGATGGGCGATGGCCTCGGAGATCGAGGGCTGCGACACCCGGATCGCCTTGGCCGCGGCGGTGACGCTGCCTTCTTCGGCGGCCGCCGAGAAATACCGGAGCTGTTTCAGGGTGTATTGCATCGGTTTTTCCGATCAAGTTCCTCGCCGAATTATATTTTTCCTTTTCTGCGCCCTGCGTCAATATGGCCCAGACAAGAATCGTTCCAAAGCGGGGACAGCGAGAATGATCAGGACGGGCGACCAGTACCGGCAGACGCTGCGCGACGGTCGGCAGGTCTGGATCAACGGCGAGAAAGTGAAGGACGTCACGGTCCATCCCGCCTTCAAGCCGATCGTCGATGTGCGGGCGCGCATCTACGACATGGCGCACGAGGCCAAGACCAAGGACCTCATGTCCTATGTCGACAAGGACAGCAACGAGCCCTGCTGCATCGGCTACAAGCTGCCCCATACCCAGGAAGACTGGCAGACGAAGCGAAGCGCCGTCGACGCAGTCATGGACGATATCGGCGGCGTGGTGATCCGCGTCGGCGACGAAACCATTGGCGAAATGTGGTCGCTCTATGACGGCCGCGACGTGCTGGACGAGGTCGATCCCCAGTTCTCCCAGAACATCGAAAACCACATCTTCCGCGCGCTGCGGTCCGACACCTTCCATGTCTCGGCCAACACAGATCCGAAGGGCGACCGTTCGAAGCGGCCGCAGGATCAGGACCCGGACATGCTGCTGCATCTGGTGAAGGAGACCGACAAGGGCATCATCGTTCGCGGCGCCAAGTACGAAACCGCCGCCGCCTACGCCAACCAGGCCTTCGTCAAGCCGACCATCGCCAATTGGGGCGACGACAAACTGTCGGATTACGCGCTGGGCTTCATCTGCGACATGAGCGCGCCCGGCGTGAAGCATATCTGCCGCACCGGTTTCGCCGGCCGCGCGCCCGCCCGCGACTACCCGCTCTCCAGCCGCTTCGACGAGGTGGACACCCTCGTGGTGTTCGACGATGTGCTGGTGCCCTGGGAGAATGTGCTATTCTACCGTCACACCCGCGCCGCCAGCTTCATCCGCGGCACGCTGCATCGTTACAGCGCCTTCGCCTTCGTGCAGCGCATCCAGAAGATCGCCGACATGCTGATCGGCGCGGCCTTGTTCAACGCGCGGCAGACCGGCCTCGATCAGCAGCAGGCGGTGCGCGAGAAGCTGGCGGAGCTGGCCGTCTACCGCGAGACCATCAACGCCCATCTCACGGCGGCGATCGCCACGGCGCAGAAGAGCCCGGCCGGCCTGCTGATGCCCAACCAGTCGCTGCTTTACACCGGCCGTGTGCAGGCCTGCACGCGGCTGCCGGCCATGGTGCATCTGGCGCGCGAGCTCTGCGGCGGCCAGATTTGCGTCACGCCCGACGTGGCGGCGTTCGAGCATCCGGAGACCAAAGGGCTGCTGGAGAAGTATTACAGCGTGAACGAGAACTGGGTGGCCGAGGACCGCCGCAAGCTGCTGGCCTTCGCCAGGGATCTGATGAATTCGGATTACGCCGGCCATCGCATCACCTTCGAGCTGTTCGCCCAGGCGCCGCCTTTCGCCCATCTCAACGCGGTTTACATGAATTTCGACTGGAAGGAGCCGCTGAACTTCGTCAAGAAGTCGGCGGGCCTGTCGGATCGCGTCATGCAGACGGCCAAGCGCGCGTAGAAGCAGGCGGGGAAGCGATGGCTCACATCAGACTGCGCAAATTCAATACGAAGATCACCTATCCCGAGCAGAAGCTGGACAACGACCTCTGCATGGCCGTGCGCGCGGGCAATCACATCTTCCTGCGCGGGCAGGTGGGGCAGGACCTCAAGGGCAACATGGTGGGCGTCGGCGATCCCCGCAAGCAGACGGAGCAGGCGATGCGCAATGTGAAGCAACTCCTGGAAGAGGCCGGCAGCCGGTTGGAGCATGTCTGCAAGGTCACGATCTACATCACCGACCGGGCCTACCGCGAGGCGGTGTATCGGGAGGTCGGCAAGTGGCTGAAGGGCGTCTATCCCTGTTCCACCGGCCTGATCGTGCAGGGTCTTGCGCGGCCGGAATGGGTGATGGAGATTGACGTTGAAGCCGCCATACCTGCGGGCGAGGAGGGGCGGCGCAAGGTGACCGGGCCGGAATGGTCCGAGAACATGCCCCAGGGAAAGCGCCGTGGCCGCCGCTGAGAAAACCGCGACATGTCTGAGCCAGGAGCAGATCGAGCAGTTCTGGCGCGACGGCTATGCCACGATCGAAAACGCCGTCACCCCCGATCAGCTTGCCGCCCTGCGCCGCGAGCTGGCGGGCTGGGTCGATGCAAGCCGGGCGGAGACCAAGCCCTTCGGCGCGCCTACCGTCGACGGCCGGCCCCGCTTCGACATGGGTGCGGAGCATACCGCCGAGCGGCCGGCGCTCCGCCGCGTCAACAACCCCTCTGACATCTCGTCTGCCTACCGCGACGTGATGGAGAATTCCGCCATCGTCGACATGGTCGGCGATCTCATCGGCCCGAACGTCAAATTCCATCACTGCAAGATCAATGTGAAGCTGCCGGGCAGCAACACCGAGGTCGGCTATCACCAGGATTTCCCCTACACGCCCCACACCAACGACGACATCGTCACGGCGCTGCTGATGCTCGACGACATGACGCTGGAGAATGGCTGCCTCACGGTGGTGCCGGGCTCCCATCGCGGGCCGCTCTACAGCCTGTTCGAGAAGGATGTGTTCGTCGGCTCCATTGATGCGAAGACCACCGCGCGGCTCAAGGCTCAGGAGATCCCGGTGACCGGCAAGGCGGGCAGCGTCTGCCTCATGCATACGCGGCTGGTCCACGGCTCTGACGCCAACCGGTCGAAAATCAATCGTGGCCTCTATATCTGCGTCTACAGCGCCGCCGATGCCTTCCCCCTGGCGGCCAATCCGCTCCCCAATCCCAACGAGGGCAAGGTGGTGCGTGGCCAGAAATCCCGCCAGGCCCGGCTGATGGATGCGGTGGTCGAACTGCCGGCCCAGGCGAAGGTTGCCTCGTTCTTCGCCACCCAGGGGCAGAAATCCGCCGGCGGCTGATCGCGGCCCGCGCCCCGGCGATGACATCGGCGGCAAACAGCGCTAAACAATTCTGATCATTGGCTCTAAAAGAGTCCGTCAGGGGAGTCCCGCATGACATTTTCGGTAATCGGCCGCTGCGGCCGCACGGGCATGTTCGGCGTCGCCATCACCACCTCCAGCATCGCCGTCGCCAGCCGCTGCCCCTGGGCGCGGGCCGGTGCGGGCGCGGTGGCGACGCAGAACATCACCGATCCCCGGCTCGGGCCGCGGGGCCTGGATCTGATGGCCAAGGGCGCCGCCGCGGAAGAAGCGCTGCGCAAGACCATGGCCCAGGCGCCCCATCCGGAATACCGGCAGGTGACGATGATCGACGGCAAGGGCAACACGGCCTCCCATGCCGGCGCGAGGATCCTGGGCATCAATGCCATCGCGCCCGGGCAGGATTGCATCGCCGCCGGCAACCTGCTGAGCAATCAGGACGTGCCCACGGCGATGGCCCGCACCTTCTCAAAGCATCCGGAGATGCATCTGGCCGAGCGGCTGATGATGTCGCTGGAGGCCGGCGTCGCGGCCGGCGGCGAGATGGGCTCGGTGCGTTCGGCCGGCCTGCTGGTGGTGCATGACCAGCCCTGGCCGCTGGTGGATCTGCGCGTCGACTGGGACGAGCAGAGCCCGGTCAGCACCCTGCGCCGCATCTGGGACCGCTTCCAGCCGCAGATGGCGGACTATGTCACGCGGGCGCTGAACCCGGCGGCCGCGCCGGCATATGGCGTGCCGGGAGATCCGTAGGCCCGCCCATCCGCGGCCGCTCCCGCCGTGCGTCCGAGGGTTGTTTTCAAGCCCCGCACCGCGCAAGCGCTTGAGCGGCCGGAGAGAAGTTTGCGCGAACGTGAATTCTCGCAAAACAACCCTCAATGCAATCGCGGTCCTATCGATGGCTGCCGCCAGACGACACGCCCAACCGTGCCGGCACGGCCTTTGCCCCGCTACCCCGGCGGCGCGAGCGGAGGTTGCTCAGATACACAATGTGCAACATCGAAAACTCAGCGAGCATGATACAGGACTATGTTCTTAATATCAAGTATTCCCGATGTCCACCGTCATACAATCAGCCGTGAAATCGGCTATGGATGACATGCGGCACCTGGTCTGTCTTGCCCCATTGTTCCGCGCTCTGAGATCGCCGTGATAACTTCAAGTTTTGCGGGAGCAAAACTCTTCTTTGTGTGTTTCTACGGGCATTGGCTTGTTCTTGAACGTTGGCCGGAGCTGTGGCGTGCCAGACAAAGTGTGATTCTATGGAATTCGCTGCCGGAACAATGCCGGAGACCATTGACGCCCCGACCTTGGAAGCCGCCGCGGTAACCGGGGACCCGCCGATGCCGCTGCTCCGGCCCGGCGACACCTGCTGGCGCATCGAGCGGGCGGGGCGCTTTGCCCAGATTGTCGATGCGGCGGATTACTTTGCCGTGCTCAAGGCGGCGATGCTGCAGGCGCGCCATTCCATCTATCTCATCGGCTGGGATTTCGACACCCGCGTGCAGCTGGAGCCGGCCGGCGTCCGCCTGCCAGGGCCAAACCGGCTCGGCAGGCTGATCAATTGGATCGTCAGGCGGCGGCCGGGTCTGCAGGTCTACATCCTGCCCTGGCGGCTCGGCCTGGTGCGCACCCTGGTGCGCGGCACGACAGCGTTCTTCATCCTGAAATGGATATTCCACCGCCGGGTGCACTTTCAGCCTGACGGGCACCATCCGACGGGGGCCTCCCATCATCAGAAGATCGTCGTGATAGATGACGCGATCGCCTTCTGCGGCGGCATCGATATCACCGGCGCGCGTTGGGACACACGCGCCCATGAGCCTGATGATCGCCACCGCCGGTTGCCGGGCGGTCAGCCCTACGGCGCCTGGCATGATGCCACGACCGCGGTCGATGGCGCGGCTGCCCGGGCTCTGGGCGAGTTTGCCCGCGACCGCTGGTTCCGGACGACCGGCAAGCGGCTGCCCGTGCCGCCGCCGGGAGCGAACTCCTGGCCGGAGAACCTGCCGGTCACTCTGACCGACGTCGACGTCGCCATCGCGCGTACGGCGCCCGCCTATGGCGGGGAAGCGGAGGTTCGCGAGATCGAGGCGCTCTATCTCGCGGGTATCGGCGCGGCGCGGCGGACGATCTATCTCGAAAGCCAATACCTGGCCTCACGCCGGATCGCCGAAGCCATCGCCGCCCGATTGCAGGAAGCCGACGGGCCCGAGATCGTGGTGGTGAACCCGGAGTCGGCCGATGGCTGGCTGGAGGAGGCGGCCATGGGTTCCGCCCGCTTGCGCCTCCTCGACGTGATCCGCGCGGCGGACCACTATGATCGTTTCCGCATCTATGTGCCGGTCACCGAAGCGGGAGAGCCGATCTATGTCCATGCCAAGATCATGATCGTCGACGACCGGCTGCTGCGCATCGGTTCCAGCAATCTCAACAACCGTTCCATGAGCTTCGATACGGAGTGCGACCTGGCGATCGAAGCGCATCCGCAAGCGCCGGACCGGGAGCGATTGCAGCAGGCCATCCGCAGCATCCGCGGCGATCTCCTGGCCGAGCATCTGGGGGTGACGGCGGATCAGCTCGCGGCGGCCCATAACGGAACGCACTCTCTCATCGACGCCATCGAATCGCTGGCGCGTCCGGGCAGGGGCCTGGTGCCGCTGAAGACGCCGGATCATGCGGCGGTTCTCGAACTCCTCGCGGATGCCGACTTCACCTTGCCGGAAAAGCCGCGCCGCTACTGGACGCTGCCGTCGCGCAAGCGGCGGTATCTTTCGTAATCGTCAGGTTGATAGACATTGGCCAAGAACGACATCAAATCCGTGACCGATTACATCGCCGCTCAGCCTGCGGCGGCGCGTGCCGCACTCAAGCGCGTGCGCAGCACCATCCGCAAGGCCATGCCAGGTGCGGAGGAGGTGATCTCCTACAAGATCCCGGCTTATGAGCTGCACGGCCGTGTCGTCATCTATTTCGCCGCATGGAAGCGGCACTACTCGATCTATCCTGCAACCGATGGCCTCGCCGATGCATTCAAGGGTGAGCTTGCGGCGTACGAAGTGAGCAAGGGCACGATCCGCTTTCCCCTCTCTGAGCCGGTACCCGTGAAACTGATCGACCGCATCGCGAAGTTTCGTGTGCGGCAGGCGGCCGAGCGCAGCAGGGCGACGGTTGTGGTGAAGAAATGGCCCTAGACGATCAATTGCAATTCTAGCAGCTACCCAGTTTTGTCATCCCCGCGAAAGCGGCGATGACAATATGTGGTGAGTGATTGGAGGGGGCTTTCACTCTGGGTTATGATGCGAGCCGACGCATCACCTCGTCGGCAATCGCCAGAGAACTCGTCAGCCCCGGCGACTCAATGCCGAACAAACTAACCAGCCCTTGCACGCCGTGCGTCTCCGCACCCTGGATGACGAAATCCTCCGCCGGTCCGCCGGGCGCCTGCAGCTTCGGGCGGATGCCGGTGTAGGCGGGTTCGAGGGCGCCGTCGGCGAGGGCGGGGTAGTAGCTGCGGATAGCGGTGTAGAAGCTCGCGGCCCTGGTTGCGTCGACGTCGTAGTTGATACGTTCGATCCATTCCACATCCGGGCCAAATTTGGCGCGGCCGCTAAGGTCGAGGGTGACGTGGACGCCCAATCCCGCCGCCTCCGGCATCGGATAGACGAGATGGGTGAAGGGCGAGCGGCCCGCCAGGGTGAAGTAGTGTCCCTTAGCGAGATAGCGTGGCGGCACGAACTTCCGGTCCAGACCGCGCAGGCTGGATGCGATGGCTTGCGCGCCGAGGCCGCCGGCATTGATCAGCAGACGGCATTGCAGGGTGAGCGGATCGGTGCCGCCTACTTCGACCATGAATCCGCCATCATGGATTTCGCCGCCGGTGACCGGGCTGTTCAGGGCAACAGCACCGCCATGATCCTCCAATTCACCCTGCAGGCTCAGCATGTAGCCATGGCTGTCGACGATGCCGCTCGATGGCGACAGTAGCGCGCCGGCCACGCGGACTGCCGGTTCCAGGGCGCTGGCTTCGGCTGCCGATAGCTCCCGCAAATCGGTGACGCCGTTCGCTTCCGCCTTCAACTTCAGCGCCATAAGTGCCGGCAGTTGCGCCGGCGATGATGCGACGATCAGCTTGCCCAGGCGCTTATGCGCGATGCCATGCTCAGCGCAGTAGGCGTAGAGCCGCCGCCGCCCGGCGACGCAGAGGCGCGCCTTCAGGCTGGCCGTCGGGTAGTAGATGCCGGCATGAATAACCTCGCTGTTGCGCGAACTGATCTCGCTGCCGATCAGGCCGTGGCGCTCCAGCACAATGACTTCGCGCCCCGCCAGCGCCAGAGCCCGGGCGATAGCCAGCCCGACCACGCCGGCGCCGATGACGACGCATTCGACCTGCTCGGTCATGCGGCTTCGGGCGGTCTCGGCGGCGGGTTCGGCGATTGGCTCGCGCCCTGCCGCCGCAGCAGCGCTTCGCGCCGCACGATATAGAGAGTGCTGCAGATCACCACGGCAGCGCCGGCGAGCACAATCCAGGTCGGTATATCGCCCCAGACCCAGTAGCCGAAGAGGATCGCCCAGACCATGCCGGTATAATCCAGCGGCGCGATCAGCGAGGCCTCGGCATAGCGGAAGGCCTGGTTGAGGAAGAACTGGCCGAAGCTGCCGGCGACGCCGCAGACGATGAACAGGACCCAATGCTCCGGCATCGGCGTCTCCCACTGCCAAGGCATGAAGGCGCCCAGCACGACAATGACGACGCAGGAATAATAGAAAAGAATCGTGTGGCTGCGCTCGGTGCTGCTGAGCTGGCGCGAGGTGATCAGCGTCAGCGCATAGAGGAAGGCCGAGCTCAGCGCCAGCAGCGATCCCGCGTTCACGCCGGCGCCCGAGGGCTGCAGCATGAACATCACGCCGGCGAAACCGATCAGCACGGCGGCCCAGCGCCGCGGCCCGACCTTCTCCTTCAGCAGCGGCACCGAAAGGGCGGTGACGAACAGCGGCGCCGCATAGGCGACGGCGAAGCAATCCGCCAGGGGCAGCAGTTTCAGCGCATAGTAAAAAGTGATCATGGTGCCGAGATTGAGCACGGCGCGCAGGCCGTGGCCCAGCGGCCGGCTGGTGCGCAGGGTCTGCAATCCGCCGGCCTTCCAGGCGATGCCGACGGCGATCACGACGCCGATGACGTAGCGGAGAAACCCGACCTGGGCGACGGCATAGGCGTGGTCGTCGACCAGGATTTTCACCGCGACATCCAGGACCGACAGGCTGGTGACCGCACCCAACATATAGAGCGCGCCGCGAATCGGCAGATAGCGCAAACCCGGCAGGGTCGGGCTGGTGTTCATGTCAGGCGTTGTACCCTTATGCGACCGACTTCGAGGCTGTCTTCCGGCTGCCCTTGGCCTCGCTGACGATCCAGTCCCTGAACAGCTTGGCCGGCTGGCTCAGCGGCACGTCCTGCGGCACCAGCAGATAGAAGCCGCGGCTGGAACGCAAGGTGGAGGAGATCGGCCGCACCAGGGTGCGCCTGGCGATGAAGTCCTCGGCCAGTCGTCCGCCGCCGAGCGCAATGCCCTGGCCGTCGAGCGCCGCCTGCACCAGGACGAGATAGTTGTCGAACTCCAGGCCGCGCTTGGTCGGCTTCCACGGCACATCGAACTGCTGCAGCCAGGCCTGCCAGGTGACCCAGTTGCGGTCGTACTCCACGAGATGCAGCAGCGATTCGTCGAGGAGGTCTTGGGGCTTTCGCGGCGGCTTGCGGCCCTCCAGATAGCCGGGCGAGCAGACCGGGAACACCTCATTGTCCATGAGATGAATCGCCTGGACTCCGGGCCATTTGCCCGAGCCGTAGCGGATCCCCAGATCGATGCCCGCCGCCGCCAGGTCGCTCACCGGCGCCGAGGCCACCACCTTCAGTTCCACATCCGAATGGGCGGCGCGGAACTTGGCGATATGGGCCATCAGCCAGTAGGAGGCGAAGGTGACGCTGGTGGCGACCGTGATATCGGCCCGCGGCCCGATGCGGCGGAGGTCGACCACGGTGTTGGCGATATGCTCCAGGCTCATGGTCACCGCCTTGTGCAGGCGGATGCCGGGAAGAGTGAGCTTCAGCGCCCGCGGCTGCCGCTGAAACAACTGGGTGCCCAGATGCTCTTCCAAAAGCTGGATCTGCCGGCTCACGGCCGCCTGGGTGACGCTCAATTCCTGCGCCGCGCGGGTGAAATTCATCAGCCGCGCCGCCGCCTCGAAAACGACCAGGCTGTTCACCGGCGGCAGCTTGGAGCGGAGGGAGGTCATCAGGAAATGTTATGCATCCAATGAGAATTACTGCAATTCACATAGCCTATGAGAGATGATCCAATAGTCAAGCTCATAGATGCAAATGCCCCGCAAAGCCCGCGGCAAGAACGGGCGGCGGCTGCAAGGAGGTTCAGGCCATGACCAGCAAACCCGATCATTTCGGCGAACGCGCCTCCGCCGGCCGCTGGGCCGCCGGCACCCATGTGGCGGGCGAAGCTTCCGCGAAGAACGCGGTCGTCACGGCTCCCGCGCCCAAAGCGCCGGTTGTGCGTCCGGCGATCGCGGTCGCCGTGCCGCCGCTGGATTTCACCGCGGCCATGCGCCGCGTGGAAGCCGAGTACTACGACGCCGCCTGAGCGCGGTTTCTGATCTCGATTCCCTCTCTCCCTCGCAGACACCAGGAGACGCAGGATGCCCGGACGCAACATGCTGTTCATTCCCGGCCCGACCAACATGCCCGACGAGGTCCGCCTCGCCATGGATATGCCGCTGGAGGACCAGCGCGCCCCGGACTTTCCGGCCTTCACCCTCGGCCTGTTCCAGGATGTGAAGAAGATCTTCAAGACGCGCAACGGCCAGGTATTCCTCTTTCCGGCCTCCGGCACCGGCGGCTGGGAAGCGGCGATCACCAACACGCTGTCGCCCGGCGACAAGGTGCTGGCGGCGCGCTTCGGCCAGTTCTCCCATTTGTGGATCGATCTCTGCCAGCGGCACGGCCTTGACGTCGAGGTGGAGGATGTGGAGTGGGGCGAGGGCGCGCCGGTGGAGCGTTTCGCCGACCGTCTCGCCGCCGACAAGAGCCATGCGATCAAGGCGGTGCTGGTCTGTCACAATGAAACCGCGACCGGCGTCACCAGCGATGTGGCGGGCGTGCGCAAGGTGCTGGACGCGATCGGCCATCCGGCGCTGCTGTTCGTCGACGGCGTCAGCTCCATCGCCTGCATCGAGTTCCGCATGGATGAGTGGGGCGTCGACCTCGCGGTGGCCGGCTCGCAGAAGGGCTTCATGATGCCCACCGGCCTCGCCCTGGTCGCCGCCAGCCAGAAGGCGCTGGAGGCTTCGAAGACGGCGAAGAGCTACCGCTGCTTCTTCGATTTCAATGACATGATCCGCACCAACAAGGATGGCTATTTCCCCTATACGCCGGCAACGACGCTGCTGCGGGGCCTGCGTGCGTCCATCGACCTGCTGCTGGGCGAAGGGCTGGAGAATGTCTTCGCGCGGCATCACCGCATGGCCGAGGGCGTGCGCAAGGCGGTGGCGGCCTGGGGCCTCACGGTCTGTGCCAAGCATCCGCGCTGGTACTCCGACACGGTGACGGCGATCCGCGTGCCCGAGGGTTTCGACGGCAACGAGGTCGTGCGCGTCGCCTATGACCGCTACAACCTGTCGCTGGGCGTCGGCCTGTCGAAGGTGGCGGGCAAAGTGTTCCGCATCGGCCATCTGGGGAGCCTCAATGAGCTGATGATCCTGACGGCGCTGGCCGGCGCGGAGATGGCCATGCGCGACATCGGTATCGACGTCGCGCCGGGCAGCGGTGTCGGCGCGGCGCAAGAGCATTTCCGCCATAGCCACCGCAGCGCGGCGTTGCCGCGGTCCGTCGCGGCCTAGCAACTATCGAGAATTCGAACTGGGGAGAAACGCCCATGGACATCCATGAGTATCAGGCCAAGGAACTGCTGGCGAATTTCGGGGTGCAGATCCCCCGCGGCGGCTTGGCCTATAGCCCGGAGCAGGCGGCCTATCGCACGACCGAACTGGGCGGCGACAAATGGGTGGTGAAGGCGCAGATTCATTCCGGCGGCCGGGGCAAGGCCGGCGGCATCAAGGTCTGCGGCAGCGACCATGAGGTGTGGGACGCCGCCGACGAACTGCTGGGCAAGCGGCTGGTGACCCATCAGACCGGACCGCGGGGCAAGGTGGTCTATCGTCTCTATGTCGAGGGCGCCGTGCCGATCAAACGCGAGCTCTATCTTGGCCTGGTGCTGGATCGCCAGTCCGAGCGGGTGATGATCGCGGCCTCGTCGGCGGGCGGCATGGAGATCGAGGAGATCGCCCAGACCAAGCCGGACTCGATCATCCGCACCAATGTGGATCCCGCCGCCGGCATGACCTCGTTCCAGGCGCGGGAGATCGCCTTTGCTCTTGGCCTCGAAGCCGGCCTGATCAGCCAGGCGGTGAGCACCATCCTCGGCTGCTATCGCGCTTTCCGCGATCTCGATGCGACGATGGTGGAGATCAATCCGCTGGTCGTGACCGAGGACGGCCGCCTGATCGCGCTGGACGCCAAGATGACCTTCGACGACAACGCGCTATTCCGCAATCCGAAGATCGCGGAGTTGCGCGACAAGTCCCAGGAGGATGCGCGCGAGACCAAGGCGGCGGACCGCGGTCTCAGCTATGTCGGCCTCGACGGCAATATCGGCTGCATCATCAACGGTGCCGGCCTCGCCATGGCGACCATGGACATGATCAAGCATGCCGGCGGCGAGCCCGCGAATTTCCTGGATATCGGCGGCGGCGCGACGCCCGACCGCGTGGCCAAGGCCTTCCGCCTGGTGCTGTCGGACGAGAAAGTGGAGGCGATCCTGGTCAACATCTTCGCCGGCATCAACCGCTGCGACTGGGTCGCCGAGGGCGTGGTGCAGGCGGTGCAGAAAGTCGGCATCCATATGCCGCTGGTGGTGCGCCTCGCCGGCACGAATGTCGAAGCCGGCCGGCGCATCCTGAAGGAAAGCGGCCTGCCGATCATCACCGCCAATACCTTGGCCGAAGCCGCCGACCGCGTCGTGTCCGCCTGGCGTTCGTCGAAAAACGCCAAAGCCGCCTAGGGGAGACAATCATGAGCATCCTCATCGACGAGAAGACCCGCATCATCGTCCAGGGCTTCACCGGCAATATCGGCAGCTTCCATGCCAAGGAGATGATCGCCTATGGCACGAACGTCGTCGGCGGCGTGACGCCTGGGAAAGGCGGCACCACCCATTTGGACCGCCCGGTGTTCAACACCGTGAAGGAAGCGGTCGACAAGACCGGCGCCGAAGCCAGCATCGTCTTCGTGCCGCCGCCCTTCGCCGCGGACTCGATCATGGAAGCGGCGGACTCCGGCATCCGGACCTGCGTCGCCATCACCGACGGCATCCCCGCCCAGGACATGATCCGGGTGAAGCGCTTCATGAAGCGCTATAAGCGCGAAGACCGCATGCGGCTGATCGGGCCGAACTGCGCCGGCGTCATCAGCCCGGGCCGGTCGATGCTCGGCATCATGCCGGGCCATATCTATAAGCGCGGCTCCGTCGGCATCGTCGGCCGCTCGGGCACCCTGGGCTATGAGGCGGCGTCGCAGATGCTGGAGCTGGGCATCGGCGTCTCCACCAGCGCCGGCATCGGCGGCGATCCCATCAACGGCAGTTCGTTCCGCGATATCCTCGAGCTGTTCGAGGCCGACCCCGAGACGACCGCCATCATGATGATCGGCGAGATCGGCGGGCCGCAGGAGGCCGAGGCGGCGGCGTTCGTCCGCGAGCATATGACCAAGCCGGTCATCGCCTATATCGCCGGCCTGACGGCGCCCAAGGGCCGCCGCATGGGCCATGCGGGCGCGATCATCTCCGCCTTCGGCGAGAGCGCGGCGGAAAAAGTCGCGATCCTGAAAGAGGCCGGCGTTGCCGTGGCGGCGAGCCCGGCCGAGCTGGGCGTCTCCGTTGCAAAGGTTCTCGCCAAGGCCGCGTGAATAGGTCATGCTGCAGCGCAGCATGACACCGGACAGCAGAGAGCCAGGACCCGAGACCGCCGCCGCCGCCCCGGCGCCGCGGCCGAAGCCGGCCGGCAACGCGAAACCGGTGGGTCCGCGCCAGATTCCGCTGCAGATCGAGGCCCAGCGCTATGTAGGCGAGCTCAGCGTCCAGCTCCACGGCCTGCTGCTCAGCGTGGTGCGGGAACGGCTGCCGCAGCTCGAAAAGGTGGTGAGCGGCGAAGCCGACGCGCCGCTGGATGATCCGGAGCTGCTGTCCCGCAGCCTCCAGGCCCAGGGCATCTGGTTCCAGCTCTTGAACATCGCCGAAGAGAACGCCGCCATGCGCTACCGGCGGCAGACGGAAACCGAACGCGGACCCGACCGCATTCCCGGCACCTTCTCCCGCGTGCTGGCCGAGGCCGCGGCGTCCGGCATCGCCGCCAGCGGCCTGCAGCGGCTGCTGAACAAGATTCACATTGCGCCTGTCATCACCGCCCATCCGACCGAGGCCAAGCGGGTGACGGTGCTGGAAATCCATCGGCGCATCTACCGCCTGCTCTACGAATTGGAGTCGCCGCGCTGGACCCGGCGCGAGCGGCAGCAATTGCAGGACCGCCTGCGCGGCGAGATCGACCTGCTGTGGCTGACGGGCGAGTTGCGGGTGGAGCGGCCGACGGTGACCCAGGAGATCGCCTGGGGCCTGCATTTCTTCGAGCAGACCTTGTTCGACCGGCTGCCGGAACTGCAGGACCGGTTGCGCGGCGCCATCGACCGGCATTATCCGGGCGCGCGCATCGAGGTGCCGCCGTTCCTGCGTTTCGGCTCCTGGATCGGCGGCGACCGCGACGGCAATCCGTTCGTCACCGCCGAGGTGACCGAGGCCGCCTTCGCCGCCGGCCGCCGCGCCGCGCTGGAACGCTACCGCGAGGGCATCCGCGTGCTGACCAAGAGCCTCAGCATCACCGGCAATGCGGTCGCCGTTCCCGAGGATTTCCAAGCCGCGCTGGACCGCCTGTTGGCGGCGGATCCGCTGCGCGATCTCATCGCCGGCCGCAATCCCGGCGAGATGTTCCGGCAATTCGCCGCTTGCGTTGAGCGCAAGATCGACGCGGCGCTCGCCGAACCGGGCGGTGCCGGTCTGCCGGAGCCCTATCACAATGCCGACGAGTTGATCGGCCATTTGCGGATGATGGAATGGACGCTGCGGGACATGAAATGCCAGTCGCTGGCGCGGGCCTGGGTGACGCCGCTGCGGCGCCAGGTGGAGTCTTTCCGCTTCTGCACGGCGAGTCTCGATCTGCGGGAGAATTCAAGGCAAGTGAACCTGTCGCTGGCCGCGCTGTGGTCGCGGGAGACCGGCCGCGCGGCAGAGGATGCGCCGGCTTCCAGCAGCGGCGAATGGAGCGTCTGGGTTGAGCGCCAGTTGACCCGGCCGCTCGCCGCGCCTGTCGACAGCGACGCCGCGTTCGATGCGGGCGCATCGCCGCCCTTTGCCCTGCTGCGCAAGCTGCGCGAGCTGCGCCCGGCGCTGGACCGCGATGCCGTTGGCTGCTTCGTGCTCAGCATGACCCACAGCGCCACCGACCTGCTGGGCGTCTACGCCCTGGCGCGGCTGTTCGGCCATTTCACCGGGCCCGAAGGCGAACAGTCCTGCAGCTTCCGCGTCACGCCGTTGTTCGAGAGCATCGACGATCTCCGCCGCGCGCCCGCCATCATGGCCGAGTTGCTGGATTCGCCGATCGTGCGCCGGACGATCGCCGGCCACGGCGGCAGCCAGGAGGTGATGCTCGGCTACTCCGACTCGAACAAGGATGGCGGCTACCTCACCGCCAACTGGGAACTGGCCAAGGCACAGCGCAGCCTGACCGCGCTGAGCCAGAAGCTGGGCGTGCCCATAACCTTTTTTCACGGCCGCGGCGGTTCGGTCAGCCGCGGCGGCGCGCCCACCGGCCGCGCCATCGCCGCCCAGCCCGCCAGTTCCATCACCGGCGGCTTCCGCCTGACCGAACAGGGCGAGGTGGTGTCGTCGAAATACGCCAACCACGGCACGGCGCTGCATCAGATGGAATTGCTGGCGGCGAGCGTGATCGAGCATTGCCTGATCTCCAACCAGGATCCCGGCCTCTGGCCCCATCCGGAATACGACGAGGCGATGGAGGCGCTGTCGGGGATTTCTTATGCCGCCTACCGGCGCCTGGCGGAGCATCCGGGGCTGGTGAGCTATTACCAGGCGGCGAGCCCGGTGGAGGAACTGGCGCTGCTGAAGATGGGGTCGCGCCCGGCGCGGCGCACCGGCGCCCAGTCGCTGGACGATCTCCGGGCCATTCCCTGGGTCTTCGCCTGGAGCCAGAACCGCCACATGGTGCCCAGCTGGTTCGGCATCGGCACGGCGCTGGAACGCTTCGTGCAGGTGCGCCGGGAGGCGGGCGAAACGCTGCTGCGGCAGATGTTCCGGGAGTCGCGCCTGTTCCGCCTGACCGTCGACGAGGTGGAGAAGGCGCTCTGCCTCTGCGATATGGAGACCGCCGCCCTCTATGCCGATCTCGTCCCCGACCGTGCGGTCAGCGGGCAGGTGTTCGGCATCATCAAGGACGAATACGACCGCACGGTCCGCATGCTGCTCTGGCTCAGCGGCGACGCCGAACTCGCCGCGCGGTTTGCGCAGTACAAGGTGCGTCTGGCCCGCCGCCTGCCGATCATCGACCGGGTGAACCGGCAGCAGATCGAATTGCTGCGCCGCTTTCGCGCGGGCGGCAATGGCGGCAACTCCGACCGCCTGGTGCCGCTATTGCTGTCGATGAACTGCATCGCCTCGGGGTTGGGCTGGACGGGGTAGCTTTCACGGTTGGCGCGGTAGCGCGATCCCGCGAACGGCCCGCGCGACATCTCGTGTCCGGCTCAGGTCCGGCCGCTGTTCCAATTGAACAATTGGGAGTTTTGACCGCGATTGCCGGCCACAACGCGCTTTCATTCCAGTATGATTATTTATTTCTTATAAACATTGGAAAACCTCTATTTTAGTAACTATTCATGTCCATATAGAATTGTTGTTTGAATTACGAATATTCAGACAATGTTCCAACAGTTTGTTTTGGAGATGCAACACATGAATGCCACAACCTCCACGACGCCGTCCGTCAGCACCGGCGATACCCCCGAGAACAAGCAGATCCGTCTGAAGGACATTGGCGCCAAGTGGAGCAAGTTCTCCGAACAGGAGCTGGGCGCGCTCACCAACAAGGATGAGCTCGCCACCCATGTCGTGGCGAAGTACGGCATCGACAAGTCTCAAGCCACGCGCGACGTTGACGCCGTCATGAAGGGCCGCCAGTTCTAACCTGGCTGCACGATGCGAGGCCGCCTGTGGGCGGCCTCGCCGCTTTTTGCCACAGGTTGAAAATCCTGCTACCATGAATTGAAGCGTGACATATCGAGGATGCATATGAATTTTCCCAATCAGAGCCGCAGCTACGATGCGACGCGGCGCGTTGTGCGCTTTTGGGGATATGACCGCTCCATGGAACGCCCGTTCTTCGTAAGCGCGGAAGCGCTCAAGCGGATCCAGCCGGATCTGCAAGCCGACGAACCCGGTCTCCTGCGCGCGTTCGATGCCAATCGCGATCGAATCTACGCGACTGCGGCGAAGGTCTATGCCCGCAGCCGGAAGGGGTCTTACGACCTCAACGCCGGCGACTTCTAACGACGCCGATATCAGCGATTGCGTCTACTGTCCCAGCCTGACCGGCCGGCCCCGGCCGAGCGCGCCGTCGGCGCGGGCCGGCAGATACGCATAGATATCGTCGATGTAAGGCGCCACGTTCGGATCGCCGGCGAAGCCCTGCATCACGGAGGTTCCGTCGCTCTTCCCGTCGCGCACGACGCGGCGGAATGTTTCGATATCAGGCAGCATGTCGATCAGCGTGGCCCGAAGGCCGATCCCACCGCGTCCATGCCGCGGCAGTGATTGCAGCCGGTATGAAAGCGCCGGAAGCCGTTATAGGTCCGCGCATCCACCTTGCCGTCGATAGTGCTGTAGTATTTGTGGAAGGACGCGCCGTCTTGCGCAACCGCGGAGGGGGCGGCGAACGCGCAGATGGCGGCCGCAAGCATAGCCTGGTAGGTGAGGAAGCGCGTAGTTCTTAGCCTATAGATGATCCGTAGCAATCGAAACGCCGCCCCTTTGTTTGTCATCCCCGCTTTCGCGCCATGGCATGCACGGATCTTTAGGACTGGAGTTGGTGCTAGAATTTCCTCCCCTCTCCCCCTTGAGGGAGAGGGGGCAGGGGGTGAGGGATCTCCGCGCGCCAGCGCGCCAAGAATATTGCGCAGCTCGATCAAATCCGCACCCAGACTTTTCCTCGCAGGCATTTGTGGGCGTGCGATGCTGTCATGTATGCGCGCTGCTGCTCGCATACCCCTCATCCCCTGCCCCTTCTCCCCCAAGGGGAGAAGGGATCTCATGTTGCAATCATCAATCAGCTCATAGAGGGCATGCCCTAACTTCGCTCGGCGAGATCCCGCTGCGGCCTCGACGACTGGCGGGCGATGAGTTTCCGCGTATCGCCGCGTTCGACGATCAGCGTGGCGGCATCGGCGCCGCAGGTGACATTCAGCGAACGGCCCTCTTCACTGTCGAGCCCGGCGATCTGGCCGGGATTCAGCGCCAGCCGGATGCGCGTGGGCGAGGGCGGCAACGAGATCTCGGGATCGCCCTTCGCGCCGATCATGAGCATCACCAGGCAGGCGCTATCCTCCTGGACGAAGTATCCGCTCATGGACTTCGAACCGAACTCATAGCTGATGCTCTGCACCGGCCTGTATTCGGCGCGGCTTTGCGAGGACGACGGCGATCCGCCGATCGCGGCGGACACCGGGGCCAAGAGGGTGACGGTCATAACTCCGGCAATCGCCACAACGCCGGATGTCTTCTTGGTCAACATACTGCTCTCTCCTGTCAACGCACGGCATGGGCGGGCAAACACCCGCCGGCCTGATGCGATGCGGCGCCGTGCCACACGCGCATCGCTTGTTGGGATGTGACGGGAGTCACTCGCGGATGAACTCGCCCCGCAACTAGAGATGGAATCTGTGAGCCGCCCCAAGCGCGGCAAGGCGATAAGAGTCCATTGCTGCAAAATCACCGTGAAGCCGCTGTGCGCTCGAATCATCGAGCGCGTGAAAAATTCGTAAAATTACCGCCTCGAGGGGTGGGCGGATGATGCTCGATGGCGGCGAGCGCGGAGAGAAGCCTTATCGCCACACTCAAGGGACAATCAAGCAAACTCCATCTTCGTATCGGCCTTATGCCCGATCGCGAGCGGCAAGAAAGCCTAGTTTTCCGAGCACGGGCCGGAAATTGTTGTGCTTCGTTCCGGAGTCCATGAGGACGGTTCCGAGACAGTACTTCGAGCAGTGCTTGGTAGGGTGCTGATGCAGCCGTCGGAGAATCCGGTCGGCGATACCGTTGCCGTTGAGGGATTTCGCCTCGACAATGAACAGATCGTCATCCACGGGAACAGTCGTGTTGCCCGAAAGGAATTGCAAGCCGCTGTCGATCGTCATGCGCTCGCTTCCTTCTCTTGCCACCAGCGTTACGCGAACATAGCGCATGTCGAGGACCCGCGAGAGCGTGCGTTGAAATTCCTCTTGATAGAAACTGCGATATGTATCCTGGATGTAGGCCAACGCGGATTCATCCAGAGTGCCGAACTTATCGGCATCGTAGAGCAGCCGTTTCTTGACGGTTCGCCCGCGCTTGTCCTTCAATTTGACTTCCAGGAAGCAAAGTCCGGCATCGAGGTACTTTCTCGCGCGCACTTTGACGCGTTTGCGGCGGCCCCGATGATGATCGAAATAGCTGTGTAGCTGGGCATCGTCGAAATAGCAGGTCTCATAGACAAATACCCTTTTGTCGCCGATCTCCAGGACATCGAAGTGCCGCGATAGCTCGCCAACGGCCTGCCGCAGCACCGCTGAACCGACGACGTATTTGTTGTCGATCCGCTCCAGCATGCCGGCCTTTGCATTGAGGGCGGCGAGGTCGATTGGCCCGAATGGGCCATGCAGCCAGTCACTGGCGTTTTCGAAAGAAGACATTGATCCGCACCATATCGTTGATGTAGTCGAGTTGTAGGATCTGGAAGGACAGCACATCGACGTTGAGCTTGCTTGCCAAACTCCCGCGCATCGCTTGGGGATCCGAGAGCAGTTCGTGATCGATCTTATCGAGCGAGATTTTGACCCCGCTGACGGACCGGAGAATCCTCGGGTGATCGATGACGTATGCGCCGATGAGCACGAAGAGGACAACGATCGCGGCGAGCGGAACCGGCGTTCCCTGCACGGAGCAGATCACCGCGATCGCAATGCTGCCGAAGAAGTATGTCATTTCGGTCTTTCCGAGCGGTTCGGAGCGCAGCGTGAACAGCGCCAGGATGGCGAAGAGGCCGAAGCCGGCGGTCACGCTGAAGTTGGCGTAGGAGAGTATCGCCAGCACCGAGAATACAAAGATGTTGAAGAGCGCGGCCGCCGTCACCAGTTCCTTGTCCCGATACCGCCGGTAATACATGCCGAATACGAGCAGCATCATGGCCGCGAGATCGATGGCGAACCGGACCAGGAGGGATAGGAGAAGGCCTTCGAGATTCTGCAGGATGGTCCGCACTGTGTTGTTCCTTCGTCGTGGGGTTGGTTCGTTGACGGAGCTTTCTCGGCGTGAATGAAGCATCGACAGGCGAAACTGCGATGGCACCAGGCACAGCAGGCGTGGTTGGATGATATCGTGGTCTTTCGATCTGCCTGGGTGACGCGGCGGGAACTCGCGCTCGCTTGCCCGCCTCGTCCAGCGTCACAAAACCTTCGTTGGGATGTCACACTGTCGACAGCGCCTCGACGGGTAAATCCGACTCCTGTCGGAAATGCCCAAATCCGGCATCTGTCAGGCCGCGGCTTATCCGGAGCCGGTCATGCCGTGACAGGCGCCTGCGCTCAAGAACATGGGGTTAAGGCGGGTTGTCACTTGCGGGCCGCGGGGTGTGCGTCGCCAAGCGGGAGGCATGACCCTTCCGCCCGCGGCGGCTCGTAACCAGCGCAGGCATGACGATCCATGCACGGATATCTGGTGGCGGCCTGCCGGACTTGGCGGTCGCCGACGCGGTCGGGGTATCGACTTCTCTTATCTAGGTGATTTGTCCAGCATGTCGGCGCGCCGCTCCTGCATGACCATTTCCATGATGAGCGTCCGAGCTTCCATTCGGCGCCTCCATGGATTCATCGCCACAATGGCCATTTGTCGCGTCTCCGGACGCCAGCAGGTCTTCAAGGAAGTAGGCCGAGAACGCGGTCTTGCCCGGGAGTCCGGCCTTGCGGTAGATGCCCTGAGCCTGCTGACGCACCGTGGCGTCGCTGGTTTTGCGCAGCGTTGCGATTTCTTTGTGACTCAGCCCTTTCAGGATTAGCAGACCGACGTCCCGCTCGGCGTCAGTCATGCCCCACTCCTCAAACTGTTTGTTCATCTCTGTCTTGAGCCCGGCAAGATGCGAGTGAACCTTGGTCCGCCAGCCGTTTCCTTCGGCACGGGCGATTTCCAGCTCCCCGATTAGCGCCATTTGTTCTTCATGCTGGGTCTGGATGCGCAGAAGAAGGAGCGTCGATCCGGTGGCGGCGCCGATGGTCAAGAACAAGCTGATTGCGTCGCCGGCGTAATCGAGAAGCGTGACCGCCTCATCTTGGGTGGCGATCTCCATCGCCATCAACAGCCCGAAACAGCCTGCTCCCACACCCCCCAATAGCCATCGGACTTGCCGCTCGTTGAGTCTACCCATTTGAAGCTCTCCTCTTAGTCGAAATAGTAGAGACAGTAGAGACATGCGTCGCCGGCCCGATTGCCGTCACGGCCGCCGCGATTTGCCCGACAGGACGGTCAAGCAACAGTCGGACATGCCGGTATCATCTCGGACAACTGTCACCTCAACTTCGCCTCCCGTCTATTGCACGGCGACGGCGCAAGGCCAGAAGTCAGGCGAGGCCACAACCGGGCTGGACTTACGTCCGGGTAGATCCGGCTTGCAGCGGAAGCAGGTCAATCCATCATTTGTCGGAAGAATCCGTAGCCGATGATTTGCGAATTGTTCCAAGCCTCTAGCGAAAGGACATGACCGTTCCATCTGCAATGCAGCCGTTCGGGTGACGCGCCGGCCGCCAATCATCGATCGCGTCAACCGGCGGCAAAGGAAGCTGCCGCGCCAGTTGCGATCCCCCGGCAACAGCGCCAACCCCCGCCGCTTGGTCCCGCACCTGCTGTCGATGAACTGCATCGCCTCCGGGTTGGGACGGACGGGGCAAGAGACAAGGCCAGGCTCAAGGCCGGCTCCGTCTCGCCGCGCCGCTGTTCGGGCGTGATCCATTCCATAATTAAATCAGTTTATCAAACAGTTAGCTCTCCGGGCCGGGCCGTGCTAAATTTTTCCATGCCCCTCGACACCGTTCATTCCGTCTGCCCCCATGATTGTCCCAGCGTCTGCGGCCTTGAGGTCGAGCGCATCGATAGCACGCGCATCGGCAAGGTGCGCGGGGCGGCGGCGCATCCTTACACGGCGGGCGTGGTCTGCGCGAAGGTCGCGCGCTATGCGGAGCGGCAGCATCATCCGGGGCGGCTGACCCAGCCTTTGCGCCGGGTCGGGCCGAAGGGGCAGGGCATTTCGGCCTATCAGCCGATGTCCTGGGTGCA
Source organism: Dongiaceae bacterium (assembly GCA_046154965.1). Lineage (GTDB taxonomy): Bacteria > Pseudomonadota > Alphaproteobacteria > Dongiales > Dongiaceae > DATKFM01. The sequence continues at coordinate 10,730 of JBJXDY010000015.1, read as the reverse complement.
GGCGCTGGACGCGGTGGCGGAGGCGCTGACCCGGGCTGCCCAGCAGCATGGGCCCGAAGCGGTGTGGCCTTACTATTACGCGGGCACCATGGGCCTGGTGCAGCGCGACGGCATCCACCGCCTGCGCCATGCGATGAAGTACTCGCGCATGAAGGACACCATCTGCGTGGCGCTGTCGGATGCCGGCTGGGCGGCCGGCGTCGGCGTCAAGCGCGGCGTCGACTCCCGGGAGATCGCCGAGTCCGATCTGATCGTCGTCTGGGGCGGCAATCCCGTGGCGACGCAAGTCAATGTCATGACGCATATCACGCGGGCGCGGAAGAACCGCGGCGCCAAGCTGGTGGTGGTGGATCCCTACCGTACCGGTACGGCGGAGACCGCCGACATGCACATCATGCCAAAACCCGGCACCGATGGTGCTGTGGCCTGCGCGGCGATGCATGTGCTGTTCAAGGAAGGCTATGCCGACCGCGCCTATATGGCGAAATACACGGATGCGCCCGGCGAGCTGGAAGCGCATCTGCAATCGCGCACGCCCGAATGGGCTGAAGCCATCTCCGGCGTCCCGGCGGCTGAGATCGTCGAGTTCGCGCGGCTCTATGGCCGGACCCAACGCAGCTTCCTGCGGGTCGGCTACGGCTTTTCGCGCTCGCGCAACGGCTCGGTCAATCTTCATGCGGTGAGCTGCCTGCCGGCGGTGACCGGCGCCTGGCGGCATCGCGGCGGCGGCGCGCTCTACAGCAACGGCGGCTTGTACAAGCTGGACAAGACGCTGATCGAAGGTCTCGATCTGCTCGATCCCTCGGTGCGCATCCTCGATCAGTCGCGCATAGGTCCGGTGCTGACGGGCGACAAGCGCGATCTCGGCGATGGGCCGCCGGTGACGGCGATCTTCATCCAGAACACCAATCCGGCGGTGGTCTGCCCGGAATCGGCCAAGGTGCGTGCCGGCTTCCTGCGCGAGGATCTCTTCGCCTGCGTCCATGAGCAGTTCATGACCGATACGGCGGCGATGGCCGATATCGTCCTGCCGGCGACGACGTTCCTGGAGCATGACGACATCTACATCGCCGGCGGCCACACCTTCCTGCAGATCGGCCGCAAGGCGGTGGAGCCGCTGGCCGAAGCGCGGCCCAACCATTGGGTGATCTGCGAACTGGCCCGGCGCCTGGGCGCCGAGCATCCGGGCTTCCACATGACCGAGTGGGACATGATCGACGCGACGCTCAGGATGTCGGGCAAGGCCGATGCGGCGACCGTGCATGCCGCCCATTGGTACGATTGCGTGCCCGATTTCGAGACCGCCCATTTCCTCAACGGCTTCGGCCATCCGGACGGCAAATTCCGCTTCAAGCCGGACTGGTCGGCGATCGGCCCCTATCACGAGGAGCTGCCGACGCTGCCCGATCATCTGGCGATCATCGCCCTCGCCGATGCCGAGCATCCCTTCCGCCTGGTCACCGCACCCGCCCGGCAGTTCCTGAACACCAGCTTCACCGAAACCCCGGGATCGCGGGCGCGGGAAGGACGGCCGACGGTCATGATCCATCCGGACGATTGCGCGCGCGCCGGCATCGTCGAAGGCGACCGGGTGCGGGTCGGCAACCGCCAGGGCTCCATCGTCGTCCATGCCCGGCCGTTCGACGGGCTGCAGCCGGGCGTGCTGGTGATCGAGAGCATCTGGCCCAACGGCGACTTCGAGGAAGGCATCGGCGTCAACACGCTGGTCAGCGCCGACGCCGGCCGCCCCAACAGCGGCGCCGTCTTCCACGACACCGCCGTCTGGCTGCGCCGGGCGAACTAGGACCGCAACCGGGCATGGCATCTCCGCGGACGGCAATCTTCCCCGTGGCGGGGCTGGGCACGCGCTTCCTGCCGGCGACCAAGGCGGTGCCGAAGGAAATGCTGCCCATCGTCGACAAGCCGCTCATTCAATACGCTGTCGAGGAGGCAGCCGCTGCGGGGATCGAGCGCTTCGTCTTCGTCACCGGCCGCAACAAGGGCGCGATCGAGGATCATTTCGATCATCAGCCGGAGCTGGACGAAACCCTGCGCCAGCGCGGCCGCAAGGCGGAGCTGGAAATCCTGGAGGCCACCGTACGCGCCGCCGGCGAGATGCTGTTCGTGCGTCAGCAGCAGCCCCTCGGCCTCGGCCACGCCGTCTGGTGCGCGCGCCATCTGGCCGGCAGCGAGCCGGTGGCCGTGCTGTTGGCAGACGATTTGATCCACGCCGCAATACCCTGCCTGAAGCAGATGGTGGAGCAGCATCGCCATACCGGCGGCAATCTGATCGCCGTCATGGACGTACCGCGGGAGCAGACGAGCCGCTATGGCGTCATCAAACCGGGAAATCATGCAGGCGCGCTGACCGAAGTCATCGGCCTGGTCGAAAAACCGAAACCCAATGCGGCGCCCTCGACCCTGGCGGTGATCGGCCGCTATATTCTGTCGCCGGAAATCTTCCCGCTGCTGGCGCAGCAGCAGGCGGGCGCCGGCGGGGAGATTCAACTGACCGATGCCATGGCAAAATTGATCGGCAGGGAGCCGTTCCACGGCTACCAGTTCGCGGGGGAGCGTTTCGATTGCGGCGACAAAGCCGGGTTCCTCGATGCCAATCTGGCCCTGGCGCTGGCCGATCCGCAGCTCGGCGGCCAGGCGCGGGCGATCCTGGAAAAGCACAGCGCGCGGCTGTCCTATCGCAGCTCGAAGAATTAGGGACATAGACGATGCGTATCGCCATGGTGGGCACCGGCTATGTGGGCCTGGTCTCGGGCGCCTGCTTTTCCGAATTCGGCGTCAACGTCGCCTGCGTCGACAAGGATGCCCAGCGCCTCCAGCGGGTGGAGCGGGGCGAGATGCCGATCTATGAGCCCGGCCTGGAGGATCTCGTCGCGCGCAATCTCCGCGCCGGCCGGCTCAGCTTCACCACCGATCTTGCCGGCGCGGTGAAGGGCGCCGATGCCGTGTTCATCGCCGTGGGCACGCCGACCCGCCGCGGCGACGGCCATGCCGATCTCACCTATGTTTATGCCGCGGCCAAGGAGATCGCCTCGGTGCTCAAAGGCTACGCCGTGATCGTCATGAAATCCACCGTGCCCGTCGGCACCGGCCGCGAGGTGGCGCGCATCATCCGCGAGGCCAATCCGCGCGCCGATGTGGACGTCATCTCCAATCCGGAATTCCTGCGCGAGGGTTCGGCGATCAACGACTTCATGCGGCCGGACCGGGTGATCATCGGCGCGGAGAACGAGCGGGCGCGGGAAGTCATGCGCCGCCTTTACCGGCCGCTCTATCTGATCGAGCGGCCCATCGTCTTCACCTCGCTGGAAACCGCGGAGCTGACCAAATACGCCGCCAACGCGTTCCTCGCCACCAAGATCACCTTCATCAACGAGATGGCGGATCTCTGCGAGAAGGTCGGTGCGGATGTGCATGATCTGGCCCGGGGCATGGGGCTCGACGGCCGCATCGGCCGCCTGTTCCTCCATCCCGGCCCCGGTTTCGGCGGCTCCTGTTTCCCCAAGGATGCCCAGGCCCTGATCCGCACGGCCGAGCAGGCGGGGGCGCCGCTGCGGCTGGTGGAAACCATGCATGCGGTCAACGAGGCGCGGAAACGCCGCATGGCCGACCGGGTGGTCGCGCTGATGGGCGGGTCGGTGAAGGGCAAGGCCATCGCCATCCTCGGCCTCACCTTCAAGCCCAACACCGACGATATGCGCGAAAGCCCCAGCCTCTCCATCGTCGCGGTGCTGCAGGGCTCGGGCGCGCGCATTAAGGCCTTCGATCCCGCCGGCATGGCCGAGGCGAAAAAGCTGCTGCCGGACATCGCCTATTGCGACGATGCCTATGACGCGATCGACGGCGCCGATGCTGTTGTCATCGTCACCGAATGGAACGAGTTCCGCGTGCTCGATCTCCCGCGCGTGCGCAAGCTGATGCAAACGCCGCTGATCATCGATCTTCGCAACATCTACAGTCCCGCGGAGATGGCCGGCGCCGGCTTCGCGTATCACAGCATCGGCCGCGCCAGCCTGGCGCCGGCGGAGCGGAAGGACCCGTTGTGAGCAAGGCGCATAGGTTCAACCCGACGGTGCTGCGCGAGTACGATATCCGCGGCGTGGTCGGCCAGACCATCACCCGCGACGACGCCTATGCCGTGGGCCGCGGTTTCGGCAGCTTCGTCATCAGGGGCGGCGGCAGGCAGGTCTGCGTCGGCTATGACGGCCGCCTGAGCTCTCCCGAGCTGGAGGCGGCCGTGATCGATGGCCTGCGCGATTGCGGTCTGGATGTCTGGCGCGCCGGCCTCGGGCCGACGCCGCTGCTCTACTACACGACGCTGACCCAGGGTGCGGCGGGCGGCATCATGATCACCGGCTCCCACAATCCGCCGGACCAGAACGGCTTCAAGATGATGCTGGGCAAGGCCTCGGTCTATGGCGAGGCGATCCAGGAGCTGGGCCGCATGGCCGCGGCCGCCGCTTATGCCGAAGGGCCGCGGGGCGCCGTGCTGGAGCGCCGCGTCTTCGATACCTATATCGAGCGGCTGGCCGCCGGCCTGACCGATGGCGGCGCCTCGCCGCGGCCGCTGGCCGTGGCGTGGGATGCCGGCAATGGTGCTGCGGGCGAGGCCATGGCGGCGCTCGCCAAGCGCCTGCCCGGCCGCCACTTCCTGCTGAACGAAACCATCGACGGCCGATTTCCCAACCACCATCCCGACCCGACGGTGCCGGAGAATTTGCGGCAGCTCATGGATTGCGTGCGCGCCAACAATTGCGACCTCGGCATCGCCTTCGACGGCGATGGCGATCGCGTTGGCGCGGTGGACGGGCAGGGGCGGGTGGTCTGGGCCGATCAGATGATGATCCTGTTCGCGCGGGAGATTCTTAAGGCGCGCCCCGGCGCCACAATCATCTCGGACGTCAAGGCCAGCCAGGCGCTGTTCGACGAGATCGCCCGCGCCGGCGGCAAGCCGCTGATGTGGAAGACCGGCCATTCCCTGTTGAAGGCCAAGCTGATCGAGACCGGAGCACCCCTTGCCGGCGAATTCGCGGCCCATATCATGTTCGCCGATCACTACTATGGGTTCGACGACGCTCTCTACGCTGCCGTCCGCCTATTGAGCCTGGTGGGGCGCTCCGGCCAGAGCCTGGCGCAATTGCGCGACGCATTGCCGGTGATGATCAATACGCCGGAAGTGCGCTTTCCCTGCAGCGAAGAGCGCAAGTTCGCCGTGGTCGAGGCGGTGAAGCAGCGCCTCCGCGCCGCCGGCGCCGACGTCAACGACATCGACGGCGTGCGCGTGCGCGCCAAGGACGGCTGGTGGCTGCTAAGGGCCTCGAATACCCAGGACGTGCTGGTGGCGCGCTGCGAGGCGGCGGATGAAGCGGGCCTTGAGCGGCTGAAGGCGGAGGTCACCGCGGCGCTGAGAAGCGCCGGGGCAACGCCGCCGGCTTGGTAAGCGGGATTACGGCGCCTTGTTGAAGGCGAGGGTGACGTTGGCCTTGAAGGCCATGCAGGGCATGCTCTGGTTTTGCAGTTCCGTGCAGGCTTTGCGCGCATCCTTTTCGCCGAGGCCGATGAGACGGGCGCGGAACAGCTTGTTGCCGTCCTCGCCGGTGATCTCGTCCACGGCCACCTGCGTGCCCTGCAGCAGCTTGGGCAGTTTTTCCGTCGCCGCCGCGGCGGCCTTCGCGGCCGGCTGTTCGGCGGTGAAGGCGCCGACCTGGATGCCCCAGGTGACCTTGCCGCTGTCGGCGGTCTTGACCGGAGCGGGAGCTGGCGCCAGCAGGGCGACCTGTGTGGGCGCCGGCGCGGCCAGCGCTTCGGCGATAATGCCGCCATCGCCTTCCGCTTCGGCCGTCGGCATCACCTGGGCCACCAGGCTGTCCAGCGACGCGGCGTTGGGATCGTCGATTTCGTAGGTCGGCTTCACCGGCGGGATCATCGCGATGGAGACGCCGAGAGCCGCCGGCTTCGCCGCTTTCTCCGCCGGGGGCTGGACGCTCGGCAGCGAGGTGGCGACCGACATGACGCCCGAATCGGCGAGCATGAAACCCTCATCCAGCAGCGCCATCATCTGCGCGTCGCGGCCGCGGGCGCTCTTGCCGCCCAGCACGATGCCGATCAGGCGGTGGCCGTTGCGCTCCGCCGAGGTGGCGAGATTGTAGCCGGAGGCGCGCGTGTAGCCGGTCTTCAGGCCGTCGGCGCCCGGATAGTTCTTCAGCACGCGATTGTGCGTCTGATAGGTGCGGCCGTTGTAGCGGAAGCTTTGGGTGTTGAAGAACTCGTAATGGTCCGGAAACCGCGACATCAGTGCCCGGGCCAGGATGGCCATATCCCGCGCCGTCGTCAGCTGGCCGCTGTTGGGCAGGCCGGAGGCGTTCTTGAACACGGTCTGCTTCATGCCCAGCTGCTTGGCTGTCTTGGTCATCTGCCGGGCGAACTTGTCTTCGCTGCCGCCGATCGCCTCGGCGACCGTCACGGCGACATCGTTGGCCGACTGCACGATCAGCGCCTGGATTGCCTTGCGCACGGTGATCGTGCCGCCGGCCTTGAGCCGCAGATCGGTCGGCGGCTGATTCGCCGCCCGCTCCGACACCGGCAGATCGTCGTCGAGACCTAACTTCTTGCTCTCGACGGCCTCGAACAGCAGATACAGGGTCATCATCTTGGTCAGCGACGCCGGATAGGCCTGGGCGCGGGAGTTGCTCTCATAGAGCACCGTGCCGGTCTCGGCATCGACCACAATGGAAGCGGATTTGGCCGCCCAAGCGGGCTGAGCGCCCGCCACGATCAGGGCGGAAAACAGCCCTAGGAATGACAAAAAACCCGCAAATGAATGTGCCGTCAGGCGGCAATTCGCCCTAAATCGCATGACCAATATTAGCTCCCACCGGGACGATCAGGTTAACAAAGTGTAAAAAATTCTGGAATCACTGTCTATATAGCATGTTCGGTTTTAATATCAGATTAACGACAATGGCCAAACGATGGCGATCGTGGCGGAATATTCAGTTGTTATGGTTAATCGGCACATCGGGGCAGGCATCTGCGCGCTTTTGGCGGCTCTGGCCGCGATTTCGGGATGCGCCTATGACGGCGGCATCGACAACCCGGTGGTGCGGAAGGTCGAATGGTTCAGCTATCTCGATGGGGCCGACATACGTGCCTATTGCGTCGAGGGCGCGCTGGACCGCTACAGATTGGTCTACAATGCCCGCTACGATGAACAGCTCCGGAGCTATGAACTGGCCGCCGACGGCTCTGGCGGGGCCGACATGACCGCCCGCGCCATGCAGAAGCGGGGCGACCTGACGGAGATCACCCTCAACGACATCCTCGCCCCCTGGCGCTGGGACAAGGCCGAGCGCAGCCTGCCGCCGGCCGAATTCCGGGCCTTCGGCAAGGCGCTGGAGGCGAGCGGCATGTATGCCGGGTCGCCGGATGGCCTCAGGCTCTGGTCCGGCGACTTCTACTGGGTCGCCAGCGGTTGCCGGGACGGCAAGTTCTACTATGCCGCCTGGCTTTATCCCGAACCGCCCTATCAGCGGCTCAAATTCCCGGATTTTCTCTATGCCCGGGATACCACCGGCGTCCCGGTCAATCCGCCGCGGCAGATGGTCGACCGGGAGAAGTACCGTTCCAGCGGGCGCGGCGGCGACGACATGCAGACGAAATTCTGGATCCAGGTCGGCGAGAATGGCCTGGGCGGCGTCCCCAACCTGTAGCGGCCGCTTTGTAACGCGTTCGTTACCGGTGCTGTGTCAAAGATATTCGCAGATGGGCCATAGGTTTGCAGAGGTGCGGTGCAACTGGGGTCTTTGCGATGCTGCGTCCGATCCCATATCATTGAGGGAGTCGCCCCCCGACCGAGAGGACTGCGCTGAGGAACGATGAGCGACAAGGATCGCATCGGCCGCGATGATCGCGTCGGCACCGTCGTCAAGGCGCGGCCGAAGACGAAGAAGCCGTCGCTGTACAAGGTATTGATGCTGAATGACGACTACACGCCCATGGAATTCGTCGTCCACGTTCTCGAACGCTTCTTCGGCAAGAACCGGGAAGAGGCGACCCAGATCATGCTGCATGTGCATCGCCGGGGTGTCGGCATCTGCGGCGTCTTCACCTACGAAGTGGCGGAGACTAAGGTCACCCAGGTGATCGATTTCGCCCGCCGCCACCAGCACCCCCTGCAGTGCACGTTGGAAAAGGAATAACCCATGCTGTCCCCGCGCTTGGAGCAAACGCTGCACCGGGCCCTTGGCCTCGCCAACCAGCGCCGGCATGAGTATGCCACGCTGGAGCATCTGCTGCTGGCGCTGACAGAGGACCAGGATGCGGTCGCCGTGCTGCGCGCCTGCGGCGTCGATATCGAACGCCTGCGCCGCGATCTCAGCGAATATGTCGATAACCAGCTTTCCAGCCTGATCACCAGCGTCGCCGAGGCCAAGCCCACCGCCGGCCTGCAGCGGGTGCTGCAGCGCGCCGCCATCCATGTGCAGTCCTCCGGCCGCGAGGAGGTGACGGGCGCCAACGTGCTGGTGGCCCTGTTCTCCGAGCGGGAGAGCCACGCCGTGTTCTTCCTGCAGGAGCAGGAGATGACGCGGCTGGACGCGGTGAACTACATCAGCCACGGCATCGCCAAGACACCCGGCCAGTCCGAGGCACGCCGCGTCAGCGGCGCCGATCAGGACGCCAATGCCGAGAAGGTGGTGAAGTCCGGCACCGAGGCGCTGGATTCCTATTGCGTGAACCTCAACAAGAAGGCCGCCAGCGGCAAGGTGGATCCGCTGATCGGCCGTGAGCAGGAGGTCGACCGCACCATCCAGATCCTCTGCCGCCGTTCCAAGAACAACCCGCTCTATGTCGGCGATCCCGGCGTCGGCAAGACCGCCATCGCCGAAGGGCTGGCGCGCCGCATCGTCCATGGCGAGGTGCCTGACGTGCTGAAGAACGCGGTCATCTACGCGCTGGACATGGGCGCGCTGCTGGCCGGCACGCGCTATCGCGGCGATTTCGAAGAGCGCTTGAAGGCCGTGCTCACCGAGCTGGAGCATCTGGAGGGCGCGGTGCTGTTCATCGACGAGATCCACACGGTGATCGGCGCCGGCGCCACCAGCGGCGGGGCGATGGACGCCTCGAATTTGCTGAAGCCCTCCTTGCAGAATGGGGCGCTGCGCTGTATCGGGTCTACGACCTATAAGGAATACCGCAACTACTTCGAGAAGGACCGCGCCCTGGTGCGCCGCTTCCAGAAGATCGACGTCAATGAGCCGTCGGTCGAGGACACGGTAAAGATCCTGCGCGGCCTGAAGCCCTATTACGAGAAGCATCACAAGGTGCGCTACACGGCCGAGGCGATCCGCTCGGCGGTGGAGCTGGCGGCGCGCTACATCAACGACCGCAAACTGCCCGACAAGGCCATCGACGTCATCGACGAGGTGGGTGCGGCGCAGATGCTGCTGCCGGAGAGCCGGCGCAAGAAGACGATCACGGTGAAGGATGTGGAGGAGATCGTCTCCAAGATCGCCCGCATCCCGGCAAAGAGCGTCTCAACCGACGACCGGACCGTGCTGATCAACCTGGACCGCGACTTGAAGACCCTGGTGTTCGGCCAGGATAAGGCCATCGACGCCCTGGCCAGCGCCATCAAGCTGGCGCGCGCCGGCCTGCGCGAGCCGGAAAAGCCGATCGGCAGCTATCTCTTTGCCGGCCCCACGGGCGTCGGCAAGACGGAAGTGGCGCGGCAACTGGCCCGCAGCCTGGCGATCGAGCTGATCCGCTTCGACATGTCCGAATACATGGAGCGGCACAGCGTCTCGCGCCTGATCGGCGCCCCGCCGGGCTATGTCGGCTTCGACCAGGGCGGCCTGCTGACCGATGCCATCGACCAGCATCCCCATGCGGTGCTGCTGCTAGACGAGATCGAGAAGGCCCATCCCGATCTTTTCAACATCCTGCTGCAGGTGATGGATCACGGCAAGCTGACCGATCACAACGGCAAGACCATCGATTTTCGCAACGTCATCCTGATCATGACCACCAATGCCGGCGCCGCCGACATGGCCAAGCCCGCCATCGGGTTCAATCAGGAGGTGCGCGTGGGCGAGGATATGGAGGCGATCAACCGCCTGTTCACGCCGGAATTCCGCAACCGCCTGGACGCCATCATCAGCTTCGCCAGCCTGACGCCGGAAGTGGTGGGCCGCGTGGTCGACAAGTTCGTCATGCAGCTGGAGGCGCAGCTCGCCGACCGCCAGGTCACCATCGAGCTGACCGATGCCGCCCGCGAATGGCTGGCCAAGAAAGGCTACGACCCGCTCTACGGCGCCCGCCCGCTCTCCCGCGTCATCCAGGAGCACATCAAGAAGCCGCTGGCCGAAGAGCTGCTGTTCGGCAAGCTGGAGAAAGGCGGCGTGGTGCGCGTCGACGTGAAGGACGGCAAGCTGGACTTCAGCTTCCCCGCGCCTCGGCTGCCGGCCCCTCGCGACGACGGCGGCAGCAAACTGCCGGTGCTGGTGGAGCGGTAGGGGCGACTCTCAGCGCAAACAACCCAAAGGCTGTCCTCCCCGCGAAAGCGGGGATGACATCTGTGGAATGTTGAGCTAGAGCGTTTCACGGATTGAATGAATCGTAGGGGATTCCCCAGGGATCGGATTTGTGATTCAAGATGCTGGCTGGGAAGGAGGCCAGCAAGCGATGACCCGACCTCTTTCGAATGATCTTCGCGA
>JBJXDY010000014.1:0-26904 GCA_046154965.1 Dongiaceae bacterium | reverse complement strand
TCCGCGTTCCGGCTCCTCGGCATAGACGCGGGCCTCGATGGCCCAGCCATTCAGGGCCACGTCCTTCTGCTTGATCTTCAGCTTTTCACCGGCGGCCACGCGGATCATCTGCTCGACGAGATCCAGGCCGGTGACCATCTCCGTCACCGGATGTTCCACCTGCAGGCGCGTGTTCATCTCCAGGAAGTAGAATTGCTTCTTGCTGTCGACGATGAACTCCACGGTGCCGGCGGAGGCATAGCCGACGGCTTCCGCCAGCGCGACGGCCTGGGCGCCCATGGCGGCCCGCGTCTTGGCATCGAGGAACGGCGACGGCGCCTCCTCGATCACCTTCTGGTGGCGGCGTTGGATCGAGCATTCGCGCTCGCCCAGATAGATCGTGTTGCCGTGGGTATCGGCAAGGACTTGGATTTCGATGTGGCGCGGATCCTCGATGTATTTCTCGATGAAGACGCGGTCATCGGCGAAACTGGACTTCGCCTCGCTCTTGGCGGCGCGGAAGCCTTCGCGCACTTCCTGATCGCTGCGGGCGATTCTCATGCCTTTACCGCCGCCGCCGGCCGAGGCCTTGATCATGACGGGATAGCCGACCTCGTGGGCGATCTTCACCGCCTCCTTGTCGTCCTTGATGACGCCGAGATAGCCGGGGACGGTGTTGACCTTGGCCTTCTTGGCCAGCTTCTTCGACTCGATCTTGTCGCCCATGGCGGCGACCGCCTTCGCCGGCGGGCCGATAAAGACCACCCCAGCCTTCTTCAGCGCAGCGGCGAATTCCTCTTTCTCGGACAGGAAGCCGTATCCGGGATGCACAGCCTGGGCGCCGGTCTTGCGGCAGGCGTCGACGATGCGATCGACCAGCAGATAGCTCTGTGCCGCCGGCGGCGGACCGATATGCACGGCCTCGTCGGCCTCGCGCACATGCAACGCATCGGCGTCAGCGTCGGAATAGACGGCCACGGTCTTGATGCCCATGGCGCGGCAGGTGCGGATCACCCGGCAGGCAATCTCGCCGCGATTGGCAATGAGGATTTTGGAGAACATGAATTGCTACAGCGGAATGTTGTCGTGTTTCTTCGGCGGGTTCTCGACTTGCTTTTTCCGAAGCATGGCCAAGGCCCGGCAGATGCGTTTGCGGGTGCTGTGGGGCATGATGACGTCGTCGATGAAGCCGCGGGAGCCGGCGACGAAGGGGTTGGCGAATTTCTGCCGGTATTCCTCCGTGCGCTGGGCGAGCTTCTGGGGATCGCCGACATCGTTGCGGAAGATGATCTCCACCGCGCCCTTCGGCCCCATGACGGCGATCTCGGCCGTCGGCCAGGCGTAGTTGACGTCGCCGCGCAGATGCTTTGAGCTCATTACGTCATAGGCCCCGCCATAAGCCTTGCGGGTGATGACAGTGACCTTGGGCACCGTCGCCTCGGCAAAGGCGAAGAGCAGCTTGGCGCCATGCTTGATGATGCCGCCAAACTCCTGCGCCGTGCCCGGCAGGAAGCCCGGCACGTCGACGAAGGTAACGATGGGAATGTTGAAGCAGTCGCAGAAGCGCACGAAGCGCGCCGCCTTGATCGAGGAGCTGATATCGAGACATCCGGCCAGCACCATCGGCTGGTTGGCGACGAAACCGACCGTCGAGCCCTCCATGCGGCCGAAGCCGACGAGGATATTCTTGGCGTAATCGGCCTGGAGCTCGAAGAAGTCGCCCTCGTCGACCACCTTCTGGATCAGCTCCCGCATGTCATAGGGCTTGTTGGGGTGAGCCGGGATCAGCGTGTCCAAAGACAGGTCATCGCGCTCGGCGGAATCCGAACAGGGGCGCACCGGCGGCTTCTCGCGGCTGGAGCCGGGCAGGAAATCGATGAAGCGCCGCAGTTCCATCAGCGCCTCGACATCGTTCTCGAAGGCCAGGTCGGCAACGCCCGACTTCGAAGTATGGGTGCCTGCGCCGCCAAGCTGTTCGTGCGTGACGTTCTCGTGGGTCACCGTCTTCACCACATCGGGCCCGGTGACAAACATGTAGGAGGAATCCCGCACCATGAAGATGAAGTCGGTCATGGCCGGCGAATACACCGCACCGCCGGCGCAGGGCCCCATGATCAGCGAAATCTGCGGCACCACGCCCGACGCCAGCACATTGCGCAGGAACACATCGGCATAACCGGCCAGCGATGCCACGCCCTCCTGGATGCGGGCGCCGCCGGAGTCGTTGATGCCGATGACGGGCGCGCCGACGCGGATCGCCTGATCCATCACCTTGCAGATCTTCTCCGCATGGGCCTCGCTGAGCGAGCCGCCGAACACGGTGAAATCTTGGCTGAACACGAAGATTAGCCGGCCGTTGACCGTGCCGTGGCCGGTCACCACGCCGTCACCGGGGACTTTCTGCTTGTCGATGCCGAAATCGCTGCTGCGATGCTCGACGAACATGTCCCATTCTTCGAAGCTGTCGGGATCGAGCAGCAGATCGATGCGCTCGCGCGCGGTCAGCTTGCCTTTGGCATGCTGGGCGTCGACACGGCTTTCGCCGCCGCCGAGGCGGGCGCGGCCGCGCTTCTCCTCCAATTGGCGAAGTATTTCCTGCATGCCGTCCCCGAATGTTACAGTTTTATGACATAGCCTGACCGATAGAGTGCATAGCATCGGCGGGCCTGTTATGCCAGCCTTCAACATGATTCCATTGCCAGTCACGACCGCGAACAGCCGCCGATAACCAAAGGGATTTCAGCCTGGAGCCGTCCACTCATTACCTCGTCGACGTCATCGTCATATTGCTCGCCGCGATCATCGGCGTCGCCCTTGCCCATCGCCTTCGCCTCGGTCCGATCTTCGGATACCTTGCCACCGGCCTGATCGTCGGCCCGGCCGGATTGAATCTGCTGTCGGATGTGGAGACGGCGCGCCGGCTGGCGGAACTCGGCGTGGCGTTCCTGTTGTTCACGGTCGGCCTCGAATTGCCGCTGGCGCGGTTGCGCGTGATGCCGCGGGCCATCTATGTGCTGGGCGTCGCGCAGATCGCGTTGACCGGAACCGTGATTGGTCTGGTGGCGATCCTGCTGGGCCTCGAGGTGCGGATCGCGATCGTTGTCGGGCTCGCGCTGTCGCTGTCATCGACGGCCATCGTGCTGCCGTTGCTGGTGGAGCGCCGGGAACTCAGCAGCCGCTTCGGCCGCGGTATCTTCGGCATCCTGATGCTGCAGGATCTCGCGGTCGGTCCGCTCCTGGTCGTGCTGCCGAGCCTGCGGGGCGATGCCGAGGATATCGGCACAGCCTTGGTCGAGAGCCTGATCAAGGCCCTGATCGCCGCGGTGCTGATCCTCGGAGTCGGCCGCCTGGCGCTGCGCCCGCTGATGAACATCATCGCCGCGACGCGGGTCCGGGAAATCTTCGCCGCTCTGACGCTGTTGATCGTCATCATGGCGGCGCTCGCCACCCATTGGGCCGGACTGTCGATGGCGCTGGGCGCTTTGCTGGCGGGCGTCCTGCTCGCCGACTCCGCGTTCCGGCACCAGGTCGCGGCCGAGATCGAGCCGTTCCGCGGCCTGCTGCTGGGCCTCTTCTTCATGACCATCGGCATGCTGATTCAGACCGAGCAGATCGCGGCGCACTGGCTGGCGATCGCCCTGCTCGTGCCTTGCCTCATCATCGTCAAGGCGGCAATCCTGTTTCCGTTGGCGCGCTGGCTGCTGCTGTCGCCGGGGCCGGCGCTGCGCCTCGCGCTGGTGCTGGCGCAGGGCGGCGAGTTCGCGCTGGTGCTGTTCGGCGAAGCGCTGAAGTTCAACCTGCTGCCCGGCGCACTGCAAGAGAGCCTGGTCATCTCCGTCACCATTTCGATGATGCTGACGCCGGCGCTTGCCTGGCTGGCGGACAAGATTGTTCCAAAGATCGGCAAGCGCTCGGAGTTGGCGCAGTCCGATCTGGCGACGGCCGCGCCGGGCATGGCCCAGCATGTGATCCTGGCCGGCTATGGCCGTGTCGGCCGGACCGTGGCCGCCCGCCTCGATGCCCGGGACATTCCTTGGATCGCCATCGACAACGATCCCTATCGCGTCGCCCGCGAACGCCGCGAAGGGCGGCCGGTGTTTTTCGGCGGCGCCGACCGGATCGAAATCCTCGAATCCGTCGGCCTCGCGGAGGCGCAGGCGCTGGTCATCGCCGTCGACAACCCGAAAGCGGCGCTGCAGCTGGCGGCGCTGGTGCATTACATCCTGCCGGAGCTGCTGGTCATCGCCCGCGCCTATGATGATGCCCATGCGGCGGAGCTGCGCGCGGCCGGCGTGGATATCGCGATCCCCGAACCGTCGCCGATCAGCGACCGCATCGCCGACGCGGTACTGGAAAAGATCAACCCGATCGCCGTTTGAACGGGTCTACCGGCGCAGCAGCTCCAGGAAGCGCGCGGTGTCCCGGATATCGGTCAGGAGCGCCTGGCGCCGCTTCGCCGCTTCGGCATCTTCGCCCCATTTCTCGATCTGGAACGTTTCGTCGAGCTGCGACGCCGCCCAGGCCTCATCGGCGTCGATAAAACCGCTGCGAAGGGCCAACGCGATGACCAGCGATCCGCACACGCCGGTGAGCGCCTGCATCGCCGTGAGTTCCAGGTCATCGAGGCCGTCGACGGCGCGGCGCAATGCCTGAAGCGCTTCGGCAGGTTGAGGTTGCGGCATCACGCCCACCGTAACCTTCAACGGCGCAGCGAACTCGCGCCGCACCCAATCCACCAGCGGCTGCCAGGTTCTATGCTGCCGCGCCACCAGATCCGCCGGCAGCTCCGCGCGATAGCAGACCAGATCCGTCGCCGCATATCCGGCGATGTCGGCGGCAATGCGGTCGCGCTGCGCCACGACCCGATCGATCGCCGTCGAGACCAGCTGCATGACAGGCATGGTTTTCGGCTGCACGTTTTCGATCTGGGCGTCCCATTCGGCGGCGATCGCTTCGATCAGCGCTCGCCGCGGTAGCACCAGCGGCGCCCGCGCCGGCGTACGGAGCGGCTTGCCATCGAGGGTGACGCGATAGCCGCCATCAACGGCTTCGACGGCGACTTTCTTGTAGACGCGTTTCAAGCCTTCGCCTTTGACCAATCGCAGCCGCCCGCCAGTTCGGCGGCCGGCGCAGGTCATGTCATGGAGGAGGAAACTTGTCCAGCTTGCCGGAACGAGGGGGCGTCACTTGCCCTTGGTGGCGTTCGAGGTGTCGGTGCTGGTGGTGCCTTCGAACAGGCCATCGATGCTGCTGCCGACATTGCCCAAGAAGTTCCCGGCCTTGTCCAGCGTGCTTTCGTCGCTGCTCGACGCCGTGGCTTTCTGCTTGGGTTTCGTCGTTGTCGTCGTCGGCGCCGTTGTCGTTGTGTTTGTCGTCGCAGCGGGTTCCGTGGCGACCGCAGGCGCGGGTTCGACCAACGCACCTTCCGGCAGGGCAGTTTCCTCGGCTGGCGCAAGCTGCACTTCAGGCGTGACGGTGGCGGTCGCCGGCATCGGCGCCGGCGCGCCGCAGGAGGGAATGCCGCGCGTCGACGCCTGTCCCGTGGCCAGGCCCGTGGCGCTGCCGATCACGCCCAGCACATTGTCCGTGGCCAGCGCCGCCGTAGTGCCCACGATACCCGTCGCGCCGGCAACGGCATCAGGCCGCACGCTGGGCGAACCCAGCGCTCCGACCACATCGACAGGCACGGCAAACTGCGACAGGCCGATCTGCTTGGCCACCGGCTCGAAACGCATGCCGATCGTTTCCTTCCGGAGATTGATCTTGCCGCTGCCGACGATCGCGGCGCCGGGCGCGTCGATCACCGTTTTCTTGCTGGTGGCAACGCCGTTCTTTACGTCGAACGAGGTCACGAGACAGCTCACGCCGGCGCCGCCCTGACCGGCCGTCGCGATCATCTGCGTCATATCGGCCAGGAGGAACCGCGCGAAGTCATTGTTGACATAGCCGCCCGCCATATGGAGCTGCGCCGCGCCGCCGAGGGTTCCCATGAGATCGCGCAGGGAGTCGCCCTGCCCGTTGAGATCCAGCGCCAGATTGGCGCTGCCGCCGCCGAGCACGCCGTCGAGGCCGAGCAGGCCCAGCAGATCGTTGCCGCTGATACCATCCGCATTGGTGCGCAGCGTGACGACAGGCGTCTTGCCCACGGCATTGACCACCGAGCTCAGGACCAGCTGTCCGCCGCTGATGCCGGCGCGGAACGGCGACAAGGTCGCCACACCGTTGGCGAGGACAACGTGGCCGGTGACATCTTTCAGCTCGACGGAGTTGCTGACGAAAGATTTGACATCGATGGTCAGGTCGCCGTCCACGGCCTTGATCGCATCGAACGGAATCCTGTCGTCGGAGAAGAGCCGGCCATCATCAGGTTCCGCAGCCGCGGGTTCGGCTGCAGGCTCGTCGCCGAGGATATCAGAGAGATCCAGATGGTTGCTCTGCAGCGCGCCAATGATGTTGGGCCGCTCGCCGCGGAAATCCAGGGCCGCATTGCCCTTAAGGTCACTCTGCGCAACGGATGCGTCGAGTTCGTCGACCTTGTACTGCTTGTCGCCGCCGCTGAGCGCGCCGCTGATCTTGAACGGACCCCGCTCGGCCAGCGCGATTCCGAAGGGCCGGCCGATTTCGGCCAGCGTCGGGCCGCTGCCTTCGATGTTCAACTCCATATCGGCGGCAAAGTAAGGCGCTTCAATGCTGCCTTCGGCCGCGAGCCGGCTCTCGCCGGATTGCAGCTCGACGTCGATCGCGAGGTCGCCGCCGTCCATCAGCGCCTTGAGACTATCGATCTCGCCTTCGGCCTTCAGCGGCTGGCCATCGATCGCGCCGGCCAGATCGAATTCCAATACCTGATCCAGCCCATCGGCGGTCAGCTTGAGCAGCCCGATCTCGGCCTCGCGATGCTCCTTCGCGGCCTGATCGTCGAAAACGAACCTCGAATCCTCGATGCGAACTTGATGGATCTCAGGCAGGCCGCTTTCGCCG
Organism: Dongiaceae bacterium; assembly: GCA_046154965.1. GTDB lineage: Bacteria > Pseudomonadota > Alphaproteobacteria > Dongiales > Dongiaceae > DATKFM01. The sequence continues at coordinate 19,947 of JBJXDY010000014.1, read as the reverse complement.
CCGGCATCCGCCGGTGCCGGCTCCGCAGATGCGGCGAATGTCCAGTTGTCCTTGCCGTCGGCGGCGCGTTCCAGATTGACCTGAGCGCCGGTCAGAATGATGCGCCTGATTTTCACATCGCCAAACAGCAGCGGCAGCAGGCGGATATCCACCTCGAGCCGCTTCGCCGACGCCATCAGCGGCTGCTGGGACCATTTTGCATTTGAAAGAGTGATGTCCTCGATCACGACGCCGGGCGTCAGGCCGAGAGCGATGTCGATATCGCCATTGATCTCCAACTTTCGTCCGGTCGCTTCTTCAACGGCTGTCGTAATCAGTCCGGCGTAAGTCCGGGGATCGATGTTGCTGACGGCGACGATTGCCGCGACACCGGCCAACAGCACCAAGCTGACGCCGGCCGCCAGCCCTATCTTCACCAGGCGCCAGCGGGACCGGCGGCGGCCGGTCTGCGGCGGCGGTGGATTTGCTGCGGTCATTGCAACGGGTTCGCTGTTCTGTTCCTGTTTCGGCGGCGGCGGACGCCTCGCGGGCACCTTAAGAACCGGCGCCGAGGCTTCAGGCTCGTTCGCTTCGTCTGCTATGTCATCGGGAGCCCTGGTCACCGGCGCCTCATCCGCAAGAGGCAAAGTCTCGGCCTTGCGGGTCGGCGCCTTTGCCGTGAACAGCGGCGGCGCCTCGGCAGCGGCGGCATCGGCGGCGATAGACTTGGACCTTCCGGCCTTTGCGGCCTTGGGCAGCTTCTTCGCCAGGTACTTCCAGAGCTGCGCGACGGTGCCGGCAGCCGCTTCTTCCGCCCCGCTATCCGAGACGGTGCGCCCCTCGATCATCGCATCGACAAAGGCCAGGCTGCGCGGGATCGACGTCGTCGCCACCGGACCGAACTGCGCGAGGGTCATGACCAGGTCGGCAGGCAGCTCGGCATCCGCCTGCGCGCCGTTGACGATGAAGACGAACGGCTTGCCGGCCTGACGCGCCAGTTCCGCCGTGGCATTGGCGGCATTGAGATCATGCCCGTAGGGCCGCGTCGGTATGGCCACAAGATCCGCGGCCCGCAACACGGTCTCAATGGAGTGGCTGAGCGCCGGTGGCGTGTCGATGACCGCGAGATCGATGCCTTCACTGCGCAACGCTTCGATCTTCTGCAGCAGTTCCGCCTGGGTGGCATGGACATGACGCAGCGGCTGATCCGCCCGCTTGGCGCACCAGTCGGCCAGATGGGCCTCGGGATCGACGTCGATGACCGCGACGCTGCCGCTCTTCTGCGCCTGCACGGCGATGTGGCCCGCCAGCGTGGTCTTGCCGGCGCCGGCCTTCTGGGATGCAAAGGCGAGGACGCGCATTGCTGTCTAAACTCCAAACGCTGCCCGCACCGGGCCTGGGGGTCGCGTCCGACTATCAACAAAATTGGTGAAATGACCGTAAAGGCGGCGGCAAGCCGGCCGCGAACACCGCCGACTAAATTATGGAATACATAGGCAAATCCGCGCGAGGAGAAGCGGGTCCGGCGCCGAAGATTTGGTTAACGCCCTACGCGCGCTCGCGGCCCGGGCCGGAATCCCAGCGCTTCGAACGCTGTCGCCATATGGGCCGGGACGGGCGCGGTAATCGTCACTTCCCGCCCACCTGGCGCGCGGATGGAGATCGACCGCGCCAGCAGCATTAGGTGCTTGCCGGTGGTCCCTATATTGAGATGGGCCTGGGCGCCGCCATACTTGCCGTCGCCGAGGATGGGCGTCCCCAGGGCCGCGCAATGGGCGCGGAGCTGGTGCGTACGGCCGGTCAGCGGCCACATCTCGAGCCAAGCGGCCTTCTGCCCGGCATGATCCAATACACGATACTCGGTGACCGCCGACTTGCCCTCTTCGTCCGGCACCACCCGCTCGCCCGCCCGACCGGGCAGCTTTGCCAGCGGCAGATCCATGCGGCCTTGGCGGATCTTCGGCACGCCCACCACGATCGCCCAGTAGGTCTTCCGGCTCGTCTTGTCGCGGAAGGCCCCGGCCAGCGCCGCCGCCGCCCGGGCATTGCGGGCCAGCAGCAGTACGCCGCTGGTGTCCCGGTCCAGCCGGTGCACCAGGCGCGGGCGCTCCGCAGCGCCGAAACTCAGGACATCGAGCATGGCGTCGAGATGCCGGTCCAGCTTCGAGCCGCCCTGCACCGCCAGGCCCGCCGGCTTGTCGATCGCCAGCATGTCGTCGTCCTTGTAGAGCACGGATGCCTGCAGCGCGCGCGTGTCCTTGGCGCTGACGGGCCGCGGTTCCGTTGCGGCTGGAGCCGGCTGCTGCGGCAAGGGCGGCACGCGGACGGCGGCGCCGGCGATGAGCCGGAGACTGGAGGCGGCGCGCTTGCCGTCGACGCGGATCTGTCCGGTGCGCAGCAGCTTCTCCAGGCGGCCATGGGTCAGCGCCGGGAAATGCCGCTTGAACCAGCGGTCGAGCCGCAGGCCCGCCTCGTCGGCGGCAACGGTCAGGTTCTGCACGCCGCTCATGGAATGAGGTGACGGACCAGGATCATGCCGGCGTAAAAGCCGAGGATTGAAAGCGCGACCGACCCCGCGACATAGAACCCGGTCGCCATCGCGTCATGACGCGCGGCCAGGGTCGCGGTATCCAGGGCAAAGCTGGAGAACGTGGTGAAGCCGCCGAGAACGCCGACGGTGAGGAAGGCGCGCATACCCGGCGTCATGGACCATTTCAGCGCCATAACCTCCACCAGCAGGCCCATGATCACGCAGCCCAGCACATTCACCGCCAGCGTGCCCCAGGGGAAACTGGTGCCGAACCAGCGGCCGATTTGGCCGGCCATCAGATAGCGCGCCGTGGCGCCGACGGCGCCCCCGAACGCAACGGCCAGGATGATCCTCATGGTTTGCCTTCGCCCTCCGAGCCCCGCTCGCGGCGAAGCCGATCCCAGTACTCCAGCCGCTTGCGGATCTCCCGCTCGAACCCGCGATCGACCGGCTCGTAGAGATTCCGCCTGTTCATGCCCGGCGGGAAATAGTTCTGGCCGGAAAATCCGTCGGCGGCATCGTGGTCGTATTCGTAGCCCTTGCCGTAGCCGAGATCCTTCATCAGCCGCGTCGGTGCATTCAGGATATGCATCGGCGGCGTCAGCGATCCCGTGTCCTTCGCCGCCTCCCGCGCGGCGCCGTAGGCGCGATAGAGCGCATTGGATTTCGGCGCGGTTCCCAGAAAGACGATGCACTGCACCAATGCCAGTTCGCCTTCCGGCGAGCCGAGGCGTTCATAGGCCTCCCAGGCCGCGATGGCCTGCGGCAGCGCCTGGGGATCGGCCAAGCCCACATCCTCGACGGCGAAGCGCACCAGACGCCGTGCGACGTAGCGCGGATCCTCGCCGCCGGCCAGCATGCGGGCAAACCAGTAGAGGGCCGCATCGGTATCGGAGCCGCGCAGCGACTTGTGCAGGGCGCTGATGAGATTGTAGTGCGCCTCCTGCGCCTTGTCATAGAGCGGCATGCGGCGCTGCACGGCTGCCATCAGAGCCTTCGTGTCCAGCGGGGGCGTCGCGGCCGGGAGCGCTAACAATTCCTCCGCCATGTTCAGGAGGTAGCGGCCGTCCCCATCGGCCATGGCGCGCAGTGCTTGCCTCGCCTCCGCATCGAGCGGCAGCTTGCGGCTTTCCGTCGCTTCGGCGCGGGCCAGCAGGCTCTCGAGCGCGGCATCGTCAAGGCGGTTGAGGACGAACACCTGTGTCCGCGACAGCAGCGCCGCGTTCAGCTCAAAGGACGGATTTTCCGTCGTGGCGCCCACCAGGATCACCGTGCCGTCCTCGACATAAGGCAGGAAGCCATCCTGCTGGGCGCGGTTGAACCGGTGAATCTCGTCGATGAACAGCAGCGTTCCCTGCCCGGCGGCGCGGCGGGCGCGCGAGGCTTCGAACACCTTGCGCAGGTCGGCGACGCCTGAGAACACCGCCGACAGCGGCTCGAAATGCAGCTTCGTGTGCTCCGCCAGCAGGCGCGCCAGAGTGGTCTTGCCGCAGCCCGGCGGCCCCCAGAGGATCATCGAGGTCAAGCGCCCCGAGGCGATCATGCGGCCGATGGGGCCCTGCTTCGACAGCAGGTGATCCTGGCCGACGACTTCGTCCACGGATTTGGGCCGCAGTCGGTCGGCCAGCGGCCGCGGCGCCAAGGACTCGAACAGGCCGCTGGATGCACTGCTGTCGCGACGCATGGCCGGCATATCTGCGATTAGGAGAGCACGATGGTGTGAACCCGGCCGCCGCGACGGATGGTGAGGCGCCAGCTCTCGGCGGGACGCCGGATCGCTGCCTGGACATCCGATACTGATTTGACTTCCTCGCCGGCGATTTGCAGCAGCAGATCGCCGGGCCTGAGGCCGATGCGGCGCGCCGCGCTGCCCCGCGCCACCGAGACGACCAAGACGCCTTCCCAAGCATCGTCGATGCCCAATTCTTCGGCGACCGCGGGCGATAGATTCACGATCGAAGCGCCGGACAGCGGATTGCCGCCCTCGAGCATGGTTTCGTTGCGGGGCGGATCTTCCGGCGCCGCCACGAGCGCAATGGTGATGTCCTCGGGTTTGCCGTCGCGCAGCACCCGCAGCTTCGCCTGACTGCCGATCTTGGCAGTGGCGACGCGGAACCGCAGGCCCGCAGGATCCAGCACTTCGTGGTCGTTGAAGGTGAGAATAACGTCGCCGAGCTCCAGGCCCGCCGCGGCCGCCGGGCTTTTCGGATGCACTTGGTTGAGCACGACGCCGCCGGGCCGGTCGATGCCGAAACCTTCCGCCAGCTCGCGGGTCAGCGGTTGTCCGGTCACGCCCATCCAGGGGCGCACGGGCCGTCCACCCTGCCCGGCCGCGGCCACCACCGTCGCCACCATGTTGGCGGGGATGGCGAAGCCGATGCCTATCGAGCCGCCGCTGCGGGAAAAGATCGCCGTGTTGATGCCCAGGAGATCGCCGTTCATATCCACGAGCGCGCCGCCGGAGTTGCCGGGATTGATGGCGGCGTCGGTCTGGATGAAGAAGCCAAGGTCGGAAATGCCCACTTGCGTACGGGCGACCGCGGAGACGATACCGCTGGTCACCGTCTGGCCGACACCGAATGGGTTGCCGATGGCGAGCACGAGGTCGCCGACCTCGATCCGTTCGGAGTCCGCGAAAGCCAGCGTCGGAAGCTGTTCGCCTTTGGGATCGATGCGCAACACGGACAGGTCGGTTCGTTCGTCATGGGTGACGACGGTGGCATCGAACTCGCGCCGGTCGCCCAGCACGACGGTGATGTCCTCGGCGCCATGCACCACATGTTCATTGGTGATGACCAAGCCATCCGTGCTGACGATGACACCGGAACCAAGCGAGTTCTGCTCCCGCTCCCGCGACCCGCCCAGGCCGGAATTGTCGCCGAAGAACTGCTTGAAGAACGGATCGTCGAACATCGGCGAGGCCGACTGCGTTTTCACCGTCCGGCGGGTGTATATATTCACCACCGCCGGCGCGGCCTTCTTGACGACCGGCGCGAAGGACAGGCGAATCTGCTCTCCAGAGCCCGGAACCGCCGTTTCATCGCCGCGGGACGACTCCGGCGTGGCTGCAGCCGCTGATACGACGAGTACAGCCAGAGCCAGCTTCAACCCCCGGCTGCTCCTTGCGGCGATCATGGCCTGCTCCGTCGGCTCCTTTTCAGCGATTCGCGGATGATCCTAGCGCCAAGGCCCCGGGGTCTGAAACAAGAAAGGGCGGCCCGCTGGACCGCCCTTTCCAATGCTTGTACCGCGATCAACGCGTCAGGCCGCGGCGCCGTCGCCCTCGGCTTCGCCCGACTTTGCCGCCTTTGGCTTGGCCGCAGGGTCGCGGTCGATCAGCTCGATCACCCCCATCGGCGCCATGTCGCCATAGCGGTAACCCGCCTTGAGGACCCGGGTATAGCCGCCCTGCCGCGCGGCGTAGCGCTTGGCGATCGCGTCGAACAGCTTCTTCACCACCTCGTCGTTACGCAGCACCGCATGGGCTTGCCGGCGGGCATGGAGATCGCCGCGCTTGCCCAGAGTGATGAGTTTTTCGACGATCGGCCGTAGGTCCTTCGCCTTCGGCAGCGTGGTCTTGATCTGCTCGTAGGTGATCAGCGATGCCGCCAGATTGGCGAACAGGGCGCGGCGATGGGCCCGTGTCCGGCTAAATTTACGACCGCGTAGACCATGTCGCATAGTGACCGTCTCCTCTTCTCCGGGCTTCGCGCGCGAAGCCGATTGCGCATCCCGCCGCCGCGACCGCTAGGGTCGGGGAAACGCCGGGGCCGGGCCTCATGCCCGATAGTTCAAACTCAGGCGATCAATAGGGCTCGTCGAGCCGCTTCGCCAAGTCTTCGATGTTCTCCGGCGGCCAGCCGGGGATTTCCATGCCGAGATGGAGTCCCATCTGGGCCAGGACTTCCTTGATCTCGTTGAGCGACTTGCGGCCGAAATTCGGCGTGCGCAGCATTTCCGCCTCGGTCTTCTGCACGAGATCGCCGATGTAGACGATGTTGTCATTCTTCAGGCAGTTCGCCGAGCGGACCGAGAGCTCGAGCTCATCGACCTTGCGCAGCAGATTCTTGTTGAACGGCAGGTCCGCGCCCTTGTCCTCGGCGGAAACGGCCTTCGGCTCCTCGAAGTTGATGAAGAGCTGCAGCTGGTCCTGCAGGATGCGCGCAGCCAGGGCCACGGCATCCTCCGGCGTCACGGCGCCGTTGGTCTCGACCTGCATCGACAGCTTGTCATAGTCGGTGACCTGACCGACGCGGCTGTTGTCCACCTTGTAGGAGACGCGGCGCACCGGGCTGTACAGGGAGTCGACGGGGATCAGGCCGATCGGCGCGTCGTCAGGACGGTTCTGCGACGCCGGCACATAGCCTTTGCCGTTGGTGACCGTGAATTCCATGTTCAGCTTCGCGCCCTTGTCGAGGGTGCACAGCACGAGATCCGGATTGAGGATCTCGATGTCATGGCCGGTCTCGATGCGGCCGGCGGTCACTTCGCCCGGGCCTTCGGCGCGCAGCCGCATGCGCTTCGGGCCTTCGCCGCCCATGCGCAGCGCGATCGCCTTGATGTTGAGGATGATATCGGTCACATCCTCGCGCACCCCGGAGATCGACGAGAATTCATGCAGCACGCCGTCGATATGCACCGACGTGATCGCCGCACCCTGCAGCGAGGACATCAGCACGCGCCGGATCGCGTTGCCGAGCGTCAGGCCGAATCCGCGTTCCAGCGGCTCGGCGACGATGGTCGCGAACCGCTTCGGGTCCGCGCCGCTTTCGACGTTCAGCTTGTTCGGCTTGATCAACTCGGTCCAATTTTTCTGAATCACGACTTCGACCTCATCACCTAGGGGAACGGGCGGACCCCGGTTCCATGCTGGTCATCTCTTATCCGGCGCACCGCCGACCATTGGGGCATCGCGCCGGCCTTCAACGCCTCTGCCGCCGGTCACGGGGCGGCGGGCGAAACCCTTAGACGCGCCGCCGCTTCGGCGGGCGGCAGCCATTGTGCGGGATCGGCGTCACGTCGCGGATCGACGTGATCGTGAATCCGGCGGCCTGCAAAGCCCGCAGCGCCGACTCGCGGCCGGAACCCGGACCCTTCACTTCGACTTCCAGCGTCTTCACGCCATGTTCCATCGCTTTGCGGGCGGCGTTATCGGCCGCGACCTGGGCCGCGTAGGGCGTCGATTTGCGCGAGCCCTTGAAGCCCTGGCTGCCCGACGACGACCAGGCGATCGTATTGCCCTGGGCGTCGGTGATCGTGACAACTGTGTTGTTGAAGCTGGCGTTCACATGCGCAACGCCTGACGTGATGTTCTTGCGCTCTCGGCGGCGGGGGCGCGCGGCTGCTGGTTTTCCCATGATCCTGTCCTGCTAAATCGCGTCAGACTGTCTTTTTCTTGCCGGCAATGGTCTTCACCGGACCCTTGCGCGTGCGCGCATTGGTCCGCGTGCGCTGGCCACGCACCGGCATTCCCTTACGGTGCCGCAGACCGCGATAGCAGCCGAGGTCCATCAGGCGCTTGATATTCATGGCCACGATGCGGCGCAGATCGCCTTCGACCCGGTAGTCGCGGTCGATGACCTCACGGATGCGCACGACCTCATCGTCGGTCAACTGAGACACCCGCCGCTCGGACGGAATGCCGACCTTGGTGCAGATCTCCCCCGCCTTCGCCCGGCCGATGCCATGGATGTAAGTGAGCGCGATCAAAACGCGCTTCTGCGTGGGAATGTTAACGCCAGCTATACGAGCCACGCCGTAAGCTCCTCTAATTTCTCGATGAAGGCATGCTGAAAAGGCCCGGACTCGCGACCGGACCAAGGCGGCGGATTATAGGTAGGCTCCCTGTCGAGTCAACCATTTAGACCCCCGCCAACACGGCATCGATCTGCCGCGCCACCTCTTCGACCGAGGCCATGCCATCGACCTGCCGAAGTATGTTTTTTCCCTTATAGTACGGCAGGATAGGTGCCGTTTTCTCATGATACTCCTTAAGACGCGCACCAACCGTCGCCGCATTGTCATCGGCGCGGCGCCTGAACTCCGTGCTGCCGCAAACCTCACAAACCCCGGATTTTTTTGGTTGCTTGAAGGAGTCGTGGTAGACGGCGCCGCATTTTGCACAGGTGAAGCGGCCGGAGATCCGGTCGACCAGGGCTTTGTCGTCGACCGCCATCTCGATGACGGCATCCAGGCGCGTACCCCGCTCGGCCAGCATGGCATCCAAGGCCCGGGCCTGGGCGACGGTGCGGGGAAAGCCATCAAGGATAACGCCCTTGGCGCAATCCGGGCCATCGACCCGCTCGGCAATCATCCTGATCACAATGGAGTCAGGTACCAGCTGCCCGGCCTTCATCAGCTTGTCGGCTTCCCGGCCGACTTCGCTGCCGGATTGCACGGCGGCCCTTAGCATGTCGCCTGTCGATAGCTGCCGGAGGCCGCGCAAATCCTCCAAGCGCTTCGCCTGGGTGCCCTTCCCGGCCCCGGGCGGTCCCAGCAGTATCAGCTTCATCCGCGGCGGCCTTTGAGCTTGGCTTTCTTGATCAGGCCTTCGTACTGGTGAGCGATCAGATGGGAGTGGATCTGGGCCACCGTATCCATGGTCACGGACACGACGATCAGCAGGCTGGTGCCGCCGAAATAGAACGGCAACGACTTCCAGGAAATCAGCGCCTCGGGGATCAGACACACGGCCGCGAGATACAGCGAACCCACCATGGTCAGGCGCGTCAGCACATAATCGAGATAGTCGGCGGTGTGTTTGCCGGGCCGGTATCCCGGAATGAAGCCGCCGTACTTCTTGAGATTGTCAGCGGTCTCCGCAGGGTTGAACACTACCGCCGTATAGAAGAAGGCAAAGAAGATGATCAAGCCGGCATAGAGCAGCATGTAGAGCGGCCTGCCGTGCGATAGATAGTTCGAGACTTCCTGCAGAAAGCCGGGACCGGTTTGGCCGGAGAATCCGACGATGGTCAGCGGCAGGAGCAGCAGCGAACTGGCGAAGATCGGCGGAATGACGCCGGAGCTGTTGAGCTTCAGCGGCAAATGCGAGCTCTCGCCGCCGAACATCTTCAGGCCGACTTGGCGCTTCGGATACTGCACCAGCAGGCGGCGTTGCGCGCGCTCGAAGAAGACAATCGTCGTGATGACGGCAATGATCATAATGATGATGCCGATGATCCAGATCATCTCGAGAGAGCCGGTGGCGCCCATATTGAGCGTCTGGACCGCCGAGATCGGCAAGTTCGCAACGATGCCTGAGAAGATGATCAGCGAGATGCCGTTGCCGATGCCGCGGGCCGTGATCTGCTCGCCAAGCCACATCAGGAACATCGTGCCGGCGGTCAGGATGACGACCGTGCTGATATGGAACCAGAAGGGATCGCTGAGCACCACGCCCATACCCTGCAGGCCGCGGGCGACGCCGAAAGACTGGAACACCGCGAGAAGCACGGTCAGATAGCGGGTGTATTGATTCAGCTTCTGCCGGCCCGCCTGGCCTTCCTTCTTCAATGCCTCGAGCGTCGGTGAGATGCCCGACATCAGCTGGACGATGATCGATGCCGAGATATAGGGCATGATGCTGAGCGCGAAGATCGACATGCGCTCAACGGCTCCGCCCGCGAACATGTTGAGCATGCCGAGAATGCCGCCGGAAGCCTGTTGGAAGAGCGCCGCAATCTGCTCGACATCGACACCGGGCAGCGGCAGGAACGTGCCGAGGCGGAAGACAATCAGGCATCCCAGCGTGAAAATGATACGCTTGCGCAGCTCGGTCGCCTTGCCGATGGCGCCGAAATTGATAGTGGCGGCAAGTTGCTCGGCTGCTGACGCCATGGGCGATTTCCTGGGTTACGCCTTGGCGGGTTCTTCGACCGCCGGCTTATTGACAATGACCTGACCGCCCGCCTTCTCCACCGCCGCGATAGCGGACTTGGAAGCGCCGGCGACCTCGATCTGGATCTTGGCCTTCAGTTCACCGTTGCCGAGCAGGCGGACACCGTCGCGCGCGCGGCGCAGCACGCCGGCCTTCACCAGCGCGGCGCCGTCGATCTTTTCGCCCGTAGCGAGCTTGCCGGTGTCGATCGCCGTCTGCAGGCGGCCGATATTCACCTCCACCAGGTCAAGGCGGAAGATGTTGTTGAAGCCGCGCTTTGGCATGCGCATGTGAAGGGGCATCTGGCCGCCTTCGAAGCCCTTGATGCGCACGCCGGTTCGAGCCGTCTGGCCCTTGCCGCCGCGCCCTGCCGTTTTGCCTTTGGTGGAGCCGATGCCGCGCCCGACGCGCATCCGAGATTTGCGGGATCCGGCATTGTCGGAGAGCTGATTGAGTTTCATACCCTGCTTCCTTCCCGGCCTGGCGCCGGCAGTCTCTAATCTAGATAGGTCGTCAGCCGACAGATTCCACCCGCAGCAGGTGCCTGACCTTGTCGATCATGCCCCGCACGGACGGCGTATCCTCGAGTTCCCGGGACCGGTTGATCTTGTCCAGGCCCAGGCCGCGCAAGGTGTCCCGCTGGCTGCTCTCGCGGCCAATCGGGCTGCCGATCTGGGTGACTTTGACCCGACCTTTCTTTGCTGCCGCCATGATCCTTACTCCGTCGCCTCGGCGCCGTCGCCGCGGCGGCCGAGAATGTCGCTGACCTTGCGGCCGCGGCGGGCCGCGACCGAGCGGGGCGAGCTGCTGCTGGTCAAGGCCGAGAACGCCGCCTTGACCATGTTGTGGGGGTTGGACGTGCCGATGGACTTGGCGACCACGTCATGGACTCCCAGCGCCTCGAACACGGCACGGATCGGACCGCCGGCGATGATGCCGGTACCCTGCTCGGCGACGCGAAACACGACCTTTCCGGCGCCGAAATGGCCGCGCACATCGTGATGGAGCGTGCGGCCCTCGCGCAGCGGCACGCGGATCATCGAGCGTTTCGCCTGTTCGGTCGCCTTGCGGATCGCCTCCGGCACTTCGCGGGCTTTGCCGGCGCCATGGCCGACACGGCCGCGGCCGTCGCCGACGACAACCAGCGCCGCGAATCCGAAGCGCCGGCCGCCCTTCACGACTTTGGCGACGCGGTTAATGCTGACCAGCTTCTCGATCAGCTCCGCTTCGTCACGATCCCGCGGACGCTCGCGATCACGCTCGCGGCGTTCACCTCTGGGTCCTTTGGCCATGCTTCCCTAACCTCTAGAACGAGAGCCCGCCTTCGCGGGCGCCATCGGCCAGGGCTTTCACCCGGCCATGATACAGATAACCGCCGCGATCGAAGACGACGTCCTTGATCCCGGCCTTCACCGCGCGCTCAGCGACCAGCTTGCCGACTTCCTTGGCTGCATCGATGTTCGCGCCTGACTTCAGCTTCACCTTCAGATCCTTGTCGACGCTGGAGGCGGCCGCGAGGGTCGTGCCCTTCGTATCGTCGATGATCTGGGCATAGATATGCTTGCTCGACCGGAACACGGAGAGCCGCGCGCGGCCGATCGCCTTGCGCCGGATTTGCTTGCGCGTGCGCTCTGAGCGCCGCGCGAAGAGTTGTTTCGGCTTCGACATGGCTACTTCTTCTTGCCTTCCTTACGCAGGATCGTCTCGCCCTCGTACTTGATGCCCTTGCCCTTGTAGGGCTCGGGACCGCGGTAGGAGCGAATTTCCGCCGCAACCTGCCCGACCTTCTGTTTGTCATGGCCGGTGATGGAGATAGCGGTCGGTTTCTCACACTTGATCTGAATCCCCTCGGGGATCGGATAGTTGACGTCGTGGCTATAGCCGAGCTGCAGTTGCAGCGTCTTGCCCTGCACCGCCGCGCGATAGCCGACGCCGTTGATCTCCAGGTTCTTCCTAAAGCCCTGGGAGACGCCCTGGACCATGTTGCGCATCAGGTTGCGGGTGGTGCCCCACTGCATGCGCGCCTTCTTGGTCTCATTAACAGGCGCACAGACGAGCTTGCCATCCTGAAGCTTAGCCGTCACCTGGTCGCCCAGGTTCAGCTTCAGTTCGCCCAGCTTGCCCTTTGCGGTCACCATGCGGCCATCGACCGCAACAGTGACGCCGCTCGGCACGGCCACGGGGTTCTTGCCTACGCGAGACATCTCATCGGCTCCTTAGTATACCCGGCACAGCACTTCGCCGCCGACATTGGCGGCGCGGGCTTCGGTGTCCGACATCACGCCGCGCGGCGTCGAGAGGATGGAAATGCCCAGCCCATTATAGATGCGCGGCAGATCGGCGATCTTGGAATAGACGCGGCGGCCGGGCTTGGAGATGCGGCTGATTTCGCGGATGACCGGTTCGCCATCGTGATACTTCAGCTCGACCTTGAACTCGGCCATGCCGGCCTGCTGCTCGCTCCGCGAGTAGTCGCGGATGTAGCCCTCGCGCTTCAGCACGTCGAGCACATTGCCGCGCAGCTTGGACGCCGGAGTCTGAACGCTGGACAAGCGTGCCTTCTGCGCATTTCTGATGCGCGTCAGCAAGTCGCCCACTGGATCGGAAAACGACATATTCCTCGACCTCCCTTACCAGCTCGACTTGACCATGCCCGGGATCTGGCCAGTGGAGGCCAGCTGCCGCAAGGCAATGCGCGAAACCCTGAACTTCCGGTAATAGCTGCGCGGACGCCCGGTCAGCTCGCAACGGTTGTGCTGCCGCACCGGCGCGGCGTTGCGCGGTATCTCCGCCAGTTTAAGGCGCGCGGCGAAACGTTGCTCCATCGGCAGCGTGTCGTCGTTGGCAATCGCCTTCAGCCGCTCCCGCCGTCCGGCGAACTTTTTCGCCAAGCGGATGCGCTTCTTGTTACGCTCAATCATGCTGGTCTTCGCCATAAATTCCTCCAGCGACCCGTTCAGCTCGTGAACGGCATGTCAAAAGCCTTCAGCAAAGCCCGGGCCTCGGCATCGGTCTTCGCCGTCGTGACGATGATGATGTCCATGCCACGGACAGATTCGATCTTGTCGTAGTCGATCTCCGGAAACACGATCTGCTCCTTGAGACCAAGGGCATAGTTACCCCGGCCGTCGAAGCTTTTCGGCGACACGCCGCGGAAATCGCGGACTCGCGGCAGCGCCACATTGATTAGCCGGTCCAGGAATTCGTACATGCGCTCGCGGCGCAGCGTGACCTTGCAGCCGATGTTCTGGTTCTCGCGCAACTTGAAGTTCGCGATCGACATGCGCGACTTGGTGATCACTGGTTTCTGCCCGGTGATCGCCGCCATCTCGCTGACCGCCGTGTTGATCTTCTTGCCATCGGCAGCAGCTTCGCCGACGCCCATGTTGACCACGATCTTGTCGAGCTGCGGCACTTCCATGGCGTTCTTGTAGCTGAACTCGCGCATCAGCGCGGGTTTCACCACTTTCTCATAATGTTCATGCAACCGTGTCATTGTCGCTGCCCTCAGAGATCGATCGTCTCGCCCGACTTGCGCGCCACCCGCACCTTGCGGCCGCCGTCGAGCACCTTGTACCCGACGCGCGTTGGCTTGCTTGTCTTCGGATCCACATGCGCCACATTGGAAATATGCAGCGCCGCTTCCTTTTCCACGACACCGCCCGTCGAGGCCGCCGACGGCTTGGTGTGCCGCTTCACGATATTGACGCCCTGGACGACGACGCGGCTTTCCTCGCGGATCACGCGCAGGACCTCGCCGGTCTTGCCCTTGTCCCGGCCGGTGATGACGACGACGCGGTCGCCCTTCTTGATCTTGAATTTGGTTGCCATGTTCAGACTGTCTCCGTCATCTGCCCGTCGCTCACAGCACTTCCGGCGCCAGAGAGATGATCTTCATGAAGTTCTTGGCCCTGAGTTCGCGGGTCACCGGGCCGAAGATGCGCGTGCCGATCGGCTCGCCCTGCTTGCTGATCAGCACCGCCGCATTGCGGTCGAAACGAATCAGGCTGCCGTCGGTGCGACGGATCGGAAAGGCCGTGCGGACGATAACCGCCTGGTGCACGTCGCCCTTCTTCACGCGGCCGCGCGGAATGGCCTCCTTTACCGAGACGACAATGACATCGCCCACCTGCGCATATTTGCGCTTGGATCCGCCCAGCACCTTGATGCACTGCACCCTGCGCGCTCCCGAGTTGTCGGCGACTTCCAGGTTCGTCTGCATCTGGATCATGGTTCTATACTCCCGTCCTTATGCCGCTCAGCCGGCCGTGGCCCTGCGGCCGCCGGAAATCACTTCCCAGCGCTTGCTCTTGGATATCGGCCGGCATTCGCGGATCTGCACGAGATCGCCGATCTTGTAGACATTCGCTTCGTCATGGGCCGAGTACTTCTTGGAACGGCGCACATACTTGCCGTAAACCGGATCCATGACGCGGCGCTCGACACGGACGACGATGGTTTTCTGCATCTTGTCGCTGACGACGACGCCTTCCAGTACTCTCTTGGGCATTCTCTATCTCCTACGAGCCGGCGCGCGCCGAATCATTGAGCATGGTCTTGATGCGCGCGATATCGCGGCGCACCTGGCGCACCCGCGCCGTGTTCTCGAGCTGGCCGCTCGCCTTGCGGAAGCGCAGATTGAACGCCTCTTTCCGCAGCGTCGTGAGCTCGGTCTTCAGCTGATCGCTGGTCTTGGTGCGGAGGTCCTGGGCTTTCATGACTTAGCTCCCCCCACCCAAACGGGCGACGAAACGGGTCTTGATCGGCAGCTTGGCGGAGGCGAGGTCGAAGGCCTCCTGCGCCAGGGCGCGCGGCACGCCATCGATCTCAAACATCACGCGGCCGGGATGCACGCGGCACACCCAATACTCCGGATTGCCCTTGCCGCTGCCCATGCGGACCTCGGCCGGCTTGCGCGAGATCGGCACGTCCGGGAACACACGGATCCACACGCGGCCGACGCGTTTCAGATGGCGGGTGACGGCTCGCCGCGCCGCTTCCAGCTGGCGCGCGGTGACGCGGCCCGGCTCCACGGCCTTCAGGCCGAAGGCGCCGAAATTCAGCGAGAAACCACCCTTGGCGGTGCCATGGATGCGGCCCTTGTGGGCCTTGCGATACTTGGTTCTGCTCGGTTGAAGCATTGCTCTAATTCCCTACCGGTGACGCGCTCAATCAGCGCGCGACCTGCTGCTCCTGGGCGCGCTTGTCCTGCGCCATCGGGTCATGGGCCAAGATCTCGCCCTTGAACACCCACACCTTCACGCCGCAGGTGCCATAGGTCGTCATCGCCGTTGCCACGCCGTAATCGATGTCGGCGCGCAGCGTGTGCAAGGGCACGCGGCCCTCGCGGTACCACTCCACCCGGGCGATTTCGGCGCCGCCGAGGCGGCCGGCGCAATTGATGCGGTTGCCCTGGGCGCCCAGGCGCATCGCCGACTGCACCGCGCGCTTCATGGCGCGGCGGAACGACACGCGGCGCTCCAACTGCTGGGCGATGTTCTCAGCCACCAATCGGGCATCGATCTCCGGCTTGCGAATCTCCAGAATGTTCAGCAGCACTTCGGCGCCTGTCATCTTCGACAATTCCGAGCGCAGCTTCTCGATGTCGGCGCCCTTCTTGCCGATGACGACGCCGGGCCGGGCGGAATGGATGGTCACGCGCGCCTTCTTCGCCGGGCGCTCGATGACGATCTTGGAGACGCCGGCCTGCGAGAGACGGTCATGCAGGAACTTGCGCAGCCGCAGATCCGAATGCAGCAACGCGCCATATTCCTTGTCGGCGAACCAGCGGGAATCCCAGGTCCGGTTGATACCGACGCGGAGGCCGATCGGATTGACCTTCTGACCCATTACTTCGTCTCCTCGCGCTCGCGCACGATCAAGGTGATATTGCTGAACGGCTTTTCGATCCGCCCGGCCCGTCCGCGGGCGCGGGCATGGAAGCGCTTCATCACGAAGCTGCGCCCGACAGTCGCTTCCGCAACATAGAGCCGATCCACATCGAGCTGATGGTTGTTCTCGGCATTGGCGATAGCCGCCTGCAGCACGCGTTTCACCGAATTGGCGATGCGGCGCTTGGAAAACGTCAGCTCCGACAGCGCGACGTTCGCCGGCTTGCCGCGGATCGACTGCGCCACCAGATTGAGCTTGCGCGGGCTGGTGCGCAGGATACTGGCGATGGCTTTCGCCTCGGTGTCCGCCAGCTGGCGCGGCAGGGCTTTCTTGGTCATCGCGCTACTCCTTGCGCACCACGGCCTTCTTATCGGCCGCAGTATGGCTCTGGAACTGACGGGTCGGCGAAAACTCGCCGAACTTGTGTCCGATCATGTTCTCCGTCACGAAGACCGGCAGGAACTTCCTGCCGTTGTAAACGCCGAAGGTCAGTCCGACGAACTGCGGCAGGATCGTCGAGCGGCGCGACCAGGTTCGAATCACCTCGTTGCGGCCGGACGAACGCGTGACTTCCGCCTTCTTCAGCAGAAAACCATCGACGAACGGACCTTTCCAAACAGAACGGGCCATGGATTGGCTGCCCTCCTCTACGCTTTCTTGGCCGCGTGGCGGCGGCGCAGGATCATGCCGTCCGTCCGCTTGTTGCGACGTGTCTTCTTGCCCTTGGTGGAAATGCCCCAGGGCGTCACCCAATGCATGCCGCCATTGGTGCGGCCGCCATGGGGATGATCGACCGGATTCATGGCGATGCCGCGAACCACCGGGCGGATGCCGAGCCAGCGGCTGCGGCCGGCCTTTCCGATGACGATGTTCTGCTGGTCCGGATTGGACACGGCGCCGATCGTCGCCAGACATTCCAGATGCACGCGGCGGACTTCGCCGGAGCCCAGACGCAGCAGCGCATAGTCGGTATCGCGGCCGACGAGCTGCACGAAGGTGCCCGCAGCACGGGCCAGCTTACCGCCCGCCTCCGGCTTCATCTCCACATTGTGGATGATGGTGCCGACGGGAATGTTCTTCAGCGGCAGAGCATTGCCCGGCTTGATATCGGCGCGTTCGCCCGCGACCACCTTGTCGCCGACGCGCAAGCGCTGCGGTGCCAGGATGTAGCTGAGCTCGCCGTCTTCATAGCGGATCAGGGCGATGAATGCAGTGCGGTTCGGATCATACTCCAGCCGCTCCACCGTCGCCGGCACATCGAATTTGCGCCGCTTGAAATCGACGATGCGATAGCGTTGCTTGTGGCCGCCGCCCTTGCGGAACGAAGTCAAGTGGCCGTGATTGTTGCGGCCGCCGGCCTTACGCTTGCCTTCGGTCAGCGACTTGACCGGCTTGCCCTTGTGCAGCTCAGACCGGTCGACGATGACCAGCTGGCGCCGCGAGGGGGATGTCGGCTTGAATGTCTTCAGCGCCATCTCAGGAAACTCCCGTCGTCACATCGATCGTGTGGCCTTCGGCCAGCGTGATGTATGCCTTCTTCGTGTCCGGCCGCTTGCCGATAAAGCCGCGGAAGCGCTTGGTCTTGCCCATCGTGCGAAGAGTGTTCACCGCCTTCACCTTGACGTTGAACAGCTTCTCGACTGCGGCCTTGATCTCCGGCTTCGACGCATCCAGCGGCACGCGGAACGTCACCTGGCTGTGCTGCGAACCCATCGTCGCCTTTTCGGTGATCACCGGCGAGCGGACGATGTGATACATCCGCGCCTGGCTCACTTTAGTTGCTGCTTTCGCCATTGCCCGTCTCCGCCTACTTCAACCGCGACTGCAGATGCTCAACTGCGTCCTTGGTCAGCACCAGAGTTTCGCGCCGCAGGATGTCGTACACATTGGCGCCCTGCTGCGGCAACACATCCACGTTCGGGATATTCGAGGCCGCGCGCTTGAAATTCTCGTCGATGACCGAGCCGCCGATAATCAGCACCGAGCGCCAGCCGAGCTTGCCGAGTTTCTTGACCAACTCCGCAGTCTTTGCCTTGCCCGCACTAGCCTCGTCGATGACGATCAGCCGGCCATCGGCCTGCTTGCTCGACAGCGCCGTCTTCAGCGCCAGTTTGCGGACCTTCTTCGGCAGGCCGGTTTCATGGCTGCGCACCACCGGACCGAAGATGCGGGCGCCGCCGCGGAACTGCGGCGAACGCAAGCTGCCCTGGCGGGCGTGGCCGGTGCCCTTCTGATTCCACGGCTTCTTGGTCGTGCCCTGGATATCGCTGATGCCTTTGGTCTTATGCGTGCCAGCCCGGCGCTTGTTGAGCTGCCAATTCACCGCGCGCGCCAGGATGTCCTTGCGCACGGGCAGGCCGAAGATCTCGTCGGCAAGATCGATTTCGCCGACGTTCTTATTGTCGAGACTGGTCACTTGACACTTCATGACCGACTATTCCTTCTTTTCCGCTGCCGCGCTGTCGCCAGCGGCGCGAATAGCTGCCGGAAACGGCGCGTCCTTCGGCAGCTTCCGCTTCACGGCATCGCGGATCAGGACAAAGCTGCCCTCTGCACCCGGTACGGCGCCACGGACCAGGATGATGCCGCGGTCCGGATCGGCTGAGACGATTTTCAGATTTGGCGTGGTCACTCGCTCGACACCCAGATGGCCGGCCATCTTCTTGTTCGGAAATGTGCGGCCTGGATCCTGGCGGTTTCCGGTCGAGCCATGGCTGCGGTGCGAGACCGACACGCCGTGGGTGGCGCGCAGGCCGCCGAAGTTCCAGCGCTTCATGGCGCCGGCGAAGCCCTTGCCGATGGTCGTGCCCGTAACATCGACGAACTGGCCGGGCACGAAGTGATTGGCCCCCAGTTCGGCGCCGACTTCCAGCAGCGCATCGGCGCTGACCCGGAACTCCGCCATCTTCCGCTTCGGCTCGACCTTGGCTTTGGCGAAGTGGCCGCGCTCGGCCTTGCTCAGGTTCTTCACCTTCACCGAGCCAACACCGAGCTGGACGGCAGTATAGCCGTTCTTCTCGGCAGTGCGGACACTGACGACCTGGCAGTTATCAACCTTGAGCACCGTGACCGGTACATGTGCGCCGCCGTCATCGAAGACGCGGCTCATGCCCAGTTTTTGTGCGATCAATCCCGTGCGCATTGGCGCTGCTCCAACTCAAATCCCGCGCGACTAATTCTTCAACTTGATCTCGACATCGACACCCGCCGCCAGATCGAGCTTCATCAGGGCATCGACCGTCTGCGGCGTGGGATCGACGATATCCAGCAACCGCTTGTGGGTGCGGATCTCGAACTGCTCCCGGCTTTTCTTATCGACATGCGGCGAACGATTGACGGTGAACTTCTCGATTCGGGTCGGCAGCGGAATCGGACCGCGGACTTGCGCACCCGTGCGCTTGGCCGTGTTCACGATCTCGCTCGTCGACTGGTCGAGCACGCGATGATCGAACGCCTTCAGGCGTATGCGGATATTCTGGCTCTCCATGGTCAACGTCCGTTCTGCTGGTCTGCCGACAAAAACCGATTCATTTTATCCAACGACTACTCGATGATCTTGGCGACGACGCCGGCGCCGACGGTGCGGCCGCCTTCGCGGATGGCAAAGCGCAGGCCCTCGTCCATGGCGATCGGCGCGATCAGCTCGATCTCCATGGCGATGTTGTCGCCC
>JBJXDY010000013.1:0-73315 GCA_046154965.1 Dongiaceae bacterium | reverse complement strand
CCATGCTGGTCGTCGCCTATGCCATTGCGGGTTCCATGATGATCGATCTGGCCAATGATCCCATCGGCAAGGGCAAGAATGGCGCTCCGGTGTACCTGCGGGACGTCTGGCCCTCCAACAAGGACATCCAGGCCGCCATCCGCAAATGCGTGACATCAGCCATGTTCAGGAAGCGCTACGCCAATGTGTTCTCGGGCGACAGCGCCTGGCGCAAGGTCAAGACCGCTGCCGGCCTCACCTACCAGTGGGATGGCCGGTCAACCTACGTGCAGCATCCGCCCTACTTCACCAGCATGACCGATCAGCCTCGCGCCATCGGCGACATCACGGGCGCGCGGCTGCTGGGCCTGTTCGGTGACAGCATCACGACCGATCACATCTCGCCCGCCGGCTCGATCAAGAAGGACAGCCCCGCCGGCAGCTATCTGGTGGAGCACGCCGTTACGGTCGCTGATTTCAATTCCTATGGCGCGCGGCGCGGCAATCACGAGGTGCTGATGCGCGGCACCTTCGCCAATATCCGGCTGAAAAACGAGATGGTGCCGGGCGTGGAAGGCGGCGTCACCCGCCACATGCCCGACGGCGCGCAGATGCCGATCTATGACGCGGCGATGAAGTATCAGGCCGAAGGCGTGCCGCTGGTGGTGGTGGCCGGCAAGGAATATGGCACGGGCTCATCCCGCGACTGGGCGGCCAAGGGCACCAACCTTTTGGGCGTGAAGGCGGTCATCGCCGAGAGCTTCGAGCGCATCCACCGCGCCAACCTGGTGGGCATGGGCGTGCTGCCGCTGCAGTTCAAGGACGGCATGACGCGCAAGACGCTGAACCTGACCGGCGCGGAAACCTTCGCCTTCACCGGCCTCAGCGCCGGCATCAAGCCGCGCATGGATGTGCCGGTGCGGATCAGCCGGCCCGACGGCAGCCACCAGGACATCGCCGTCACCTGCCGTATCGATACGCTGGACGAGGTGGAGTATTTCCGTCACGGCGGTATCCTGCCTTACGTCTTGCGGAATCTGATGAAGGCGGCTTAGCTCGCTCTACCCAAAGACCCGTCGAAACGGGCGCCACCAACAACTGATCGGGAGGATCATATGAAATCGCGGATCAAACTATCCTTGGCGGCGGCGGTCGCCTGCGGGGTCTTGGCGGCGCCGGCGTCGGCGCAAATGAAGTATGACGGCGTCACCGTCAATGTCGTGACCTTTACCGGCCCACAGATCGCCGAACCGCTGCAGCGGCGGGCACCCGACTTCCAGAAGCTGACGGGCGCGCAGGTGAATGTCATCACCGTGCCGTTCTCGGATCTCTACCAGAAGCTGCTGACCGACTTCGCCACCGGCACCAACAGCTACGACGCCGCCGTATTCGCGCCGCAATGGATGGTGGATTACATCGAGCCCGGCTATCTTGAAGACATCACCGCGCGGGTGAAGGGCGACGCGGCCCTGAAGTGGGACGATATCGGCGGTTTCTTCCGCGATTTCAGCGCCAGCTATAATGGAAAAGTCTACACCATCCCGCTCGATGGCGATTTCCAGATGGTCTACTACCGCAGCGACCTGCTGCAACAGGCGGGCATGGCGCCGCCCAAGACCTGGGACGACTACATCGCCATCGCCAAGGCGTTTCAGGGCAAGGATTTGGATGGCGACGGCACCGGCGACTATGGTTCCTGCATCGCCAAGAAGCGCAGCGCCCAGTCCTATTGGATGATCCTGTCGGTCGCCAGCGCCTTCATTCAGAGCAAGGGCACCAGCCAGGGCGTGTTCTTCGACACCGAAACCATGGCGCCACTGGTCAACAATGACGCCTTCAAGGCGGCCCTGACCGCCTATGTCGAAACCACTAAGTACGCGCCGCCCGATGAGATCAATCTCGACGTCGGCGATACCCGTGGCCTGTTCACCAGCGGCCGCTGCGCCCTGACGTTGGATTGGGGCGATATCGGCACGCTCGCCATCGATCCCACCACCTCCAAGGTTGCCGACAAGGTAGGCGCCGCGGTGCTGCCGGGATCGTCGCAGGTGCTGGACCGGGCGACCGGCAAGCTCGTCGCGTGCACGGCGGCGAACTGCCCCCATGCGGTCGACGGCATCAACCATGCGCCGTTCGCCGCCTTCGGCGGCTGGTCCGGCGCCATCAACGCCGCCAAAGACCAGAAGGTGCGGGATGCCGCCTACGAATTCTTGTCCTATATGAGCCAGCCGGAGCAGGCGAACGTGGACGTCACCATCGGCAAGACTGGATTCAACCCCTACCGGACGTCGCAGTTCGAGTCGATGGACCTCTGGCTGAAGGCCGGCATGAGTGAGTCGGCGGCGAAGAACTATCTCGGCGCCATCAAGGAAAGCCTGAACAGCCCGAACATGGTGCTGGATCTGCGGGTGCCGCAAAACCAGCGCTATCAGCAGGTGGTACTGGACACGGCCGTGGCGCGGCTGCTGGCCGGCGAGATCGACATCGATCAGGCGGCGGCGGAAATCGAGTCCGGCTGGAACGAGATCACCGAAGAACTGGGCAAGGATGCGCAGCTCGCGGCCTATCGCGCCGTGCTCGGCATCAAATAGCTGCGTTGTTTTAGGGCGGGGCGGATTCAATCCGTCCCGCCTGTTTCTTATCGGTTGATTTCAAGAATGGATCGCCGCGACCGCCTCGTCGCCTGGGCCGACCGCGCTTCGCCGGGCGTTTTCATCATGCCGGCGGTGCTGATCGTTCTCGCCCTTTCGATCTTTCCGCTTGTAATCTCGTTCTATCTGTCGCTGACGCGCTTCAAGTTCGAGAAAGGCGGATTCTCCCTCACCTTCGTCGGCTGGCTGAATTACAAGAAACTGCTGTTCGGCTCGCAGCAATTCCACCTGCTGGGTACGCTAAAGCCGATCTCCGCAACGGGATGGATCATTGTCGGCTTGATCGCCATCCTGCTGGCGGTTTGGTTCGCGGCCTATCTACGGCGCGGCGCGACCATCTTAGGCAGCATCGGGCGGCTACTGGTGATCGCTGCGGTCATCGCCGCCACGCTGTTGTTCGCCGCCGCATCGGCAACGGGCGGGCAGATCGGCACCCTGGGCGTGACGCTGATCTATGTCTTCGTCGGCGTGCTGGCTCAATACCTCGTCGGCCTCGGCCTGGCGCTGCTTTGCGTGCAGAACCTGCCGGGGCGCGGCTTCTTCCGCCTTGTCTTCTTCCTGCCGATGATGATCACGCCAGTGGGCGTCGCCTACACCTTCCGCATGATGACCGACACCACCAAGGGGCCATTCGCGCCGCTGTGGCAATGGGTCGGGCTCGGCGATTTCGCCTGGGCCGCGACAGCCTGGGGCGCCCGCGTCGCCGTGATGATCGGCGATGCCTGGCAATGGATCCCCTTCATGTTCGTGGTGCTGCTGGCGGCGCTGGAGGGCCAGTCGCGGGAACAGATTGAAGCGGCCCATGTTGATGGCGCCAGCCGCTGGCAGATCTTTCGCTTCATCACCTGGCCGGCGATCATCCCGGTGTCGCTGACCTTGATCCTGATCCGCGTCATCGAGGCCTTCAAGATCGTCGACCTGCCGAACGTGCTGACAAATGGCGGTCCGGGGATCGCTTCAGAGTCCCTGACGCTTCACGCCTTCACCGCCTGGCGCACCCTGGATCTCGGCGGCTCGGCGGCCATCGCCTATATCCTGCTGTTCATCGTCACCTTCTTTTGCACCGCCTTCGTCAATCTGGCGCGGCCGGCCGGAGGCGTGCGATGAACGCCGCTACACCCAAGGCTAAACAGCGCCGCCGGGGTCTGAACGAGCCTAGCCCTGCGCAAGCGGCCCTGTCTTACATCGCGCTGGGCTTCTGGGCCTTCGTCGTGCTGTTCCCCGTCTACTGGCTGGGGGTCACGTCGCTGAAGCTTCCCATCGAGGTCAATGACGGGCCTGACTATCTCCCGTGGCTTGATTTCGAGCCGTCGCTCCATGCCTGGAGCTATCTGTTCCACGACGTGGTCGGCGATACGCTGCGGCCCTACAAGAACACGGCGATCGTCGCGCTCGTCAGTTCGGTGCTGGCGCTGGCGGTCGGCAGCATGGCGGCTTATGCGCTGGTGCGCATCCAGTACAGGCCGAAGCTGGGCACCATCCTGCTGTTCATCGGCGGCGTTGCCGCCGCCATCGTCGCAACCGTAACCCTCGGCCTGCCCTGGCAGGTCGGGCTCGCCATCGGCCTGGCGCTGTTCGTGCTGGCGGCACTGCCCCTGCGCGGCCGCTTTAGACGCTCCCTGAAGAACGACGACATCGCCTTTTGGATCGTCTCCCAGCGCATCATGCCGCCGGTCACCGTCGTGGTGCCGATTTACGTGCTGTTCCAGCAGCTCAATCTGCTGGATACGCGCACGGCGCTGGTCTTCACCTATGTCGCCGTCAACATCCCCATCGTTGTCTGGCTGATGCGGGACTTCTTTGCGTCGATTCCGCTGGAACTGGAAGAGGCCGCCATCGTCGACGGATGTTCCCGCTACCGCATCTTCTGGTCGGTGGTGCTGCCGCTGTCGAAGCCCGGTCTGGCCGCAACCTTCATCCTGGTGCTGATCATGGCCTGGAACGAGTACCTGCTGGCCCTGTTCCTCTCCAGCGCCAACGCCCAGACCCTGCCGCTGCTGGTCGCCGCCCAGAACGCCACCCGCGGGCCGCAATGGTGGTACATGTCCGTGCTGATCATCGTAATGATCCTGCCGGTGGTGGCGCTAGCGATCCTGCTCGCCCGCTACATCACCCGCGGCCTGCTGATCGGCGCGGTGAAGGGCTGAACCATTTCCGGCTTTGGATCGCTGGCATCGCCGGAAAATTGCGGCATAATCCCGGCGGGCGGAGAGCCCGAACAACAAGAACGCTGGGAGAACGGATATGAAAATCGACAACTGGTCCCGGGCCTGCGGGCGCCGGGTCCTCATGGCATCCTTGGTGACATTGGCGGCCGGCGTCCTCGCGGCCGATCAGGCGGCGGCGCAAGACGTCAAGCGCGGCGGCACCCTGGTCATCGCGCGGCCGGAAGAGCCCCTATCCTGGAACCCCTATACCCAGGGTGACAACGGCTCGATCTATGCCATCGAGCAAGTCTGCGATTCGTTGATCGAGGCCGATGCAACCGGCCACGGCCTGCGGCCGGGCCTGGCCGAATCCTGGGAGATGTCGGCCGATGGCCTTTCCTACACCTTCAAGCTGCGCGACGCGAAGTTCAGCGACGGATCGCCGGTAACGGTCGAGGATGTAGTGTTTTCTTGGGGCAGACTGAACGATCCCTCGGCCGCCTATCAGTTCCTGCTCAAGCCCGTGAAGTCGATCGAGAAGGTCGACGACAAGCAAATGCGGGTCACATTGAACGAGCTCTATTCGCCGTTTCCGTCCGTGGCGTCGATCTTTGCCGCGGCAATCGTGAAGAAGGCCGCCTTCGAAGCCAGCCCCGAAGAGTTCGCCAACAAGCCGGTCTGCTCCGGCCCGTTCATGGTGGAGAGCTATGAGCGCGGCACCAAGGTGGTGCTGGCGAAGAACCCGCATTACTGGGAGCTGGGCGCCGACGGTCAGCCGCTGCCCTACCTGGACAAGGTCGAGCTGCTCTATGTTCCGGATACCAATGCGCGCGTGCTCGGCCTGCAGAACGGCGACTATGATGTTTCGGCGATCATTCCCTACAACCAAGCCAAAGCGGTGAGCGAGACGCCGGACACGGCCCTGGAAGTGGCCGAGATTTTCCGCCTCGACTATGTCTATCTCAATCACAAGCAGAAGCCACTGGATGACGAGCGTATCCGGCTGGCGTTGAACCATGCGGCCAATCTGCAGGCAATCAACAAGGCCGTGTTCTTCGACTACGGGCAGATCCCGAATTCGATCAATCCGAAGATGAACTTCTGGTCGGCAGACGTAGCACCCATAGCCTTCGACATCGAGAAGGCGAAAGCGCTGGTAACCGAGGCCGGCTATGACGGCACGCCGATCAAGCTGCGCATCGATACCGGCAACGCGCCGGCAAAGCAGGTTGCCACCATTCTGCAACAGGGCTGGCAGGAAGCCGGTTTGAAAGTCGAGATCGAAGAGCTGGATGGCGGTACGGCCTGGAACTCCGTGGTCGACGGCAGCTACATGGCTTATGTCAGCTACATCACCAGCGACATCAACGACGACGACGAACTGCTGGCGCTGCAGACCGATCCGACGGAAGCCGGCACACAGGGCTTCTTCTCACGCTACAAGAATGACGAAGTGACAGCTCTCTTGACGCAATCCCGCGCGACGACCGATGCGGCCAAGCGCGGCGAAGTGTTCAAGCAAATTCAGGACATCACCTACAATGACGGCTACAGCGTGCCGCTGGCCTATACGCCGTCCATCAATGCCTACCAAAGCAAGGTCAAGGGCTGGAAAACCCTGGCGACCGGATGGTGGTGGGTGAAGGATGTGTGGATCGATCAGTAATCGTATCTGAGTATCGGCAGGGGCGGGCATCATGCTCGCCCCTGTTGCTTTCCCGAGCTAGCACGCAACCATGCTGCAGTTCATCGCCAGCCGTCTGGTGCAGATGATCCCCGTTTTGCTGGGGGTGTCGCTGATCGCATTCTTCTCCGTCCATCTGGTGCCCGGCGATCCCATCGAGATCATGACCCTGGGACGGGCGACGCCGGAAACCATCGCGGCGATGCATGCCGAATACGGCCTCGACCAGCCGCTGTGGCAGCAATATCTCGCCTTTATCGGCAATGCCCTGCAGGGCGATCTCGGCCGCTCGATCGTGCAGAAAACAGAGGTATCGAAGCTGATCGGCGATGGCATCGGCGTCTCACTCTATCTTCTGGCCTATAGTGCTGTTTTGTCTGTGCTGATCGCCGTGCCGCTGGCGATGTGGGCGGCGGTGCGGCGGGACTCGGCGCCAGACCACGCGGTACGGCTAGCCAGCATGATTGGGCTGGCTCTGCCGCCATTCTGGATCGGGCTGCTGCTGATGGTGGTGTTCGGCCTGACGCTGCGCTGGTTTCCCATTCGCGGTTTCGGCGAAGGGTTCTTCGGCCATCTGCATCACATGTTCCTGCCGGCGCTGACCATGGCGCTGTTCCTGGCGCCGATCCTGATCCAGTCGCTGCGCTCCTCCATCCTCGATGTGCTGGAGGCCGACTATATCGAGGTCGCCCGTTCGAAGGGCCTGTCGCCGCGGCGCATCATGCTCAAGCATATCCTGCGCAACGCAGCGATCCCAGTGATCACCGTGCTGGCGGTGAACATCGGCTGGCTGCTGTCGGGCGCGGTGATCGTGGAGACCGTCTTCACCATCCATGGCCTCGGCTCCCAGCTGGTGCGCTCTGTGGGATTCCGCGATTACTTCACGGTGCAGGGCCTGGCCCTGGTGTTCTCGGTCCTGGTCATGACCATCAATCTCGCCGCCGATCTCGCCTATATGGTGATCGACCGGCGGGTGGCGCGGGCCTGAGCTATGGCTATCGCCGACATGCCGGAGAAATTGTCGCCGGCCGGCCGCATTGGACGCGAGTTCGGCAACTGGTCGCCGAGCCTGAGGCTCGGCAGCGCGATATTCCTGGTGATCCTGCTGGCCGGAATCTTCGCGCCGCTGCTGACGCCCTATGATCCATACTACCAGGACTACAACAGCATCCTGCTGCCGCCGTCCTGGACTCATCCCTTCGGCACCGACATGAACGGCCGGGATCTCCTGGCCCGCGTGCTCTACGGCATCCGCATCGATCTGCAGATCAGCTTCATCATCACCTTCGTGCCCATGACCTATGGCGTTTTCATCGGCGCGGCGTCAGGCTATCTCGGCGGCAAGCTGGATACGGTGGTGATGCGCATCCTGGATATCGCCATCGCCTATCCGTTCCTGGTGCTGATCATCGTCATCATCGCCATCCTCGGGCCGGGCGTGCACAACATCTATGTCGCCGTCTGCCTGGTGGGCTGGACAATGTATGCGCGGCTGGCGCGGGCGGAGATGCTGGTGGAGCGCGGCAAGGATTACATCCTCGCGGCGCAGGTGCTGGGCTTCGGCCGGGGCCGCGTGATGTTCGGCCATGCGCTGCCCAACATCATCAATTCCTCCATCGTCTTCGCCATGTCGGACTTCGTGCTCAACATCCTGCTGCTGTCGGGCCTGTCCTTCCTCGGCCTGGGCGTGGCGCCGCCAGCGCCGGAATGGGGTGCGATGATCGCCGAGAGCAAGGACTATATGCGCCAGGCCTGGTGGGTGACCACCATGCCGGCGCTGGCCATCGTGCTGACGGGTACGGCGCTCAGCCTGATCGGCGATGGTCTCGCCCAGCGGCTGGGCCAGAACCGCCGGAGCATCATGTAGCTCCATGGCCGCTATGCAGGAAACGGCGATGCCGCGCGCGGCCGCCAGCCCCGACATCGTCAAGATCGCCGGCCTGACCACCGAGTTCCGCGGCCGGCAGAGCCGCGTCCGCGCCAACGACGACATCCATCTTTCCATCCGCCGCGGCAGCACGCTGGGCATCGTCGGCGAATCCGGCAGCGGCAAGTCGGTGCTCTGCCGCAGCATCCTGCGGCTGCTGCCGCCTTCCGCCCACGCCCATGCGACCGGCAGCGTCGAGTATGAGGGGCGCAACCTGCTCACGCTCGACGAGACGGAGATGCGCCGGCTGCGCGGCACGGAGCTGCGTATGATCTTTCAGAATCCGATGACCAGCCTGAACCCGGTCTGGCCGATCGGCGATCAGATCACCGAAGGCCTGCGCATCTTCGCCGGCATGTCATCGCGGCAGGCCCGCGAGCGCGGGATCGAGCTGCTGGGCCGCGTCGGCATTCCGAGCCCGGAACGGCGCTTCGACGAGTATCCTTTCCAATGGTCGGGCGGCATGCTGCAGCGGGCGGTGATCGCCATGGCGATGGCGGGCTCGCCGAAGCTGCTGCTTGCCGACGAGCCGACCACCGCTCTGGACGTCACCATCCAGGACCAGATCCTGGCGCTGCTGCTGGAGCTACAGGAAAAGACCGGCATGACTTTGGTTTTGGTGTCCCACGATCTGGCTGTTGTCGCAGAGACCTGCGACCGCATCGCCGTGATGTATGCCGGCCGCATCGTCGAGACCGCGCCGGCGAAGGCGATTTTCGAGGCGCCGCGCCACCCCTACACCGCCGGCCTGCTGAACTCGATCCCCCATCTGTCGGCGCGCACGAGCCGGCTCAAGCCGATCCCCGGCCAGCCGCCCGATCTGGCGAAGCTGGGACCGGGCTGCCCGTTCGCGCCCCGTTGCAGCTTCGCTTCGGCGGATTGCAGTACATCAGCGATCCGGTTGGCCGAGGTTGCGCCCGATCATCTGAGCGCCTGCCTGCATCCAGAGCGCATCGCGGGAGCGGCCGCATGATCGGCAGCAACGGCAATGGCGGGTTGATCCAGTTGGAGAATGTCAGCGTGCATTTTCCGGTGCGCCGCAGCGTGGTGGACGCCCTGCGCCGCGCGCCGCGGCAAACCGTGCGCGCCGTCGACGGCGTCGATCTCGCCATCGGCGAGCGCGAGACCCTCGGCCTGGTGGGCGAGAGCGGCAGCGGCAAGACCACCCTGGCCCGCACGCTGGTGCGGATCTACGAACCAACCAGCGGTCAGATCCGGCTCAAAGGCCAGGCGCTATCGGGATATCCGCGCCTCGGCGAGGGCGGCCTCTGCCGCCGCATCCAAATGGTGTTTCAGGATCCCTACTCCTCGCTTAACCCGCGCAAATCCGTGGCGGCCGCCCTGGGCGAAGTGCTGCGCTTCCACCGCATCTGCGCCGAACGCGACATCGCCGCGGAGATCGCCCGGCTGCTGCGGGAAGTCGGTCTGCCTCAGAGCACGGCGCAGCGGCTACCCCGCAGCCTCAGCGGCGGCCAGCGGCAGCGGGTCGGGCTGGCCCGGGCGCTGGCGGTGAAGCCGGCCTTCATCGTGCTGGACGAGCCGGTGGCGGCGCTGGATGTCTCGATCCAGGCCCAGATCCTGAACCTGCTGAAGGACATGAAGGAACATGCCGGCGTCGGCATGCTGCTGGTCGCCCATGAACTGTCTGTCGTTCGCCATATGTGCGACCGGGTCGCGGTCATGTATCTCGGCCGCATCGTTGAGATCGGCGAGACCCGGGCGATCTTCGAGTCGCCTCGGCACCCCTATACGGAGAGCCTCCTCAAGGCCGTGCCGCGGCTGGTGCCGCAGCGGCGCCATCGGGCCGCCGTGCTGAAGGGCGACATTCCCAGCCCGCTCAACATCCCCAGCGGCTGCCGTTTCCACCCCCGCTGCCCGAAGGCCCAGGATATCTGCCGCCGCATCGAGCCGCCCGTGAGCGAGAACGTTGGCGGCCATCTTGCCGCCTGCCATTTTCCAGGCTGAAATAGGACCGACGACCTCAAGGAGAATAGAGATCATGTGCGACAGCTACGCAGCATTGCCCAGCGCCACCGCCAACGGCACCACGCTCGCCGCCAAGAACGCCGATTGCGAGATCAATGAGGCGCAGGCGGTGCTGCAGCTGCCGCGCCGCCGCTATCCCGAGGGTGCGGTGATGCGGGCCAGCCACATCGTCATCCCGCAGGCGCGAGAGACCCACGAGATCATCATCGACAAGTCCTACTGGACCTGGGGCGGAGAGATCGGGGTCAACGAGCATGGCGTCGCCGTCGGCAACGAGGCGATCTTCAGCACCATCGACGACAAGGGCGACGGGCTCATCACCGGCGACCTGCTGCGGCTAATGCTGGAGCGGGCGCGCAATTGCGAGGAGGCAATCGCCGTCTTCACCGATGTGCTCGAGCGTTTCGGCCAGGGCGGCAATTGCGAGTTGCGCGGCAACTCGCACTTCGACTCCAGCTACATGGTGTCGGACGCGACCTCGGCTTACGTGATCGAGACCGCGGGCCGGCACTGGGCCGTGCGCAAGGTAGAGGGCGTCGGCGCCATCTCGAACGCCATGACGATCGGCAAGGACTGGCAGCGTTGCTCGCTCGCCAACGGCGACGGCAAAGTGGATTTCCAGGCGACCTACGAAGACATGAGCAAGGTGCCGGGCGTCGGCTCCCGCGAACGGCAGAAAGTCGGCTACGACTTCCTGAAGTCCCGCGAGGGCAAGATCGATCTCCGCACCATGGCCGACCTGCTGCGGCAGCATCATGACGGCTACAATCCGGCAGAAGGCGAGATCTGCACCAACATCTGCATGCATGGCGGCCCGTTCCCCACTCGCTTCTGGCAGGCCTGCGGCGCCATGATCAGCGAGGCGACGCCCGAGGGAGCCATGGCCTGGGTTACGGCCACTTCCGGCACCTGCGTCTCCATCTTCAAGCCGATGTATTTCGGCATTCCCGCGCCGGACATGGGGCCGCTGCCGCAGGAGACCTATACCGAGGGCGCGCTCTGGTGGAAGCATGAAAACCTGCATCGCCGCGCCATGGGCGATTTCCACAGCCTGGGCCGGGAGATCCGCCGGAGCTTCGAGGCGCTGGAGACCGGCTGGTTCGTCGAGGGCCGCAAGCTGATCGGCGCGCCGGCGCGGCAAAAGAGCGAGTTCGCCGCCGAATGCTGGCGCAAGGCCGGCGAGGCGACGGACCGCTGGATCGCCGGCCTGGAACGCCGCAATGTCAGCTTCGCCCATGCCGGCTTCCGCGATATGTGGGACAGCTTCAACCGCGCCGCCTCGATGCCGTTCGTGCAATAGGCCGGCAGCTGCTTTCGGCGAGCGGTCAGAGCCCCCGGCTGATCAACCGGAGGCCCTATTCAGCAGAGGGCGGGGTCGCCATGAAGATCGCGCCTGTGCTTAATCGATGCGAATCGGAACGGTCACGCTGAACAACGGCGGCGGGTAGTAGATAGGCGCCGGCTGCACATAGATAGGCGCCGGCTGATAGTAGACCGGGGGCGGGGGCGCGTACTGCACATAGGGCTGCGGGTAATAGTAGTAGCCGTACTCATAGGGGTAGTCCTGGTAGTATCTTTTCTTGTGATGCCACTTATGGCCGTGCCCATGGCCATGACCGTTGCCCCAGTACCATTTGTTCTGGCCAGCCTCGGCCGGGGCAGCCGCGAATGCGCCGGCCAGGCAGATCGCCGCCATCGCCATCACCGCCTTTGCCAGCAGTCTCCGCCGGCCTCTGAGCGCACGGATGTTCACCATGGTTTAGTCTCCACAGCCATTGCAAACGCCCCCATTAGCGTAGCCGTACAAGGCTAGGCGCCCGAACCTGAACCGCAGATGAATGGGCCGCTGGCCGCCCCTGAACTCTTGTGGCATCATTGTGATCAACCACACGTGATTCGCTAGTGATCGGCGATTCCAGCCACTCTCCGGGCCATGGGCACTAAATCACGCTATCTGCTCTCGATCCTGGCAGGCGCCGCGGCACTGGCCGCCGGCCCGGCGCCGGCCCTTGCCGACCCGGTGCTGGTGGAACTTTTCACCTCCCAAGGCTGCAGTTCCTGCCCGCCCGCCGACCAATTCCTGGGCGAACTGGCCCAGCGCGAGGACATCATCGCCCTCGCCTACCATGTCGATTACTGGGACTATATCGGCTGGCGGGACAAATTTGCCCGGCCGGAGCATACCGCGCGGCAAAAGGGCTATCGCGACGCGCTCGACCTGCGCACCCTCTATACGCCGCAGATGGTGGTGGACGGACGCTACGATGTGGTGGGCTCGCAGCGAGCCGCCGTGGAATCGTTGATCGAGTCGGCCGCAAGCCAACAGAAGCTGCCGATCGCCATCGCGGCGAGCGGCGGCAAGTACCGCGTCACTGCGCCGCCGATGGAGATCGATCAGGCCAATCCCGCGAGCCTGTGGCTGGTCATCTACGCGCGGCGCAGTGAGACGGAAGTCTCCCGCGGCGAAAATGCGGGCTCTACGCTGGTGGAATACAACATCGTGCGCGAATTGCGCCGGCTCGGCGATTGGACCGGCAACGCCATCGATCTGCTGCTGGATGTGGACGTGGCCGACAAGAACATGGGCTGCGCCGTGATCCTGCAAGTCGACGGCAACGGCCCGATCCTGGGCGTCGCGGCGGCGCCAGCACCGGGCCAGGGTTCCTAGCCCCGGCGGGCCCTGATCCTATCCGCCTGTGCAACGAAACCGGCGGAGGCGCCGACGACGTCTGCGGCGATTCAACCGATCGCTGCCAGCGTGAAAGCCGAATAGCGGCGGGCGGACCGCTCTCAAGCGGAGCGGCGCAAATCCGGCTGCGGCGCCTTGTCCGTGACGGCGCGCAGCCGCGAAACCAGCTTGCCTTGGACGTCTTGAACCTGTTCGCGAACCATCGTCACCGCGGTTCGCACTTCGGTGGCGATCGAGTTTGCCGCCTCGGCCAAGGACGAGACATTGCCGATACGAGCGGCCACGGAGTTGTTCAACTCCGACATCGATTCTGTCCGCTGCCCGATCACCTCGGCGGCGCCAGCCTGCTGCGAAACTGCGTCTGCCGCGGTCTGCGAGGCGCGCCGCATCTGATCGATCACGCCGGCCATCTCGTCGATGCCGACGCTCACCGCGCCGGTCGCGGTCTGGATGGCCTTGACTTCCCGGCCGATCTCGAACGTCGCGCCCGCAGTCTGTTCCGCCAGGGTACGGATCTCCTTGGCGACGACGGAGAATCCGGTGCCCGCGCTGCCGGCGCGCGCGGCCTCGATGGTGGCGTTGAGAGCCAGCAGCTTGGTGTTGTCCGCAATCTCCTTGATCAGCAGCACGGCATCGCCTATTTGCGTAGCGACCTTCGCCAAGCCGCGGACCTGGCCCGTGATCTCCGCTGCCTTGGCGGACGCCTGCGTCGCCACGGTGCGCGACTCGACCATGCGCGCCTCGATCGTTTGAATGAATTCGCTTAGCGAGTGCGTCGCCGCAGCGACTGCCCGCACCGCTTCCGAAGCACTTTGAGCTTCATGAGAGGCCGCCGTACTCTCGCTCGCGAACTCGCCGGCCGATCCGGCCATCCGTTCGGCGATTTCCGTCAGCTCCTGCGCGGTCGCGTCCACCCCGAGCACGGTTTCGCCCAGCAGGCGTTCGAATTCCGCGGCCATCGCCGCGAGTTCGCTCTGAACCGCTTCCTGCTGGCGTTCGGAGGCGCGCAGTTCCTGCTCAACCCTGCGCTGCTCCTGGCGCGCCCGGTCCTCGGCGATTTGGCGCTCGGTTTGCAGCGCATCCTGGCGCTGCCGCGCGGTTTCCTCCGACAGGCGCTGGGCCGCCTGAGCGGTGTCGCGGAAGACCTCGAGGGTGCGCGCCATCTGGCCGAGTTCGTCGCCGCGGCGCAGGCCGGGCACCTGCACCTGCCAGTCGCCGGCCGCCAGTCTGGTCATCGCCTTGGTGATCGCCTGGAGGGGACGGGTGAACAGCCAGCCGACGCCATAGGCGATCACGACAGTCGCCAGCGACAGCGCGACCATGGCGGCCGCGAACAGCTTGCGCTGCCGCTCGACAAGCTGCTGTGTTTCCGTATGAAACAGGTAGCCGTCGGCCGCCGCGGCCTCGACCAGCAAATCCGACCGCCGCTCGGCCGCCACCAGGCTGTCGCGCAGTATCCGCAGGCCAGCCGCATCCTGCATGGCCGGCTCTATCTGACCTTCGATCGCCGCGAACTCGCGTAGCAGATCCGCACCCAGGCGGCGGGCGTCTTCGGACAGCGACCGCTCGATGGCGACCGTCATGTTCTCATGGTAGGCGCCGAACTCAGCCCGCAGATCGGCGAAGCGCCGGTCTTTGTCGGCAGACTCGCGTTCCAGGGAAAGACGGGCGTTGACGAGATTGTTCTGCGCGGCGCGCGCATGGCTGATTGCCATCAGCGGGCCGTTGTAGATTTGCGCTGGAACCTCCGCCAACTCATCGAGAATGCGATAAGCGAACGCGCTGAATACCATCATCAGAAGCGCAATAAGGGAGAATACTCCCAGTGTCTTGAGTTGGATGGACATGGGAGGTTTTGTCCCGTGCCGTCACTCGGCGACGCGCACGGTCATCTTCATGGTCGGATGGATCGCGCAGCGCACCGGGAACTCGCCCTGCTCGGCGAAAATCACCGCCGCCCATTCGCCCGGCTTCTGCAGCCCGGTGTCCACCACGCCGCTGTTGAATTCGACATAGATATTGTGGGCGACGATGTCTTCGTTGACGAAGATCACATTCTCGCCCTTCTGAACCATCAGGTCCGGCTGGGAGAATTGCCGGTCCTTTTGCTTGATCACGGTCTCCAGCGCCGCCGTCGCCGCCGTCGCCGCGACGAGCGCGCCAATGGCCATGGCCGTTGCCATCTTCTTCATTCGAGGCTCCCTTGGTTAGTGGATTGACTGTTCGCCGCCCGGCAGGGCGGGCGGCGTTGCCGGCGGGTCGGCGCTGCTCAGCGTTAGCAGGAAGGCGACGAGATCGGCCTTGATCGTATGGCTCAGCTCGAATCGCTTGACCTGACGCGAGAGGCTGGGCCGATCGGCCATGCCCTGGGCATAGTGCTCGATCACCGCATCCAGCGTGGGCATCGAGCCGTCATGCATGAAGGGCGCCCGCCGCGCGATGTCGCGCAGGCCCGGCGTCTTGAACGCGAACTTCATCGTTGGCAGCGGCAGCCGGTCGAAGCGGCCGAGGTCCCGCTCGTTCGGCAGGCCGATATCATGGAAACTGTGATCGGTGAAGTTCCACGCGACATGGCAGCCGGCGCAGCCGGCGGCGCCGTTGAAGGCGATGAAGCCGCGCTTGGCGGAGTCGCTGATGGCGGTCTCGTCTCCCTCGATCCAGCGGTCGAAGGGAGCGGCGCCGGAGACGACAGTGCGTTCGTAGGTGGCGATGGCTCTTGCGATCGTGTCGGCGCTGATGCCCGCGCCCGGAAATGCCGCATCGAATGCCTGGCGGTAGCCGGGTATCGCATTCAACTCGTCCACGAGTTGAGGCAGCGGCTGGGCCATCTCCACTTCCGATTGGATCGGCCCCAGCGCCTGCTCCTCAAGAGACGCCGCGCGGCCGTCCCAGAAATAGAGTTCGCCCCATGCCAGATTAAGGATGCTGGGCGTGTGCCGCCGCAACCGCGTCAGTGCCGCCCCGACGGCGGTCACCTGACCGTCTTCCCAGGCCAGGGACGGGTTATGGCAGGAGGCGCAGGAAAGATTATTTTCCTTGGACAGCCGGGGGTCGAAGAACAGCATCTGGCCGAGTTCGGCTTTGGCCTCGGAATAGGCGTTCCCATCGGGGAACGGAATCGCCTCAGGCCGGCGGTACTTCGCCTTGAGCGCCGAAAGCTCGGCGCCGGCCACGGGCAGGGTATCCGCCATGACGGCGGCGCCGCTGATCGCCAACATACCGAAAACAAACAGAAATGCGGCGCCGGCGCGCTTCATCGCAGCTCATCAATTCCTGCCATACGGAATGATAGGATACTTGTCTCGGCTTAAGGTATGGTTAACCCGCCAGAGGCCGTTATTCCTACCGGCTTGTCATGCAGCCGGTCCGGCGGATCGATCGCCCAGAGCGCGATGGCGGATCGGCCGCTATGCGGCGCTTAGGGCCCGGCGCATCACGTCGGCCAGGCGCCGGGAAAAGGCGGCGGGATCCGGCAGGGGCTCGCCGCCGACGATGCGGGCCTGGTCCAGCAGCAGCCAAGCTGCCTCGGCGAGATCCGCGCCCTTTTCGCCACTGCCGTTGCTCTTCTCGCCCACGCGCTTTGCCAGCCCCATCACCAGGGGATGCTGGGGATTGATCTCCAGCACCCGCTTGACGTTCTGCGCCAGTTGCCGGTGCTGCTTCAGCATGCGCTCCAGATGGATGTCCATGTCGCCGTCATCGGCCACCAGACAGACGGCGCTGTCGGTCAGGCGCTCGCTGCTGCGCACGTCCTTCACCGCATCCTTCAGCGTCAGCCGGAACAGCGCCACCAACGCGTCGATGCCGGGCGCCGCCGCCGTAGGTTTTTCGGTTTCACCTTCCGGCCTGGCGATGCGCGTCAGATCGGCCGAGCCGCGCGTCACCGACTTGAACGGCTTGTCCTGGAAATTGCCCACCGCGGGCATCCAGAATTCATCCACGGGATCGGTGAGCAGCAGGACCTCGACGCCCTTGGCCTTGTAGCCCTCGATCTGCGGACTCTGCATCAGCGCGCCGACACTGTCGCCGGAGATGTAGTAGATCGCCTCCTGCGCCGGTTTCATGCGGCCGACATAGTCGGCGAGGCTGCAAGGCTGATCCGACACCGTGCTGCGGAATCGGGCCAGGCTCAGCAAGGCCTCGCGATTGTCCTGATCCTCATACAGACCTTCCTTCAGCACCGCGCCGAAATTCTCCCAGAACGTCGCGTAGGCCGCCGGCTCCTTCTCCGCCTTCTTCTGCAGATCGCCGAGCACGCGCTTGATGACGCCATGACGGATCTTCGCCAGCAGCGGATTATGCTGCAGCATCTCGCGGCTGATATTGAGCGGCAGGTCCTCGGTATCGATGACGCCGCGCACGAAGCGCAGATAGGCCGGCAGCACGTCCTCGCAGGTATCGGTGATGAAGACCCGCCGCACATACAGTTTCACGCAATGCTTGCGGTCGGGATGGAAGAGATCGAACGGTTTCGCCGAGGGCACGAACAGCAGGCCGGTATATTCGATCTTGCCTTCGGCGCGCCAATGCAGCGTCAGCCAGGGATCGTCGAAGGCGTGGGCGTGGTGGTGATAGAACTCGGTGTATTGCTCCGGCGTGATCTCGTTCTTGCCGCGGGTCCAGAGCGCCGACGCCTTGTTGATCGTCTCGTCCTTGCCGTCGGCGGCGAGCACGATGGGCAGCGCGATGTGATCGGAGTATTTGCGCACGATGTGGCGCAGCCGCTCCGGCTCCAGGAAATCATCCTCGCCCTGTCGCAGATGCATCGTGATCTTCGTTCCGCGATCCGGCAGTTCGGCGGGCTCGATGGTGAACTCCCCCTTGCCGTCGGATTCCCAGCGCCAGCCTTCGGCCTCGCCGGCCTTGCGGCTCTCCACCACCACCTTGTCGGCGATCATGAAGGAGGAATAGAAGCCGACGCCGAACTGGCCGATCAGCGCCATGTCCTTGGCTGAGTCGCCGGTCATCTGCTGCATGAAGGCGGCGGTGCCCGAGCGGGCGATGGTGCCCAGGCACTCCACCAGATCGTCCCGGTTCATGCCAATGCCATTGTCGGCGACCACCAGGGTGCGGGTGGATTTGTCGGGGGTAAGGGTGACCCGATAGCCCTGGCCGTCGCCGCCCAGCTCCGGCTGGGTCAGCGCCAGATAGCGCAGCCGGTCGCAGGCGTCGGAAGCATTGGAGATCAACTCCCTGAGGAAAACCGCCTTATCGCTGTAGAGCGAATGGGCGACGATATCGAGCAGACGGCTGACTTCAGCCTGAAATCCATGCCGTTCGCCGGTCATGGGTCCTCCCTCCCTGATTTACCTGGCCCGGACCTTCCGGGGACTTCATGTGTGCAAGCGGGCCGTGCCGATCAAGGCCTAAGCTGCCGCTGGCCGGGCCCGGTGGGCCGCTGGGCCGGAATCGTGCTATTCTTGGCTTTTCAGGTCCCCAGAGTCCGGAAAACTCATGTCCAAGCAATGGTTAGCCCAACTCAGCGCCCAGGCCGCTCAACGAGGCAAGGTCAAACATCTGATGCCCACGCCGCCCCGGCCGCAGCAGGCGGCGGCGCCCGCCATCGATAGGCAGGGCTCCGGCCGCAGCTTCATCGGCGCCATCATCGGATCGGTCATCCTCTGGGCCATCTTCGCCGCCATCGTGGGCGCAATCGCCGTGTTCATCATCAGCGGCCGGGAGGAACTGCAGGAATCGGTAAGCGACACGGTGCTCTATGCGATCTGGTACCTGGCTGCCGTTGCCGTTCCGGCAATGCTGCCGGACATGGCATCGGCGATCGATGCCAATGGCATCTACAGCGCCCTGAAACCTCACGCCGGTCTGCTGCCCTTCCTGGTGCCCCTGGGATTCGGCGCCGTCGTGACGGTCCTGTTCCTGCCGGCGATTAATGCCCGCCGCCGGGCCTCCGGCCTGCGTTTCCTGGTGTTTCTGGTCAATCTCGCCCTGATCTGGTTTGCCTGGCGAACCAACGCCGCCGCCATCGACCTGACCGGGACCAAAGGCTGGATCGATACCGATTCCCTCGACCCGACGCCGGTTTTCGCCTGGCTGGTGCTGCTGCTGATCAGCTTCCTGGGCGGGCGGCGGCTGAAAGTGCCCGAAAGACCACAGGACCTGGCCCGGCCGGCACCGGCGACCGGCAGCATCCCGGCCGCCCGCAAACCGAGCCATGCCGCGTCGGCCGCCACCCGCAATGTCAGCCCGGCGCAAATGATGCCTCAGCGCCGCAGCAGCTCGCCGATCGAGCGTTCGGTCAGTGGCGGAACCTGGCGCCGGCCGCGCTGAATTCTCCGGCGACGCTAACGAAAACTAAACTTGAATCCGATGGAATCATCGCCATAGGTGATTGCATGAACCAAGCCGCCATGACGGCAGGATCTCAGCGCATCACGGCGGTCCTCGGGCCGACCAATACCGGCAAGACCTACTTGGCCGTCGAGCGGATGCTCGGCCATCGCTCGGGGATGATCGGCTTCCCCTTGCGCCTGCTGGCGCGGGAAAACTACGACCGCATCGTCAAGCTGAAGGGCGCCAGCGCCGTGGCGCTGATCACAGGCGAAGAGCGGGTCATCCCGGCGCATCCCTCCTATCTGGTCTGCACCGTCGAATCGATGCCGCTGGACCGCCGCGTCTCCTTCCTCGCCGTCGATGAGGTGCAGATGGCGGCCGATCCCGAGCGCGGCCATGTTTTCACCGACCGTATCCTGCAGGCGCGCGGCGAGGACGAGACCATGTTCCTGGGCGCCGACACCATTCGGCCGCTGCTGCGCAAGCTGGTGCCGCAGGCGGAGGTGATTCGCCGGCCGCGCTTTTCGACGCTCACCTATACCGGACCGAAAAAGATCACCCGACTGCCGCGGCGCAGCGCCGTCGTCGCCTTCTCCACCGCGGAAGTTTATGAGCTGGCGGAGCTGATGCGCCGGCAGCGCGGCGGCTGCGCCGTCGTCATGGGCGCCCTGTCGCCGCGCACGCGCAACGCGCAGGTGGAGATGTATCAGTCGGGCGAGGTCGACTATATGGTCGCCACCGATGCCATCGGCATGGGCCTGAACATGGACCTGGATCATGTCGCATTTGCGCGCATGACCAAGTTCGATGGCCGCGGCTCGCGCCGCCTTACCGCGCCGGAGATCGCGCAGATCGCCGGTCGTGCCGGCCGCCACATGAACAACGGCACGTTCGGCACCACGGCCGAG
Source organism: Dongiaceae bacterium (assembly GCA_046154965.1). Classification (GTDB taxonomy): domain Bacteria; phylum Pseudomonadota; class Alphaproteobacteria; order Dongiales; family Dongiaceae; genus DATKFM01. Next base: position 53,053 of record JBJXDY010000013.1, on the reverse strand, counting down.
GTCGGTCCGCTTGATCCCGAGTTGGTGGATGCGGTGGAAAATCACCGCTTCGATCCCATCGGCACGCTCTATTGGCGCAATACCGACCTGGATTTCCGCAGCCTGCAAGGGCTGCTGCAGAGTCTCGACCGGCAGCCGCCGTCGCCCGGCCTCATCCGCGTGCGCGACGCCGACGATCATCTGGCGCTGGCGGCGATCGCGCGCGATCCCGAGCTCGCCGATCTCGCGCGATCCCGCGATCGCCTGCGATTGCTGTGGGAAGTCTGCCAGATTCCGGATTTCCGCAAGACGCTGACCGATTCCCACACCCGGCTTCTCTCGCAGGTATATCGCTATCTGGCGACGGAACCTTGCGTGCTGCCGACCGATTGGGTGTCGGAGCAGATCTCGCGCATCGACCGCACAGAGGGCGACATCGATCAGCTGGTGCAGCGCATCGCCTATATCCGCACCTGGACCTACATCTCCCACCGCGGCGACTGGATGGCCGATGCCAAGCATTGGCAGGAGCGATCGCGGGCGGTGGAGGACAAGCTATCCGACGCGCTGCATCAGCAGCTCACCCAGCGCTTCGTCGACCGCCGCCATGCCCTGTTGTCAAAGCGGCTGGCGGCGGCGCGGGATTTCATCACCCAAGTGTCCGCCGACGGCGAAGTTGTGGTGGAAGGCCACGCTGTCGGCCGGCTGGAGGGGTTGCACTTTGTGCCGGAACGCGCCGCCAACAGCGAGGCGCAGAAATCCCTTATGACCTCGGCGCGCCGGGCGCTGGCGCAGGAACTGCCCTACCGCTTGCGCCGCTTGGAGACCGCCGATGACGGCGCCTTCTCGCTGAATGATGCCGGGCTGATCGCCTGGGACGGCATGGCTATCGCCCGCATCGTCAGGGGCGAGACCGCGCTGCAGCCGCGCATCGATCTTTTGCCCAGCGAGCTGGAAGACGGGCCGTCGCGGGAGCGGGTGCGGCGACGGTTGGCGATGTGGCTCGATAAATTCCTGCGCGGACGGCTGCGGCCGCTTTGGCGGGTGCGCGAGGCGAAGCTGTCGGGCGCGGCCCGCGGTCTGGTGTTCCAACTGGTCGAGGCGCTGGGCGCAGTGCCGCGGCCCATGGTGCTGAGCCAGGTCAACAGCCTGAGCGATGACGAGCGCAAACAGGTGCGGCAGCTCGGACTGCGGCTGGGACGGGAAACGATCTGGATTGCCGGAACCGCCGGCGCCGAGGCGACGCGGGTGAAGGCGATGCTCTGGGCGGTGCATGCGGGTCATCAGATCACACCGCCGCCGGCCATGCAGGGACCGAGCCTGGTGCGCGAGCGCGCGTTACCCGATGGCTACTACTTTGCCGTGAACCTGCGGCCGGTCGGCGCGCTGGCGGTTCGATTCGAGGCCCTGGAGCGGCTGGCGGTCATGGCGCGGGCTCTGTCGCAACAGGGTCCGTTCACCGCGACGGAGAGCTTGCGGCAGACCATCGATTGCGCGCCTGAGGATCTGTCGGCTGCGCTTCGCGCCATGGGCTATCGGCGCGAGGAAACCCCCGAAGGCGAGAGCTTTTCCCGCCGCCTGCCCCGCACCGCACAGAGGGCCGAGACGGCACCCGGCGAGAAGAAGGCCGCGGTGCCCCGGCGCAAGCGGCGGCGACGCACCAAGCCGGCCGCGGATTCGCCCTTTGCGCTGCTGCGCCAGATCCGCTTCCGGCCCTGACGGCGCAATGACCGAAGACACCCTGCTCCGGTTGGACAAGTGGCTTTGGTACGCGCGGTTCTGCAAGAGCCGCACCCTGGCGGCCAAGCTCTGCGCCAGCGGCCGCATCCATCTGGATGGCGCGATCGTACAGAAGCCGCACCACCAGGTGCGCGCCGGCAATGTTCTGACATTTCCCTTGGGACCCCATGTCCGGGTGATCAAGATCCTGGCGCTGGGCAGCCGGCGCGGTCCGGCGCCCCAGGCGCGGCTGCTTTACGAAGACTTGCAGCCGCCTGACCAATCAGCGGCGAGAGAGCCGCCAGTAGCGCCGCGGACGCGCGGGAGCGGCCGCCCCACCAAAGCCGAGCGCCGCGCTATCGACCGGCTGCAGAACGAAAAAACCGGCAGGGAATGACGCGAAAGCGGCTGGTGGTGTCGGGTTCCGGCTTCCTGTTGCACCGCCGCAAAGCCCATGCTAGGCGACGCTTACGGTAAGACTTGTAGGCGGTTCCAGTTAAGGCGGCAGCGCGCCGCCCGCACCCCGGACATTGCCTGCTGCCGGCGCCACCCAAGCGCAGTTCCGTTTTTCGACCGGGCCACGGAGGGTACCCATGACTTACGTCGTCACCGAAGCATGCATCCGTTGCAAGTACATGGACTGCGTGGAAGTCTGCCCGGTGGATTGCTTCTATGTCGGCGAGAATATGCTGGTGATCCATCCAGACGAGTGCATCGATTGCGGCGTCTGCGAACCGGAATGCCCGGTTGATGCGATCCTGCCGGACACCGAGCCCGGCATGGAGCGCTGGGTGGAGATGAACCGGCAATATGCCGAAGCCTGGCCGAACATCACCCGCAAAGGCGAGGCGCCGGCCGATGCCGACGAGTTCAAGGGCGTTCCCGACAAGTTCGACAAGCTCTTTAACCCGAATCCGGGTAAACCTTGACGGCCTTCTCGCCAACTATTTGAAAACAATAGTTTAGATTCCCTCCTGGCTATTCTACAAGAAGTCGCACCGCCGCAAAGTTGAAAAACAGGGCGGTTTAGGGTACAATATAGCTGTGTTACGGCAGATCGGTTACCTGCGGTAACCAAACGATGTACAGGTTTGGCCGCGCCTTGTCCCGAGTTCCGGTTTCCCAGGGGATGAACCACCTGCTGGCATTGTTCCAGCAGGCGGGAGTTTGCGGCTTAGGCATTTGATTTGTTTGCGTATATTGAATTTGGGCAGAGCGCGACACACAGCAGGTGATGAGATTATGCCGAAGACCAGTGCAAAGGATTTGAGCTTCCGGAAGGGCGATTTCGTGGTCTATCCGACCCACGGGGTGGGCAAGGTATTGGGCGTTGAGAGCCAGGAAATCTCCGGCCACAGCCTGCAGGTCGTCTCAATTCATTTCGAGAAGGACCGCATGACGCTGCGCGTGCCCGTGGCGAAGGCAAAGAATTCCGGCCTGCGCAAGCTATCGAGCCGGAAGGTGATGGATTCCGCCCTGGCGACATTGAAGGGCCGTTCCCGGGTGAAGCGCACCATGTGGAGCCGCCGCGCCCAGGAGTATGAGGCCAAGATCAACTCCGGCGATCCCGTGTCGATCGCCGAGGTGGTGCGCGATCTCCATCGCAATGCCGATCAGCCCGACCAGTCCTATAGCGAGCGGCAGATCTATCAGGCCGCCCTCGATCGCCTGATCCGCGAACTCGCGGCCGTCGAGGACATCGACGAGCAAGCGGCGGTGAAGCGGCTGGAGCAGGTGCTGAAAGCCGCCTAAGCTTATCACTGGATTGATCTGCAGACGCGCCGTTATCTACGGCGCGTCTTTTTTTCACCGATTGCCGGGGGACTAGCGGGCGATGTCGGTTCGTGACACGTTCGCCCTGCTGCGCAAAGCGGCGCGGGTGTGGGCGGTGGCGTCCATCCATGGCGCGGCCGAACGGCTGAGCCGGCTCCATAGCGAGATCGAGCGGCGGTTCCAGCCCGGCGACCGGCTGGTCTATCTGGGCAATGCCATGGGCCATGGTGCGGAGGTGCGTGGCGCCATCGACGAACTCCTGAGTTTCCGCCGCCGCATGCTGGCGCGGCCGGGGATGTTCCTGTTCGACATCGCCTTCCTGCGCGGCGCCCAGGAAGAGATGTGGCAGAAGCTGCTGCAGCTGCAGTTCGCCCCCAATCCCCGCGAGGTATTCGGCTGGATGGTGGAGCATGGCATGGGTGCCACGCTGTCGGCCTATGGCGGCAGCATCCAGCAGGGCTTCGTCGCCGCCCGCGCCGGCCCCCTGGCGCTGACCCGCTGGACCAGCCAGCTGCGCTCGGACATGCAGGCGGTGCCCGGCCATTACAGCCTGCTGAGCGCATTGCGCCGCGCCGCCTACACCGATGACGGCGCGCTCTTGTTCGTCCATGCCGGCGTCGATCCCGACCGGCCGTTGTCGGCGCAGAGCGACAGCCTGTGGTGGGCAACCACGAGCTTCATGAAGCTGGATCGCTCCTATGGCGGTTTCATCCGGGTGGTGCGCGGCTTCGATCCCCGTCATGCCGGCATCGAGACCGCACAGTTCACCGCCAGCATCGATGGCGGCGCTGGCTTCGGCGGCGTGCTGATCGCCGCCTGCTTCGACCGGCGCGGCGAGATCGTCGAGGCGATCGAGGCTTAGCCGGCGGCGGACTGAACGAGGCGGAGGGCGTCGATCGGCTCGCTCTGCCCGCGCAGGAGATGCGATCCCACGGTTTCCAGCGTGAACCCCTCGCCGAGCTCCTTGGCGGTTTCCGCGCTGAGCAATACCACCGTTTCGCCATTACCGGGATCGAAGTCCTTGGCGAGCTGTTCCAGCCGCTGGGCGATATTCACGGTGTCGCCGATCAGCGTGTAGTTGATGCGGCCGGGCGCGCCGACATTGCCAACGACGGCGGTGCCGGAATGAATGCCGATGCGCACGCGCACCGGGCGCAGGCCCTTCTCCAGGCGTCGCTCATTGTCCGCCCGCAGGATATCGGCTATTGCCTGCGCCGCGCGGCAGGCGCGCTGTGCATGATCCGGCTGCAGCGTCGGCGCGCCCCAGAACGCCATGACGGAATCGCCGATGTATTTGTCGACAGTGCCGTCCTCCGCCTCGATGCAGCCGGCGAGCATGGCGAAATGGCGGTTGAGGAATTCGGCCAGTTGCACCGCCGGCAGGCGGCCGGCGATCTCGCTGAAACCGGCGATATCGGTGAAGATGACGGTGACCGAGCGCTCTTCCGAAGCGAGGTCGGTGCGCGCCTCCGATCCCATCAGCCGCGCCACCAGCGTACGCGGCACGTAGATCTCGAACCAACGCAATCCCGCCACCATGGCGTCGAAGGCGCGGCCGGCGATGTTCAGCTCGCGATAGACGCTGCCGGCAAAGGGCTTCACCGCGTCGAACTGCAGGGTGCGCATGGCTTCGGCCGACGCCGCGAGTTGCCGAATCGGTCTTGCCATTGTTCTGCCCAACAGCAAGGCGACGATCACCGCCAGGATCAGGATGCTGCCGCCGATGGCCGCCACCCAGACCAGGCGCAACAGCGGCGCATTCACATCAGACAAGCGAAAATAGATGCCGACCAGCCAGGGCTGCGGTCCATATCCGGTGACTTGCCGGTAAAGAAAGAATTCCGCGTCCTCGTAGTCCTCGGCCTCACCGTTGACGAAGACGATGCGGCCGGTCACGTGGCTGCCCGCCAGCACGTCGTCGGCCGGTTCGAACGGCGCGGTCCACAATACTGACAGCGCGGGATCGCCGATTTCCGCCACGCTGGGCAGCGGCCGTTCCACGGAACGGCCGGCAGCGCCGCCGACCAGCGCGGGATGGGCAATCACCTCCTCGCGACCGCGCAGGATGAACGTCCGGCCATTATACGGCCGCGTCGTCGCCGCGAGATTGTTGGAAAGCTCAGATATCGACACAGCGGCGACCACCAGGCCGCGGAACTGCCCGTTCTGCCGCACGGGCGCCCGCAGGGTGATGTAACTGCCGCGCAGGTTCTCGAGATAAATCACGTCGCCCCAGGTAAAGCCTTGCAACGAAGGCCCGTCGCGCAGGGCCAGCCGAATCTCCGGCCGCTCCAGCCAGCTGCCCGCCACGGCGCCGTAGCCGCCGGCATCGCGGCCGGCGCGCACGGCATGGAAATCTTCACGCACAAAGGCGACGCCGGTGATCTGCGGCGCAGCGGCGAGCGAGCCGAGCAGCAGGTCCTGCAATCGCCCATCATTGTCGAGCGGCACGATGCCCTCGCTCAGTTGCTTGGCGAGGAACTCCACCTGGCTGCGCGGCGGCTGCAGATGCTGGCCGAGATTGGCGACCACGCTGTCGATGCTAAGTTCGGCGGTCTGCCGCAATAGTTCGTTGGTGTTGCGTTCGGCCACATCGAGCGCCATCAGCAGCACGGCGGCTACAGCCCCCGCCACCAGCCCGCCGAAGCCGAAGACGAACACCGCCGCAATCGGCGGGCGCCAGTTGCGGCGGGCGCGCGGGCGGGTCACTCGGCGATGATCTTGACCAGCTGGCCGGCCCGCAGCCGGTCGCCGCGTTTCAGGCCGTTCAGCACCAGGAAGCGTTCCACGCGATAATCGTCGAAGGCCATGCGGTTGGCGAGGCTGTCGACGGTATCGCCGCTGCGGACCTGGATCACTTCGATATGCTGCGGCCGCAACTGGGCGGCTTCGCCGGCGGATAGCTCGCGGAAACTATAGGTGGTCTGGCGGAAGCCGGCGGCGAGCTGACTGGTGAGTTCCGGCTTGCTGATGAAGAGGAAACGATAGATCGCGTTGTTGCGGGCGCGGATCGCCACCAGCCTGATATCGCGCGTGCCGGACCTCGTATTGACACGGGCGGTCCCGGTGGCGCCTTCCAGACCGTTCACGTCGATCCATTCCGCATCCCGCAGATCCAGCCGCGGCGCCCACTGATCGACCATGTAGTTCAGCATGCCGCCATTGAACCGCTCGGCCTCGCGATCGAACACGATCTGCCCGCCATCGGCGCGGACGGCGACAACCGCCGACGAGGTGTTGCGCATGTGGAATCCCGCCGGCACCTCGAATTCGAACCGCAGAGTCGGGTGCGCGAAGCGCCGGCCGCGGATAAAACCCTCTTCCGGCTGATCGCCATAAAGCAGGCCGTCGATCTTCCGGAGATAGAGTTCGCGTTCGACGATCGGGTTGCTGACCTGGCTGCCGCCGGCCTCCTGAATCGCCCGCTGGATGCGGTCAGCCGTGCGCGGATGGCTGGCCATGATGTTGTTCTGGTCGGCCAATTCCGGGTTGCCGGCCAGTTTGGAATCGAGCTTGTCGTCGGCTTCCAGCTGGGCGAGGAAGGTGGCCATGCCATAGGGATCGTAGCTGGTCCGCGAGAGATAGCGCACGCCCAGCAGATCGGCCTGATACTCCTGGTCTCGGGAATAGCTCTGCAGATACACCGCGCCGGCGCTGCCGGCGAGATTGGCTACCTCCTGCGAGCCCGTGACCACGCCCAGCAGCACAGCGGGTATGCTGAGCAGCACGCCCTTGCTGTAGCGCTCGGCGGAATGGCGCGCGGCGATATGGCCGATCTCATGGGCCAGCACGCCCGCGACTTCGGCTTCGTTGTTGGCCAGCGCCAGCAGCCCGCGGGTGACGTAGATGTAGCCGCCGGGCACGGCGAAGGCGTTCACGATCGGCGTGTCCAGCACGGTAAAGGTGAAACGCTGATTGGGCCGGTCGGAGGCGCGCGCCTGGAGATTGCCGAGGCTGGAGATATAGTCCTGAACCTGCCGATCGGGATAGGCGCCGCCGAATTCCTGCAAGATCTTCGGATGATTCTCGCGGCCGATGCTCTGCTCTTCGGATTCCGACATCAGGCCGGTGAAGCTGGATTCGCCGGTGGCCGGGTTGGTGCTGCAGCCGCTTTCGGCAACCGCGACGGCGGCCAGCAACACTAAGTAAAGCGAACGCCAGGTGTTTCGTATCATTCCAGAACCTCGATTTGCTCGGGAAAAGTGATCTCGATCAGGGGGCCGCGGCGCAATTCTAGCCAGCCGCGGATGCGAAGGCGACGGCCAATCAAATCCTCCAGGCGCCAGGGCATTGTCTCGAACAGCTTCCGGTCGCGCGCTGATATCGCCAGGGTGAAATCCGTGGCGTAGTCGGCGCCGAAGTTCAGATAGGTCCGGTCCTTGAAATGTTCCAGCTTGACCGGCGTGCCCTCGACGATCTGGACGCTGTTCAGGAACGGCCAGAGATTACCACCGGCCGATCGCACGCGGTAGGCGCCGCCGGCCCAGAGGCCGCGGCCTGCGCGCCGGGCCTCGTCTTCCAGCCTCAGCAATCCGGCCAGTCCATCGCGCGCATCCGCCTGGCCCATGACCCGGGCCAGGCCGGCCGCCACCAGCACCGCCTGCAGCGACGGCGCGCCATCGGCGGCTGCCGCATCGTACACATAAGCAAGCAGCCGGCCATAGCGGTCCATCCGGCGACCGGCATAGCTCCAGCGGATCTGCCGGTCGAGCGCCAGCCCGGCCAGCCGCTTCCGGGCGTCGGCGGCGAATGGCTCGCCGACCAGGGGCGCCAGGATATTCACCAGGCGGACCTGCCGGCCATCGGCCAGGGTCAGGGTCTGGCCGTCCGCCACCGCGGCCACCAGCCCCGTCGACGGGCCATCGTAGGGATTCGACGACACGGCGCCGGTCGTCTCCCGCCCGCCCACCGCAACCGCATAGGTCAATCCCGCCGCCAGGGGGAGGACAAGCCGGAGCAGATATGTATAGTGGCCGGCCCGTCCCGGGCGCCGCCGCGCGCTCGCCGTCATATGCCAACAATCCTGCGAGGACATAATGCCACGCCGTGAGTTTTACCCGGAGATCGAGCCGTTTGCGACCGGCTATCTGTCCGCCGGCGGCCCGCACCAGATCTATTGGGAGCAGAGCGGCAATCCCAAGGGAGCGCCGGTGATCTTCCTCCATGGCGGCCCCGGCGCCGGCGCCAGCCCGGCGCACCGGCGATTTTTCGACCCCCAGCATTACCGCATCATCATCTTCGATCAGCGCGGCTGCGGCCGGTCGAAGCCCCTGGGCGAAACCGCCGACAACACCACGCCCCACCTGATCGCCGACATGGAGAAGCTGCGCACGGAATTCGGCATCGAGCGCTGGCATGTGTTCGGCGGCTCCTGGGGTTCCACATTGGCGCTGGCCTATGCCGAGCATCACCCCGAGCGGGTGAAGGCCCTGGCGCTGCGCGGCATCTTCCTCTGCCGCAAGAGCGAAATCGACTGGTTCCTGTTCGGCCTCAGAACTTTCGCGCCGGAAATCTATCGCGACTTCATCGAGCATCTGCCGCCGGACGAGCGCGCCGATCCGCTGTTCCACTATCACAAGCGGCTGGTCGATCCCGATCCCAAGGTGCATATGCCCGCGGCGCGGAAATGGAGCGTCTATGAAGGCACCTGCTGCACGCTCCTGCCGAGCCCGGAGACCGTATCGGGCTTTGCCAACGACACCGTGGCGCTGGGCCTGGCGCGGATGGAGGCCCATTACTTCATCAACAACATCTTCCTGCCGGAAAACTCGCTCCTGAAGAACGTGGGCAAGATCCGCAAGATCCCCGCCGTCATCGTGCAGGGCCGCTATGACCTGGTCTGTCCGATCGAGACCGCCGACGAGCTGGCCCGGGCCTGGCCGGAAGCCGAATACATCATCGTGCCCGACGCCGGCCATTCGGCCATGGAGCCCGGCATCCGCTCGGCGCTGATCGAGGCGATGGACAAGTTCAAGGCGGTGTCCTGAAGCGGGGCCGGGCGGCGGCCGATCCTCTCGATCCCCGCCCCGGGCTTTGCTATAACCGGCGCCCGCGCTAGCGGGCTGCGTCCCCGTAGCTCAGCAGGATAGAGCGACGGTTTCCTAAACCGTAGGCCGCGTGTTCGAGTCACGCCGGGGACGCCACTCTCTTCCGGCGTGCCGGGAGCGCGATGGTAATTTTCCCTATTTTCCGAGCACCCAAGCGCCTGATCGGCCGTGGGAAATTCGCGAAAAACGCGATTCTCAAGGACCCTGATTTTCGGGAACGATGCCATGCAAGGGAATTCCCGCCCGAGAATCCGCAAAGCTACGCCGGGCTGTCCTTCGAAACGTCAGCGCAGGAGGGCATGCAGACAGACGGCCGCGCCCGGGAGTCGGGTGTTTGCCCCTATGACAGATACACCATGTCCAACATCAAGGCGCGCAGCCCAACGGAGTTGCGCGCGATCCTCCAGTATAGGGGTTTTTTCCTAGATGTCAAGATTTCAGGGCGGCCGCCGGCGTCTTCGCGCCGGCGGCCCGTGATCCGACTTGCACTCCGCCCATACGACCACTTGCGACATAAAGGCGATCAGCTCAGGCTGACAGTTATGTCCTCCTGGACCAGGATGTAGGCCGATCCCGAGGGAACCTGCACGGCAAACACGTCGTAGCCCTTTGGCGCGTTTTGCGCGTCGATCTCGCTCCATTGGCCGCCGGTGAGGATGAGCTGGTCGCCGCTTTCGCCGTCGATCCGCAGGGCGTCGCCGTTGCGGAATGTGTCCGGACCTTTGAACAAGGGATTGAAAGTACCGTCGCCGAGATCCAGCACGTCCAGCGAACTGAGCTTGAGGGAGTCGCCACCCGACCCGTTCCTCATGGACAATGTCTCAATGCCGGTGATCCGCTCGCTGAGGCCAGGTGCGGCCAGATCCAATTGGCCATCGAACGTCAGGACATCGCCGGTGGACCTGGCGACGCTGCGGCAAAACTGCCGGCCGCCATCGACCGAACCAAAATCCGAGTTATCGAACAGCCGCAACACGTCATTGCCGAGTCCGCCGAAGGCGCGGTCGGCGGTGCCGATGTTGATCGTGTCCTTGCCGGCTCCGCCATAGAGACAATCGGCGTCCAAGTCGTTGCCGCCGTCCAGCAGATCCCGGCCGTAGCCGCCATGGATCGTGTCGCTTCCCGCCAAGCCGTTCAGGCTGTCATTGCCGGCATGGCCAATGAGCTCGTCCGTCCCCACCTTGCCGACGAGAGTGTCGTTCTTCAACGTGCCGTCGATCTTGATCTTCACCAGCTGTTCGATTTCGCCGGTGATGACATTTTCCGTCAGAACCTGGCCGACCCCCTGGGCGTAGAACTTGTGTTCCACCGATCCGGGGTCGAGCGGCGTGGTGTCCAGTGTCTGCAGGGTCTGCAGGAATGCTGCGTAGGCCGCGCTTGCCGGCGCGTCCAGGCTCAGCACTTCGGCCCTGTCCTCCGCCACCCCGGGCGCGTTCTCCTGGTTGTATTCATCGCCGACTTGCGGCGACGCTTTCATGATGATGCCGGGCTGCGCGCCGTCGACCCCGGCCCGCCAGGTCCCTTCCGTGCTGACGACCTTGCCATCCACGAATTCCTTGGTGTCTTCGCCGAAGTACCAGACATTGCCGTAGATATCCTGGGCGAAATAGTCGAACGTCTTCTCGACCAGCTCGCCATCCTCGGTCGCCGTATCCATGACGACGACGCAAGTGACGCCCTGGATAACCTTGGTCCGGCGCGTGACGACGAACTCATTCGCAGCGGAGCCGTCCGCATTCTCGTAGAAGAAGGCGGTGCCGGGCTGCAGCGCGAAATACGGGTTGTCGACAGTCTTAACGAAGTCGGCGGGGTTGATTGTCGTGGACGGGGCGCTGGAAGGCTGAAAACCTCGGGTAAAATGGCTCAGGGACACGGCCGTCTCCTTTCAAGGAAATTTGCCTGCACTTCGACCCCAGTTCATCTGGGCAACGGCGCCCGCGAACCAGATATCAGGCGATGCGGCGATTTATGAGACTGGCCTTGTGGCGGCGTAAATCCGACTTGCGTCAGAAAGACTTCGATCCGCCATTTGTCAGAAAGAGCCGTAGACCGGACATCCGCGGATGCCTGTCATTTCATTCTGCCTGGCAGCCGAGGCCGTCGGCGCCTACGCCGGCTCCATACCCCGCAGGTGAGAGGGCGAGTCTGCCGCAGCCCCCAGCGGCGATTCAGGGCTCCCATCCGCCCCGCCGTTGTTCGCCGCCGCGTCCGGCACAAACAGATCCTCCAGGAAATAGGCCGAAAACGCGGTTTTCCCGGGAAGGCCCGCTTTCCGGTAGATGGCTTGCGCCTGCTGACGCACCGTTGCGTCGCTCGTATTCCGCAGAGCGGCAATCTCCTTGTGACTCAATCCCTTGAGAATCAGCAGACCGACCTCGCATTCGGCGGCGCTCATGCTCCACTTTTGGAATTGCTTGTCCAATTCGGCCTTTAGTCCGGAAAGATGGGATTGGGCTCTGCTTCGCCAGCCGCTACCCTCGATCCGGGCAATCTCCAGGTCCCGGAGGAGAGCCATTTGCTCTTCATGTTGCGTCTGGATACGTTGAACGAGGAGAGCTAGACCTACCGCGGAGCCGATGATCAAGAGAATGCCGAGCGCGTCACCGACAAAATCGAGAAGCGTGGTCTCGTCCTCCTGGGTGAAAACCTCGAGCGCCAGCAGGAGGGCAAAACTACCGATACCGATACCGCCGAACAACAGCCTGGTTTTTCTTTCGCTGAGCTTTGTCATCTGAGGCCCTCCTTTCGGTCGAAATGAGAAACCGACAGTGCCCAAGCTGCATGGATTGGCTGCAGGATTCGGGGTTTATCAGAACGCCTTCCGCACGGGTTTGTCCAGATCGCTGCTCTCGCCGCCGCAAATCGATGCCCTCGGGACGGCCGGCAAATTGACCGGCAAGACGCCGCCAACCCCGCGCGGAGCAAGTTCATTCCGGCGGCGCGCCGGCATCTGCCGCGGTTGTCTCGGCTCCACGGCATTCACCGCCGCCGGGCTTCTAGCCGCGGATGCCGTGGCCGATGGGGTCAAGCTAGAAATTGACGGCCATTTCAAGAGCGCTGTTGGAGCCGTGCTCTCCGGCGATTACAGCGCGTCATCAGGCGCGAACAATGGCGACCTCCGCGACTACGTCATCAAGCAGGACGTTGAGATTCACTTCCGGGGCGAGACAGAGCTTGAGAACGGCCTCACGGTCGGGGTCGAAATCGAGCTCGACGGACAGACCTCCGACGATCAGATCGCCTCGGTCTATGGGTATCTCGATGGCAGCTTTGGCGAACTTCGTTTCGGCGACACGGAGGAGGCCTATGCCCAGCTCTGCTATCAAGTGCCCAGCGCTTCGGCGCTGTTCGGCGCCGATAGCCCGGACTTCAATTTCTCGAATGCCGGAATAGCCGGCTACGCGGCGACCAACGGCACCTGCTACGGCGTCGACGACAATTCAACCAAGCTGGTCTATTTCAGCCCGTCCTTCGCCGGTTTCCAACTCGCGGCATCCTTCACGCCCGACAACACCGAAGACACCCGCAACACGCTGGCCGGCGCGGGCACGCGTTTTAAGGACGATCCCGGACAGAATTCCGAGAATCTATCGATTGCCGCCAGCTTCATGCAGGACTTCGATGGAGTTCGTCTGGTTCTTGGCGGAGGAGCGACATTCAGTTTCGACAAAGAGGACAATCCCAACGACACGGAAAATGCGCGCGGCTACAATGCCTATGCGCAAGTGGCGTTCTTCGGATTCACCATCGGCGCGGCCTCGGAGTTGCGCCAGAATCTCGCCGACGATGGCCATGATCGGTGGGTGTATGGCGTGGGTGCGGCCTATGCCTGGAGCGGATGGACGGCCGGATTGGGCTGGACTCGCGGCGACTATGAGGGCGTCACAGGCGCCAGCGGCGTTGGCCCCTTCAATGCCGATCACGATGTCTTTTCGGCGACGATATCCTACGAACTGGGACCGGGGATTTCGCTGGACGGAGTCGTCGAGTATTCCGACTACCGCAGCCATGACGCGGCGGGGCCCGACTATCAAGCACTTGCCGCAGGAATTGGGACCGATATCACGTTCTAAGCTGTTCTACCCAATCGTCACGAAGGCCCCAATCCACGCTCATTTCTTGTCTTGCGGCCATGGAATGATTCGGCGCCTTCGGCAATTGCGGTACCGACATAAGATCGAGAGGCGCATGGATGCCCAGAAGTTACCCCTTCTTGACATGCCCGACGATGTTGTGGGGGCCGAATGCGTCAATCGAAATCGGCCGGGCGGGAGATTGCCGACCGGCCGATCCTGGAAGAGTATGTCAACAACCCGCGGGACACGGCGCCGACGGAGCTGCCGTCGGATGTTTGCCTGCCGCCGGCTTAAGCGGGCGGATCAATGGGTGATGGGATGAAGCGGAAGAAGTCCTGGACCGAGAAGTTTCAGTCGTCGCGGCCCCATGAAGTGAAACCGGCGCCGATGGATATCGCGGGCATGAAGAAGGGCGAGATCATGCTGATCCCTTCGCCAACCATCATCGCCAAGTTCATCGAAGGAATTCCGCGGGGCCGGAGCCTGGACGTGAAGACGTTCCGGCGGAAGCTCGCGCGGCGTTACAAAGCGGAGGTCGCCTGCCCGATCACCACGGGCATTCTGTTGCGCATCGTGGCGGAGGCGGCGCTGGAGGCGCATGAGCAGGGCAAGGCGCTGGCCGACATCACGCCGTTCTGGCGCGTGATGGATGCGGAGTCGCCGACCGCTGCCAAGCTCTCCTGCGGCAGCGCCTTCGTGTCGAAGCTCCGGCGGCAGGAAGGGATCTGATTCCGCCGCATGGGCCCGCGGCCGCCCTGGCGCCGCATCCTGCCGGGCGGTCAGACATCCAGTTCCACCCACACAGGCTGATGGTCGGAGCCGTCGGCGGCTTCGTCGATCCAGGCGCGTTTGACCGCGGCCGCGAGATCGGCGGTGACGAAGCCATGGTCGATGCGCTTCGGCAGCTTGCCGCCGGAGCCGGGGAAGGTGACGCCCTCGTTCTCCGCCAGGCCGGCGAGGGTGAGCAGGTCGGCGAAACGGTCGGCTTCCACCAGGCGGCCATAGACGGGATCCAGCGCGCCGACAAGCAATTCGTATTCGGGCGAACGCACGGTCATGTTGAAATCGCCCATGATGATCGCCGGCGCCGGCATGGGCGGCAGCGCGGCAGCCTCAAGCTCCACCCAATCGGCCTTGAACGACCGGGGATCGACGCCGTCGCCGGCGATCGCAGGGCCGCGCAGCGTTGCGGTCTGGATGAAGGCGCGGATCTGCTCCACCTGGCGCTGCCGCTGGCGCTCGGACAGATAGGAGAGGTGGGTGTCATAGACGCGAAGTCCACCCGAGGCCGTGGGGATCACCGCCTCCAGCAGGATCGCGTCGTCGGCGATCTTGCCGCGCACCGGAACTTTGTCGAGCACGAGGCGGCGCGTGGAGAGAATCGGCGCCTTCGACAGGATCATCAAACCCACCTGGCGCCGCTTATTGTCGACGCGGCCGCCGGCGCCGATGCTGCTGCCGTCGAGATCGACGGCGGGGCCATGCACCCAGCGATATGCCGGCAGCAGCCGCGCCAGCTCTTCCGCCTGGTCGCCATGGGCGGGGCGCCAGTGGCGCTCCACCTCCTGCAGCAGGATGAGATCGGCGGCGGCCACCGTGCGGGCAATGCGGGCGAGATCGACCTTGCCGTCGCGGCCGCAGCCGAACTGGATGTTGTAGCTGACGATCAGCATGGCCTGTTTACTCAGGCCCGGCGGCGTGTCTTGGATTTCCTTCGGCGGTGCTTGGCGAGGAACTTCGTCAGCCGCGCCAGATAGGCCTCGGCCTCTTCATAGATCGGCATGTGGGAGCTGTTGGGAAAGACGGTAATCTCCGCGTCGGGCAGGGCGCGCTGCATGCGCATGGCGCAGACCGGCGTCATCTCGTCATGCTGGCCGCACATCACCAGCGCCGGCACGGCGATGCGGTGCATGTCGGGTATGCGGTTCCAGTCCTTGAGGTTGCCGATGTAGAGGAACTCGTTCGGCCCCTGCATCTCCATGTAGGGGCCCATGTTCCAATCCTTCAGCGAGTCATTGGCCGGCTTCGGCGCCACGTCCAGCCGCAGCACATGGCGATAGTTCAGCACGGTGATCGCGCCCCGGTAGGCGGGATGATCGAACTGCCCCATTGCTTCGTAACGCTGCATCATGGCCACGGTTTCCGGGCCCAGCGCGCCGCGCAGGCGGTTCAGCTCGCTCACCAGATGGGGCATGTCGCCGCAGGTGTTCGACAGGATCAGGCTGCGGATCGAATCCAGATGGGTCAGCGCAAATTCGATGCCGAGCCAGCCGCCCCAGCTATGGCCGAGAAGATGCACCGGCGGCAGATCGAGGGCGCGCAGTACCGTTTCCACCTCCTCCACATAGCGGGCGATGTTCCAGAGGCTCTTGTCGGTCGGCCTGTCGGAACGGCCGCAGCCGAGCTGATCATAGGTGACCACCCGGAATCCCTGATCCACGAGGGCGATCAGCGGCTCGCGCAGATAGTTGCAGGGCAGGCCGGGACCTCCGTTAAGCAAGAAAAGCACTTCGTCGCCGCTGCCATAGCTGTAGGTGACGACGCTGTAGCCATCGACTTTTACCCTGGAAATCAAGGGCTTCGGCGGTTTTGCCATGAAATTTGTCCCCCCTGCTGACGCCGTTCCTGATGGCGATTCGTTAAGCGCGCATAACCAAGCTTTCTAACCAAATGCCTTAAATCAATAGAAATTTATGTCCGGAATAATACGACCCGACGGCAAGCGAACATATGGCTTGCCGTCCTTTGTTTCAGATCGCGCGGGCAGGAAGTCGAGAAAAAAAGATGAAAAAGAGCGACAACAATTGCGCTGTTCCCACCGCCAAGGCCGGCAGGTTCGAGATCAAGCCGGCGGTCGCCAATCTTCTGAACTCGACCTCGATCGTCAGTCTGCTGACCGGCGTCCACGATGACAAGGGCGGACATGGCGGCCAGCATGACCATGGCGACCGGTTTGACTGGCCGAAGTGGGATAACAGCCTGGATTGGTGGCACGGTTCGGACAGGCGCTTTCCCTCGGTCATCATCGGCACGCCCAAGCCCGACAAGCTGAACGGCACGGACCGGAGCGATCTGATCATCGCATTGCAGAGCGATGACGTCGTCAATGGCGGCGCCGGTCACGACGCGATCTTCGCCGGCCAGGGCAACGACATCGCCAATGGCGACGACGGCAATGACTGGATCCGCGGCGGCCAGGGCAACGACACCCTGAACGGCGGCAACGGCAACGACACGCTGCGCGGCAACGAAGGCGACGACCAGATCTGGGGCAAGGCGGGCAACGACCTTCTGCGCGGCGGCAAGGGCGACGATCACCTGATCGGCGGCGACGGCAACGACACGCTGCGCGGCGGCCAGGGCAACGATACGCTGTGGGGCAGCACCGGCAACGACCTGATGATGGGCGGCAAGGGCGACGACCGCGCCACCGGCGGCGACGGCAATGACCAGATCCATGGCGGCGAAGGCGACGACTCCCTGTGGGGCGCCGCGGGCAACGACATCGTCCATGGCGATGCCGGCCGCGACACGCTGGCGGGCGGATCGGGCCATGACACGCTGATCGGCGGCGCCGACAATGACATCTACCTCGTCGATTCGACGACCGACAAGATCGTCGAGCAGGCCGATGGCGGCTATGACACCATCAATTCCTCCGTCAGCTTCGACCTGCGCAAGCTGGAGAATGTTGAGAATCTCACGCTGCGCGGCACGGCGAACCTGAACGGCACCGGCAACGACGAGCGCAACCGCCTGCATGGCAACGCCGGCAAGAATCTGCTGCTGGGCAATGGCGGCGATGACCAGATCAACGGCGACGCGGGCAACGACACCATCGACGGCGGTGCGGGCATCGACACTTTCGACCTGTCGACGGCCGCCGGCCCGGTGATGATGCAAATCGTCCAGAGCGGCAGCGACACGGTGATCAACCTGAACCATGTGGGCCAGGGCACCGACACCTACCGCAATCTGGAAGGCATCATCGGCAGCGACTACAACGACACGCTGCTGGGCAGCGGCTTCGGCGATGAGCTGCGCGGCGGCGGCGGCGGCGACCTGATTCAGGGCAATGACGGCGCCGACACCATGGAAGGCAATGGCGGCCTGGACACGCTGATCGGCGGCGAAGGCAACGACGTCTATGTCGTCAGCGACACGACGGATACGATCGTCGAAGCGACCGGCGGCGGCTATGACACCGTGAACACCTCCGTCAGCTTCGACTTGCTGACCGCGAAGTTCGTCGAGAATTTGACGCTGCGCGGCGAAGAGAACATCGACGGCGCCGGCAGCAATTCCCGCAACCGCCTGACCGGCAACGAGGGCAACAACATCCTGGACGGCCGCGACGGCGATGACAGCATCTGGGGCAATGCCGGCAACGACACGCTGCTCGGCGGCAACGGCAACGACACCATGGAAGGCGGCCGCGGCCACGACAAGCTGGACATGGGCGCCGGCAAGGACACCGCCGCCTACAACTCGGTGCTCGACGGCGGCGACCTGCTCTGCGGCTTCTCCTCCAGCGGCTCGAGCCAGGACCGGGTGGATCTGGACGCGCTGTTCGACGGCCTGGAGGGCGGCGTCGCCGGCGGCGACCGCGCGGGCCGCCTCAGCTTCGCCCAGGGCGGCGACGGGCTGGAACTGTGGATCGATGCCGGCTGCGGCGGCAGCAAGCTGCTGACCTTCAGCGGCATGACCGGCTCCGCCGGCCTCAGCATCGGCGCCGGCGCCAACGACGACATCTTCGTCGGCACGCTCTAAGTTCGGGGTAGACGGCAAGGGGCCCGGCAGCCGATGGCGCCGGGCCTTTCCCCCTTCGCCCGGCGCGATCGCCGGAAATATTGTTTAGTACATTGAAAAAATGAGAAAATTTACAAAAAGATGGGCGGCTGTTTAACCGGCGGGTAAGCCCCGGGGGGTAATAATACCCATAGAGTTCTATGACGCGGGATCCTACGCGGCCCCCGGCAGGCGCCGGCCCAGCGGGTAGGAATCCGAACCGGCTCCAGGCTTGCGACGATGCCCGATACGACAATTCATGAGCGCCCATCGACTCCGCCCGCGCTGACGCCGGCGCCCGCGGTCGTGGCGCAGATCGCGCCCGACGAACTCGAAGCGCCAGATGTTCCGCAGAATCCCGGCGCGTCGCTCGAAGAGAACATCACCGCGCCGGCCGGCGATGACCGGCCGCAGCCGCTGTCGGCGATCCCGGAACCTGCGGGCGCCCCGGAGTCGCCTGCATCCCAGGGCAGCGATGTCCTGGCGTTCGTGCCCAATCAGGGCGCGGCCTTCACCCCGTTCCCCGATGCCGATGACGCCTCGATCGGCGGCCTGGAAGAGGCCGGCGGCGTTCTGGAAGCGACGGAACTGACGTTCGAGGCGCCGGAAACCGCCGCGGACGACTTCCTGCCGCTCGATGCGACGGAGCCCGTGATAGAGCCGGCAAATCAGGCGCCGAGCGCTTCGCCGCTGTCCGTGACCACGGATGAGGAGAGCGCCATATCGGGCGCCGTGACCGCGACAGATCCCGATGGCGATCCGCTGACCTTCTCCCTGGCCGGCGGTCCGACGTCCGGGACAGCGACCGTCAATGGCGACGGCACTTTCACTTACACGCCGGGCGCTTCGCTGCAGTCGCTGCCCGCGGGCGGCAGCGCCACCGACAGCTTCACCTTGCAGGTGGATGACGGCAATGGCGGCGTGGCGACGGCGACGGTCACCGTCACGATCAATGGCGTGAACGACGCGCCGGTGACGGCCGATGTCGCGGTCAGCGGCGATGAGGACAGCAAGATCGGCGGCGCCGTCGTCGCCACGGATATCGATGGCGATACGCTGATCCACGGCCTCGATAGCGGTCCGTTGCTGGGCAGCGTCGTGGTCAATGCGGACGGTACCTTCACCTACACGCCGGGCGCCGGGCTGCAATCGCTGCCCGCGGGCGGCAGCGCCAGCGACAGCTTCACGGTGCTGGTGGATGACGGGAATGGCGGCAAAGCCACTTCGACGGTCACCGTCACGATCAATGGCGTGAACGACGCGCCGGTGACGGCCGATGTCGCGGTCAGCGGCGACGAGGACAGCAAGATCGGCGGCACGGTCGTCTCCACCGATCCCGATGGCGATACGCTGACTCATTCGCTCGACAGCGGTCCGGCTCTGGGCAGCGCCGTGGTCAACGCCGACGGCACCTTTGTCTATGCGCCGGGCGCCGGGCTGCAATCACTGCCGGCCGGCGGCAGCGCCACCGACAGCTTCACCGTGCTGGTGGATGACGGCAACGGCGGCAAAGCGACATCGACGGTCACCGTGACCATCAACGGCCTGAATGACGCGCCGACAACCGCCGACATTAGCGTCAGCGGCAACGAAGACGGCAGTATCGGCGGGGCGGTCGTTTCCAGCGATGTCGACGGCGACAAGCTCGCCCACAGCCTGGACAGCGGACCCTCGCTCGGCAGCGTGGTCGTCAACGCCGACGGCACCTTCACCTATACGCCCGGCGCGGCCCTGCAAACCCTGCCCGCCGGCGGCAGCGCCAGCGACAGCTTCACCGTGCTGGTGGATGACGGCAATGGCGGCAAGGCCACCTCGACCGTCACCGTGACCATCAACGGCGTCAACGACGCGCCCATCGTTACCGGCGAGAGCTTCATTGTCTCCGACGGCACGAACTTTACCGTTCCCATGGCGGCTCTGTTGGCCAATGACAGCGACATCGAGGGCGAGGCGCTGTCGGTGACGGCGGTCGGCGGCTTCGTCAATGCGGCGGCGTCCCTGAGCGGCAGCGATGTGATCTTCAGCGGCACAAGCGTCGGGGCGGCCTCTTTCGATTACACCGTCAGCGATACCAGCGGTGGCCAGAGCCAGGCCACGGTGTCGCTGACCGTGCTGCACACCGACAACAACGACAATACGCTGGCGATCGCCTCGAAGGCCGGAATCGACGCGCTGATCGACGGCCGCGGTGGCAACGACAATCTCAGCGCCGGCGGCGGCGATGACACGCTGCTGGGCGGCCTGGGCAACGACACGCTCGATGGCGGCACCGGCGGCGACAGCCTGGCCGGTGGCGCGGGCGACGATGTCTATGTCATCGATGAGACCGGCGATCTCATCGGCGAGAATGCCGGCGAGGGCACGGATACGGTGCAATCCTCCATCGCCTTTGACCTGACGGCAACGCCTGACCTGGAGAATCTGCTGCTAACCGGCGCTGCCGGGATCAACGGCAGCGGCAACGGCCTGAACAACCAGATCACCGGAAATGGCGGCGCCAACAGCCTGACCGGCGCGGGCGGCAACGATACCCTCAATGGCGGCGTCGGCATCGACTCCTTGGCGGGCGGCATTGGCGATGACAGCTATGTGGTCGACAGCACCACGGATGCGATTACGGAACTGGCGGGTCAGGGCACGGACACGATCCTGTCTTCCGTCACCTTTACTATCGTGCCGCTGCCTGAGATCGAGAACCTGACCCTGACCGGCAGCGCCAACATCAACGGCACCGGCAATGACGGCAACAACATCATCACCGGCAACAGCGGCAACAACAGCCTGAGCGGCGGCATCGGCAGTGACACCCTGGAAGGCGGCGCGGGCACCGACAGCCTGGCGGGCGGCGCGGGCGACGACATCTTTGTCGTCGACACGACCACCGACGTGATCACCGAGCTGGCCGGCGGCGGCACCGATACGGTGCAGTCCTCGGTAACATTTACCATCAACGCGCTGGCGCAAATCGAGAATCTGACGCTGACCGGCACGGCCAACATCAACGGCACCGGCAACAACGCCAACAACGTCATCACCGGCAACAGCGGCAACAATGCGCTGAACGGCGGCAATGGCCTCGACACGATGATCGGCGGCCAGGGCGACGATACCTACACGATCAATACGCTGACCGATCTGCTGGTGGAGAATGCCGGCGAGGGCATCGATACCATCAGCTCGTCGGTCACCTTCGACCTCAACGCCGTCGCCAATATCGAGAACCTGACGCTGACCGGCGGCGCGGCGCTGAACGGCACCGGCGACAACGGCGACAACCGGCTGACCGGCAATACCGGCGCCAACCTGCTGATCGGCAATGGCGGCAATGATACGATCACCGGCGGCGCCGGCGCCGACACTATGCGCGGCGGCCTGGGCAACGATGTCTTTGTCATCGGCACGACTTTCGTCGACGTGCTGGTGGAAAATCCGGGCGAAGGCTTCGACACCGTCAATGCGCAGATGACCTTCGACCTGACGTCGGTCGCCAATATCGAGAACCTGACGCTGGCCAATGGCGGCGCCTTCAACGGCTTCGGCGATGCCGGCAACAACCGCATCACCGGCAACACCAGCAACAACAGCCTGGACGGCCGCGACGGCAACGACACGCTCAACGGCGGTAACGGCACCGATACGCTGATCGGCGGCAACGGCGACGATGTCTATGTGGTCGACAGCACGGGCGACACGATCACCGAGCTGGCGGCCGCAGGTACGGACCGGGTCGAGTCCGCGGTGACTTTCACCATCGCCGCGCTGGCCAATGTGGAGAACCTGACGCTGACCGGCGCCGGCAATATCAATGGCACGGGCAATACCGGCGACAACGCCATCGTTGGCAATGACGGAAACAACAAGCTGTCGGGCGGCGACGGCGCGGACACCCTGACCGGCGGGCTGGGCAATGACACGCTGACCGGCGGCTTGGGCAACGACGTCTATGTGAACACCGATGCCGGCGACAACATCGTCGAGGCGGCGGGCGGCGGCACGGACCGGATCGAGAGCGCCGTCAGCTTCAGTCTGGCCAGCATCGCCCAGGTCGAGGATCTGACCCTGACCGGCAGCGCCAATGTGGACGGCACCGGGAACGGACTGAACAACAGCCTCGCCGGCAATAGCGGCAACAATGTCCTCAATGGTGGCGTTGGCGCCGATACGATGACCGGCGGCGGGGGTAACGATACTTACATCGTCGACAATGCCGGCGACTCGATCGTCGAGAGCGGCGGCGGCGGTACCGACAGCGTGCAGGCCTCGATCAGCCTCGACCTCAACGCCTTCACCAGCCTGGAGAACCTGACGCTGACCGGCGCCGGCAATATCAACGGCACCGGCAGCGGGAGCTCCAACATCCTGACTGGCAACAGCGGCAACAATATCCTGGACGGCCAGGGCAACCCGGACACGCTGATCGGCGGCGCCGGCAATGACACGATCATCGGCGGGCTGGGCAACGACCTATTCGATGGCGGCACAGGCGCCGATGCCCTGAATTTCGGCCAGAACAACGACACGGCGATCTTCGCCAGCCTGCTGGAGGCCGGCGATGTCGTCACCGGTTTCAGTAATTCGGGCGTCAGCCAGGATTTCATTGATCTCGACGGGCTGTTCGACGGGCTGGGCGTGGCCGCGGCCGGCCGCGCCGGCAGGGTGATCCTGATCGCCGCGGGGCCTGATACCCAGCTTTGGATCGATAGCAACGGCGATACGGTTGCCGACTTGCAACTCCTGACTTTCAGCGGCATTGCCTCGGGATTGACCGCTGGCACTGCCGCAACAGACGATATCCAGGTCGGCAGTTAGTCCGGCGTTCGCTCGCCGCCGCCATCAGCTTTGGCGTTGAATGTGGCAACGGAATCGGCTTCTCTCGCCGTCCCATGCTGCCTCTCGAACAATTCCCCCTGCCCGCCCGCTGCGCCGTCATCGGCGTGCTCACGGATATCGACGACACGTTGACAAGCGTAGGCCGGCTGCCGGCCGCGGCCTATGGCGCGCTGGAGCGGTTGCAGGCAGCGGGCCTTCTGGTTGTTCCCATCACCGGCCGGCCCGCGGGCTGGTGCGACCATATCGCCCGAATGTGGCCGGTGGATGCTGTCGTGGGCGAGAACGGCGCGTTCTATTTCCGCTATGATACGAAGGCGCGGAAGCTGCAGAAGCGATTCCTGATGGACGAGGCGACACGCGCCGCCAATCGCGCGCGGCTGGTGGCGGTGCGCGAGCGCATCCTGAAGGAGGTGCCGGGCGCCGGCGTCGCCTCGGACCAGCTTTATCGCGAAGCGGATCTGGCGATCGATTTCTGCGAGGATGTGCCGCCACTGCCGGACAAGGCCATCGACCGCATCCTGCAGATCTTCGAGGAGTGCGGCGCCACGGCGAAGGCCAGCTCCATCCATGTGAATGGCTGGTTCGGCAGCTATGACAAGCTGGGCATGACCAAAACGCTGATGGCCGAGGCATTCGGCATCGACCTTGACGCGCAGCGGGAGAAGTTCGTTTTCACCGGCGATTCGCCGAACGATCAGCCGATGTTCGGCTTTTTTCCCCATGCGGTGGGCGTCGCCAATGTGGCTGATTTCCGCGATCGTATTTCAACGCCGCCGACCTACATCACGCGCGCGCGGGGCGGCGGCGGATTTGCCGAATTGGCCGATCTGCTGATCGCGGCGCGGCAACAGCGCTGATCCGGCGGCGATGGATCGGCTGGAGACGACCGGCTATCTGGCAGCGGAGGGATTTGAGGCGCAGCTCGAACAGGAGCTGGGGCATGACTGCATTTGCGATCGCCAGGGGCGGCTGATCCTGGCTGAAGGCGCGGCGCGGTCCGCCGCCTGGGCGGCTAACATCTGGCATAGCCCCCGGAAGATCGAATTCGAATCGATATCGCAGGCGGCCGCGGCCTTGCGGACGATGCAGCGCAACTGGGCGCTCTATCCCCACCGGCTGCATCGCCGCGCCAGCCTGATCCAGGACAAGCTGCCCCATGTCAGCGCCAAGCCGTTGGTGTTTCCGTCACCGTTGCCGAAGGCCCCATTGGGATCCTGGATGCTGCTCGACGCCAACCGGCTTCTCGCCGCGCCGCACTGTTCCAGCGCCTTCGCCAATGGCGTCGTCGAGTTCGTTGAAAACAAGTCTGCGCCGCCCAATCGCGCCTATCTCAAGCTTTGGGAGGCGCTGACGCTGGCCGGACGCTGGCCTCAGCCGGGCGAGCTCTGCCTGGATCTGGGCGCCAGTCCGGGCGGCTGGAGCTGGGTGCTGCAATCCCTGGGCGCGCGGGTCATCGCCATCGACCGGGCGCCTCTCGATCCGGAGATCGCTGCCCTGCCCGGCATCGACTATCGCGCGGCAAGCGCCTTCGCCCTTGAGCCGCAAGCGATCGGGCCGGTGGACTGGCTGTGCAGCGATATCGTCTGCTATCCGGCGAAGCTGCTGGAGCTGGTGCAACGCTGGCTGGAGTCAGGGCTGGCGCGGAACCTCGTCTGCACCATCAAGTTCCAGGGCGAGGCCGATCACGGCGCGGCCGCGGCTTTCGCCGCCATACCCGGCAGCCGGCTGATGCATCTGCACCACAACAAGCATGAGCTGACCTGGGTGCGGCTGGCCGGCTAGCCGGCACGGCGGCTGCGCAAGACCCAGATGATGAAATAGCCGCCAAACAGCAGCAACCCGGCGCCCACAGTCGAAAAGGTCCCGAGCACCGGCACGCCCGGCGTATAGCCGGCCACCATCTTGGCGTAGAGGAATTCCGGCACGGTCGTATCGGCGCCTGTGGTGAACAGCGACAGCGGGAAATTGCCCCAGGAGAGCAGGAAGGCGAACAGGCAGCCGGAGAAGATCCCCGGCCACAGCACCGGCAGCGTCACCTCCCGCAGCACCTGCCAGCGGTTGGCACCGAGATCGAAGGCCGCCTCCTCCAGCGCCGGGTCGAAGCTGTAGACCTGGATCGAGATCACCAGCGTCACCACGGGCACGATCCAGACCATGTGGGCGAAGACCGCCGTCATCCACGACATCTGCAAGCCCAGGGAATTGAACCAGAGCAGCAGCGCCAGCCCGAGGACCGATTGCGGAAAGAAGATCGGCAGCAGCACCAGCTTCTGATAGATGGAGCGGCCGCGCCAGTCATAGCGGGCGAAGGCCAGGGCGCCGAAGAAGGCGATGACGACGGAGATCACCGTGACGATCCCGGCAATCAGCATCGAAGTTTGCAGCAGCTGATGGATCTCGATCGAATTGAACGTCTTCTCATACCAGGCGAGGCTCCAATTCTGCACCGGGAAAGTGAAATAGCGGCTGGCGCCGAATGAGGCGATGGCGCCGCAAATCGACGGCAGATAGAGAAAAACCGCGATCGCCAGGGCCCAGGCCCAGAGTAGCGCTTTCATGCCGCGGGAGGTCTGGCCGGTCATCGCCTAGCCCCGCTTCAGGATGCGATCGAGGTCGAAGCGGCGCAGCACCAGCAGCACCAGCGCGCCCACCACCAGCATGAGCAGCACGGCGAGGGCGGCGCCCAAGGGCCAGTTCTGCGCATAGGTGAAGGCAATTTCAATGTCGTGAACGATGGGTATGACCGACTGGCCGCCGATGATCTTGGCCTCGGCAATGGCGCCCATGGCCAGCACGAAGGTCAGCAGGCCGCCGATGATGATGCCCGGCATCGCCAGCGGCAGTTCCACCTCGTAGAACACCTGCCAGCGGGTAGCGCCGAGATCGGCGGCGGCTTCGACCGTTTCCCGCGGCACCATCGAGACACCCAATGTCATCGGAAACAGCATGAACGGCAAATAGACATAAACCATGCCGAACACCGTCATGGTGGGTGTGAACAGCCAGCTTTCAGGCTCAATGCCGAAGTACTGCTTCAGGGTGCCCAGCAGCAGGCCGTTCTTGATGAAGAACAGGATCCAGCCATAAAGGCGCAAATTCTCGGACACGAACAGCGGCAGCACCAGCACTAGCGTCACCGCATTGGCCCACCGGCCGAACACCTTGGCCAGACCATAGGCCAGCGGATAGCAAAGCAACGCCAGGATGACGACGGTAATCAGCGCCAGCGACAGCGACCAGGCGAAGGACTGGTAATAGGTCTCGGTAAAAATCGTCCGGTAGTTCTCGAGGCCCGGCGCCTGCCAGGGCGAAAACGTCCTCGGCGGCGCGAAGCTGAAGGCGATGACCGTGATAAGCGGCGCGGCAAAACCCAGAAGCAGAAGCGCGAGTACCGGCACCGAATGGCGTCGGCCGGGAACCAGCCATTGCGAAAGCTTGCCCGAAGTCATCGCCGGTCAACCCGTCACGAGGATGCTGTCGGCGGCGTTCCAGCCGATCAGCACGTCATCGTCCCGACGGCCGCCGATCATCTGCTGCCGCAGCGTTTCCACGATGAATACCTGATCGCCGGCGCGCACCTGGAACTGGATGCGGCTGCCCAGCGCGTATTCGTTATACACCCGGCCGCGCACATGGTTCTCAGTCTGGTCGGCCTTGATCAGGAAGCGCACCGATTCCGGCCGCACCACCAGATAGCCCGACGTGAAATCCGGCGGCAGCCGCGGCGGGATGAAGCTGCCGGGCACGGCGTTCGACGCCAGGCGGCCGTCATCCTGCAGCCGGACATCGAAGACATTCACTTCGCCCATGAATTCGGAGACGAACTTGTCCTGGGGCTGGGTGTAGATCTGTTCCGGCGAGCCGACCTGCACCAGCCGCCCGCCGCGCATCACGCCGATGCGGTCGCTCATCACCATCGCCTCTTCCAGGCTGTGGGTGATGTAGATGAAGGTCTTGCCGGTCTCGCGGTGGATGTCCTTCAGCTCCTTCTCCAGAGTCTTGCGCAGCTTGTAATCGATCGCCGACAGCGGCTCGTCGAAGAACAGGATCTGCGGATCGTAGGCGAGCCCGCGGGCCAGGGCGACGCGCTGCCGCTCGCCACCGGAGCAGCGGGTGACCGGCTTGTCGTGATAATCTTCCGGCAGCCGCAGTTGCCGCATCAGCTGCAGCGCCCGCTCCTTGCGCGCCGCCGGATCGACGCCGCGGATTTTCAGCGGAAACTCGATGTTCTGGCCGACGGTCCGGTGCGGAAACAGCGCCAGCGACTGGAACACCATGCAGGTGGGCCGCTGATTGGCCGGCATGTCGTTGATCCGCTGGCCCCGCAGCAGGATGTCGCCCGATGTCGGCGTCTCCATGCCCGCGAGCATGCGCAGCATCGTGGTCTTGCCGCAGCCGGAGGGTCCGACGATGGTGAAAAACTCGCCTTCGGCGACATCGAGATCGACGTGATTGACGGCGGTCAGCTGGCCAAAGTTTTTTGTCAGCCCGCGAAGCTGCAGGATTGCTTGTTGATTCATGACCCGATCAATATGTGCGGCCGCGGCATTGCCGGCGGCATTTCGTCAGCGAAAAGGCAGGAAGGCCCTCATGGCCGGACAGCATGTCCGGAGAATTCCAATGAGGGCCCGTCCGTAACTTGCCGCGCTGATCAGCCGCCGGAGGCCGCGCGCTTGGCCGCGGTCATGATGTCCAACAGCTTATCGTAATCCGGCACGATGTCGTACTCGTACGACTGCGCCATCTCCTCTTCCAGGCTGTCCCACTGGATGGCGTCCAACTCATCAACCGTGAACAGGGCGAAGCAATCGGGATTGGCCATCTGGGTCACCGGATTGAAAGTACCTTCGGCGAAGGCGACCGTGTGGGCTGTGTCCGGTTGCTGCACATATTCGAGGAATTCGGCGGCCAGCGGCGACAGCTGCGGATTGTTGACCAGCGAGGTGACCTCGATCCAGGACACGCCGCCCTTGCCGTCGATCGGGCCACTCTTCGGCGTGATGCCGCGGATGTTCTTGTTGCCATCCGCCCGAGCCGGCGAAGCGCTGTAGGTGCCGCCGGTCAGATGGAAGTCGATTTCGCCCGACACCAGCGCCTGATTCATGGTGGCGATATCGCCGACCAGCTTGGCGCCTTTGAACACCCGGTTGGCAGTTTCGGTGAAAGCGGCGACCTGTTCGTCCGTATGCTCGACGAAGGGATTGAAGCCGGCGATCATGCAGATGCAGAACACATTCCAATCGTCGGATTCGAGGATGCCGTACTTGCCGTTGTTGGCGGCGTCGTTCCAGAGATTCCAGCCCTGATCCTCCGCCGTCGCGCGGCTGACCTTGTCGGTGTTGACCACGAAGCTGTAGGGGCCGAAGCGCTGGCACATTCCCAGCAGCTCCTTGCCGTCATCGCTCATCGCCCAGCGATAGGGCGGCTTGAAAGCCGGCAGCATCTTTTCGAAATAGGGCTCGAAGCGGGCGCGGTCGAGCGGCTTGATCAGCCCTTCCGGATACATGACCTTGCGCGCCCAGGGATTGTTCACATTGATCAAGTCCCAGACATTGGTTTCGCCGGCGCGCAGCCGGTTGATCATGGTGGGATCGTTGGTTAGCGACTCGGCCTTGACCGTGGCGCCTTTGGCGCTGCGGAAGGGATCCAGCACCTGGGCACTGTTGTAACCTTCCCAGCAGAGAACGTTCATTTCGGTTTCGCGGGCCGCCTGCGCGGGGCCGGATAGACCCGTTCCCACTGCGGCCACCGCCGCGGCGGCGCCCGTGGACTTCAGGAACTGACGGCGCGAAGCCATCAGCTGGAACTGTGCTGACATTGTCGGGCTCATTTTCTTTCCCTCTCCCTGTCTGATCGTGAGGTCAGCCATGCTCGGCCGGTCCTCCGGTTCTTATAGCCTAGCGAGACGGCGCCGCGTCTGCCAAGGCGATTTGCGATCATTACCTAGGGCGGGGTTCACGGCGTCAAGTGGCGCGACGTCCGCTGTCATCAACTGTCAAATATTCGCTCGCTGTGGTCAAGACCCAAAGACCGCGACTCGCGATGCTATGGCTGTTGGCGCGCCCCAAGACGGCGGGAGTGCCGCCGCAACGGTTTGACATCATGAATGGATCGGCAGTTTCGGTGGCGGAGCTTCTGGCGCGCCTGGCCTCCATGGCCCAGCGTTCCCTAGTGCTTTGGGGCCATTCGCCGGCCGCCACCGCGAAGCTGATCAACCTGTCGGAAAACGCCACCTATCGCGTCGACGACCCGGCGTTGGGCGCCCCCTCGATCCTGCGCATCCATCGCGTCGGCTATCACAGCAAGGAGGCGATAAACTCCGAGTTGCAGTGGATGGCGGCGCTGCGGCGGGATGCCGGTGTCGAAACGCCCGAGCCGATTCCGGCCGTAGACGGCAGCATGATCCAGCTACTGCGCAGCCCCGATCTGGCCGATCCGCGCCATGCCGTGATGTTCAAGTTCATGACCGGCAGCGAACCGGCCGAAGAGGGGTTGGCGGAGCCGTTCGTCCGCCTGGGCGAGGTGTCCGCCCGGATGCACCAGCATGCCAAGGGCTGGACGCTGCCGGGCGGCTTTACCCGGCATATCTGGGACTACGAGACTTCGCTGGGTTCCAAGCCCCATTGGGGCCGCTGGCAGGACGGCATGGGCCTGACGCCGGACCGCTTGAAGTTGCTGGAACGGCTGTCCCAGACAATCAAGCGGCGGCTCGATCGCTTCGGCATGGGCCGCGAAAGATTCGGCTTGGTCCACGCCGATATCCGGCTGGCCAACCTGCTGGTGGAGGGGACCAGGACCAAGGTCATCGATTTCGATGACAGCGGCTTCAGCTGGTATCTGTATGACCTGGGTACCGCCCTGTCCTTCATCGAGCATCGGCCGGACGTGCCGGAATTGGTCGCAGCGTGGCTGACGGGATACCGGAAGGTCGCGGCCCTTTCGGCCGAGGAAGAGGCGGAGATTTCCACATTCATCCTGATGCGGCGGCTGCTGCTGGTGGCCTGGATCGGTTCCCATGCGGAGACCGAGCTGGCCCAGAGCCAGGGCGTGCCCTTCACCGAGGGCACCTGCATGCTAGCAGACAGTTATCTCAGCAAGTTCGCCTGAGCGACCATGGGTCAGGCAAAGAAGGAACCAGGGAGGTCGGACATGTTCACATCCATCGCGGGCCGGTCGGTCATCGTCACCGGCGCCAGCAAGGGCATCGGCAAGGGCATCGCCCGGGTGTTCGCCAAGGCCGGCGGCAAGGTGCTGGTGGTGGCGCGGGATCTGGCGGCGGCGCAGAAGACCGCCGAGGAGATCAAGGCGGCCGGCGGCACGGCCGCGGCCCACGCCGCCGATGTGCGGAAGTGGGAGGATATGGAGCGGATGGCCGCCACGGCGGAGAAGGTCCATGGCGGCATCGACATCCTCTGCGCCAATGCCGGCATCTTCCCCGCCGCCAAACTGACGGAGATGACGGCAGAAAAATGGGACGAGGTGCTGGCGACCAACCTGAAAGGCACATTCCTTTCGGTGAAGGCCTGCCTGCCCGCCATGAAGAAGAAGGGCAAAGGACGCATCATCGTCACCTCCTCCATCACCGGTCCGGTCACCGGCTATCCCGGCTGGACCCACTATGGCGCCAGCAAGGCGGGGCAGCTCGGCTTCCTGCGCACCGCCGCCATCGAGCTGGCGCCCAGCAAAATCACCATCAACGCGGTGATGCCCGGCAACATCCGGACCGAAGGGCTGGAAGGGCTGGGTCCGGACTACGAGAAGAAGATGACCGAATCAGTTCCGTTGCGGCGGCTCGGCACCGTCGAGGATATCGGCTATGGCGCGCTGTACTTCGCCAGCGACGAGGCCGGCTATGTCACGGGACAGACGCTGATCATCGATGGCGGGCAGATCCTGCCGGAGTCCCTGGCGGCACTGGAAGAGATGGGCAACTGAGATATTGGCGCCGAGAGACGGGAGCAATCACATGCATGATTTCGGCTATTTCGCCTATGACTCCAAGGAAGAGTTCCTGGAGAAATCCAAGGCCCATTGGAATCCCGGCAAGACCCAGTCCTGGCAGGATTTCGGCGTCGATCTCGTGATCGGCCGCCGCGAGGGTTACTTCATCTACGACCTGTCGGGCAAACGGCTGATCAATCTCCATCTCAACGGCGGCACGTTCAACTTCGGCCACCGCAATCCGGAGCTGGTGGAAGCGCTGAAGCGCGGCACCGAGATGTTCGACATCGGCAACCACCATTTCCCAGCCCTGGCGCGGACCGCGCTGGCGGAAGCGCTGGTCAAGACCTGCGCCGACAACATGCGCTATGTCATGTATGGCAGCGGCGGCGGCGAGGCGATCGACATCGCCATCAAGGCCGCGCGCTTCACCAAGCAGCGGCGCAAGATCGTCTCCGTCATCAAGGCCTATCACGGACACACCGGACTTGCCGTCTGCGCCGGCGATGGCCGTTTCTCCCAGCTCTTCCTCAGCGACCGGCCCGAGGAATTCCCGCAAGTGCCGTTCAACGACCTCAACGCCATGGAAGACGCGCTGAAGAAGCGCGACGTGGCCGCGGTGCTGATGGAGACCATCCCCGCTACCTATGGCTTCCCGATGCCGAAGGAAGGCTACCTCACGGGAGTGAAGAAGCTTTGCGAGCGCTATGACGCGCTCTACATCGCCGACGAAGTGCAGACTGGCCTGATGCGCACCGGCGAGATGTGGGGAGTTTACAAGTATGGCGTGAAGCCGGACATGCTGGTGACCGCCAAGGGCATCAGCGGCGGACTCTATACGCTTGGCTGCGTCGTCGCCTCGGAAGAATGCGGCGGCTGGATGAAGAAGGACGGCTTCGGCCATATGTCCACGGGCGGTGGTGCGGAGCTCGGCTGCATTGTCGGGCTGAAGGTTCTGGAAATCTGCAACCGGCCGGAGACGCGCTCCCTCGTCCACTACATCTCCGACTTCATGGGCCAGGGGCTGCGGGAGATCCAATCGCTCTATGGCGATTTCTTCGTCGGCATCCGCCAAAACGGCGTGGTGATGGGGCTGGAATTCGACCACCCGAAGGGCGCCATGCATGTGATGAAAGCGCTCTACAAGAACGGCATCTGGGCGATCTTCTCGACGCTGGACCCGCGGGTGCTGCAATTCAAGCCGGGCGTGCTCAAGACCCATGACCTCTGCGCGGAAATCCTCGAGCGGGTGGAAGTCTCCATCGCCGAGGCGCGCCAGGACGTGAAGGGCCTGGGCGTCAGGCGCGCGGCGTAGGGAACAGAGAGGCAAGCCCATGTCAGCGGCATTGCAACAGAGCAGAAGTCAGATGAACGAGTCGATCCGGCAACGCTCCGCCGAGGAGCATGCCAAGACCATGCTCGAGCGCGCCCGCTGGGCCGCCGCGGCCTTTGCCGGCTTCGATCGGGAGCGGACGCTGAAGATCGCCCGTGCCGTTGCGGACGCCGGTTTCGCCAAGGCCGGGCATTACGGCGATTGGGCTGTCAAGGAGACCGGCTTCGGCGTCGCCGAGCACAAGAAGATCAAGAACGAGCTCTGCAGCCGCGGCATCTATGAACACTACAAAGATGATCTGTTTGTCGGAAAGCGCATCGATTACGAGAACAAGATCGTTGAGATCGCCCGGCCTGCCGGGGTGATCTTCGCGCTGACGCCCTCCACCAATCCGGTGTCGACGGTCTATTTCAAGATCATGTGCGCGCTGCTGACGCGCAACGCCATCCTGATCAGCCCCCACCCCCTGGCCAAGGCCTGCTCCGCCGATGCGGCGAAAATGATGCATGATGCGGCGGTGAAGGCCGGCGCGCCCGACGGCGTGATCCAGGTGATCGAGGAGCCGACCATCGAGCTGATCCAGACGCTGATGATGCAGCCGCAAGTCGATGTGATCCTGGCCACCGGCGGCACGCCCGTGGTGCGCGCCGCCTACCGTTCCGGCAATCCGGCCATCGGTGTCGGCCCCGGCAATGCGCCGGTGTTCGTCGACGCCACGGCGGATCTGGCCCAGGCGGCCAAGCGCATTGCCGCCAGCAAGTCATTCGATAACTCCATCCTCTGCACCAACGAATCCGTTCTGGTGGCGGAGCATGCCATCGCCGACAAGCTGCTGCGCCATCTGCAGACCGAGGGCGCGCATCTCTGCAGCGAAGAGGAACGGGATAAGCTGCGCGCTTATCTGTTTCCCGAAGACCGGTTCAACATCGCGGCCATCGGCAAGGATGCGTGCTGGATCGCCAAGGAAGCGGGATTTCGGGTGCCGGCAAAAGCGAAGATCCTGCTGGCGCCGTTCGAGCTGGCGATGCCGGAAGAAGCGTTCTGCCGGGAGAAGCTGTGCCCGGTCCTGGGCTTCCATCGCGTGCCCCACGCCAAGCGGGGTATCGCCGTGAGCCGCACATTGATCCGCCTGGGCGGCGCCGGCCATTCGGCGGCGATCCACAGCAAGAACGCGAAGACCATCATGGCCTTTGCCGCCGCGGTGAATGCCCTGCGTGTCGCGGTCAACAGCGGCTGCAGTACCGGTGCCGCCGGCTTCGACACCAATCTGGCGCCGAGCATGACCATCGGCACCGGTTTCTTCGGCCGCAGCACCATCGGCGAGAACATCGCGCCCAAGCATCTGATCAATTGGACGCGGATCGCCTATCCGAAGGACGCCGAAGCGTCCCTCGACGACTATGACGGTATCGAGCCCTGGGACGAGGTGTCCTGGCCGACGGCGGGCGGCGCCCATATTTCAGCCCCGGCCCGCGCCAATGATGACGACGCGCTGGCGGGGATGCGCGACGAAATCCGGCAGCTGGTGCTCGAAGAGCTCCGGCAGATGTTCATGAGCTGAGACCAGGGCATGGCCGAGCTTCGCTCCTTCATCTTCATCGACCAGCTGCAGCCGCGCACCATGTGCTATCTCGGCACCTTCATCCGCGGCAGTTTGCCGCGCACCAACATGGCGGCGCAGATCATCGAGGTGGCGCCGGGACTGGATATCGAATCGCTGACCGATGTGGCGCTGAAACATGCGGAGGTGCAGGGCGGCATTCTCGTGGTCGAACGGCAGTTCGGCTATCTGGAAATTCATTCCCGGTCCACGGCGGCGGTGAAGGCGGCGAGTTCGGCGGTGCTCGAAGCGCTGGGCACCACCGAGGACAAGGCGCTGAAGCCGCAGATCCTGGCGTCCAAGATCATCACCCGCATCGACCATTCCCACGCCTTCCTGATCAACCGCAACAAGTCGGGCTCGATGATCCTGCCCGGCGAGTCGCTGTTCGTGCTGGAGATGCAGCCGGCCTCCTATGCCATCCTCGCCACCAACGAGGCGGAGAAGAACGCCGACATCAAGGTGGTGGATTTCCGCATGATGGGCGCCACCGGCCGCGTCTATCTCAGCGGCCGGGAATCCGACATCCGCAGCGCCGCCGGCGCGGCACAGCAGGCCCTGGAGAATCTGCAATGAGCAGCCGGACCGCTATCGATCGCGAGGCGCTGCGCGGCCTGATCCGCCAGGTGCTGCAGGATGCCGTGCCCGCGGACCTGCAGAGAAAACTCTCGGCTGCGCTGAAGAGCAAGGCGGCGGTGCCGAAATCGGCAAGGGCTGCCGTATCGGCAGTGCTGGCGGATCAGCGCACTGAGGAGATTTCCATTGCGTCCGATGCGGATCTGCAACGCTTCGTTCAGCGATTGGTGGCTCTTGCGGAAGATGCGGCCGGCCGCGACGCACTGAAATCGGGCCGGATAAAGTTTCAGCTGGCGAAAAGCGGCCATCGCTCGCCCGCCATCCTCAAGCGTCCGCAACGCGAAGTGCAAAACTCGGCGCCGGCCGCACAATCCGCCGGCGGATATCGCATCGACAGAGGATTGGTCGCCGAACGGCACATCGTCGCGGCGGCGAAGAACGGCAGGAAACTCACCGTCGCAAAGGGCGTCGCCGTGACGCCGTTGGCCCGCGACAAGGCCCGGCAATTGGGCGTCGTGATCGAAAGGGAATAGCCATGCTGCGTGCAACCGTGATTGGCAATGTCTGGTCCACCAAACGACTGAAGGAGGTTCCCAGCGGCGCTATGCTGGAAATCGAACTGGATGACGGCAAGGGCACAAGGCTTGTCGCCTTCGACGTGCTGGGCTGCGGCGTCGGCGAGCGGGTGCTGGTCGCCACCGGTTCGGTCGCGGCCGCCTGGTTCCAGGGCAAGCCGCCGCCGCTGGATGCACTGATCATCGGCTCCATCGACGAATCCGCCAGCCGGCCGGAAAAATCCAAGAAGTAAGCGAACTCCACCACCACTTTCATTTTGAACGAGGAGAGAACCATGTCGAATGCCATCGGACTGATCGAAACCAAGGGCTATGTGGCGGCGCTGGCCGCCGCCGATGCCATGGTCAAGGCCGCCAACGTCACTATCGTCGGCCGGGAGCAGGTGGGCGACGGCCTGGTCGCCGTCATCATCAACGGCGATGTCGGCGCGGTGAAGGCGGCGACCGAGGCAGGCTCGGAAGCCGCGACCGCCATCGGCGAGCTGGTCTCCGTTCACGTCATTCCGCGGCCGCACCCGGACCTCAACAAGCACTTCACCGCCGGCCAGAAGTAAGCCGCACTTTTGCCCTCATGGCGTCCAACGGTCATGGGGGCGGCGGTGATTTGTCATGACTGAGCTGCGCGTCTATCTGCCGATCGAGAATCTGCGCCCGCAATTCGCGGCCTATATGGGCACGCCGACGCGGGCGCGGGGCTATCCGCCGCTGGAAGGCTGCAATTCCCTGATCATCGAGGTGGCGCCGGGGCTGGCGATCGAGCGCATCATCGATCTGGCGCTGAAATCGGTGCCGTCGGTGGAGCCGGGCATCCTGTTCGTCGAGCGGCAGTTCGGCGTGCTGGAGTTGCATAGCAATGACGCCGACGACGTGAACCGCGCCGGTGCCGCGGTGCTGAAGGGCATCGGCCGTAAGGCGACCGACCAGCTCAAGCCGCGTGTGCTCTATACCGATGTGATCGAGGACATCACCGATCAGCATGCGGTCATCATCAACCGCAACCGCCAGGCGTCGATGGTCCTGCCGGGGGAAACGCTGCTGATCTTTGAGATGGTGCCGGCGCTGTTCGCCGCCGTTGCCGCCAACGAGGCGGAGAAGGTGGCGCCGGAGAATACCCTGGTCGACGTGCAGATGATCGGCGCCGCCGGCCGACTCTATATCAGCGGGCGGAATTCCGGCATCCAGCGGGCGAAAGAGCGGATCGTCAAGATTCTCGACGCGATCGAGGGCCGCACGCAATAGCGCCTAGGCCGGCGGCAACTCCGCCGCCCGCCGCTTCAGGCATTCCCGGCGATAATGTGCCGGCGACATCCCGGCCCACTGATGGAAAGCGCGGCTGAAGGCGCTGAGCTCGGAATAGCCGAGCAGCAGCGCGATCTCCGTCAACGGGATATGGGGCTCGGCCACATAGCGCATGGCAAGCTGGCGCCGCGTGCCGCGCAAGAGATCGCTGAATCTGACATTCCGATCGCGCAGCCGGCGATGCAGGGTCCAGCTGCTCATGCCCAAATCCTGGGCCACTTTCGTCAGCAGGGCATCGGCGTGGCCGAGATGGGCCTCGATCTTCTGCTGCACCAAGCCGACCAAATCGCTCGGGATGGCGCGCCGCCGCCGGCCGCTCATCATCGGCTCCAGCAGGCTGAACAGATAAGGGTCCGGTTCCGGCATCAGTACATCCATGTCACGGCGGCGGAACAGGATGGAATTGGTCGGTTGAGAGAAGAATACGGGCGCGTCGAACAGATCCTCATGCTCCCGCGCATTCCAGGGCCGCGGATGCTCGAAATGAATCTCCAGCGGCGCCCATTGCCGGCCGAGCGCGTGATAGAAAACATTGCAGAACATCCCCAGCGACAGCTCCGCATCCTGACGGCGAGAGCCGATGCGGCCGTCATTGATCTGATATTCGAGCGC
Organism: Dongiaceae bacterium; assembly: GCA_046154965.1. Classification (GTDB taxonomy): domain Bacteria; phylum Pseudomonadota; class Alphaproteobacteria; order Dongiales; family Dongiaceae; genus DATKFM01. The sequence continues at coordinate 15,905 of JBJXDY010000013.1, read as the reverse complement.
CATGACATCGCGATCCTGGCGCATTGCCAGGGTCGACATCTGCTGATGGGCCGGGAAGTAGCTTACGAGGTTTCGCAGGCCGGCCGACAGCGTCGGCGAATTTATGGCCATGTACCCGAGCGGCCCGAGCTGGCGCGGCTTGAAGCCGATGCCGAAGCGCAGGCCAAAATTGTCGTACTGAGTCTCGATCGCCGCCTGCTCGAACATGCGGCAATATTGGCCGAGACTGATCTCGTTGATCGGGTTTTCCAGCGCCCTCTTGTCGATCTTCGCGGCGTGCAGGACGCGCTCCGCATCGCCGCCCATGCCGCCCACGAGATCGGTGATGCCCGTCGCCGCCGCAGCGAGAACCTGCGGGCTCGCGGCCGAGGATTGCGGCGGTTCGATCGTATCCTGCATGAGGCGGTGGCCTATCTTCCTTGCCCGGCGGGGCCGCGCAGTATCATCCGACCCGCGATTCTGATGCAAGCGAAGCGGCAGGCTCAGCAATTGAGCTTGGCCGGTACACAAGACTTGGGGACATGCCGGCGATGTCCGCTATTAGTAGTGGGGCGTCTTTAAGCCATGAGCGCCGACACGGTTGGAGCCGAGCGCCGCTGCCGGATGCTTTCGGACTTGAGCTGCCCGCAGGCCGCCATGATGTCCTGGCCGCGGGGCGTGCGCACCGGCGAGGCATAACCGGCGTCAAAGACGATATCGGAGAAGCGCTTGATTGCCTCGGGCGTCGAACACTCGAACGGGGCGCCGGGCCAGGGATTGAAGGGAATCAGGTTCACCTTCGCCGGAATATCCTGCAGCAACCGCACCAGCTCCCGCGCTTCCGCCGGCGAGTCATTCACGTCTTTGAGCATCACATACTCAAAGGTAATGCGCCGTGCATTGGTGAGGCCCGGATAGGTGCGGCAGGCCTCGAGCAAGTCCGCGAGCGGATACTTCTTGTTGATCGGCACGATGCGGTCGCGCAGCTCGTCGTTCACGGCATGAAGCGAGATCGCCAGATTGACGCCCAGCTCCGCGCCGCAGCGATGGATCATCGGCACCACGCCGGCGGTCGAGAGCGTGATCTTCCGCTTGGAGATGGAGATGCCCTCGCCATCCATGACGATCTTCAGCGCCTTCGCCACATTGTCGAAGTTGTAGAGCGGTTCGCCCATGCCCATCATCACGATGTTGGACAGCAGGCGTCCGTCCTTCGGCGACGGCCATTCGCCCAGCTGATCCCGCGCCAACATCACCTGGCCGACGATTTCCGGCGTCGAGAGATTCCGCACCAGCTTCTGCGTGCCCGTGTGGCAGAACTTGCAGGTCAGCGTGCAGCCGACCTGGGATGAAACGCAGAGCGTGCCGCGATCCTCTTCGGGGATATGCACGCTCTCCACTTCCTGCCCGTCGGGAAAACGAAGCAGCCATTTGCGCGTGCCGTCGGTCGATTTCTGATCCACGGCGATGGCGGGCCGCTCGATAGCGAACTTCTCCGCCAGCAGCGCACGGAACTCCTTTGCCAGCGTGGTCATGACTGCAAAGTCGGTAGCGCCACGGTGATAGAGCCAATGCCAGATCTGCCGCGCGCGGAAAGCCGGCGCGCCGATGTCGGCCAGCGCCTGGGTCAGCTCCTGCCGGTCGAGGCCGACAACATTGCGCCGTCCATCGGCCGTTTCGGGCGATGGCGCAAGAACCTGCGCATGTTGTGCCGTGCTCATGACCGTCAGATGGCGTTTGCTATGTTCGTTTTCCAGCCCGCCCGGACTCTCTTCGGCGCGGGCGATAGTCCGGCGGCTCGCTGCTCAGAGTCCGCAGGCTTCGCCGATCGCGTTGTAGGCCTTGGTGAACCCCTGCAACGAGTAGGTGTCGATGGTCTCCGTATCCCGCGAAGAGACGCCGCGAACTATCATGTCCGTCCCATTCTTCATCGCTTCGACCAGCTTCTGGTCGGTTTCGGCATCGGGCGTCCACGCCGTTCCCTGATCGGTGAACAGCGAAAACTTGTCCCCGCCGATCTCGATCATGACATCGCTCTTATCTTTGTAGGTGTAGCCGGCGATGATGGTGAGGACATTGAGTTGCTTTGAGGTCGGCCGGTGAGTGACCAGCGCATAGACCTTGCCGCGGGTGCTATACTTGCCCTGCGACTTCGCCGGTTCGCTGATGATGTAGCAGGCGACGTTGCCGGCCTCTTCGAATGTAAGTGCCTGCCAAGCCCCATAACGGCCGATGGGCTTTGGGAGATCCTGCGCCAACGCAGAGGAAAAACATCCGGCAGCGAGCAGGACGGCGGCGGCGGCGATTGATTTCAATCGAATCATGGGGCGGGAGTTTAGCCAATGGGGGATTGGTCGCCAAGCTGGCAAACGGTTAATGGCCCTGTTTACCATAACAAACTTTGGCGTGATGCCGGTCCGCCGCCAAGCGGACGCTTCAACCGCGCTTTCGCGCCTGACGCTTTTTCCAGACTGGAGCGCCATGGACATGGGCGCCCAGCTTTTCGACCGGGCCGCCGGTCCGCACCGGCCGCTCGGCGAAGCGGCCGAGGGAGATCATCCGGTCGTACATGACGAGGGCGCCGGCCATGGCGACGTTGATGCAGAACCGGGTGGGAATCTTCACCATATGGTCGCAACGGGCGGCCAGTTCGGGCGACAGGCTGGCGCGCTCGGCGCCCAGCACATAGGCCGCCTGGGCCGGGTGACGGAAGCTGGGGAGGTCCGCCGCCTCGTCCAGCAGTTCGACTCCCACCAGCTGGCAGCCCCGGGGCAGCTCGAAAGACTCCAGGTCCTTGTACTCATGCAGCGGCAGGCTGGCCGCTGCGTCCGAGGTGTCGGCCAGCAGCACCTCGCGCTTCTCGAACAGGGCGCCGATGGTGAAGACGAAGCTGGCGTTAAAGGCATGGGCGGTGCGCAGCAGGCTGCCCAGGTTCATGGGCTTGCTGACGCCCTCGATGCCGATGCCGAAGTAGCCGCGCATGGGGATGCCTCCGCTGCTGCGTCCTGCCGCAGGGTTGCACGGCTGAGGCGGCCGGGGCAAGTTGGCCGGCGATCCAGCGATAGCCCGGTCCCCGATGTCGAGCAGTCCTTCCAAGAGTCTCGCCAGCTTCAAGAGCGACGCCACGGCTAATCCTTTTGTGGTGGAAGTCACGCGCGGCGGGATGGTGGAGAGCCGCCATCGCGCGGCGGTCGCAGTGGTCGATGCCGGCGGCAAGGTGGCGCGCGCCTGGGGCGATGTGGAGCAGCCGGTCTATGGCCGTTCCGCCATCAAGCCGCTACAGGCTTTGCCGCTGATCGAGAGCGGTGCCGCCGACAAGTACAATGTGTCCGTGCCGGAGATCGCCCTTGCCTGCGCGTCCCACAATGGCGAGCCGCGCCACGTGGAGTTGGTGCAGGCTTGGCTGTCGCGCATCGGCTGCGCTGTCGGCGATCTCGAATGCGGCGGCCATATGCCCTATCACGATGCCAGCGTGGAGGCGATGATCCGCGCCGGCATCAAACCCAGCGCCGCCTACAACAATTGCTCGGGCAAGCATACCGGCTTCCTCTGCACCGCGCGCCATCTGGGCGAGCGCACGGCCGGCTACATCAATTTCGAGCATCCGGTGCAGCAACGCATCCTCGGCACGCTGGAACAGATGTGCGGCCTCGATCTCGGCAAGGCGGCCCGTGGCATCGATGGCTGCGGCATTCCCGTGATTGCAGTACCCCTCGGCAATATGGCGATGGCGATGGCGCGGCTGGTGGATACCGCGAAGCTGCCGCCGGCGCGCGCTGCGGCGTCGAAGCGCATCGTCGATGCGATGGCGGCGGAACCATTCCTGGTCGCCGGTACCGATCGCTTCTGCACCCAGATCATGGATGTGGTCGGCAAGAAGGTGGTGCTGAAGACCGGCGCCGAAGGCGTCTACACGGCGTCGCTGCGGGAGCTCGGACTCGGTATCGCGCTGAAGGCAGATGACGGCGCCAGCCGTGGCGCGGAAACCGCCATGGGCCAGCTGCTGCGCCATCTGGGCGTCATCACCGATGAAGAGGCCGCGCGTCTGGCCGACATCCTGACGCCGCCGGTGCGCAACCGCGTCGGGCGCGAAACCGGCCGGGTGAAGCCGGCTGCAGATTCTCCTTTCTAAGTCCGGCCAGCGCCCAGTCATGCGCGCCATGCTCTGCGACAGCTACGGCGACATCGCCAATCTGCGACTCGCCGATGTGGCGCCGCCGGAGATCAGTGGCGACCATGATGTCCTGATCGATGTTGCCGCGGCCGGCGTGAACTTTGCCGACACGCTGATGATCGGCGGCACCTACCAGGATAAGCCGCCGCTGCCGTTCTCGCCGGGCCTGGAGATGTCGGGCACAGTCAGGCGCTGTGGCGCCGCGGTGCGCCGGGTGAAACCGGGCGACCGGGTGATGGCGGTGGCCAGCCGCGGCGCCTTCGCCGAACAGGCGCTGGCACAGGAAACCGATGTGTTCCCAATTCCCACTGACATGGATTTCGTTACTGCCGCCGGGTTCCCGATCGCCTATGGCACCTCCCATGGCGCGCTCCGCTGGCGCGCCGATCTGCAGCCGGGCGAGTTTCTGCTGGTGCATGGCGCGGCCGGCGGCGTCGGCCTGACCGCGGTCGAGATCGGCAAGGCCATGGGCGCCACTGTCATCGCCACCGCGGGCGAAGACGAGAAGCTCAAGGTCGCCGCCGAGCATGGCGCCGATCATCTGATCAACTACCGCACGCAGAGCATCCGCGACCGGGTGAAGGAGATCTGCAAGGGCGGCGGCGCAGATGTGGTGTATGATCCCGTCGGCGGCAGCGCCTTCGAGGCGTCGCTGCGGTCGGTGAATTGGGGGGCGCGGCTGATCCTCGTGGGCTTTGCCAGCGGACAGGTGCCTCAGATTCCCGGCAACATCCTGCTGGTGAAAAACATCTCCGCCATCGGATTCTATTGGGGATCCTACCGTAGCCGCCACCCCGAGCTGCTGGAGTCGGAATTCAAGGAACTGTTCCAGTGGTGGCGCGAGGGCAAGCTGCGGCCCCATGTGTCGCAACAACTGCCGCTGGCTAACGCACAGGAAGCGCTGCAGCTGCTGCTCCACCGGCGCTCCACCGGTAAAGTCGTTCTCACTATGGCGCCATGAGCGATAGCGTCCGCGAGCAGTATGAGCTCTATCCCTATCCGCCGCGGGATCCGCGCGACGAAGCTAAGCGGCTGATCCAGGGATCGCCCAGCCACCTGCAGGAGATCAATCACTATGTCTTCGCCGGCCGGCGGGATTTCAGCCGGCCGTTCCGCGCCTTGATTGCCGGCGGCGGCACCGGCGACGGGGCGATCATGCTGGCGCAGCAACTCGCGGATCGCCGCTGCCCGGCGGAGGTGCACTATCTCGATCTATCGGAAAGCTCGCGGAAGATCGCAGAAGACCGCGCCGCGGCGCGTGGCCTGAAGAACCTGAGTTTTCATACGGGATCGTTGCTTGACCTGCCCGCATGGGCCTTCGGCAAGTTCGACTACATCGATTGCTGCGGCGTGCTGCATCATCTGCCCGATCCTGCGGCTGGCCTGACGGCACTTTGCGCTGCGCTGAACGAAGATGGCGGCCTGGGACTCATGGTCTATGGCGCCTATGGCCGCACCGGCGTCTATCATCTGCAGGAGGCGCTGCGCGTTCTCGGCCGCGACGACGTGCCGGCGGTGAAACTCGATCTCGCCCGCCGGCTGCTCCGGCAATTGCCGCCGACCAGCTGGCTGGCGCGCAATCCCTTCCTCGGCGATCATCTGAAGGCGGGCGATGCCGGCATCTACGACCTGCTGCTGCATTCGATCGATCGGCCCTACACCGTCGGCGAGTTCGCATCACTTATTGAGTCTGCCGGCTTGTCCATCGCCGCCTTCATCGAGCCCTGGCGCTATGATCCGGCGAACTTCATCAGCGACGGCGCCCTGCTGAAGCGCTTGGACGGCCTCGGCCGCTGGCAGCGAGCCGCCATCGCCGAACAGTTGACCGGCAATATGAAGGTGCACATCGCCTATGCGGTGCCGAAGGCGCGTGCGGAAAGCACGGTGGCGCAAGCTGACGATGGCAAGATGATCCCGGTTTTGCGCGACAGCCCGGGGCCGGAGCTGGCCAAGGGCCTAAAGCCCGGCGGATCGCTGACCGCCCGCGCCGAGGGTTTGGAGGTCAGGATGGCGCTGCCACGGACAGCGGCACCGCTTCTTGCGGCCATCGATGGGCAAACCAGTATCGATGGCATCTTTGCCCGGGTTACGCCCGATCTGCATTTGCCGCGGCAGGATTTCAACCGCGAGTTCGCCGCGCTGTTCAGGGTTTTCAATGGGGTGAACAAGATGTTTCTGCAGCATGAACCCGGACCAGCCGCGTAAACAGGATTCACCCCCGGCTGTCGCCGATGTCTGGCGCTTCCGTTAAACTGTCGAATCAGTCATGGTCGGGGCGTCAGTCCGACAGGTTCTTTTTCTCAGCATCATTTCTCCGGCATACCCATGAGCAAACTCGCCTCCGATCCCGCGCTGTTCTTTCGCCTCTGGCTGAAGGACCCCTTCAGGATCGGCGCCATCGCGCCGAGCGGCCTGGAGCTCGCCCGCGCCATGGCAAATCAAGTGCCGGACACGACCCACTACCCGATCGTGGAACTCGGCGGCGGGACTGGTGTGATAACACAAGCGCTGCTTGAGCGAGGCATACCGCCGGAGAAGCTGATTTGCGTCGAGCGCAACCCGACATTGCATGACCTGCTGCAAAAGCGTTTTCCCCAAATCAACGTCGTGCAAGGCGACGCCGCGCATCTGGGCGCCCTGCTGCATCCCCATGGAGTCAGCAAGGTGAGCGCCGTGGTCTCCGGCCTGCCGCTGCTGGCCTTCCGCAAATCGGTGCAACAGGAGATCGTCACCGCCGCTTTCGCCCTCTTGGAGCGCGGGGCGCCGTTCATCCAGTTCACCTATGGACCGTTTTCACCCCTGCCGCGCAAGGAACTCGGGCTGTTAGGCCGGGTGCGCAAGCGCATTCTCAGCAACTTGCCGCCCGCCAGCGTCTGGGTCTATCACCGCGCCACCGAAGCACGGGCCGCGGCCTAGGGGTTTTCAGGCAGAGAGGCGGAACTCAGTTTCGGCGCCGGGGTCGCCGGCGCCATATTCCGGAATCAGGCGGTGGACAGGCGCGATGAAAGCCCGGGGATCGGCGTTGCGCTCGATCACCATTGAGAGATGCCCATCCCCGATGGGCACGATCAGCTGATGGAAGTTTCCATAGCCGACGATGATGTGGTCGAGGCCGCCGCAATCGATCTCGCCCTGGCGGGTGTTCAGCAGCAGGATGGCCGGATTCACCAGCAACTCCCCGTAACGATCGCTCTCGCCTGAGGAGGTCACCCCGTCGCCTTCGCGAAGATCCGGCCGCAACCGGATGGTGATATCCGGGCCATGGGCCAGGGCGGCGTAACGGACCGCCGCACCCAGCGCCATGACACGATCGATCAATTGCATGATCCGACTCCGGTCCTGCCTAGCTGCGCCAGAACGGCTTGGCGGCCTCACGCTCCACATCGGCATTGGACAGGCCGATATCCTTCAGCAGCCGGTCATCCATGGTCCGCAGGGCATGGCGGTCGCTGATCCGGCGATGCCAGCCCAAGGTGAGGTCCGCCGCGGCCAACAGGCCCGCATCAATGCTCCGCAGGATGCTCTGGACACCGCGGATGGCGAAATCGCCCTTGCCGGAGGGCCGAGCGCTTGAACCGGCACAAGTGACTGTTTTCATGATCGCGTTCCTCACATTTAAAACAAGGGCTGTGAAACCGTTGTATCCATACATTTAGGCCGGATATCGCTGCCTGATGTCGGAGAATGTGAGGTTTTTTGGGCTTGCGAACAAACGATGAATTCTCATAGGATAGGTTAGATAACCTCACGTGAAAACCATGGCCGACCGCCTCCCGCCGCTGACCGCCATCCGCTACTTCGAAGCCGCCGCCCGGCATTTGTCCTTCACCAAGGCCGCGGAAGAGCTGCATGTGACCCACAGCGCCATCAGCCACCAGATCAAGTCGCTGGAGGAGTGGCTGGGGCTTCAGCTGTTCCGCCGCATGAACCGGGCCATCGTGCTGACCGAAGCGGGCCAGGCCTATATGCGGCCGGTGAAGGAGGCGTTCGAGCGGCTGGGCGAGGCCTCGCGCATCCTGAAGGCGCGGGAGCAGACGGGCACGCTGACAGTCTCGACCATGCCGTCCTTTGCCGCGAAGTGGCTCGTCCCGCGGCTCGGCAGCTTCCGCGAGCAGCATCCTGACATCGACGTGCGCATCGCCGCCAGCGAGCGGCTGGTGGATTTCAACCGGGAAGATGTGGATGTGGCGATCCGCTTCGGCAACGGCACCTGGCCGGGACTGCATTCGTCCCTGCTGCTCAAAGAGAATCTTTTTCCCGTCTGCAGCCCGAAACTGCTGAAGGGACCGATCCCGTTGCGCGAGCCGGCCGATCTTATCCGTCACAATCTGCTCTACGACTATGACTGGCGCGAGAATGTCTGGCTGCGCTGGCTGACTGATGCGGGCGTGAAGGTGCAGAGCCTGCGCCATTCCCTCAGCTTTAACCATTCCAACCTGATGCTGCAGGCCGCGGCCGACGGACTCGGCGTGGCGCTGACGGGCGGACCCTTGGCAGGCGACGATCTGGCGGCCGGCAAGCTGGTACGGCCCTTCGAGACCGTGCTGCGGCGGGAAACCGGATTCTTCCTCGTGGCGCCCGAGGCAACCGTGGACCGGCCGAAGGTGAAAGCCTTCCGCGAGTGGATCCTGGCGGAGATCGAGCGCTACAATCAATCGCCGGAAGGCAAGCTCGCGGCGCCGACGCCGGCCTAGGTCAAGTGGCCTCGGCAGGCTTCGAACGCGGGCTCGTCAACTCGAAAGAGTTGCGGCTAACTTAGGAACGGCTCGAGCTGGTCCATCGCCTTGGACAGGCGGTCGGTGCTGGCGGCGAAGCAGAGCCGCAAATGGCCCTCGCCGCCGGGGCCGAAGGCGCTGCCGGGGGCAAGGCCGACCTTCGCCTCATGCACCAGCTTCTTGGCGAATTCGAGGGAGTCGGTCATGCCCTGCACGCCGAACATGACGTAGAAGGCCGCCTCCGGCCGCGACATCTCCACCCGCCGCATGCCGCCCAGCCGCTGCACCACCAGATCGCGGCCCGCGCGATAGCGCTCCACCAGTTCGGCGATGAAAGGTTCGCCCTGCCGCAACGCGGCGACGCAGCCGGCCTGCAGGAAAGGCTGGCCGCCGCTGGTGTTGAACTCGATCAGCCGGTCGACCACATGGGTCAGCTTCGGCGGCATCACCATCCAGCCGACGCGCCATCCGGTCATCGCCCAGCTCTTGGAGAAACTGTTGACGACGATGACCGGATCGTCGGGATTGGCGATCTCCAGGAATGACGGCGCCGCCTTGCGGCCATTGGGCCTGTCATAGATCAGCCGGGCATAGACTTCGTCGGCCAGAATCCAAAGACCCTTGCGGCGGGCGAAATCCAGCACCGCCTGCTGCTCCGCCCGGGTCATGGTCCAGCCGGTCGGATTTCCCGGCGAGGCCATATAGAGCATTCGGGTGCGCTCGTCGCAGAGTGCGAACATCTTGTCCAGGTCCAGATGCCAGCCATCGGCACGGCGCTCCAGCGGCATATGCCGCACCTGCCCGCCCATGATCTCTACCGTCGCGAAGATGTTGGGCCAGATCGGCGTGACGACGACCGCATTGTCGCCGGCGCCAAGGATCGATTCGACCGCCAGCATCATGGCGTTCATGCCGGCGCTGGTAACCGCGAGCCGGTCATCGCCCAGGGTGATGCCGTAAATGTCGCGGTGATAGTCGATCAGCGCCTGACGCAGCTCGGCGATGCCGCGTTTATAGGTGTAGAAGGTGTTGCCGCTCTTGAGGGATGCCGCGGCAGCATCGCAGATGAAACCCGGCGTCGGCAGATCGCCTTCGCCGACCCAGAGCCCGATCACGTCGGGCACTTCGAAGCCCAGCTTCCAGACCTGAACGATGCGGGAATCTTCCAGCGCATCGATCTCGGGCCGGATGCGAAGGGCGGGAGCGTTGGCAATCACGGGGAAGGGTCCTTTGTTTTTGAAGCTGATGAGCGTCAGACGGCGTTGTCGACATAGGCAGGCTTGGCGGGCGCCCTCAGCGGCGCCGGCCTGCGGGCGAGCACCAGCAGATTTCCGGCAAGCACCAACACCACGCCCATTGCGGAAAGCCAAGTCCAGGCAAACCCCTCCAGCCAGGTTGAGACGGCGAGCGCCACCACCGGGAACAGGACGCTGGTATAGGCGGCGCGGTCGGCGCCGAGCCGCTGCAGTATCGTGAGATAGGAGCCGAAGCCGATGACAGACGCGAACAGCGCGAGATAGAACAGCGAGATCAGATAACCTGCATCGGTGGCAAAGCTGAAGGGAATGCCGCGCACCAGCACCAGCAGCAGGACAAAGAGCGTGCCATAGGCCATGCCGATCGCATTGCCCTCGATCACGGGAACGCCCGCCCGCTTATGGCGCACCGTCACCATGTTGCCGAGCGACGCAGCGTAGGTGCCGAGCAGCGACAGGATGAGGCCGAGCACCGCCTCCCTGGAGAAATCCGCGCCGCCGATCTCCGGCCAGAAGATCAGGCTGATGCCGCCGATGCCCATGATCGCCGCCAGCACCGCGCGGCCGGTGATCGGCTGGCGGAAGAACAGCGCGCCATTCACCAGGTTCATCACGATCAGTGTCGAAAAGCAGACCGCCAGCAGAGCGCTGATCAGATAGTCGGCCGCCCAATAGAACAGCACATAATTGATGCCGAAGAGGAAAAATCCCTGCCCCGCCATGAACAGATGGTTGCGACGCGAGAAACGCAGCGAGCGTCCGGTGATGAGACAGTAGCCGACCAGCATCGCCGTCGCGAGCGCGAAGCGGTAGAGGATCGCCAGCTCGAAGGGAATCACGAGCTGATACTCCATCGCATACCAGGATGTGCCCCAGATGAGCACGGTGATGACGTAGAGAAAGGATGTGGGAAGGCGCATCTGCATATCGCTCGCGCCGCGACTCTAACCTTCCGCTGCGGTTTTGCCAGCGTCCGCCTGTGCATGACGCCCATGCGTCAGCCGTGACGGCGATCTTGTCTCCATACAATCAGCGCTTGAAGTTCCGCCACTTCGCTGTGCCGATCAAGTCGCCGTAGACCGGATCCTTCGCCGCACGGCGCAGATGCAGCCGGAGATAGGCCGGCAGGCGCCGCGGATGGGCCTCGCGATAGAGGTCGAGCGGCTGCAGCAACTTGCCCTGGGCCTGCAGCATCTCATCGGCCAGCGCAACCAGCCGGCGGTTCGGCCAGGGCTTGTTGGTCACCTGCAGCAATTCGCCGAACGCGGCCTCCGCCGCCGCTACGCCATGGCGACGCAACAGCGCCAGATAGGCAATGGCGGTGCTGCGGCTGGCGCCGGCATGGCAATGAACGAACAGCCGCACCTGGCCGTCCTGCGCCGCGCCATAGGCGCGGCCGATGAAATCCCAGATCTTTTCCACATGGGGGACTTGCGGCCCGTGCTCCAAGACCGACTCCCGGTCCAGGAAGCGCAGCAGCATCGCCTCCCGCTCATCCGGCGCGTGGGCGTAGGCCGCAGGCTCGGGCATATCCGGATCGAGGATGCCGATCAGATGGGTGGGCCGGAAGGATGGGATATCCGCGCCGATCGTGTGCAGCCCGCCGACCCTGATCTTCACCGGATGGCTCATGGGCGGGCATCCTGGGCCAGGCGCTCGGCGATCGCCGGCATCGACTCCGCCGGCACATTGGCAAAGGCGAAGCGGAGGAAATCGTCCTGTCCGCCGCCGAACATGCTGCCGGGCAGGCAGAGGATATTCTGTTTGTCCGCCAGCCGCCGCGCCACTCGCGCCGCGGAAAGATCGCGGTGCGGGTGCCGGAGATAAGCGAAATAGGCGCCGGAACTGACCAACTCATAGCCCAGATCGTTGCGCTTCAAGGCCTCACGCAGAGCCGCCAGCCTCTCGCGCATCAGCTTGGTGTTGCCGCGCCGCCATTGGCCCAGCGAGCGCAGCCCTTCCAGCGCCGCCGTCTGGCCGATACGGGGCGCGCAGATGGCCACCGTGTCCATCGCCTTGGCGATCTCCGCATTCAGCCGCGGCCCGGCGGCGATGGCGCCGACCCGGTAGCCGGTCAGGCAGAACACTTTCGAGAAACTGTAGAGATGCACCAGCGTGTCGCGCCAATCGGCATCGCCGAAGAGATCGTGGGGCGCCCCGTCGGCCGGCAGGAAATCCCGGTAGGTCTCGTCCAGGATCAGCGCCAGTCCGCGGGATTTCGCCAGATCGTAGAAGGCGCGGATCGCGCCAGGCGGATAGATCGCGCCGGTGGGATTGTTCGGCGTCACCAGCAGGATCGCCCGCGTCGCCGGGGTGATCAGCCGCGCCGCTTCCTGCGGATCGGGCACGCCGCCGCGGTCGGCGCGGAACGGCAGATGCACGGCGCGGATGCCCAGCATATCCAGCCACATCTGGTGATTGAAGTAGTATGGCAGCGGGACGACGATCTCCTCTCCCGCCTTGGCCAGCGCCAGCGTCGACAGGCAGTAGGCCTGGTTGCAGCCGGCGGTGATCAGCACATCCTCGGCCGCGATGCCGGCGCCGTACATCGCGCCGATATCGGCGGCCAGCGCCGTCCGCAACTCCGGCAAGCCTTCGATGTCGGTGTAGCGCGCCATCGCGGGCTCGCCGATCACCTGCGCCAGCCGGTCGGTCAGCGCTTTGGGCGGGGGATAGCCGGGCACCGCCTGGGCGACATCGATCAGCGGCTTGTCGGCCGGGAAGCTGCGGCCCTTGATCCAGCCATGGGCCTCGGCGATCGGCGGTTCCGCCACGCGGGCAAGTAGGGGATTCACGGAAAACGGCATGCGGATGCTGATGTCCGTCGTGTGAACGACAGCGCGAAAAGCCGCGCGGGCCGTTCTTGATACCGTGATAAAACTGTGGCGGCAATGGCGGCGATTGCTGCGGCCCTGTGCGGCGCACGGCCGGAAGCACCGAATTCTCAATAGGAACTTGCGCCTCGCGCGTCGGCAGCCGCGCGCGTGACGGCGCCGGAGCGCATCGCCGCATATGTGATCTGCGACACATAAATCGCCGGCCGCGTACAGGCATATCTTCAGCCGGCGTGGCGGGCGAAGACATTTGTTCAGCCGCCACGCCTTGATGTTGAGTGCATTGAGCGATGTCCCGTCGCGTCATCCGGCGCGGCGGCGCGGGCGAACGCAACACGCCCGAACGGTGGAGCTCGCGCCGAGGGAAAGCGCCGCCCCGCCGGCATTTTTCGGCAACTGATGGGAGAAGTCCTGATGAAGCGTCATGTACGTGACAATTACTATGTCGTCGGTGAAGGCATTCTGACCTATGACGACAAGCATAAGCCGGTGTGCCTGCGCCCCTCCACCGAAGCGGAGATGCGCAAATCCCGCTTCAGCCGCATCGGCCCGAAGGGCAAGCAGCTCGACGATGCCACCCGCGTGAGCCTTGCTGAAGCGATGACCGCGGTCGGCGCCCAGCCCGACTCCGCGACGCCGACCGTGCCCGCCGGCTTCACCTATCTCGGGCAATTCGTCGATCACGACCTGACCTTCGACAAGACGGCCGCAGCGCTCGGCGATTCTGTCACCGTCGAAGAGCTGATCCAGGGCCGCTCGCCGTCCCTGGACCTCGACAGCCTCTATGGCCGCGGTCCCGGCGATGCCGCCGATTCCCGCTTCTATAGCGACGGCAAGCGCCTGAAGATGGGCCGCACGGCGGCGACGCCCTTCCCCGACAACGGCACCAACCATGACATCGACGGCTTCGACCTGCCGCGCGTCGGCTTCGGGTCGAAGAAATCGGAGCGCCGCGCCGCGCTTATCCCCGATCCGCGCAACGACGAGAACCTGGCCGTCGCGCAGACCCATCTGGCGTTCATCCGCTTCCACAATCGCGTAGTCGACAAGCTGGCGGGCGAAGGTGCGCCGGGCGTCACCCTGTTCAAGGCGGCACGGGAAACGGTGGTGAAGCACTACCAGTGGATGCTGCGCAGCGACTTTCTGCCGCGCATCGTCGACAAGACGGTCATCGACGACGTGTTCCAGAATGGCCGCAAATTCTTCGAAGTCGTGGCGCATCCGGAGCTGGACGACAAGCTGCGGAAGAACCCGACCTATTCCTACATGCGGCTGCAGCCCGGGGATATGCCGACGATGCCGGTGGAGTTCTCCGTGGCCGCCTACCGGCTCGGCCACAGCATGATCCGCGGCGCCTATCAGTGGAACCGCGTGTTCCGTGCCGGCGGGCCAGGACCGATCGCGTCCCTCGCGCTGCTGTTCACCTTCTCGGGCACCAGCGGCATCCTGTCGCCCGACGGCAATCTGGACGATCCGGAGAGCGGCAGCTTCGAACGGCTGCCGACCAACTGGATCGCCGACTTCCGGCGCCTCTATGATTTCGCCGAGGCCGGCCGCGCCGATCTGGTGGTGCCGGCCGCCGACGGCAACAGGACGAAGCGTATCGACTCCCTCCTGGTCGACCCGCTGAAGCAGTTGCCGTTGGGCTCCATCGGAGAGCGGGGCAACACGCCGCCCTCGCCCCAGCGCAACCTGGCGTTCCGCAACCTGACCCGGGCGCAGATGGTGGAGCTGGCGACCGGCCAGCAGATGGCGGCGCTCATGGGCATCAAGCCCCTGACGCCGGCGCAGATCATCAACGGCAATGGCGGCGCGGTGCTGACCGGCCTGACCGATGCGCAGAAGGACGCGCTCGCCAAGGACACGCCCTTGTGGTTCTACGTCCTGCGCGAGGCGGAGCTGGGCAGCGGCCGGCTCAAGGGCGTCGGCGGCCGCATCGTGGCGGAGGTGTTCCATCGCGCCATGGAAGGCAGCCGGAATTCGATCCTACGGGATCCCAGCTGGAAGCCAACCCTGGGTCCGAATGCGAATACCTTCCGCATGGTCGACCTCTTGCTGTTCGCGTTCGAAGGCAAGGCCGAACTGTTGAATCCCCTGGGCGCGTAAAGCCGGAAGCCCGGGAGGCCGGCGGGGAAACCCGCCGGCCTCTTGCTTTGCCGGGTTCTAGGCGCTCGCCTTCAGCAACAGGCAGTCATCGGCCAGCGGCGTCACCGGCGTCAGGTCGCGATGATGCTGATAGTCCGGCCGCCGCTGTCGCGTCAGCGCATTGCTTAGGGGATTGAGGATCAGGGAGAAAATTCGCCGCGGCCAGGGCGACATATTGGCCGGCGAGCCATGCACCAGGCTGTCGCCGAAGATCAGCGCCGTGCCCGGCGGGCCCTTGGCGGAAACGATACCGCCCTCGCGGATCAAACCGGCCACGGTGGCGTTGTCCACCACCCAGAGCGGATAGCTGGTCGTCACGGTGTCCAGCGCCGCCGGCACCGGTCCATGGCGGTGCGATCCCCGGACGAACCAGAGCGGCCCGTTGAACTCGCTGACATCGTCGAGAAAGATATGCAGGTTGAGGGCCAGCGGCTTGGGCACGCCGTCCTCGCCGTGATGGGTGGCGAAATCGTAGTGCCACTGCCAGACATCGCCGCCAAAGGCTTCCTTGCCATTCACCTTTACCTGCTGCAGGTAAAGCTTGTCGTCGCCCAGAATCTGCATTGCCGGTCCCACCAGCCTCGGATGGCGGACAACCTTGGCATAGACGGCGCTGCGCAGATGCAGGCCCATGGCTGTGCGCACCAGTCCGTTCTTCTCGCGGAAATTGGCCGACGTATCCTCGGCATGGAGGCGCGGCAGGTCGTCCTTCAACACCTGGACTTCGGCTTCAGAAAACAGGTTCGGCAGGATGAGAAAGCCGTCGCGGCGGTACTGATCGAGTTGAGTTGATGTCAGCAGC
>JBJXDY010000012.1:0-87839 GCA_046154965.1 Dongiaceae bacterium | reverse complement strand
TAAGAGAAGAGTGAGAGTAGTGCAACCTCCTAGTGTGGGGTTTCAAATGTGGCCGAGAGCCAAAGCCCAAGATAAGGTGAGAATCGGAGTCAGGGCAACAAACCTCGGGTTCGATTTCCCACCGCGCCTGTAGCGATCTTCTTTGGCCGAGTATGGTTCCAGGAGGGCCGGAACCGTATTCTGACTCTGACCCTAGTTTCTCGCGCACTTCTAAATCAAATCAGGCCTCGGATAACGCATCCAGGTCGTCCCATCATCTCGCAGCACTGGAGAAATTCATGCCAAGAGACATCATTCGAACGCCTGACGCCCCGTCCCCGCCGCCGGCATACAGCCAGGCGGTACGGACAGCGGGTCTTGTGTTCGTCTCGGGCACGGGGCCGTACGATCCGGTGACCGGGAAGATTGTCGGGGAGACGATCCAGGAGCAGACCAGACAGTGCTTGAAGAATGTGTCCGCCATCCTCAAAGCCGCAGGCACTTCCCTCGATCGGGTCGCGAGCGCCACTGTCATCCTTCTCGAGGAAGTAGACTTCGCCGGAATGAATGAAGAGTGGCTCAAGTGGTTTCCGGCGAACCCGCCGGCGCGGCAAGGCGCGAAGCTGCCCGTTCGAATCCCTGGCCTGAAAGTGTCCATCGCGGTCATCGCCGAGGCCTGATCCTTCAATCCAGCGCTACACGGCCTTGACGGACGCCATAAGCGCGCCCTGCAACCCCTGGGTCCCCGCTTTCCCCGGGTCAAGCCCGAGGACGGGGATGACAATTCTTGGTGTTGCCGGGGCTGAGATTCCGCTGGGCTGGCGGGTGGAGGACAACGAGGCGTGGCCGCTGAAATCGCTGGAATAGCGGGCGCGGTGCGTTGAACGCGGCTAGTGCGAGGCTTGCCGATGGTGTGCGCCCAGCCCCCTCACCCGGCGATCTGCCGCAACGCGGCCGATCGCCGCCCTCTCCCGCGAGGGGAGAGGGGACGTTGGTATCTATCGCGCGCCGGTGATGATTTCGCCGCCCCGATCTTGTACCGCAGAGGCACAGAGACGCAACGAACGGGGCGTCGACAAACACCGCCCCGATCAGGCGCTTCGGGCAACCAGGGAAGGCATGCCGTGGCGCCGGCGGCGTTTGACGCTTCCGTGAACGCCTCTGCCGCCGCTGCGTCTCTGTGCCTCTGCGGTACGATATTGCGGGTGCCGAGGCCCGCCCCGCCGCGACGCCGCCCATCGACGGCATTACTGGCGCACTCCCTTGATGTAGACGGCGATGATCGTGTCCTCGCCGGGCTCCCGGCCCGGCGTCACCGGCGTGATCTGCGCCTGGATGCATTTCCAGGCGCCGCCTTCGTAGAGATATGTGTCGGTGTAGGTCGACATCGCCGCGATGTCCTTGCCGGCGGTCCGGCATATCTCCTTGTTCGTCGCGCGGACCAGCGCGACATTGCCGGCGACGGTGATGAGTTCGTCGCGGACATCCCAATAGACGATGACTTCAGGATCGAAACCCGTGGCCCATTTCTTCAGATAGGATGCGCGATCGATGCGCGAGCCGTCGCTTTGAATGCCGATGAAATCGGCATGCAGCATCGCATCGTGGGACTTAACGTCGTTTCTTATGAAATTCTCAATGAACCGGACGTTAAGCAAACGCAGCTCGCTGAATGCTCCGCGCGGCGACAGATATCTGATGGCGTTCGACATGGCGATTTCCCTAAGTTCTCAGGCGAACGGAGTGTTAGAGCGCTGGGCCGCAATCGCGGACATGGTTGGAGACAGGCGCCGCCGCGCCTTTTCGACGCCGCGTCAGCGCGATCGATCACAAGCAGCTCCTCTCTTCCTTCGATGCCGGAGGATGCCGGGGAAGCGGTTCCCTGGCTTGGGGAAAATTGCTAAGTTCTGACTATGAAAAATGAAGAGACAATCATGAATGCACCAAAAGCGGACCTTGGCGGCGCGCCTGTCGCACGGCCGATGAGCGCCGGGCAGCAATGGCGCGTCACCGAGTACATCTGCGCGGCGGGGCCGTCCGACCGCCCCTTCGAGGAGTCGCACGAGCAGGTCACGATCGCCGCCGTCATCGAGGGGTCTTTCAACTATCGCGGCGATACCGGCCGGGCGGTTCTGTATCCCGGGACCTTCCTGCTCGGCAATTCCGGCGCCTGCTATGAATGCGGGCACGACCACAGCACGGGCGACCGGTGCGTCGCCTTGCAACTCGCGCCGGAGTATTTTTCCGAAGTGGCGGCCAGCATTGCCGGTTCGAGCAGGTTCGCGTTCCCGACCGCCATGCTCCCAGCCATGCCGCGGGTATTGCCCTGGCTGGTGTGGGTGGAGGCGCGGGCGGCAAGCGCCGACGATCTGGAGATCGACGAGTCGGTGCCTCGCCTTATGGAGTCGGTGATCGAAAGCTTGTGCGGCCCGGCGCCGCGCCGCGCCCGCGTATCGGCCCGCGACGAACGGCGGGTGCACGAAACGCGCCGCTACATCGAGATCCATGCCGATGAATCCCTGAACCTGGGCCTGCTGGCCGGCGTCGCCGCCATGAGCAAGTACCACTTTCTCCGCACCTTCCGCCATACCGTCGGCATGACGCCGCACCAGTTCCTGCTCAGCGTCAGGATGCGCCGGGCAGCGATGCGCCTGACAACAACCGCCGAGCCGGTTTCAACGATCGCGTTCGCGACCGGCTTCGGCGACCTCTCGACCTTCAACGCCCGCTTCCGCGACGCCTTCGGCGTCAGCCCGACAGCCTATCGGAGACAGCGGCGGGCTGCGTAGGGGATTGGAACGGTCGAGACATTGGCGCGACCTGCGCTTTGCGGCCCTGGGTCCCCGCTTTCGCGCCAGGGCATGCACACATCCAAGTGCTGATTGACGGCTACAGCATGAACTCCCTTCTCCCCTTGGGGGAGAAGGGGCAGGGGATGAGGGGTTGGCGCGCGGCTGCGTGCAAATATAAAGCAACAGCTCGCGCCGACATACGCATGCGAGGAAAGGTCTGGCCCGAGTTCAGATCAAGATGTGCAACACTCTTGGCGCGCCTCCGCGCGGAGCCCCCTCGCCCCCAAGTGGAGAGGGGAGAAACTTCTTTTGTTAAACTCCCATCGGAAAGACCCGTGCATGCCCTAGCGCTTTCGCGGGGATGACAACCAGGGGGTGAGGCAGTTCGAGCGAACCTTGCTCCAGCGCTTCTTGTACTGCGTGGCGGCAAAGCGATTTCCTTGGCTTTGTCGTCCAGGGGCTGGGGGCGGAGGTTTTCGGCCGGGATCTTGCGGCCGCGCTGCATGGCGGGAGGAAACCCCAAACGGTCGGGGGCGTCGAAGCGCCGGTGGATGGCGGCCGTTAAGCGCGCGCGGCGATGTGCGCCGCCAGATACTCGGCATCGTGCCAGACGCCCCAGATGAAGGGAGAGGCTCTGCGGGACAGCCAGGCGAGGCCCAGGAAGTAAAGCCCGGGGACTTCGGAGACGCCGCGCCGATGCAGCGGCGTGCCCTTCGCATCGAATCTGCCGGTCTTCAGCCAGCCGAAATCGAGGGCAAAGCCCGTTGCCCAGACGATCGAAGTTATGCCGGCCTCCGCCAGGTTTAGCTGAAGAATGGGGTTGCTCACGCAGGGCGGATCCGCGTCAATCCTGCGGGCCTCCGGCTCTTCGGGCAGGCCGAGGCCGTTCCTGGCGACATAGGCGTCGGCGGCGTCCAGCACGGACAGGTAGTTCGCATCCCCAGCGGCGAGATTGCGCGCGAGATCGGGCGCGCAATGCATCACGCCGTCCTTGAACGGTCCCGCCCGGCCCAGCAGAGTCATCCCGCGCGCGGCCAGGCGCCGGAAGTCCACGGTATGGCCGCCATTGGCGCCGCTGACCGATATCGTCACATGTTCCATGCCCGGTTCGCGGGTCTTGTCGTCCCAGTGGCCCAGAACCCCCAGCCACCAGACGAAATCCTTGCCGCGATAGGCCCGGGGCGGCCGGTCGTGCGGGCCGATCGACAGGTAGACGCGCTTGCCGGCGCGCAACAACTCGTCGGCGATCTGCGCGCCCGAAGATCCGGCGCCGACCACCAGCACCGCACCATCTGGCAACTGGCGCGGATTGCGGTAGGCGTTGGAATGGATCTGCATGATCCCGGTCTCCCGCGGCACGACGGCGGGGATGATCGGGCGTTGAAAGGGCCCGGTGGCGGCGACCAGGTTGGCGGCCTCGATCACGCCCGCCGAGGTTTCGGCGCGAAATCCCGGCCCGCCGGCTTTCCTTTCGACTGATTTCACCTCGACGCCGCAACGGATCGGGCATTCGATCTGCCGGGCATAGGCTTCGAAGTATTCGACGATCCTGTCCTTGGTGGCGAAGCTGTCGGGATCGATGCCGGCGAAAGTCATGTTGGGAAACCTGTCGTGCCAGGCCGGGCCATTGGCGACCAGGGAGTCCCATCTTTCCGTCCGCCAGCGCTCGGCGATCCGATGCCGTTCGACAACGAGATGAGGCGCGCCGCGCTTGCCCAGATGCTCGCTCATCGCCAACCCGGCCTGACCGCCGCCGACGATCAGCGTCCCGACCATCTCAACTGACATCTCGAGATCCTATCTTGATCGAGCAGGACTCATGCACAGGCAATGGCCCTGCGCAAGCCGGGTCGCGCCGCCCCTAAGATTGCAAACGAAGTGCAACGACAAGACAGATCGCAAAGCGATCTTGCCGAGACCGCCCCTAAGAAAAATTACGGCCATGGCCTTCAATGCTTCTGGTACTGCGTCGCCCCGAACAGGATTTCCTTGGCTTTGTCGTCCATGGGCTGGGTGCGAACTTTATCGGCCAGGATCTTGAGGCCGCGCTGGACGGCGGGGCGCGCGGCAATGGCGTCGAACCAGCGTTTCAGGTTGGGGTAGTCGCCGAGGTTGACGCCCTGGCGGTCGGGGTAGCGCAGCCAGGGCCAGACCGCCATGTCGGCGATGGAATAGGCGCCGGCGAGATAGGGCACCTTGGCCAGGCGCCTGTCCATCACGCCATAGAGGCGGTTGGCCTCGTTGGTGTAGCGGGTGATGGCGTAGGGGATCTTCTCCGGCGCGTAGACGCGGAAGTGATGCACCTGGCCGAGCATCGGGCCGATGCTGCCCATCTGGAACATCAGCCATTGGATCACGTCGTAGCGGCCGCGCTCGGTCTTCGGCAGGAACTTGCCGGTCTTCTCCGCGAGGTAGAGCAGGATGGCGCCGGATTCGAACAGCGAATAGGGCTTGCCGCCCTTGGGGCCAAAGGGGGGCCCGTTGCGGTCGGTGATCGCCGGGATCTTGTTGTTGGGGCTGATCGCCAGGAATTCCGGCTTGAACTGGTCGCCGGTGCTGATGTTCACATAGTGCGTGGTATAGGGCAGCTTGGCTTCTTCGAGGAAGATCGACACCTTGTAGCCGTTCGGCGTGGTGTCGGTGAAGAGGTCGATCATCTCCGCCTTTTTCGGGCGACGATCGCCTTGCGATCGCGCCGGTAGCGCTTTCCTCGCGGTAACCTTGCGCGCGCTCTTCTTCGCCTTGGCGCCGCGAGCCGCGGCGCGCTTTGCTTTCTTCGCCATGTGTTGAGTCCCCGGTTTGATTCAGCCGACGGCAACATTAGTGGCCGCGCGCCGCCCGATCCAGGGTCGAGTTGTCCGGGTGACAACAGGCGGTCGCATTGCGCGGCCGGCCATTTTCGCGGTTAGATGGGATACCGCCTGCCGACGAGCGAAAGGGATCTCCGATGCGCCCCTCACCTTTCAGAATCGAACGCTATTTCGCGAAGCATGAATTCTCCGCGCCCTATCTGATCTCGGGTTCGGACTGCGAGTCCCTGACCATCGGCGAATTGCTGGCGCTGGAGCCGGACGCGACGGACAGGCTCCTGCATCAGCGACTCGGCTATACGGAGTCGCCGGGGGCGCCCGCGCTGCGGGCGCAGATTGCACGGCTCTACCGGGGGATCGCTCCGGAGCAGGTGCTGGTCCATACCGGCGCTGTGGAGCCGATCGCCAACTTCATGCAAGGCGCGCTGGAGCCCGGCGATGCGGTCATCGTGCAGACGCCGCACTACCAGGCGCTGTCGGAGATCGCCCGCAGCATCGGCTGCGATATCGCGCCGTGGCTGGCGCGCGAAGAGGTGGGCTGGGCGCCCGATCTCGACGAGCTGCCGAAGCTGATCACGGCCAAGACGCGGGCGGTCATCGTCAACCTGCCGCACAACCCCACGGGCTACCTGATGACGGGCGGCGAGCAGGCGCGGCTGGTGGAGATCTGCCGGCGGCGCGGGCTGCTGCTGTTCTCCGACGAAGTATACCGGGAGCTGGAGCATGATCCCGCCGACACCCTGCCCGCCGCCTGCGATCTCTATGAGAACGCGGTGAGCCTGGGGGTGATGTCGAAGACCTACGGCCTGCCGGGGCTGCGCATCGGCTGGATCGCCACGCGCAACGGCGATGTGCTCAACCGCATGGCCTTGCTCAAGGACTACACGACGATCTGCAACAGCGCGCCCGCCGAGTTCCTGGCGGAACTGGCACTGCGGCATCGCGCCGGTATCGTCATGCGCAACCGCGGCATCGTGCTGGCGAACATGAAACTGCTGGACGGCTTCTTTGCGCGCTATGCGCACCTGTTCGCCTGGGTGCGGCCGCGGGCCGGATCCATCGCCTTCCCGCGGCTGAAGCTGGATGTGGACGTGGAACGGTTTGCGTTGGATGCGATCGAGCGGGCCGGCGTGACATTGTTGCCGAGCACGACCTACAACTACGGCAATTCCCACTTCCGCATCGGCTTCGGGCGGAAGTCCCTGCCGGAGTTCCTGCCCCATTTCGAGCGCTACCTCGACGAGCATCACGGCGGCGCCAAGGCGGCTTAGGTGCTACAACCTCTCACGCAAGAAAAATCAAATCGCCCCCCTTGAGGGGGCGGTCGCGAGCGTCAGCGAGCGGGTGGGGGGTCGGCTCGGTATCGGCAACAGCGAACACCGTCGCTTCAGGCTTCGCCGTTGCGCCCGACTTTGAGAACCCCCCTCCTGACCCATCTCGCTTTCGCTCGATGAGCCATCCTCCCCCTCAAGGGGGGAGGATTGTGCTCGAGTGGTTATCCCTGCAGCTTTTTCTTCAGAAGCTCGTTCAGCATCGCCGGGTTGGCCTTGCCGGCCATGGCGCGCATGACCTGGCCGACGAAGAAGCCGAACAGCTTGTCCTTGCCGGCGCGGTATTCCGCCACCTTGTCGGCGTTGGCGGCCATGATCTCGGCGATCTTCTTCTCGATCTCGCCGGTGTCCGTGACCTGGCGCAGGCCCTTGGCTTCGACGATGGCGGCGGCTTCCCTGCCGCTCTCGAACATTTCCGCGAACACGTCCTTGGCGATGCGGCCGGAGATGGTGTTGTCGGCGATGAGATCGATCAGGCCGCCAAGGGCCTTGGCGGAGACCGGCGACTGCGTGATCGACTTGCTGGCCTTGTTGAGCTGGCCGAACAGTTCGCTGGTCATCCAGTTGGCGGTGATCTTCGCATCCCGCCCCTTTGATCCATTTGGGCCGCCGCTGAGAACCTCTTCGTAGAACGCCGCGGTCTCCTTCTCGCCGACGAGCACGCCGGCGTCGTAGGCGGAGAGGCCGTATTCCTTCATGAACCGCGCCTTCTTCGGATCGGGCAGCTCGGGCATGGCGGATCTGATCTTCTCCACCCAGGCCTGATCGAACTCCAGCGGCAGCAGGTCCGGATCGGGAAAATAGCGGTAGTCGTGGGCGTGCTCCTTCGAGCGCATGGGCCGGGTGATGCCCTTATTGGCGTCGAACAGGCGGGTCTCCTGCTTGATCTCACCGCCCTCCTCCAGCACTTCGATCTGGCGCCGCGCCTCGTACTCGATCGCCTGCTGCACATAGCGGATCGAGTTGACGTTCTTGATCTCGCAGCGCGTGCCCAACGGCCCGCCCGGCTTGCGCACGCTAACATTGACGTCGCAGCGCATGGAGCCTTCCTCCATGTTGCCGTCGCAGGTCTCGAGATAGCGCAGGATGGAGCGTAGCTTTTTCAGATAGGCCGCGGCCTCTTCGGCGGTGCGCATGTCCGGCTCCGACACGATTTCCATCAGCGCCACGCCGCAGCGGTTGAGATCGATGTAGGTTTTCGTCGGATGCTGGTCATGGAGGCTCTTGCCCGCATCCTGCTCCAGATGCAGGCGGGTGATGCCGACCTCGCGGGTCTTTCCTTCCGGCAGGTCGAGCACGATAGTGCCCTTGCCCACCACCGGCTGGGTGTACTGGGAGATCTGATAGCCGGCGGGCAGATCGGCATAGAAGTAGTTCTTGCGGTCGAACACCGAGCGCAGGTTGATCTGCGCGTTGAGGCCCAGGCCGGTGCGCACCGCCTGCTCGACGCAGACCTCGTTGATGACAGGCAGCATGCCGGGAAAGGCCGCGTCCACCAGGCTGACTTGCGTGTTCGGCTCGGCGCCGAATTCCGTGGCGGCGCCGGAGAACAGCTTGGACTTGGAGATCACCTGGGCGTGCACCTCAAGGCCGAGGATGACTTCCCAGGCGCCGGTACGGCCTTCGATCAAGTTGCCATTTGTTTCAGCCATAACACTTCCTAAATCCTCAAGCCCCAACCTTGTCATCCCCGCTTTCGCGGGGATGACAAGGTTGGGGCATTAACTCACTTGCGTCCCCTTCTATGCCCCCGGCCTTGCAGTAAAGCCCGCCGACTTCTCCAGCACCTGCCCGACTTTCAGCACAGTCTCCTCGTCGAACGCCTTGCCGATGAGCTGCAGGCCCAGCGGCAGACCGTCGGCCGAGAGGCCGGCGGGCACGGAGATACCCGGCAGACCCGCAAGATTCACCGTCACCGTGAAGACGTCGTTCAGATACATGGCGATCGGATCGTCCATCTTCTCGCCGGCGGCGAAGGCGGCCGAGGGCGTCGAGGGCGTGAGGATGATGTCCACCTTCTTGAACGCCTCGGTGAAATCGTTGGCGATCAGCGCCCGCACCTTCTGCGCCTTAAGATAATAGGCATCGTAGTAGCCGGCGGAGAGCACGTAGGTGCCGATCAGGATGCGGCGCCGCACTTCCTTACCGAAGCCGGCGGCGCGGGTGTTCTCATATTGCTCGTCCAGACTCTCGCCCGGCACCCGCAGGCCGAAGCGCACGCCGTCATAGCGGGCCAGGTTCGAGGAGGCCTCCGCCGGCGCGATGATGTAATAGGTGGGCAGCGCGTATTTCGTGTGCGGCAGAGAGATGTCGACGATCGCCGCCCCCGCCCGCTTCATCCACTCGACGCCCTCCGCCCAGAGCCTGTCGATCTCCGGCGCCATGCCGTCGAGCCGGTACTCCTTGGGAATGCCGACCTTCATGCCCTTGATGTCGCCGGTCAGCGCCTTGCGGTAGTCGGGCACCGGCGCATTCACGGAGGTCGAGTCCTTGGGATCATGGCCGGCCATCGCCTGCAGCATGATCGCCGCGTCCTCCACCGTGCGGGTCATCGGCCCGGCCTGGTCCAGCGAGGAGGCGAAGGCAACGATGCCCCAGCGAGAGCAGCGGCCATAGGTCGGCTTGATGCCGACGATGCCGGTGAAGGCCGCGGGCTGGCGGATCGAGCCGCCGGTGTCGGTGCCGGTCGCGCCGAGCGCGATGCGCGCCGCGACCGCCGCCGCCGAACCGCCGGAGGAGCCGCCCGGCACCAGCGGCCGGTTGTCGCCCTTCCGCGTCCAGGGATTGTTCACATAGCCGTAATGGCTGGTCATGTTGGACGAGCCCATGGCGAACTCGTCCATGTTCACCTTGCCCAGCATCACCGCGCCCGCCTTCCACAGATTGGCGGTGACCGTGGATTCATAGGTCGGCTTGAAGCCGTCGAGGATGCGGGAGCCGGCGGTGGTGAGCACGCCCTCGGTGCAGAACAGGTCCTTGATCGCCAGCGGCACGCCGTCCAGCAGCCCCGCCTCGCCCTTGGCGCGGCGCGCGTCGGAGGCGGCCGCCATCGCCAGCGCCTTGTCGGGCGTTTCCGTGACGAACGCGTTGAGGGTGCGCGCGGCTTCCACCGCCTTCACATGCGCCGCCGTCAGCTCCTTCGCCGAGAACTGCTTCTTCGCCAGGCCGTCCAACGCGCTGGCGATGGTAAGATCGGTGAGCGCGGCCATCACTCCACCACCTTCGGCACCAGGAAGAATCCGTGGGCCTGTTCCGGCGCGTTGGCCAGGATCTTGTCGCGGCAATTGCCGTCGGTGATCTCGTCCTTCCGGCGCGGCAGGGTGACGCGCACGGCGCCGGTCATCGGCTCTACTTTCGAAGTGTCCACCTCGCCGAGCTGCTCCACCCAATGGATGATCGTGTCCAGTTCCTTGGCCATGGCGCCGAGATCGCTCTCCGGCACCTTGATGCGGGCGAGCGTTGCGATATGGGCCACGGTCTTGCGATCGAGCGGCATTTTCCTGGAGTTCCCAGCGATGTCATTGGTTAATTCGGCGCGCGGAAACTAGCATCGGCGCAACTTTGTCGCAACCCGCGGCAGCGCCAGAAACCTTTCTTTAAGGGTTTGGTAATCGGGCCTGGGCTAAGCAATTAGCCATGTCCGCCACGACCGTAAACTCCACCGCGTCCTCGCCGGGCTGGCTGCGCAGCCGCGAGTTCGATCTCGGCTTCATCGCGGCCATTGCCGGCATCGGTCTGTTCTCGGGCTTTGCGGTAACGCTCAATCCGCAGCTTCTGATTCCAATCATGCTGGCCGACCTCTGGCTGCTTGGCTACCACCATGTGGTCTCGACCTTCACGCGCCTGACCTTCGACCGCGAGAGCTTCCGGGCGCACCGGTTCATCGTGCTCTACCTGCCGCCGATGGTGCTCGCCGGCGTGCTGGCGATGTATCTCGGGCTCGGCCTCTGGTCGATCATTACGCTCTATTTCTATTGGCAGTGGTTCCACTATGCGCGCCAGAGCTGGGGTGTGTCCCAGGTCTACCGCCGCAAGGCCGGCGGCATCGCCGGCGACAATCTGACGGTCATGCAGATCGCGTTCTACCTGCTGCCGCTGTGGGGCATCCTGCACCGATCCTATCAGGCGCCGGAGACCTTCCTGTCGATGCCGATCAAGGTCCTGCCTGTGGCGGGATTGCTGGTCGACGTCATTGGCATAGCCGCGGTCGCCGGCGTGGCCTGGTTCGCGGTGACGCGTCTGCAGCTGTGGTGGCAGGGACGGCTGCCCCTGGCGCATACGCTCTATGTCTCCACGCATTTCCTGATGTTCTTCGTCGGCTATATCGTCATCGACGACGTCAGCGCCGGCTGGCTGACCGTGAACATCTGGCACAACGCGCAGTACATCCTGTTCGTCTGGATGTTCAACAACAACCGCTTCAGGGGCGGGATCGAGCCGCAGGCGAAGTTCCTGTCCTATATCAGCCAGACCCGCAACTACTGGCTCTACTTCCTGGTCTGCGTCGGACTCTCGACGACGATCTATATGTCGCTGGCCTTCACGCTCGCGGCCCTGCCGATCATGGTCATCAGCTTTCAGATCCTGAATTTCCACCACTACATCGCCGATTCCATCATCTGGAAGGTCAGGCGCAAGAGCCTGCAGAAAACGCTCGGCATCGCCTGATTGTGCCGTGACTCTCGCTATCGCCGCGACCCGTTGGACGCAGCGCGGCCGCGACTATCTCGCCATGCCGCGCGGCTCTGAGTCGATCCCCGAGCTGGACGGGCTCCGGGCGCTTGCCATCCTTTTCGTGCTGTTCCGCCACGGCGTGCGGCCGTTCTGGCGCGAGGGCCGGCGGGCCGCCGCCTAGAACAGCCGGAACGCCGCCGTCAGGGCGTAAAGCCCGAACATGATGATCAGCGTGCCGGCGATGAAATTGGGCCAGCGGGTCGTCTGGCCGGGGCCGAAGAAATGGTGCCGGAACATGCCCACACCCTGGGTCAGCACCAGCCACCAGAGCGTCGAGCCGAAGAACACGCCGATCACCATGGCGCTGATGCCCGCGAACTCCCGTTCCGGCGAACCGATCTGGCCGCCGGGGCCGGCGACATCGAGGCCGGTGAACACCGCGATGAAGGTGAGTATGGTGATGGGATTGCTCAGGGTCCAGAACAGGGTGGTGAAGAAATGGCCGACCAGGCCCAGCGTGGTCGGCGCGCCCGCGGCCGGATCGATCGGTTTGGCCTTCAACTCCACATAACCCAAAAACAGCAGGAAGATTCCGCCGACGACGCTTATCCAGTCCTTATGTTCGACGATGAAGTAGCTGATGAATGACAGGCTCATGGCGGCGATGAGTCCGTAGATCGCGTCGGCCGTCGCCGCGCCAAGCCCGGAAACGAAGCCGGCGAGCCGCCCGTCAGCCAGGGTCCGGCGGACGCAGAGCATACCGATAGGCCCGACGGGCGCGGCAACCGCGAAACCGATAAAGATTCCCTTGAACAGTAGAGTGACGTGGAACAGCCAATCCATCCGGGCGTTCGCTCTCCTGTGTGTCGTCCGGCGCGGTCGCTTGCTGCCGCCCGGCAAGGACTTAAGCCAATCAGGCCCCGGCTTGTCCATGGCCAAGAGCGCCGCCGGCGGTCCGCGAGGTCAACGGCGCCGCAAAGCTCGCCCCCGTTGCTTGCCCATGGGGCGCGGCGCTTGCTAAGACGGCGCATGCCAGTCCTTCCGCTGCTGGACCTTCGCGCCGCCCTGACCGCCGGGCAAAGGCTGTTGGGCCTTGATCTCGGCGAGAAAACCATCGGCGTCGCCGTTTCAGATTCGCTGCTGTCGGTGGCCACGGCCGTCAGCACGATCCAGCGCAAGAAATTCGCCGCCGATCTGGCGGGGCTGCGGCAGATCATGGCCGAGCGCAATGTGGGCGGCCTGGTCATCGGCCTGCCCCTCAATATGGACGGCAGCGAGGGGCCGCGCTGCCAGTCGGTGCGACAATTCGCCCGCAATCTGCTGGCCCAGGGCGATTTGCCGATCGCGTTCTGGGACGAACGCCTGTCCACCATGGCGGTGACCCGGCCCATGCTGGAGGCCGATTTGACCCGCAGACAGCGCGCCCGCGCCGTCGACACCCTGGCGGCCACCTACATCCTGCAGGGCGCCCTCGACGCCCTCAGCGCCGGCACGCGCAGGTAGTAGAAGCTATCCAACAAGCCCTTGCACGGTTGCAGCGGACAGGATATGTTCACCGGCAAATACAACCGAAAGTGGTGGGAGGAAGAAAAATGTCACGCTCAGGACGGTCCGCCGGGTCATTCCGGCGGGCTCTGTTTGGGATCGCCGCGACCCTGGCGCTCACCGGCTGTTCAGGCGCGGATTTCGTGCTGCCGGAACTCAGCGACGCCGATGTCAACAGGGCATCGCTGACGATCGGTTCGGCATCGTCATACTTGCCGAGATACCTGCGGACGGAGGCGGAGTCGCGCCAACTGCTGCGCCGGATCGCCGACCGCCTGCAAGCTTCGGCGCCGGCGCTTTGCCAGCACGCGAAGGTGAAAAGCTGCCGGATCAACATCACCTACTCCAGCGACGGCGAAGTCAATGCCTACGCGTCGGGCAAGGACAGCGTGGTGGTGCAGCGCGGACTGCTCGAATTGCTGCAGTCCGAGGAAGAAGTCGCCGCTGTCGTGGCGCATGAATACGGCCATCATCTGGGGCGGCATATCGAGGAGAAACAGCGCAATGCGGCGATCGGCGCCATCCTTGTGGGACTGGCCGCCGCTGGCGGTGCGATGGCGGCAGGCGCCGACGGCAACGATCCCGCGATGACGAACGCCGTCGGCACCTGGGCCGGCGTCGGTGCGCAGATTGGCGCGCTCAGCTATTCGAAATCCCAGGAGCGGGAGGCGGACTTGCTGTCCGCCTATCTGCTGGCGCGCGCCGGCTATGATTTGCGCAAGGCAGGGCATGTCTGGCAGGTTCTGGCGCAGCTCGACAAGAAAAAGACCAAGGCATCGTTATTCGACACCCACCCCGCCGGGCCGGAGCGCATGGCCGCCTGGGAAAGAGCGATCGTCGAGGTTGAGCACAGCCCGACCAAATTGCCGCCCTGGAAATCCTGAAGCACCGGTGGGCTTGACCGGCTCGCGCCCGGCGGGGAGAGTGCGCAGATTCCCAATCGGCCTGGCTGCCGTGCGGACCTTGCGCCCTCTCGCCCCGGGAACTTCATGACCGAACAGACCTCCACCGGCCCGCTCTCCGGCATCCGCGTTTTCGACCTCTCCCGTATCCTGGCGGGGCCGACCTGCACGCAGCTGCTGGGCGATCTCGGCGCGGAAGTGATCAAGATAGAGCGGCCCGGCGCCGGCGACGACACGCGCAAATGGGGCCCGCCCTATCTGAAGGGGAAGGACGGCAAGGACACCAACGAGGCGGCCTACTATCTCAGCTCCAACCGCAACAAGCGCTCCGTCACCGTCGACATCTCCAAGCCCGAAGGCCAAGCGCTGGCGAAGAAGCTGATCGCGAAATGCGACATCATGATCGAGAACTTCAAGGTCGGCGACATGGCGCGCTATGGGCTGAGTTATGCCGACCTGAAGGACAGCAATCCGCGGCTGGTCTATTGCTCCATCAGCGGCTTCGGCCAGACCGGACCCTATGCGCCCCGCGCCGGCTATGACCTGCTGGCCCAGGGTATCGGCGGCATCATGAGCATCACCGGCGAGCCCGACCGTCCGCCGATGAAAGTCGGCGTCGGCATCGCCGACGTGATGTGCGGCATGTATGCGACGGTGGCAATCCTGGGCGCGCTGCATCACCGGGAGAAGACCGGCCAGGGCCAGTACATCGATCTGGCGCTGCTCGACAGCCAGGTGGCCTGGCTGATCAATGTGGGCCTCAACTACCTGACTTCCGGCAAGGTGCCGCAGCGCGTGGGCAACGAACATCCGAACATCGTGCCCTACAACGTGCTGCCGGCGTCGGACGGCTTTATCATTCTCGCCGTCGGCAACGATGCGCAGTACCAGAGGTTCTGCGACTTCGCCGGCGCGCCGGAACTGGCCAAGAATCCGCGCTTCCTGACCAATGCCGACCGCGTGCGCAACCGGCGCGCGATCTATGACCTGCTGTCCGAAGTGACGCGGCGGAAGAAGCAGGCGGAATGGATCGACGGGTTGGCCAAGCTCGGCGTGCCCTGCAGCCCGGTCAACAATGTGGACCAGGTGTTCGCGGACCCGCAGGTGCAGCAGCGGGAGATGCAGATCACCATGCCGCACCCGCTCTCGGCCTCCGGCACGGTCGGCCTGATCGGCAACCCGATCAAGTTCTCCGAAACGCCGGTCGACTACCGCTTGCCGCCGCCTTTTTGCGGGCAGCATACGCAGGATGTGCTGGGCGAGCTGCTGCAGATGTCCGAGGCGGAGATCGAATCGCTAAGGCAGCGCGGCGTGATCTGACGGGCGCGCCGTCAGCGCCTGCTCTTCAGCGAGGTCGCCTCAAGCAGTTCGCGCTCATGCAGGCTGAGCTTCTGGTACTCCTCCATGGCGATCGCACCGGTCGCGTTCACCCCGTCCACGGACAAAGGCAGGATGCAGTATTGATAGGGTGCGGACGGCCGCAGCCGGTTGGAGAAAGTTTCCAGCGCCTCGCCGAAAAGCGGCGCCTTCCGCTCCCAAACCAATAGGTACAGGCTCTGCCAATCCACTTTGTCGTAGGCGCTGAAATCCAGCTCGTCCAGGTAGCGGCCGGTGAAATCGAAGCGCGCATGATTGACGATCTCCGTGCCGATCAGCCGGTAGCGCACCCGGAACGGCTCGGTTTCGAAGTCCGACAGGAACAGGTACGGCAGCAGAGGTTTGATCTCGGCCGGCTCGATATCGGCGCGGCACGGCATCAGCCGATCGCCGCGCTTTTTCAGCCAATAGGCGTAGAGATCGCCCACCATCACGGATTTAATGGTAAGCGGATCCAAGCTATGGGCCATCGGTCGCAATCCTCTCTCAAGCCGACCATACACTGCATACCGCAACCATTTCCATAAAGGGACTCACGAGCCGGTGATTCGGCACAGCATGCCGCTATCAGGCGAATCGCCGGGGAAATCCGGGCCATTGGCGGCCCTTTCCGCCGCACCCTTGCGCCCCCGGATTGCCCGGACCTATAGTCCGCCCCCGATGAGCGCATCGGCAGATCGATCTTCCTCCCTCTTCTATTCGCGCCGTCATCTATTGGGAATCGAAGGACTGACAGCCCAGGAGATCGACGGGCTGCTTGACTTGTCCGACTCATATGTCGAGCAGAACCGGCGGGCCGATAAGAAAGACTCGCTGCTGCATGGGCGGACGGTCATCAATCTTTTTTTCGAGACCTCGACCCGCACCCGCACCTCGTTCGAGCTGGCGGCGAAACGCCTGGGCGCCGATGTGGTCAATATGTCGGTGGCCACCAGCGCGATCAAGAAGGGCGAGACGCTGCTGGACACCGCGGCGACCCTGAACGCCATGCGGCCGGACGTGATCGTCGTGCGCCATCCCGATTCCGGCGCGGTCAATCTGCTGTCGCAGAAGGTGGATTGCGCGGTCATCAATGGCGGCGACGGCAGCCATGAACACCCGACGCAGGCGCTGCTGGATGCCCTCACCATCCGCCGCCGCCGCGGCAGCCTGGCCGGGCTGCTGGTGGCGATCTGCGGCGACATCAGGCACAGCCGCGTCGCCCGCTCCAACATCCATCTGCTGACCACAATGGGCGCCCGCGTGCGGGTGATCGCGCCGCCGACGCTGCTGGCGCCGGGCATCGACCGCATGGGCGTCGAGGTATTCACGGACATGCGCAAGGGCCTGAAGGATTGCGACATCGTGATGATGCTGCGGCTGCAGACCGAGCGCATGCAGGGCAGCTATGTGCCGTCGATTCGGGAGTACTTCCATTTCTTCGGCCTCGACTACGAGAAGCTGGCCAACGCCAAGCCCGACGCGCTGATCATGCATCCCGGCCCGATGAACCGCGGCGTCGAGATCGACAGCGAGGTGGCCGACGACATCGACCGCAGCCTGATCCGCGAGCAGGTCGAGATGGGCGTGGCCGTACGCATGGCCTGCCTGGACGTGCTGACCCGCAGCCTGCGGCCGAATGCGGGGCCTGCGTGATGTTGCAGGAACCCCGCATCCCGCGGCAGACACGCCCGCGCGCCATCCTCAACGCACGGCTGTTGGATCCCGCGACCAAGCTGGATCAGCGCGGCGGCATCTTCATGGTCGATGGCATGATCGCCGATCTCGGCCCCGATGTCGGCAGGAGCGGCCTGCCCGAGGGCACGGAGACAATCGACGGCGGCGGCCATTGCCTGTCGCCCGGCCTGATCGATATGCGGGTGCAGCTTCGGGAACCCGGCGAAGAGCATAAGGAAACAATCGCCAGTGCTGCTGCGGCGGCCGCGGCCGGCGGCGTAACCAGCATGGTGGCGCTGCCGAATACCCAGCCGGTCCTTGACGATGTCGCGGGCATCGAATTCATCGCCCGGCGCGCGCGGGAGACTCGGCAAACCAAGGTCTATTGCTACGGCGCCGTCACCAGGGGGCTGCAGGGCCGGGATATCGTGGAGATGGGCCTGCTGGCGGAAAGCGGCGCGATCGGCTTCACCGACGGTGAATTTGCGGTCGGCAGCGCCCGCGTGCTGGCCCGCGCCCTCAGCTATGGCCGCACCTTCGGCCTGCTGATCATTCAGCATCCGGAGGAACCGACCCTGGCCGAGGGCGGGGCGATGAATGCGGGCGAGCTGGCGACGCGGCTGGGCCTGACCGGCATTCCCCCTGCCGCGGAAGTGATGCTGCTGGAGCGCGATCTGCATCTGGTGGAACTGACCGGCGGCCGCTATCACGCCGCCCATCTGACCACCGCCGCCGCCATCGACAGCATCCGCCGCGCCAAGAAACGCGGCCTGAAAATCACCTGCGATACGGCGCCGCACTACTTCGCGCTCAACGAGCTCTCGATCGGCGACTACCGCACCTTCGCCAAGGTGTCGCCGCCTCTGCGCAGCGAGGAGGACCGGCGCGCAGTGATCGCCGCCGTGGCCGATGGCACCATCGACTGCATCGCCAGCGACCATGCGCCCCATGACCAGGAATCGAAGCGTGTGCCCTTTGCCCAGGCCTCGCCCGGCGTGATCGGAGTCGAGACCATGTTGCCGGTTGCGCTGGAGATGTATCACCGGGGCGATATCGGCCTGCTGGATCTGCTGGCCCGCATGACCGTGCGGCCGGCCGAGATCCTGGGGCTGCCGCAAGGGCGGCTGGCCAAGGGCGCGCCGGCGGACGTGACGCTGTTCGATCTCAACCGCGCCTGGAAGATCGACGCCGCCATGCTGAAGAGCAAATCCAAGAACTCCGCCTTCGACGGCAAGCCGGTGCAGGGGCGCGTGTTGCGCACCATCGTCGACGGGCGTATCGTGTTCCAGGCCGACAATCACAACAAAGACTGAGCATGCCCGATCCGATTAGCTGGAGCGCCTCCGGACCGTATTACATTATAGCGTTGGTCGGCGGCTATCTGTTGGGCTCTATCCCGTTCGGACTGATACTGACGAAACTGGCAGGCCTTGGCGATATCAGGGCTATTGGGTCCGGTAACATCGGCGCCACGAACGTGCTGCGGACGGGACACAAAGGCTTGGCCGCCGCAACGCTCCTGCTTGACGCACTCAAGGGTGCTGCCGCTGTGCTGCTGATCGGTCATTGGTGGCCGGGGGGTCCGGATGCCGCCATCTGCGCCGGCGCCGGCGCCTTTATTGGCCACCTGTTTCCGGTCTGGCTGAAATTCAAGGGCGGCAAGGGCGTGGCGACGATGCTCGGCATCTTCTTCGGCCTGTACTGGCCGCTGGGGCTCTTCGCCATCGTGGTCTGGCTGATCACGGCTTTCGCCTTCCGTTATTCGTCGCTGTCGGCGCTGATCGCCGCCGCCGCGTCGCCCGTGTTTGCCTGGTTCCTCATCAATCGGCAGATCGCCGAATTCTGCCTGTTCCTCGCCGTGCTGGTCTGGTGGCGCCACGCCGCCAACATCAAGCGGCTGCTCAAAGGCGAGGAATCGAGTATCCGGCTCTCCAGCAGCAAGCCCGCCGGTTCGTAACGGCCCGGTACACAGAATAAGGCAATGAGATGGCATGCCGTGGCGTGCCACAACCTACAATTGCCACTATTTGGAACCACATCCTATAATTGAGTCGTCGTCACCTGTTTCAAGGTTCTTCCCCTCATGAAAAAAGTTGCGGTCATCACCGAGCAGGAGCGGCTGGACCGGCTGCGCCTGATCCGCACCGAGAATGTTGGGCCGGTCAGCTACCTCCATCTCATGCGCCGCTACGGATCGGCCAAGGCGGCGCTGGAGGCCCTGCCCCATCTGGCCCGCCGCGGCGGGCGGGCGGCCGCGATCGCGATCTATCCGCGGGACCTGGCGGAAGAGGAGACCGAGGCGTTAGCCGCCGCCGGCGGCCGCTTCATCGCCCTGGGCGAGGCCGATTACCCGCCGGCCCTGGCCGCGGTCGAGGACGCGCCGCCGGTCATTTCCCTGATCGGACAGCCGCTGTGGAAGGACCGGCGCTGCGTCGCCCTGGTGGGCGCCCGGAACGCCTCTGCCAGCGGCCGGCGTCTGGCGGAGGATCTGGCCCGGGACCTGGGCGCCGCCGGCTTCCTGGTGGTCTCCGGCATGGCCCGGGGCATCGACGGCGCCGCCCATAAGGGGGCGCTGACCAGCGGGACGGTCGCCGTCCTGGCCGGCGGCGTGGACAACATCTACCCGCCGGAGCATGGGGCGCTCTATCGCCGCATCGCCGATACCGGGGCGCTGATCTCCGAGATGCCGGTTGGAACTATTCCCCAGGCCCGGCATTTCCCCAGGCGCAACCGGGTGATCTCCGGGCTGTCCCTGGGGGTCCTGGCGGTCGAGGCGGCCGTCCAATCCGGGTCGCTGATCACCGCGCGATTGGCCTTGGAACAGGGCCGTGAGGTCATGGCGGTGCCCGGTTCCCCCCTCGATCCCCGCTGCCGGGGAACAAACAATTTGCTCCGCCAGGGCGCCGTCCTGGTCGAATCGGCGGCCGACGTCCTGACGGCTCTCGAGGGGGCGAGCGGTCTTTCTTCAATTAAAACATTAACATTCGAATTAGCAGATCAACCGACTGAAATCACGGATGAATCATTGACAGACGGAAGCCTCGATACAGTGACTGCGCTGCTTGGCCCCACCCCTATCGCGGTTGACGAACTGACCCGATGGTGCCAATTGTCCGCCCCCGTCGTCCGGGCCGCCCTCCTGGAATTGGACTTGGCCGGACGTCTTGAATGGCATCCAGGGAACCGCATTTCCCTATTGTTAACCAACAAGGCGCAACGTAGCTGACCTTTCGGGCCCGGCTCGGGACTTCCCGCCGCCGAGGCTCCAGGAGATTGCTGACCAGTGGTCATGAACGTCGTCGTCGTCGAATCGCCCGCCAAGGCGAAAACCATCAACAAGTACCTGGGCGCTGACTACAAGGTCATCGCGAGCATGGGTCATGTCCGCGACCTGCCGCCCAAGGACGGGTCGGTGGCGCCGGACAAGGACTTCGCCATGACCTGGGATGTCGCCGAGCGGGCGGAGAGCCGGCTCAAGGAGATCGCCCAGGCGCTTAAATCCTCCGGCAAGCTGATCCTGGCGACCGACCCCGACCGCGAGGGCGAGGCCATCTCCTGGCACATCACCGAGGAACTGAAGCGCCGTCACGCCCTTACCGGCGTCGAAGTGCAGCGGGTGGTGTTCAACGAAGTCACCAAGACCGCCGTGCTGGAGGCGATGAAGAACCCGCGGGCGCTGAACCAGGAGCTGGTGGAGGCCTACCTGGCCCGCCGCGCGCTGGACTACCTCGTCGGTTTTACCCTGTCCCCCGTGCTCTGGCGCAAGCTGCCGAAGAGCAAGTCGGCCGGCCGCGTGCAATCCGTGGCGCTGCGCCTGGTCTGCGAGCGGGAAAAGGAAATCGAGGCCTTCAAGCCGCAGGAATACTGGTCGGTCGAGGTGCAGTTCCGCACCGCCGAGGGCGACACCTTCACCGCCCGCCTGACGCACCTGAACGGCAAGAAGCTGGACAAGTTCGACCTGGGCAACCAGGGCGCAGCCGACACCGCCGTCGCGGCGCTGATGGCCGGCGAACCCTTCACGGTCGCCAATGTCGAGCGCAAGCAGGCGCGCCGCAATCCGGCGCCGCCCTTCACCACCTCCACCCTGCAGCAGGAGGCCTCGCGCAAGCTGGGCCTGTCGGCCAGCCGCACCATGCGCATCGCCCAGAAGCTATATGAAGGCGTGACGCTGGAGGGCGAGACGGTCGGCCTGATCACCTATATGCGGACCGACGGCGTGACGCTGTCCAACGAAGCAATTGCATCGGCCCGCGAACTCATCGTCAGAGACTATGGCGACAAATACCTGCCGAAGGCGCCGCGCGTCTATAAGACGACCGCGAAGAACGCCCAGGAAGCCCACGAAGCGATCCGTCCGACCGACGTCCATCGCCGGCCGGAGGACGTGACGCGCCATCTCGATGCCGACGAGCAGAAGCTCTATGAGCTAATCTGGAAGCGCACCATGGCGAGCCAGATGGAAAGCGCCGTGCTGGACCAGGTGGCCGTGGATATCATCGGCGGCAAGACCACGCTGCGGGCCAACGGTTCGGTGGTCCTGTTCGACGGTTACTACACGCTCTACCGCGAGGATCAGGACGACCCGGCCGAGGATGACGAGAACAACCGCCGCCTGCCGAACCTGCAGCCGCAGCAGAACCTGAAGCGCGATGAAGTGAAGCCCGAGCAGCATTTCACCCAGCCGCCGCCGCGCTATTCGGAAGCGAGCCTGGTGAAGCGGCTGGAAGAGCTGGGCATCGGCAGGCCCTCGACCTATGCCTCCATCCTGCAGGTGCTGCAGGACCGGAAGTATGTGCGGCTGGAGAAGCGGCGCTTCATTCCGGAAGACCTCGGCAGGCTGGTCACGTCCTTCCTGACCTGTTTCTTCGAGCACTACGTGGAGTACGGCTTCACCGCCCAGCTCGAAGACCAGCTCGACGATATCTCCGGCGGCCGCATCCAGTGGAAGAAGGTGCTGCAGGATTTCTGGAAGGACTTCAGCGCCGCCATCGGCGGCACCAAGGACCTGACGATCACCCAGGTGATCGACTCACTGGACGAGGATCTGGGCCCGCATTTCTTTCCGGTGCTGGAGGAAGGCAAGAATCCGCGTCTTTGCCCCGTCTGCGCCAAGGGGCGCCTGGGCCTGAAGCTCGGCCGGTTCGGCGCCTTCATCGGCTGCTCGGACTACCCGGCTTGCCGCTATACCCGGCGCCTCGGAGTCGAGAACGGCAATGGCGAGGCCGATGCGCTGACCGAGCCGAAACTGCTGGGCATCGACGAAGCCACCGGTTTACCGGTGACGCTGCGGCGCGGACCCTACGGTGTGTATGTCCAGCTGGGCGACGCCAGCAATGGCGCCGTGCCGGCGGAACCCGCCCCAGCCGAGCCGCCGCCTGCCGAAGCACCGTCGGCCGATGGCAAGCCGGCGAAGAAAAAGCGCAAGGCCAAGGCGAAGGAAAAACCCAAGGACAAGCCGAAGCGGGCCGCCCTGCCCCGCGGCGTGTCGCCCGCCGACGTGGACCTGACCCGCGCCATCGGCCTGCTCTCGCTGCCCCGCGAAGTCGGCAAGCATCCGGAGAGCGGCGAGCCGATCGTCGCCGGCATCGGCCGGTTCGGGCCTTACATCAAGCATGGCGATATCTTCAAGTCGATCCGCGGCGATGACGATGTGCTGACCATCGGGCTGAACCGCGCGGTGGTGCTGCTGGCGGAAGCCAGCGCCAAGCGGCGCACGCCGCCGGGCAAGGCTGTGGGCGACCATCCCGCCGACAGCAAGCCTATCACCTTGCATAGCGGCCGTTACGGCCCATATCTGCGCCATGGCAATATCCTCGCGTCCCTGCCGAAAGGCACGAGCGAGGAAGAAGTGACGGTGGAGATCGCCGTCCCCATTCTGGCCGCCCAAGCTGAAAAGAAGAAAGGCAAAGGCGGCAAGAGCGCCGCCAGCGCGAAGAGCAAGAAGAAAGGCAAGAAAGCCGCCGCGGCCGAAGACGCCGCCGATGAGGAGGCCATAGCAAAGCCGCCCTCACGCAAGCGCGCCGCCAACGAATAAGCGACCGGACAGAACTGCAACTGCTGCCCCCATCCATTGCCGGATTTTGCACCTGGTCTCCAGAGGAGACTCGGGAGAGGATGGCCGCTGTCGTTTTCAATCCCTCGCCGGCATCAGGAGCACAATATGACCGCCAGCCGCCCGCCAGCAAAACCCACAGTGCAAGTGGACAATGAGCGCGTGAAGGTGACGGAGTGGCGCTTTTCGCCGGGGGCGGAAACCGGCTGGCATCGGCACGGCTACGACTATGTCGTGGTGCCGATGACGACCGGAAAACTAAGACTGTTCGATGGCAAGGAAGAGCGCCTTGCCGATCTGACCGAGGGCCGGTCCTATTACCGCCCGATCGGAGTCGAACATAATGTAATCAACGCGAACGACTATGAGTTCGTATTTGTAGAAGTGGAGTTTAAGACGCCGGCTTGATCGCCGCTCCGATCGCCGCCGCCAACAGATTAGATGAAGAAACAGACAAAGACGATACCGCTGCCGACCAAGCAGCAAATTCTGGAGTTCGTCCGTGAGAGCCCGACGCCCGTCGGCAAGCGGGAAATCGCCCGCGCCTTTCATATCCGCGGCGACGACCGCGTAGCCCTGAAAGCGCTGCTCAAGGAGCTCGCCGTCGACGGCGAACTGGACCGCGGCCGCGGCCGCAGGGTCAACAACCCGGGCGCCCTGCCCGACGTGGCCGTGGTGCAGGTCATCGAGACCGACCCCGATGGCGAGATCATCGCCCGGCCCATCCAATGGCGCGGCGAGGGACCGCCTCCCAAGGTACTGATGGCGCCGGAAGCCCGCGGCCAGCGCGCCGTTGCGGCCGGCGACCGCGTGCTCGCCAAACTGACCCGGGTCAACGACCGCACCTATGAGGGCCGCATCGTCCGCATCCTCGGCCCGGCGCCCAAGCGCATCGTTGGCGTCTATGAAGTGATCCCCAATATCGGCGGCCGGCTGCGGCCGGCGGACCGCCGCATCAAGGGGGAATTCCGCATCGCCGGCAGCAACATAGCGGGCGCTCAGCACGGCGATGTGGTGCTGGCCGAACCGCTGGAGCGGCAGCGCGCCGGCGCCACGGAGATGCGGGTGGTGGAACGGGTGGGCGCCTTCGGCAGCGCGAGAACCATCAGCCTGATCTCGATCCACGAGCATGACATTCCAGACCGCTTTCCCCAGGCGGCGCTGGATCAGGCTGAAGCAGCAAGGCCGGTGCCTCTGGGCAACCGCACGGATCTGCGGGATCTGCCGCTGGTCACCATCGACGGCGACGATGCGCGGGATTTTGACGATGCGGTCTGGGCCGCGGCGGATACCGATCCCAAGAATGACGGCGGCCATCGGCTTGTGGTCGCGATTGCCGATGTCGCCCACTACGTGACGGCAGGCGATGCGCTGGACCGGGAGGCGCGCAAGCGCGGCAACTCGGTCTATTTCCCCGACCGCGTTGTGCCCATGCTGCCGGAAGCGCTGTCGAACGAGC
This sequence comes from Dongiaceae bacterium, assembly GCA_046154965.1. Taxonomy (GTDB): domain Bacteria; phylum Pseudomonadota; class Alphaproteobacteria; order Dongiales; family Dongiaceae; genus DATKFM01. The sequence continues at coordinate 63,262 of JBJXDY010000012.1, read as the reverse complement.
TTTGCTCGCTGAAGCCCCTGCAGGAGCGGGCCTGCCTGGCGGTGGAGATGATCATCGACCGCAACGGCAACAAGCTGCATCACCGCTTCATGCGCGGCCTGATGCGCTCGGCGGCGCGGCTGACCTACGACCAGGTGCAGCGGGCCAGGGACGGCGCGCCGGATGATCCGGCCGGGCCGCTGCGCGCGAGCGTGATCGCGCCGCTCTACGCCGCCTATGACGCGCTGATGAAAGCGCGGCAGGCGCGCGGCACCCTCGATCTCGATCTGCCCGAACGGCGGGTCTATCTGAACAGCGAAGGGCGAATCGACCGGATCATTCCGCGCCAGCGCCTCGACAGCCACCGGCTGATCGAGGAATTCATGATCGCGGCAAACGTCGCTGCGGCGGAATCGCTGGAGGCGAAGCGGCAGCCCTGCATGTACCGCATCCATGACGCGCCGGACCCGGCGAAGATCGAAGCGTTGCGCGAATTCGTCGGTTCCCTCGGCTTGTCGCTGGCGCGCGGCCAGGTGCTGAAGCCCGCGACCTTCGCGCGGCTGCTGGAGCAGGGCGCGAAGACGCCCTATGCGGCGATGCTCAATGACCTGGTGCTGCGCAGCCAGTCCCAGGCCGAGTACAACCCGGCGAACATCGGCCATTTCGGCCTGGCCCTTCGCCGCTACTGCCATTTCACCTCGCCGATCCGCCGCTATTCGGACCTGCTGGTGCATCGCGCGCTGATCGACGGTTTCAAGTTCGGCAATGACGGGTTGCCGCCCGACGCCGCGGCGGAGTTCCCGCAAACCGGCGAAAAGATCTCGGCCACCGAGCGCCGCGCCGCGACCGCCGAGCGGGACGCCATGGACCGCTACATCGCCGCCTTCCTGAGCGAGCGCATCAACGACATCTTCGTCGGGCGAATCTCCGGCGTGACCCGCTTCGGACTTTTCGTCACCCTCAATGAGAGCGGCGGGAGCGGCCTGATACCCATCAGCACCCTGCCGACCGATTTCTACGAACATGACGAGCGGCGCCACGCCCTGGTCGGGCGGCGTTGGGGCCGGATGTTCAGCCTGGGCGAGGTGGTCGCGGTGCGGCTGGTTGAGGCGACGCCCGTCACCGGCGGCATGGTGCTTGAACTGATCGAAACCGAGGAGAGCGAGGGCGCGCCGGCCGCGAAAAAAACTATGGGGCGGCCCGCGGCTCCTGCAAAGGCCGGCCGGCCGGCCGGCCGGCATCCGAAAAACCGGCAGAAGTCGCGCCGCAAGCACCGGCGATGACCCCTCCTCGGCGCGCGCCAAATTTGTCACGGCCGGATTGCCACAACGGTAGTTCTTGTGACGATGGGAACGAGTCGATAGTTTAACCTGTTGGAAAGTAATGGACTAGTATCTAGCCCTCATGCCTGACTCGAAAACCCGCCATGCCGGTTTGCGCCTAGCGCTTGCTTGCTTCTGCTCCTTCAGCTTCCTCTTCCTCGCTGCCTGCACGATGCCCGGCGGCGCTGGAAGGCCGGCGACGCCGCGCGACGTCTTTGCCGCCGGCCTCCGCGGCATCGACACTATCTATGTCCGCGATGTCAGCCTGCGCGATGTGACGCTCGCCGGCCTTTCGCGGCTGTCGCAGCTCGACGCGGCCTTGGGCGTGAGTTTCACGGCTGATAGCGCGGTGCTGAACCGGGACAACTCCCCGGTGCGCACCCTGCCCCTGGCGCCGGCGGGAGAGCCGCGCGCTTGGGCCAACCTGGCCGCCGACATGGTGGAAGCCGCGAAGGCGGTTTCGCCCGCCGTGGCCCAGGCGGGCAATGAAGCGATCTATGAAATCATGTTCGATGGCTTCGTCAGCAAGCTGGATCGATTCTCGCGCTACACGTCGGCCAAGGAGACGGTCGATGTCCGCGCGTCCCGCGAAGGCTTCGGCGGCGTGGGCATCCGCGTAGCGGTGGAGGAACAGCGGGTCCGCATTCTCTCGGTGCAGCACTACACCCCGGCCGAGCGGGCGGGCCTGCGCGCCGACGATTTAATTACCCATATCGACAGCAAGCCCGTCACCGGCCTGGATCAGGAAGGCATCGTCGGCATGCTGCGCGGCGAAGAGGGCTCGCCGGTCACGATCACGGTCTTGCGCGGCGCTGAATTGCCGTTCGATCGCACGCTTACGCGCGCCCATATCACGCCGGAAACGGTGACCTATGAACGGCGCGGCAATCTCGCCTATATCCGCCTCTACGGCTTCAACGCCGAGACCTCCGAGAGTCTGGAACGCGAGGTGATCCAGGCGAAGCAGGACATGGGCGCCGATCTGCACGGCGTCATTTTGGATCTCCGCGACAATCCCGGCGGTGTGCTCGATCAATCGGTGGCGGTGGCCGACCTGTTCATTCAGGCTGGCCGCATCGTCTCCACCCATGGGCGCAACCCCGATAGTCATCAGTATTATGACGCGACGCCCGGCGACATCATCGACGGCAAGCCGATCGTCGTGCTGGTGAACGGCGATTCCGCATCGGCCTCGGAGATCGTCGCGGCGGCGCTGCAGGATGACGACCGCGCCGTCGTCGTAGGCAGCAACTCCTATGGCAAAGGCACGGTGCAGCGGGTCATCTCCCTGCCCAACAGCGGCGAGATGTCTGTGACCTGGGCGCGGTTCCATGCGCCTTCGGGCTATACGCTGCACGAGTTGGGCGTGCTGCCGTCGATCTGCACATCGACCGAATCAGCCAACTCCGACAAGCTCATCCGCGCGCTGCAGCAAGGGCGCATCGCGGCCCTTCCCACGGCGGCGCGGGCCGCGGCAGATCCCGACGACACGGCGACCCTGATCAAGCTGCGGGCGAACTGCCCCTCGCAACACGGCGAATCCGCCGTGGACCTGGAGGTGGCGGAAAAGCTGTTGGAGAGCCAGAGCCTCTATAGCAGCGCCATTCACCTGGCCCATGTCATCGGCCCGGCGAACGAAAATCTGAGCGCGATCTTCGAACCGGTGACGGCGCCGCAACCCTGATATCGCCGCCATGCCCGCCCCGCGCCCTGTCAGGCCGGTGGATGCGGCCGGTTTGGTCCTGATCCGCGACAGCAAGCGGGGCCCGGAAGTGCTGGTCGGGCGCCGGCATAGCCGGGTGCCCTTCCTGCCGGACATCTATGTTTTTCCCGGCGGGCGGGTCGACGATGGCGACAGCCTCGCCAGCGGTTTTCCCGAGCCGCTGCATCCCGCCGTGACCGCCGATTTGCAGGCGGCATCGCGCCGGCCCGGCGCGGCCTTTGCCCGCGCCGCGATCCGCGAGACCTTCGAGGAGACCGGATTGCTGGTCGGCATCGAAGCTGCCGGCAGCGGCGGCCCCGCCCCGGTCTGGCAGGCCTTTTCCGATCGCGGCCGCGCGCCCTCGTTCGGGGCGCTTGATTTCATCTGCCGGGCGATCACGCCGACCAGTTCCACGCGCCGCTACAACACGCGGTTCTTCCTGGCCGATGGCCGCCTGGCCGAGGGCGAACTGGCTGGCAGCGGCGAGCTGCTTGATCTGGGCTGGCGCACTCTGGACGAGCTGCGGCCCTTAGGGCTGGTGGACGTTACGCAATATGTCCTGCGGGAGGCGCTGCGGCGCTGGCGGGCGCGGCTTTGGCCGGGACAGGAGCGGAGCCGGCTGTTCTGCTACAAGGGCGAGACCGCCCGCTGCCGGGCCGGTGCCGGCCCCTGGGCCGTTCCCGAAGAAGGGTTTTAATATCAAAGAGTTAGATAACACCGCTAGCCGTCTACGGCGGCCGTCCGGCGCTTGACATCGGCGGCCCAGACTGTATGTTCGCGGCCTTCCCGAAACCTGTGGTTCCGGCCCTTTGAGGGTGCGTCATGGCGAAATCGAGCACGATCCTGATCAAATTGGTGAGCACGGCCAACACCGGCTATTACTATGTCACCACCAAGAACCCGCGCACCTCGACGGAAAAGCTCGAGTTCAAGAAGTACGACCCGAAGGTGCGCAAGCACGTGACCTTCAAGGAATCGAAGATCAAGTAAGGCTGCCGCCCGGCGCCCAATAAACACCAAAGGCCGCGCTCTCGCGGCCTTTATGATTCAGGGGTCAGCGCTGCGCCGCCTAGGCGACCGTGCGCATCTCCGGCGATTCCTGAGGCTTGTAGGCGGTGATGTCCGGCTCGGCGCGGACCGCATTGCGGCCTTCCTGCTTGGCCACATAGAGCGCCGAATCGGCGCGCTTTAGCATGTCGGCCGAAGTGTCGGCCGGGCCGTTCAGCGCGGCGACGCCCATGCTGACGGTGACGTTCACCTTCTCGCCCGATTCCGCGACGATCACCGGATCCTTGGCAACCCGCTCGCGCAAGCGTTCTGCGACCATGACGGCGATATCGCCAGAGGTGTCGGGCATGACGATGGTAAACTCTTCGCCGCCATAGCGCGCCACCATGTCGAAGTTGCGCAGGTTGCCGTTGATGCGCTGGGCGATGGCGCGCAGCACCTCGTCGCCGGTGCCGTGGCCGAGGGTGTCGTTGACGCGCTTGAAGTGGTCCACATCCACCATCACCACCGAGAGCGCCTTGCCCGTCTCGCGGGCGCGCTGGATCGTGCTCTCCAGATGGTTGGTGAGGTAGCGCCTGTTATAGAGACCGGTAAGGCTGTCCGTCAGCGCCAGCGACAGGCTGCGCTCGTAATTGTTGCGCAGGCGGTCCTGGTAGCGGCGGCGGCGCACTTGCGTGCGCACGCGGGCGATGAGTTCGTTGCGGTCGATCGGCTTGATCAGATAGTCGTTGGCGCCGATATCCAGGCCCTTGATCAGGCGCTGGGTATCGAACTCGTCGACGACCAGCACGATCGGCACCTGGCGGGTGTCCTCCTGGGCGCGGAGCTGCGTCACCAGGCGAAGCCCGTCCTCGCTGCCGACATGGGCCGCCAGGATGATGACATCGAAGCGCTGCTGGCGGCTGATCGCCAGCGCCTCGGCGCCGCTGCGGGCGACGACGGCGCCATGCTGGCAAGTGCCCAGGGTTTCGACGATCTTGCTGCTGGTGGCCTGGCTGGCCTCCACGACCAGGATGGAGCCGGCGTTGCCGGGATCGTTCTCGGCGGCGGCGGCGGCGCTCAGCAGTTCGAACTGGCCGCAGGTCTCTTCGCGCAGCCGCCACTCATCCATCATCATCTTCAGGCGGGTCAGCGAGCGCACGCGGGCGAACAGCGCGAGTTCATTGACCGGCTTGGTGATGAAGTCATCGGCCCCGGCGTCCAGACCGCGCACCCGGTCCTTGGGCTCGCTGAGGGCGGTCACCATGACCACAGGGATATGCAGGGTTTTCGGATTGGATTTGATGCGGTGGCAGACCTCGAAGCCATCCATGCCCGGCATCATGACATCGAGCAGCACAATGTCGGGCGTGTTGTTCTGAACGATCTCGAGGGCGGCGGCGCCGCTGTCGGCGGTGATGACGTCGAAATATTCGGCCGCCAGCTTCGCTTCCAGAAGCCGGACATTCGCCGGAATATCATCAACGACCAGGACCCGCGCTGACATCGATTTGTACTTTCACCCGCTTGCTGGCGATGCCTAGCCCAGGAACTGCTCGACGGTCTTCAGGAAGCTGGTCACGGAAATCGGCTTGGCAATGTAGGCCTCACAGCCGCCTTCGCGGATCTTCTCCTCGTCGCCTTTCATGGCAAAGGCCGTGACGGCGATTATCGGAATGTTCTTTAACTCGTCGTCCTCCTTGATCCACTTGGTCACTTCAAGGCCGGAGACTTCGGGCAGCTGGATATCCATCAGGATCAGATCGGGTTTGTGCTGGCGCGCGAGCTTCAGCGCTTCCATGCCATCGCGCGTCTGCAGGATGCTATAGCCATGGGCCTCCAGGAGGTCATGGAACAGCTTCATGTTCAGTTCGTTGTCTTCGACAACGAGAATTGTCTTGGGTGTCGACGCCTGCCGCATCGGCTTAGCCTCCGTACCTGACGAGGTCATGGGGGCCGCGGCGATTCCGCTGGATTGCGTCATAGTCCCTCACAAAGCGACGGGGGGTTAGAACACTTATGCCGCGAAAACGGGGACAAGGACCGTCAGCTTTGCCCCCATCGCGACCCCTTAGCATTATCAGCCCTATATTAAGATTTAGTAAGCACAATCTATTCACGCTAAATGTCTGACCGGACGCGAAAAACCATCGATATCGACTTCTTGTCGAAAAGGCTCATAAACCAAGTTTGCCGCCGCCGCAGCCGGGTTTAATCTGCCCCGGAATCCTGCGGAGGCGGTCGTCGATGCCAGTGCTATGCCGCGATTGCGCCAAGCTGCAGCCAGCTGGGAACAGCCCTTGGAGCCGCTGCCCAGCGTGCGGCTCACCTCGCAGTATAGCGCATCCTGAACTCCAACAACTTAACATAGCGCATTTGGACTGCGATGCTTTCTATGCCAGCGTCGAAAAACGGGACAATCCCGCCCTGAAAGACAAGCCGGTCATTGTCGGCGGCGGCCGGCGGGGGGTGGTTTCGGCGGCCTGCTACCTCGCCCGGATGTACGGCGTGCGCTCGGCGATGCCCATGTTCCAGGCCCTCAAGGCCTGCCCCAAGGCGGTAGTGATGCCTCCCGACATGGCCAGGTACAGCCAGGTCGGCCAGGAGGTGCGGGAGCTGATGCTGGCGGCGACGCCTGCCGTTGAGCCGCTGTCCATCGACGAAGCCTTCCTGGACCTGGGCGGCACCGAGCGGCTCCATCATGGATCGCCGGCGGAAACCCTGGTCCGGCTGGCGCTGCAGATCGAACGGGAGATCGGCGTCACCGTCTCCATCGGCCTCAGTTACAATAAGTTCCTGGCCAAGATTGCTTCCGATCTGGACAAGCCTCGGGGCTTCTCGGTGATCGGTCGGGCCGACGCCCCGAAGTTCCTCGCCGCCAAGCCGGTAAGCCTGATATGGGGGGTGGGCAAGGCCATGCAGGCGCAACTGGCCCAGGGCGGCATCTACAGCATCGGCCAGCTGCAGACGATCGCCGAGGCGGACCTGATCAGGCGCTTCGGCAGCCTGGGCTCCCGGCTCTACCATTTCTCCCGCGGCGAGGACGACCGCACAGTCGAGCCGAACTCGCCGACCAAGAGCATTTCGGTGGAAACCACGTTCGAGCGCGATCTCAGCGCCATCGATGAGCTATCGGCGGAATTGTGGCCGCTCTGCGAAAGGCTGGCGCGGCGGCTGCGGCGCAACGGCTTCGCCGCCAAGGGACTGACGCTCAAGCTGAAGACCGCCGAGTTCCGCCTGCTGACCCGGAGCCGGAAACTGCCGGGGCCGACGGGGCTGGCGGAGATTATCTACCGCACCGCCCTGCCCCTGCTGGAAGCGGAAGCCGACGGCCGCCGCTTTCGGCTGATCGGTATCGGCACCGGCGAGCTGGCGGACGCGGCGGAGGCGGACCTGCCCGACCTGTTCGCGCCCGATCTGCAGCGGGTCGCCGGCATAGAGCGGGCGATGGTGGCGGTCAGGGAAAAGCTGGGAACCGACGCCATCCACAAAGGCCGTGGCTGGCGCAAGGATGCGCCGGCGCCGGCCGACGACGAGGATTGATCAGCAAGAGGGCTTGAGCGGCTTCAGTTCTTTCAGCTTGCCGGCAACGCTGAAATCCCCGTAGTCGAAGATCAGTTCGCCGGTGATGCCGTTGTCGAACATCTTCAACTGCTGTTCGGACTCCGGCAGCGCCGTCTCGTCGCCGGATTTGAAAAACGCCATCTGCACGTTGCTGAAGCGGCTGCCCTCCAGCAGCGGCCAGAGTTTGCCGGCCGCCGCATCGGGATCCCGGCGATCGGCGACAACGGCATTCACGCCGAGCGCGCCATTGCCGTCCGAGCCGTCGAAGAAAGTCGCCCAGAAGATCTTGTCGCCGTGGGCCATCATCTCGAGCACGCGCAGGCTGTGCGCGGTCGGGAACAGCGTGCCGGCCGGCAGCTCCAGCGTCTTTTCCTCCGGCAGGATGTAACGCGCGATGCCGGGACCGCCGGGTGCGCTCAACTCCGCATCGCCGCGATACTCATCGGTGACCTGATCGCCCTGCAGCCGCTTGACGAAGAAACGATAGCGCTTCCCGTCCTTGCTTTCCCAGGAGGCGACATTCATGCCGAAGGCTACTTCCGTACCGGTTTGATAGAGGAACGTCATTTCCATCCGGTAGCTCACGGCCCAGCCGTCGCAGGCATCCTCCCAGTCGAACACGATCGTGCCGCTGACGTCGCTAACTTCGCTATGTGCGCCGGACTTGAGCGAGAGCTCATAAACCGCATGATGCGGGATTACATCGGCGGCCGCGGCCGGTTTGACAAAAACCGCAAAGCACAGGATGAGAGCCGCCAGGCCAAGGCGGGAGTGACGTCGTTCGGAGTGCATCGAGTTCAACCGTTATGTAGCTGGTGCAATCTGCTGAAGTTGCGGAATTATGTCATGGTTCGGGCTGACGTAGTAGCGGAAATCTGCGTCCAAATAACGGTTTAACTGGGGGAGTTTGAGTTCTATGTCGACCAAGCCGGCCGTTTTCGTCACCCGCAAGCTGCCCGATGCCGTGACGGCGCGTCTCGGGAAAAGCTACAACGCCCATCTTAACCCTGAGGACAAGCTGCTGTCGCCAGCGGACATCATCGAGGGCGCCGGCAAGATGGGCGCCGATGCCCTGCTGATCTGTCCGACCGACAAGATGACGCCGGAGCTGCTGCAGGCTTTGCCGAAATCCATCCGCACCATCGCCACCTTCTCGGTTGGCCATGAGCACATCAATCTGGATGCGGCAAAAGCGCGCGGCATCGTGGTGACTAACACCCCCGATGTCCTGACCGACGCCACCGCCGATGTTACGATGCTGTTGCTGCTGGGCGCGGCGCGGCGGGCGTCCGAAGGCGAAAAGATCGTGCGGACCAACAGCTGGAACTCCTGGGGCACCACCTACATGCTGGGCGTCCACGTCACCGGCAAGCGTCTCGGCATCCTCGGCATGGGGCGCATCGGCCAAGCGGTGGCCAAGCGCGCCCGCGGCTTCGACATGAAGATCCACTATGCCAACCGCCGCCGGCTGCCGGCGGATCAGGAGCAGGGCGCGGTCTATCACGCCAGCGCCGAGGAGATGCTTGGCCATTGCGACTTCCTGTCGATCAACTGCCCGGCGTCGCCGGAGACCTATCATTTCCTGAATGCGGAGCGCATCGCCAAGCTGCCTGATGGCGCCATTGTCGTGAACACGGCGCGGGGCACCATCGTCGACGATGCCGCGCTGATCGCCGCGCTGAAATCGCGCAAGCTTTCGGCGGCGGGCCTGGATGTGTTCGAGAACGAGCCGAAGATCAATCCGGAGTACCGCACGCTGGAGAACACATTCCTGCTGCCCCATCTCGGCAGCGCGACCGTCGAAACGCGCAACGGCATGGGCTTCAAGTGCCTGGACAACCTGGACGCGTTCTTCGCCAACCGGCCGCCGCCGGATCGCCTCGTCTAGGCGCTCTCAGGTGGCGGCTGGGACAATGGGCCCGGCCGGCTGGCCCAGGGCGATGGCGTGCAGGCCGCCACCGCCGAAGGCAATATCGGTCGCCGGTATCTGCACGATCTCCCGGCCGGGGAATACCTTGCCGAAGACTTCATAGGCGCGGGCATCCTGTGGATCCTCGAACACCGGCATGATCACGGCGCCGTTGGCGATATAGCAATCCACATAGGACAGATTCAGCCGGTCGCCGTTTTCCATGTAGCGCGCCCGCGGCTGCTCGATCTCGATGACATCGAGCACGCGGCCCGCGGCGTCGGTTTCGCTGCGCAAACGAGCGATAGTCTCGGCGAGCGCCCCGTGGTTTGCATCAGCGCTGTCGCTGCAGGCGAGCGCCAAGGCCAGGCCGGGACGGGCAAAAATGGCAAGATCGTCCACCGGGCTTTCGCCATGAGCGCCGGCCAGACTCTGTGACAGCCAGATGACTTTGCGGATGCCGAGATAAGACGACAGCATCTTCTCCATCTCGTCCTTGCTGACGCCCGGATTGCGGTTCGGATTCAGCAGGATCGACTCCGACGCAAGCGCCGTGCCTTCGCCGTCGGTCACCAGCGCGCCGCCTTCGAAGACGATGGGCGCATCGTAGCGGCGCATCTCCAAATGGTTCAGCAGGGCCTCGGCCACCACGGCGTCGCGATCATAGTCGGCGAAGCGCCCGCCCCAGCCATTGAATTTCCAGGAAACGCCGGCCACGCCGCCAAGATGATCGACGACGAAGCTGGGGCCGTTGTCGCGCAGCCAGGAATCGTCATGGGGCAGCGAATACATGCTGATGCCCGGCCCGCATTGCAGCGAGGCTTCCGCCACGTTCTTCGGCTTCACCACCATGGTGACGGGTTCGAAGCGGGCGATCGCGTTGGCGACCTCGGCATAGGCCTCGCGCACCGCGTCCAGGTGATCGCCCCACAATTCGCCGCGCACTGGCCATGCCATCCAGCAGCGCGCATGGGAAACCCATTCGGCCGGCATGTAGAAGCCGTCATCGGCAGGTCGCGACAATCATGCCTCCGTATGCCGCCCTAAGACGCGGCGACTCTAGAAGGCGACCGCGCCCGTGGCAACCGCCCCCTGTCGCGCGGCGTCAAGCCGCTGACAATAGTGAGGTTCTCACTTTTTCAGCGGCGGCAGTTCGAGTCTGACATGCAGTTCCTTCAGACGCGCCGGCGGCACTTCGGCCGGCGCCTGCATCAATAGGTCCTGCGCCTGTTGGTTCAGCGGGAAGGCGATGATCTCCCGGATGTTCGGTTCATCGGCCAGCAGCATGACAATACGGTCGATACCCGGCGCTGAACCGCCATGGGGCGGTGCGCCGAACTTGAAGGCATTGAGCATGCCGCCGAAACGGCTCTCCACTTCTTCCTTGCTGTAGCCGGCGATCTCGAAGGCCTTGTACATGATCTCCGGCAGATGATTGCGGATGGCGCCGCTGGAGAGCTCCACGCCGTTGCAGACGATGTCGTATTGGTACGCCTTGAGTGTCAGCGGGTCCCGGGTGGTCAGCGCCTCGAGCCCGCCCTGGGGCATCGAGAACGGGTTGTGGCTGAACTCGATCTTGCCGGTGTCCGGATTCAGCTCATACATCGGGAAGTCGACGATCCAGCAGAACCGGTACGCATTCGGTTCGATCAGGCCGAGTTCGTCGCCCAGCCGCGTGCGCACCGCGCCGGCGAACTTCTCCGCGGCGGCTTTCTTGTCGGCGGCGAAGAAGACGGCGTCGCCGGCCTTCAATCCCGCCGCCTCGCGGATCTTGTTCAGCCGCTCGGGATCGAGGTTCTTGGCGATCGGCCCCTTGGGTCCTTCTTCGGCGTACTGAATATAGCCGAGTCCGCCCGCTCCCTGCTCCCGCGCCCATTCCCTCAGCTTGTCGAAGAAGCTGCGCGGTTTGCCGGCCGCACCCGGCGCCGGGACCGCACGGACGATGCCGCCTGCCTCCACCTGATTGGCGAAGATGCCGAAGCCCGAGCCGCGGAAGATTTCCGTCACGTCGGTGATGGTCAGGGGATTGCGCAGATCCGGTTTGTCGGAACCGTAGCGCAGCATGGCGTCGTCGAAGGCGATGCGCGGAAACGGCGCCGGCGTGATCTTGCGTCCGTCAGCGAATTCCTCGAACACGCCATGGAGCACCGGCTCGATCGCCGCGAACACGTCTTCCTGCGTCACGAACGACATCTCGAAATCGAGCTGATAGAACTCGCCGGGCGAACGATCGGCGCGGCTGTCCTCGTCGCGGAAGCAGGGTGCGATCTGGAAGTAGCGGTCGAAGCCGGCGACCATCAGCAGCTGCTTGAACTGCTGCGGCGCCTGGGGCAGCGCATAGAACTGGCCAGGATGCAGCCGGCTCGGCACCAGGAAGTCGCGCGCGCCCTCAGGCGAACTCGAGGTCAGGATCGGCGTCTGGAACTCGGTGAAGCCCTGCTCGATCATGCGGCGGCGGATGCTGGAGATCACACGGGAGCGCAGCACGATGTTGCGGTGGACCTTCTCGCGGCGGAGATCGAGGAAGCGGTAGCGCAGGCGGATATCCTCGCCGGAGTCTTCGTCGCTGGCGACCTGCAAGGGCAGAACCTCGGCGGTCGACTGCACCGTGAATTCCTCGATCTGCACTTCGATCTCGCCGGTTGCCAGCTTGGTGTTAACGGTCTCCGGCGGGCGATGCACCACCTTGCCGGTGATGGTCACCACATATTCGACGCGGATGCCCTCGACCGCCTTGAACAGCGCATTCGAAGTATCGATGACGCATTGGGTGACGCCGTAATGGTCGCGGAGATCGATGAACAGCAGATTGCCGTGATCGCGCTTCCGATGCACCCAGCCGGAAAGGCGCGCCCGCTTGCCGACATCGCCGGCGCGCAGCGCGGCGCAATTATGGGTCCGGTAGATATGCATCGATCCCCCGAGAATATCAGTTTGCCGGCCGCGCTGCCGGTGGCGCTAGCCCCACCCTGCGGCCTTGAAATCCGGGCGCAAAAGGCATGGAAAGGGCGGGAAATGTCAAGGTGGACCGGCTGACGGGATGCCGCGAGACCCATTAACCCTGCAAGCCCGCCATTGCCTGCAAGACGGTGCGTTGTGCCATGGGCAAGCTCGCTTGTGAGGCCGTTCCGAATCCCTGTATTACCGGACCATGACCCTCATCACCCAGACTGCCGATCTTGCGGCGTTCTGCCAGCGCCAATCCGGCGCGGAGTTCGTCGCCGTCGATACCGAATTCATGCGCGACAAGACCTATTGGCCGCAGCTCTGCCTGGTCCAGGTGGCGGGGCCGCAGGAAGCGGCGGCCATCGACTCGCTGGCGCCTGATATCGATCTCAAGCCGCTTTACGACCTGCTGACCGATACCAAGATCGTCAAAGTGTTCCACGCGGCGCGCCAGGACATGGAAGTTTTCTATCACTTGACCAGTCAGCTGCCGGCGCCGATCGTCGATACCCAGGTGGCCGCCATGGTCTGCGGCTTCGGCGACTCGGTCAGCTACGAGACTCTTGCCACCAAGCTGGCCAGCGCGCGGATCGACAAATCCTCGCGCTTCACCGATTGGGCGCGGCGGCCGCTGTCGGAGCGGCAGCTTGCCTACGCGCTCTCCGATGTCACCCATCTGCGCCTGGCCTATGAGAAGCTGCGCAAGCGCATCGACAAGGCCGGCCGTCATAGCTGGTTCGAGGACGAGATGGCGGTGCTGACAGATCCCAGGACCTACCGCGCCGATCCCCAGATGATGTGGCGCCGCCTCAAGGTGCGCTCGGACAAGCCGCGCTTTCTGGCACTGCTGCGCGAACTCGCGGCCTGGCGCGAGGAAGAGGCGCAACGGCGCAACCTGCCGCGCAACCGCGTCATCAAGGACGAGTCGCTGATCGAACTGGCGGCCCATGCGCCGCGCAATGTCGAAGATCTCAGCCATGGCCGCGGCCTCGGGCGCGGCTTCGCCGAGAGCAAGCAAGGCACGGCAATCCTGGCCGCGATCGAGCGCGGTCTTGCAGTGCCGGAGTCCGAGTGCCCGAAGCCGGAGCCGCGCCCGGTGCTGCCCCAGGGTATCGGACCCCTGGTGGAATTGCTGAAGGTGTTGCTGAAATCCAAATGCGAGGAGCATGGCGTGGCGCAGCGGCTGATCGCCAGCAGCGACGATCTGGATCGGCTGGCGGCCGACGACTCCGCCGATATCCCCGCCCTTCATGGCTGGCGGCGCGAAGTCTATGGCGAGGATGCCCTGGCGCTCAAGGCCGGCCGCATCGGCCTGACGGTGGCGGGCAAGGGCATCAAGATCATTCCGTTGCCGCCCTCGTCATAGGCCGGTGCGATGATGAGTCCGCCGAAATCCGGACTGACGGCCACGGCGGCGGCCGCAGTGTGGATGCTGTGGTGGCCGCAGACCGCCGCCGCCCAGGATGAACCGCGCTTCGGCAGTCCGGTGGCCTGTCCCGCCGAGTTCGGCTGCCTTGTGCGGAACTTCGTTGATCTCGATGCCGGTCCCGGCGCCCATGACCAGAACTGCGGCGCCATGACCTATGACGGCCATAAGGGCGTGGACATCCGCGTGCCCGACTCGAATTCACTGGTGCGCGGCGTCGAAGTTCTGGCGGCGGCCGATGGCACCGTCCTGCGGCTGCGCGACAGCATGCCCGACATCAGCATCCGGGAGACGGGCGCCGACGCTGTCAAAGACCGCGAGGCCGGCAATGGCCTGATCATCGATCACGGCAATGGCTGGGAGACGCAGTATGGCCATCTCCGCCTGCACAGCGTCAGGGTGAAGCCCGGCGATAAAGTGAAGGCCGGGCAGCCGGTCGGCCTGATCGGCCTCTCGGGCAACACCGAGTTCCTGCATTTGCATTTCGAAATCCGGCGTGACGGAATCTCCATCGATCCCTATTCCGGCCTGCCCCTGGGGGGCGGCTGCGGCAAGGCGGATCGCGCGCTGTGGACGGACGCGGCGCTGGCGCTATTGCCCTACCGGACGGAAGCGCCCTTCGACGCCGGCTTCGCGACCGGCGCGGTTGATTTCGCCAAGGCGCGCGCCGGCGCCTATGCGGCCGACAGCCTGGGCACCGATGTTCCGGCGCTGGTGTTCTGGGCCGAAGCCCTGGGCGCGCGGGCGGGCGATCAGGAGACCATCCGCCTGATCGGCCCCGACGGCGCTGCACTCGTCGATGCAACGGAAACGCTCGCCGATACCAAGGTCCAGCGCTCCCGATTCGCCGGAGTCAGGCGGCCGGCGGCGGGCTGGACCGCGGGAGTCTATCGCGGCGAGTACCGCGTCGTCCGTACGGAGAACGGCACGACGCGCACGGTGGCGGAAATCACGCGCGAAATCGAGCTGCGCTGACGATCGGCCCTCAGCGCGCGATCGAGATCTCGATGTCGCGGTCGAAGGCGCGGCCCAGGGCATTGAAGCGGCGCTCCACGCTTTCGCCGAACAGGGCCTCCTGCCCCTTGGGCAGCAGCAGCCGGATCTTGGCGTCGCCCATGCGGACGGCGGTTTGCATGAGCACAGCCGGGGTTGCGGCGCTCACAGAGAATGCCAGCCGCAGCGCCAGGCCAACCCGCGTCCAGTACTCGCGATCTTCGTCGCTGAGCATGGTCAGCAGCCTGGCCATCTCCATCGTCGGCTCCTCGCTGCCGTAGCGGACGAAAACGGCATGGGCGATGGAAATGCGGCCGGCATGATCGATGCCGCCGACGGGCAGATGGACGATGCGGGCGAAGATCTGCTCGGCGCGGTAGTCAGGATGCTCGCGCCAGCCAATATCGCTGAGCGTGCAGGCGGCCCGGCGCAGCCGCAGCCGCCGGGTGTCGTCGCCTTTGAACAGCGGCGCGATCCAATCATCCAGCAGTTCGCCGGTGTCGCCGAACCGGCCATCGAGCTGCGCCACCTCCTGGCAAGCGGCGATCAGAGGATCGCGCGCCTTCTCCTCGGGCGAGAGCTGGTCGAAGATGTGACCCTCGCGCAGGCCGTGGGCGGAGAACAGAATCCGCGCCGGCCGCGCAGCGCGCAGGATGCGCTCCAGCACCAGCGCCGCGAAGGGCAGCGTCTCCGCCCGCCGCTTGGACATGCCGGGAATGGTGATCAGCGTGCGCTTGCTCAGCCGCCCCACCAGCCGCGCGAGATCTTCCGCCTCGCGCCGCTCGATGGCGTATTCATGGATCACATGCAAGGGATGGTCGATCTGTTCCATATGGATGCGCGCCAGGTTGCGCCAGGCGCCGCCGACGGGATGGAAGTCGCGGCCCTTCGCCTGCAACAGCCAGGGCACCTGATCCAGATGCTCATCCACCACCTTGCGCGCGGCGTCGAGGTCGCTGAGCACGCTCTCCATCAGGCGGATTGGCCCCAGCGGCAGCGTCGTGTGCGCGCCGATGCGGCCTTTGTTCAGCACCACCAGCTCCAGGCTGCCGCCGCCGAGATCGCCCATGATGCCGTCCGCTCCGGGAATGCCCGACAGCACGCCCTGGGCCGACAGCCGCGCTTCTTCCGTGCCGGAGATGACCCGCACCCTGACGCCGCAACGCCGCTCCACCTCGCCGACGAAGCCGGGTCCATTCTCCGCATCGCGCACGGCGGCGGTGGCCAACAGATCGAGCCGCGTCACTTCCATGGCGCGCGCCAGCCAGACAAACCGCGCCAGGTTCTCCAGCGCCAGCTTGACGCCCGCATCGTTGAGCCGGCCCGACGCGTCGAGCCCGCGCCCGAGGCCGCAGAGCACCTTCTCGTTGAACAGCGTCATCGGCGCGCGGCCATTGCCGGCGAAGACGACGAGGCGGATGGAGTTGGACCCGATATCGATGACGCCGATGCGGCCCGCGGCTGCCTGAGGTTTTGTCACCGCCCGTGTCAGCGCCTGTACCGCCAAAGCGCCTACGCTTTCCGCAGCGACAGGCTGGGCGCCTTCTTGTCCTTCTTCAGCGCGCTGCCGCGGCCCGAAAGGCTCGGATTGGTCATGAAATAGGTATGGGCGCTGAACGGTTCCGCCGGCGGCTTCACGCGTTCATACCTGCCGTCGGACTGCAGGATCCAGCTCTGGGCGTTGTCCTTGAGATTGGCGATCATGATCTGATCGAGCACTTGCTGATGAACGGTCGGGTTCTCGATCGGCACAAGGCTTTCGACCCGATGATCGCAATTGCGCGTCATCCAGTCCGCCGATGAAATGAACAGCTTCGCGCTCCGGGATGGCAGCGCTTCGCCGGAACCAAAGCACACGATTCGCGAATGTTCAAGAAAACGGCCGACGATGCTCTTGACCCTAATGTTTTCTGATAGGCCGGGCACGCCGGGCCGCAGGCAGCAGATGCCGCGCACGATCAGTTCGATCTTCACGCCGGCCTGCGAGGCCCGGTAGAGCGCGTCGATGAGCTGGCTGTCGACGATGGAGTTCAGCTTCAGCCAGATGCCGCCGGCCTTTCCCGCCTTCACATTGGCGATCTCGGTCTCGATCAGCTGCAGCAGCGTCTGCCGCAGATTGACCGGCGCGACGGCGACCTTTTCCATCTTCTCCGGCCGGGCATAGCCGGTCATGTAGTTGAACATGCGGGCAGCATCGCGGCACAGCGCGGGGTCGCAGGTGAAGAAGGACAGGTCGGTGTAGATCTTCGCGGTCACCGGATGGTAGTTGCCGGTGCCGAAATGCACATAGCTGCGCAGCGACGCGCCCTCGCGCCGGATCACCATTGACACCTTGGCGTGGGTCTTGAGCTCGAGGAATCCGTACACCACCTGCACACCCGCGCGCTCCATGTCGCGGGCCCAGCGGATGTTCCGTTCCTCGTCAAAGCGCGCCTTGAGCTCCACCAGCGCGGTGACCGACTTGCCGGCCTCCGCCGCCTCGATCAGCGCCTTGACGATCGGCGAATCGTCGCTGGTGCGGTAGAGCGTCTGCTTAATCGCGACCACTGACGGATCCAGCGCCGCCTGGCGCACGAACTGCACCACCACATCGAAGCTTTCATAGGGATGATGGACGATGAGGTCCTTCTGCCTGATGGCGGCAAAGCAATCGCCGGCGGAATCGCGGATGCGTTCGGGGAAACGGGCGATATAGGGGTTGAATTTCAGGTCGGGCCGGTCGTCGACAATCAGCTTGCCGGTGGCGGACAGGCCGAGAATGCCGTCGATCGTATGTACATCTGCGGGCGATGCGTCGAGTTCCGAGGTAACAAAATCCCGCAGGCCCTCGGGCATCCCGGCATTCACCTTAAGGCGAATCACATTGCCGCGCCGCCGGCGCTTCAACGCCGACTCGAATAGTAGGACGAGGTCTTCCGCCTCTTCCTCGATTTCGAGTTCGCTGTCCCGGATGATGCGGAAATTGCCGATCGCCAGAACCTCGTAGCCAGGAAACAGGCGGTCCAGATTGAGTCCGACCAGATCCTCGAGCGTGATGAAGCGTGTCTCCTGCCCGGGCAGCCGGATGAACCGCTGGATCTGCTGCGGCAGAGGAATAAGCGCGCGCAGCGTCCGGGTGTCCCGTTTGCCCTTGAGCTCAAGCGCGATGGAGAAGCCGAGATTGGGAATGAACGGAAACGGATGGGCGGGATCGATCGCCAGCGGCGTCAGCACCGGGAAAATCTGGTCGAGGAACATGCTGTCGAGCCATTGCCGTTCCTCGGGCCGCAGTTCGCCCGTCTCCACCACGGTGATCCCGGCGCCGCGCAGCTCACCGCGGAGCTGCCGCCAGCAGGCTTGCTGGTTCTGCATCAGCTCACTGGTGCGGCTGTTGATCGCCGCAAGCTGCTGCGCCGGCGTCAGCCCGTCCTGGCTCGGCATCGTGACGCCGGCGGCGACCTGGCCCTTCAGGCCGGCGACGCGCACCATGTAGAATTCGTCGAGGTTGTTGGCGGAGATCGACAGGAAGCGCAGCCGCTCCAGCAGCGGATGCCCGGCGTTGAACGCCTCCTCGAGCACGCGCTCGTTGAAGGCCAGCCAGGACAGTTCGCGATTGAAGTATTTCGCTTCGGCGGGGGGCGCGACGGCGGCCGGCGCAGCGGTCTTTATGTCATCCATTGTGGCGTCTCCTTTTGCCACCATTGTATATGAGTGCTTTGCTGGCACTATGACAAGCCGATGACATTTGGCACGAAAAATCCTTTCCAAACCATTGACTTAACGGCTTGCACCGGTTCTCGCCCATGAAACGCCTGCTGCTGCTGCGCCACGCCAAGTCGAGCCGCGACAATCCGCGCCTGCAGGATTTCGACCGGCCACTGGCCAAACGCGGCCGCGAGGCGGCGCCGGAGATCGGCCGCCTTATGCGCACGGCCGGCTGGCTGCCCGAACTGGTGCTCTGTTCCACGGCCAGGCGCACGCAGGAGACGGCAGAGCTGGTGCTGGCGGAACTTGGCGGCAACATCAAAGTCCGTCATCTCGATACGCTCTATCTCGCCGCGCCGGAGCAGATGTTGAACGAGATCCACGCCGTCGAAGGCAAAGCCGGCACGCTGCTCGTCGTCGCCCACAATCCGGGCACGGCATTGCTTGCAAATCATCTTGCGGCCAGCGGCGACAAGAAGGCCTTACAACACCTGCGCGAGAAGTATCCAACAGCCGGGCTCGCGGTGTTCGAAGCGGACATCAACAGCTGGAGCAAGCTCGATCGCGCGAATCTGATCGACTTCGTGACGCCCAGGGACATCGACGATTAGTGGCATTGCCTTGTCGAACTGAATCGGGGTTGATCTCTTTCCCCGCGAAAGCGGGCACCCAGAGGTTGCAGAGCACCCTGCTTCCTCCAGGCATCCGCTGTCGCGGGGAAGAATTCTTAGGATGCAAACTTCCGAACTGCATGGCTTGCGCTCTACCGCTTTCGCCAGTAGCGCCCCTGCTTGCGGAAGTCGCGCCAGACATCCTCGAAATGGGCGAGGTCGCGCTCGATGCTGGCGGCCTGCCAACCCAGCAGCAGCCCGCCGAGGCGGCGGACCTCGGCCTCGCCGAGCGATTCGTGCAGCGGCAGCTCCAACTGCGCCAGCAGCGAACGGCTCACCAGCGCGTCGTTGAGCGATCCCAGGCGGTCCTGCGCCGCAGCCATGCTCTTGAGGTATCGCCGCACGCCCTTCTTCGCGAACAGGCTGCTGAAGAATTCCGAGAGATAGCGCATCTTCTTGAACTCGAGACGCAGATCGTGGAACTCGGCTTCCGCAAGCTTCGCCTTCTTGCCGCCGAGTTTGAGCAGCTTCTTGTGGCGCCGGTCGAGGGCGTCGGCAGCGAAATCGGCGATCGGCCGGTCCAGCGGATTCCTGCTGGTTACATCCGCGGTCTCCCAGATGCCCTTGGTGAGCCACAACTCCATGCGCAATTGGAACTCGGTGTAGCGCGGGCCGTTGATTGCGTGGCAAAGCGCCTCATAGGCGATGTCGCGCTGGCGCTTGGACTCCGCCAGAAGATCGAGCAGGGTCGCTTCTTCGGGAAGTCGCTGCCGCATCTGCGCCAGCGTCTCATGAATGAAAACGTCCCAGTCGCGCGCCGGCCCCAGCACGCCCTGCAGCCATTTCAGCTCGTGAATGAGATAGCCGCGCGTATCGCCGGTCATCGTGTCTTTGAAGGCGGAGATCAGCGACCGCAGGCGGCGGATGGCGACGCGTTGCTGATGCACGCCCTCGATATCTTCGCCGATCACGGCGCAGGCTTCGTTCAGGCGCAACTGCTGCAGCGCGCTCTTGGCGATCGCGGCAAAGGCGGCGCGGGCCGTCATTTCGTCCCCGAGCGCCACCGGCCCGGCGCGGAACGAGCCTGGCCCTGCGCCCGCCGCCAGCCGATAACCGCGGGCCGCCTTCGTCTCCGCCTCCAGCGACACGGGTATGGCTTCATTCAGCGCGATGGCCAATTCGTACAACCGCTCGCGCCGTCCGGTCTTCAGTTCCAATTCGGCCTCGTTCAGCGCCGCGCTGCGCCCGCCCGCGCCGATCTCGCCGTGATCCAGCGCGACCTCGATCTCGCTGTCGAACAGCTTCACGGGAACCGCCGTCCGCTCGAACTCGCTGCTGAACACCGGCTGCAGGGCGTCGGAGATCTCGGGCCGGATCAGGAACTCGCGCAGCTCCTCATCGGCGACCTGTTGCAACTGCGGCATGTCGGAGTCGACATCTATCTCAAGCTCGCGGTGGGCGTGCACGGCGCCAACTTCGCCGAGAGGAACCTTCACCGTCTGGATGCGGCGGTCGCCGATCTTGCGGATGCGCAGGGCGATGCCGCGCTGTTGCAGTGCGCGATCGGGCGTATCGAAGTAGACGGTGGAAAGATGCCGGGTAACGGCGCGCTCTCGCGCCAGGGATCGCAGCAGGGCGCTGCGGCGAAGCTGCTCCAGCCTCTCGGGGCTCATGCGCAGCTTGAGCTCGAATTCTTCTGACACGTGACCCCCGGCTGCCGGTTCTTCGAGGCTCTTCACACCCGCACGGGAGATTGGGTCGGCTTAACAGAATGTCAACTTTTTTGGCTCATTTCTGAACATCGGGACATAACACACTGTTTACCATTGCGTTTATGCGAATGAGGGTCGGGTTGTTGAACGTGCCCAAGCAATCACACGGTTAACAATAGCGTTGACCGGGCTGAGGTGGAAAAGTTAATCGGGGGAAGTCGAGCCGGCGCACGGTCGGTGTCCGATCAAGAAATGGCCCGCCAGGGGCCGAATTGCATGGGGGAAATGCCTATGACAGACCACCTGTCATTGCCGCGGCGCAGCTTTCTCTTTTGGGGCGCGGGCGCGGCGGCGGCGCTCATCGTGAGACCAGATAAGGCTTCCGCGGCCGTTGATAGATACCGCACGCTCACGTTGCACTCGCGCTGGAGCAACGAAGTTTTCCACGGTCCCTATTACGAAAAGGGCCGCTATCTGCCGGATGCGCTGGCGGAGATCAATCACCTGTTCCGCGACCGCCACAACCAGGCGGTGACGAAAATCGACATCCGTTTGCTCGATCTGCTGAACGGATTTGCGGCCAAGGCGAACTACACGAACTCATTAGAGATCGTCTGCGGCTACCGGTCGCGCTCGACCAACAATGCGCTTCTGCATGAAGGGCAACGGGTGGCCAAGGACAGCCTGCACATCCTCGGCCGTGCCGTGGATGTGCGCTTCGGCAAGGAACTGCCGCTGAAGCAGGCCCGACAGGTTGCTCTCGCCTTGCAGGCGGGCGGCGTCGGTTACTACCGCAAGCAGAAGTTCCTGCATCTGGATGTGGGGCCGGTCAGATCCTGGTAGCGGCGGGCGCCGGCTAATCCAGCGGCAAGGACCCCTGCAGCAGCTCGCGCAGCAATGCGAGCGACGGTTTGCGTTGCGCCGTCATCGCCGCACGATCCAGATCATGCACCAGTTTTCGCGCGGCCGCGAACGACCGCTCGATGCGCCGGGAGGCATATTCGATCACATCGGCATCCACCGTAAGCTGTCGGTCGGAAAACAGTTTCGCCAGGAGCATGCGCAGCAGGCCGTCATCGGGCTGCTCGATGGCCACCGCCGGCAGCGCGTTGAGCCGCGATCGCAGATCGGCGAGCTTTGTCGGCCAGCGCGCCGGCGCTTCCTCCGCGCAGATCACCAGCTGCCCCCGCCGTTCCGTCAGCAGATTGTGGAGATGGAAGAGGCACTGCTCCGCCGTGGGTGACAGCGCCGCGGGCGCAAGATCATCGATCAGCAAAGCCAAAGCGTCGCCAAGGATCGCCGGCGGTTCTGCGCGGCCGAGGTCGTTGCCCGCGGCTTGCGCCGCCGCCGCCCGCCGCCGCCAGATCTGCCCCAGATGGCTCTTGCCGCAGCCCGGCGGCCCGATAATCGCCAGGCCCCGCCCCGGCCAGTCGGGCCAGCGCTGGATCCAGCCATGGGCGGCCGCGTTGCTGGCGGCGACGAGGAAATCCTCGTCCGCAAAGGATGGCGCGGCGGCGAAATCGAACGGCAGTTGCGGCATGGACGCAGCTCCCGTCACGGGACCGGGGGTTCGTCAACCCTCGACGGCGGCGGTGCAACCGGCGGATCAGCCTTCACAGGCAGGCCGCCATGATAGAGATGGCTTCCCATATAGCGCGCCAAGCCAAAGCGCGTGAGCACGCCCACCACCGCCGCGGCCGGCAGCCCCAACAGCACGCCGACAAAGCCGAACAAGGTGCCGCCGGCGAGCAGCGCGAAGATCACCCACACGGGATGCAGCCCGATGCGGTCGCCCACCAGCTTCGGCGTCAGGAAGTTGCCCTCCACCACCTGGCCGATGACGAAGATACCGGCCACCAAACCGATCGAGAGCCATTGGGTGCCATCGGGTCCGCCGGTGAACTGGGCGATCGCCAGGCCCATGCTGGCGACAAACCCGGTGATCGTGCCGACAAAGGGAATGAAGGACAGCACGCCGGTCATCAGGCCGACGGCGAGGCCGAAATCCAGTCCCGCCGCGCTGAGCGCCACCGCGTAGAACGCGCCGAGGATCAGGCACACCGTCGCCTGGCCGCGGGCGAAACCGGCCAGCGTCTCGTCGATCAACCGCGCCTGCTGGCGGATCACCGGCGCGTGGCGCCGCGGCAGCCAGCTATCGACCTTCGCCACCAGATGATCCCAGTCCCGCAGCAGATAGAATGAAACGATCGGCGTGATGAACAGCAGAGACAGAATGTTCACCAGCGCCAGGCCGCCGGTCAGCAACTGCTGAATTGCGCCGACGATCCACTTCAGGATGCCGCCGAGCTGGCTGCCGAGCGCCTGCCGGATCTCCTCGACCTCTCCCACGCCGAACCGCTCCTCCAATCCCGCGAGCAGCGGCGTAACCCAGCGCTGCACCGCCGATATCAGGCGCGGCATCTGCACGATGAGGTCGATGATCTGTCCCTGGATCAGCGGCACGATCAGCACCAGCGCCGCCGCCGCCACGACGACAAAACCGATCGTCACGATTGACGTCGCCAGCGTCCGCGAGCAGCCGGCGCGCTCCAGCCGGTCGCACAGGGGATCGAGCAGATAGGCGATGGCGATACCGGCAACAAAGGGCAGCAGCACGCCCCGCAGCAGGTAGAGCGCGATCAGGAACAGCACCATCCCGATCAGCCAGAAACGCAGCTGCCGGTCCCGCGTCATTTCCCGCCCTCGATGCGGAAGAACCGCGCGCCCCAGATGAACAGATAGGCAAAGCCCGAAGCGACCGTGGACGCGGCGACAAACCAGGTAAGAGCTTGCACCGTCCCATGGTTGTCTTGGATCTCATAGCCGAGCAAGCCCAGCAGCAGCGCTGCAAGCATGATCTGCGCCACCGTGTTGATCTTGCTGATCCATAGCGGCTGCATGGTCAGGGCCTGGGTCAGCGTCTGATAGAGGATGGCGCCGCCGATGATCAGCACGTCGCGGAACACGATCAGGATCACCAGCCAATCCTCGATGTGATCTTCATAGCCCAACGTGACATAGACCGAGGTGAGCAAAGCCTTGTCGGCCAGGGGATCCAAATAGCCGCCCAAGGTCGTATGAACGTTGAAGTGTTTGGCGATGAAGCCATCGAGCGCGTCGCTGACGCCGGCGGCGATGAACACCCAAAAGGCACCGAGATAGTGGTCGGAGAGCATCAGCCAGATCGCCAGCGGCACCAGGCAGAGGCGCAACAGGCTGATCAGGTTCGGTAGCGCCGTCAGCAGAATCCCCGGACGTCGGTTCAAGACAGACTACGGCGTCGTCGCGCCGGGTACGCCGAGCTGCATCAGCATCCAATCGGGGCCGGTCTGCGTCAGCTGCAGCTGGCGCTGCGCCAGCGCCTGCATTAGCTGCGCCGGCTCGCCGCTGAACACCAGGTCGATCTTGCCCTCGTCAGCCGCCAGATAGCGCACGTCGGCGCGATGCAGCAGCGGCACGCCGACCAGCTTGCTCCGCACGTCCATCCACTGCTCCAGGCCGGAGATCGGCACTTTTGCCGTGATGGTGCGGACCGGGCCGGCGGGCATGGGCATCTGCGTCGTGTCCAGCGTCCCCGCCGGCGCGCGCCCGACCAGCCGGTCGACCGGATCGGACAGGAAGCGGTAGGTGAGCGAACCGACATAGCGGACCGAGGACACGCGCTCGTTCTCAACCTCAAAATCCTGCACCATGGCCGAGATCTCCTCGTCACCAGGCAAGGGGATCTGCTTGGCCTTCTCCGCGCCCATCATGTTCTCGACCAGCTTCAGCAGGGCCGCGCGCTGGCCGTCGACGATCGCCTGATCGCGCGCGGTCGAAGCATCGGCCGCGGTGACGTCGACGGGAATGCCGGACACGGTGTAGGTGCCGGCCTGGGCTTGCGGCGCGACCGCAGGAAGGCCGCAGAGAATCAGCAGCGCGGCGATGAAAACGCGAGGGCATGTCGGGACAGCGGCCATTGCAAACCCGTCTCTATCCAGTATGTTGCGGCTCAATCGTGCATTTATAGCGCACCGTCCGGCGGGACGCCAACAAGCCGTCCGGGCGGCTGAAAAGACGGCATCCGGGAGAATGGCGATCAACAGCCTCAGCTACAAGAAGGCCGGCGTGGATATCGACGCCGGCAACGCGCTGGTCGAGGCGATCAAGCCGATGGCGAAGGCCACCGCCCGCTCCGGCACCGCCGCCAGCCTCGGCGGATTCGGCGCCCTCTTCGATCCCCGGGCCGCCGGCTACCGCGATCCGATCCTGGTCGCCACGACCGATGGCGTCGGCACCAAGCTGAAGATCGCCATCGCCGCCCGGAAGCACGACACCATCGGTATCGATCTGGTCGCCATGTGCGTTAACGACCTGGTGGTTCAGGGTGCGGAGCCGCTGTTCTTCCTCGACTACTTCGCCACCGGTAAGCTGGAAGTGGCGGCGGGCACGGCCATCGTCGGCGGCATCGCCGAGGGCTGCCGCATCGCCGGCTGCGCGCTGATCGGCGGCGAGACGGCGGAGATGCCGGGCATGTATGCCAGCGAGGACTACGATCTCGCGGGCTTTGCCGTGGGCGCCGTGGAGCGCGGGCAGGAAGTGACCGGCGCAACGGTTGCGGCCGGCGATGTGATCCTCGGCCTCGCCTCATCAGGCGTGCATTCCAACGGCTTCTCGCTGGTTCGCCGCGTGGTGGAGGCCAGCGGCGTCGGTTATGGCGATGCCGCGCCCTTCGCCAAGGGTCAGACGCTGGGCGAAGCGCTGCTGACGCCGACCAAGATATATGTGCGGAGCTGTCTCGCCGCCGTGCGCAGCGGCAAGGTCAAGGCGCTGGCCCACATCACCGGCGGCGGGTTGATCGAGAACGTGCCGCGGGTGCTGCCGCAAAATCTGGCCGCCGAGTTCGATGCCCGGCGCTGGCCGCTGCCGCCGGTGTTCGGCTGGCTGATGCGCGCCGGCGGCATTGCCGATGGGGAGATGGCCCGGGTGTTCAATTGCGGCCTGGGCATGGTGGCCGTGGTGGCGCCCGGCGACGCGGCAGAGGTGCGGGCCATCCTTGAAGGGACCGGCGAGACCGTGTTCCAGGCCGGCAAAGTGGTGCCCCGGGCGGCCGGTGCGCCGGGTTCCGTGGTCCGCGATACCGCCGCGGTCTGGCCCGGTTAGCCCTATCCGGCCCTGCCCCGCAGCCGTTGCCAGAAGCCGCCCGCCTGGGCTATGAAACTGCCGGAATCAACGGGCGGCGACGCGGAGCGAGCCAATGGCTGAATTCGACCAGATGTATGAGGAACGCCGCCAGGGCTGGATCGGCTTTTGCAAGCTGATGGCCGCCGTGGTGGTACTGACCTTTATCATTCTCGGGGCCATGCTGATTTTCCTCACCTGATCCGCGATCGATGCGGACGCAGACGCGAAGGTCCGGCGCTGAGCCGGGCATTGCCGTTTCCGGTCCCGATTTCACGCCGGTTCAGCCGACCAGTTCCAGTCCGCTGAAGAAGAAGGCGATCTCGATCCTGGCGTTGTCGGCCGAGTCCGAGCCATGCACCGAGTTGGCCTCGATCGATTCCGCGAAGTCCTTGCGGATGGTGCCGGGCGCGGCGTTGGCGGGATTGGTGGCGCCCATGACCTCGCGGTTCTTGGCGACGGCGTTTTCGCCTTCCAGAACCTGGGGCACCACCGGCCCGCTGGTCATGAACTCGCAGAGGCTGTTGAAGAACGGCCTCTCCTTATGAACGGCATAGAACTGCTCGGCTTGCTTGCGGGTCAGCCGCAGGCGCTTTTGCGCGATGATGCGCAGGCCCGCCTCCTCCAGCCGCGCATTGACCTTGCCGGTCAGGTTCCGCCGGGTCGCGTCGGGCTTGATGATCGAGAGGGTGCGCTCGATGGCCATGGTCGTCCTTCCTTCGGGTCCGCAAAAGTCGCGGCCTTATAGCGGCGGCGGGGGGTTGCCGCAATGGCCCCCGGCCCGGCGCCGCCGGCCGTTACGGTAAAGAAACCCCAGCCGCGCTTGGCATTTCCCCGCCCCGCCATGCTATGACCCCGCGCCATGTTGCAGATCGAGAACCTCACCTACCGGATCGCCGGGCGGGTCCTCCTGGAGGGCGCGTCGCTGATGCTGCCCGCCGGCCACCATGCCGGCCTGGTGGGCAGGAACGGCAGCGGCAAGTCCACGCTGCTGAAGCTGATCACCGGCGAGCTCCACGCCGACAACGGGACGATCTCGCTGCCGAACAACACCCGCGTCGGCGTGGTGGCCCAGGAAGCGCCGGGCGGGCCGGCCAGCCTGATCGACACGGTGCTGCAGGCGGATACCGAGCGCGCGGCGCTGTTGCTTGAGGCGGAGACCGCCCAGGATCCGCACCGCATCGCCGAGATCCATAACCGGCTGGCCGACATCGAGTCTCACAGCGCGCCCGCGCGCGCCGCCGAAATCCTCTCCGGCCTCGGCTTCAGCGCCGAGCAGCAGCTCCGCGCCTGCAGCGAATTCTCCGGCGGCTGGCGCATGCGCGTGGCCCTGGCCGCGGCGCTGTTCGCCGAGCCCGACCTGCTGCTGCTGGACGAGCCCACCAACCATCTCGACCTGGAAGCGGCGCTGTGGCTGGAATCCTTCCTGCAGAAATATCCGCGCACCCTGCTGATCGTCAGCCACGACCGCGATCTCCTGAACAAGGTGGTGGACAAGATCGTGCATCTGGAGATGGGCAAGCTGAACGTCTATGGCGGCGGCTACGACACCTTCGAGCGCACGCGCGCGCTCAAGATCGCCAACATCGCCGCCGCGCAGAAGAAGCAGGAAGCCCAGCGCGCCCATATGCAAGCCTTCATCGACCGCTTCCGCTACAAGGCCAGCAAGGCGCGGCAGGCGCAGTCGCGGCTGAAGGCGCTGGCGCGCATGGAGCCGATCGTCGCCATCGCCGAGGAACGCACGGTGGCCTTCGAATTCCCGCAGCCCGACCAGCTGGCCCCGCCGATCGTCACGCTGGAGAAGGTCGCTGTCGGCTATCAGGCCGAGAAGCCGGTGCTGAACAATGTCAGCCTGCGGCTCGACATGGACGACCGCGTGGCTCTCCTGGGCGCCAACGGCAACGGCAAATCGACCCTGGCCAAGCTGCTGAGCAACCGGCTGAAGCCGATGCATGGCAGCCTGCGCAAGTCGCCGAAGCTGCGGGTCGGCTATTTCGCCCAGCATCAAACGGACGAACTGGATCTGGACGCGACGCCGCTGCAGATACTCGGCCGCATGGCGCCGCTGCTGAACGAGCAGAAGCTGCGGGCCCATCTCGGCCGCTTCGGCTTCGAGCAGGACAAGGCGCTGACCAAGGCCGGTTCGCTCTCCGGCGGCGAGAAGGCGCGGCTGCTGTTTGCGCTGATGAGCCGCGAGGCGCCGCACCTGCTGATCCTCGACGAGCCCACCAACCACCTGGACGTCGATGCGCGCCAGGCGCTGGTGCAGGCGATCGGCGCCTATGAAGGTGCTGTGCTGCTGATCAGCCACGACCCCCATTTGATCGAGCTCTGCGCCGACCGGCTCTGGCTGGTGGCCGGCGGCACGGTGCGGCAATACGATGGCGACCTGGACGACTATCGCGAGCTGCTGTTCGCCGAACGGCGCACCCGGCCCGCCGGCGAAGCCAAGGGCAACGGCGCCGCGTCCGGCGCGGCCCACACCGCCGCCGGCCGCAAGGAACAGCGCCGCGCCGCCGCCGAGGAGCGGGTCCAGAACTCCCAGCTCAAGAAGCGGGCCCAGCAGACCGAACGCCGGCTCGCCGACCTCAACAAGAAGAAGGCGGCGATGGAAACGCTCCTGGCCGACCCGGAGATCTACAACGGCCCGACCGCCAAGCTGCTGGATCTGCAGCTCCGCTACGGCGACATCA
Organism: Dongiaceae bacterium; assembly: GCA_046154965.1. Taxonomy (GTDB): domain Bacteria; phylum Pseudomonadota; class Alphaproteobacteria; order Dongiales; family Dongiaceae; genus DATKFM01. The sequence continues at coordinate 34,574 of JBJXDY010000012.1, read as the reverse complement.
AGAAAGAGATCGCCGCCGCCGAGGACGCCTGGCTGGTGGCGCAGGCGGCGCTGGAGTAGCCGGCGGCCGCTGGACGGGACGGTGGGGCAAATCCGTGCGATCGACCCCATGCCAAGCGAGAAATGCCGCTGGAGAGCCCGGAGGAACGCGTCCGGAAGGCCGCGCGCCACCGAGGGTTGTTTTTCATGCCGGCGGTTCGCAAGCGATTGCTTTGCCTGCGATTACTTTCCGCCAAAGTGATTCTCGTGAAAACAACCCTCCCGTTGGGGCAGCCGCATCACAAGCCTATGCCTTTTGTGCTACGCCTATCACTCCTCGTATACCGGCCTATAGGAATATGGGCATATGAACGCAGTCACCGGCATCAAAGCCGTGACTTCAGGTACGTCTGATGCACAATGTCCAACATCGAACAGCGACAATGGTGCGCGGCAAGCGATGATCTGGGGATGCGCCCCGGTGGTTTCAAGGAATAACGTCTTACGACGATAACCTTGGCGGGGCGTTGCTTTGATGCCGGGAAACGTCAGAAGGTTCGACCATGAATTCATCATCCACATTCACCATCCGCCCCATCGAGCCCGACGACTCCCCTGCCCTCCTTTCCATGATGCGGGAGTTGGCGCGGTTCGAGGAGCAGGAGCATTTGATCGGCGCGACCGAGGAGTCGATCCGGCGCGATGGGTTCGGGGCGGCGGCGCAGTTTGGCGGGTTCATTGCGCTGGATGGGGGCGAGCCAGCGGGTTTCGTGACCTATGGCAACGCCTACACCACCTGGGGGCGCGGCAGTTCGTCCTGGTGGACGATCTATTCGTGCGCGAGGCCTATCGCGGGCGGGGCGTGGCGCGGCGGCTGATGGCCACGGTCGGGAAGCTGGTCATCGCCCGCGGCACCTATGCGCGCTGGACCGTCAGCCCGGGCAATGACCGCGCCATCGCCTTCTACAGATCGCTGGGCGCGCGCTGTGTCCTGAAGGGTCAGTGCTATTGGCATCTGGATGAACCGGGTAAGGTAACTCCGTAAACTCGAATTGGGTTATCATGTGTGCCAGTTCTCTGCTGTCATCCCAAAGGCCGGATCGGTGACCACGATGTTCGCGCTCTCCGTCACCCTGATCATTCTCGCTGCACTCGGCAGCGGGCTGATGGCTGGCGTGTTCTTCGCCTTTTCCGCATTCGTGATGGCGGCGCTGAAGCGCTTACCGGCGGCGCAGGGCATCGCAGCGATGCAGGCAATCAATGTGGCCGTCATCAATCCGCTGTTCATGACGGTGTTCCTGGGAACAGGCGTGTTCTGTTCGGCTATCCTCGTATTCGTGGTTCTGATGTGGCCCCGTCCCGGCATCGGCTATCTGGCGGTGGGGGCGCTGCTGTACATCGCCGGATGCATCGGCGTGACGATGCTCTGCAACGTGCCGCGCAACAACGCGCTGGCCGCCGTCGCGGCGGAGAGCGCCGCGGGCGCGGATTACTGGCCGCACTATGTCAGGGAATGGACGCGGTGGAACCATGTGCGCACGGTGGCGTGTGCCGTGGCGATGGCGGCGTTTGTGGCGGCGGTAACGTAGCTAGCCGAGGCCCGCCGGTCCCAGAACGATAGAAAAAAATCCGTCATCCCGGAAGCCGAGCGTCCGGCGCAAACGCGTAGCGTTTGTCGCGAGCGAGGTTATCGGAGCCCCATGAACTCCGGGCGGTCGGATAACAAGCTGGATAGGCCCGTGTTCGTGGGTCCCGGGTTCCACCGCTGACGCGGCGGCCCCGGACGACAACCATTGTGCTTCCTTGCCGAGGGCGATCTTTAATTCGTCGACCGCTGCCGCAGCACGTACTTCGCACCGTCCTGGCGGCTGAAGAGTTCGCCGACAGACGGATGCTTCACCGGCTTGCCGCTGTCGTCCACCAGCAGATTCTGTTCTGAGACATAGGCGATGTAGGTGGTCTCCGCGTTCTCGGCCAGCAGATGGTAGAAGGGCTGATCCTTCCTCGGCCGCACCTCCGGCGGAATCGACTGATACCACTCCTCGGTGTTGTTGAAGGTGGGATCGACGTCGAAAATCACGCCGCGGAACGGAAAAATCCGGTGCTTGACGATCTGCCCGATCTGGAACTTGGCCTGTCTGATCTCGGTCATCTCTATGCTTTCACCTTCGATACCCAAGCGCCCCCAAAGGCAACCCGTGAATCAAAGCAGCAACCATTATACCTCAATATAACACAGTTTCGTAGCTGGCGGATGCGTTGAACGATCATTAAACTTCTTTGCCGCATTATGGCGAACCATGTTGGCCTGCCGAGCCTGAGGAGGCTGGGATTTCTACGTCGTTTAGCGAATCGGAAAGGAAGCGTTTCCACGGGTTACTGAAACTCGCGGCGGAGAGTCCCTTCGCCGGCGAGCGGGAAAACGCCCTGGCCGCCGCCAAGCGCATGGCGCAGCGGCACGGCATGACGCTGGAGGAGGCCTGCGGCGATTCCGCCCTGCCCCGCCGTCAGCAGACCGGATTCGCCTCCCAGACCACCGCCACCCAAGCCGAGCAGGCCCGCTATGTCCACCTGATGGACTGGCAGATCCATGCCGCCAAGATGAAGCGCGAGGCGGCATTGGCGGAGGCGCGCTCGCGCGGCCTCGATGCCCGGGAGCTGGCCCGGCGGCGGCTGCCGGAGAAACGCTTCCGCGCCAATCCCCGGCGCCTCGATCCCTGGACCCATGCGCGCGTGCTGCTGACGGAGACCAATTTGCGGCTGGCCGACATCGTGCAGATCACCGGGTTGACGGTGTATCAGGTGGTGGGGCTGAAGCTGAACCTGCGGCGGGTGGCGGCTTAAGCCTCCGCCTTCTGTTCCCAGCGGCCGGCGGGATTTTGCTGCCAGTAGGTGAGTTTGTGGCCGGCGGCTTTGTAGTCGCGCCAGCGGTCGCGGCCGGTGGCGACGGCGTTCTCGTCGTTGCCGTCCAGCAGTTCGACGCAGAGCGCGAATTCGGCCACATGCCCTGAGACCGCGCCATCGGTGAGGAACAGCACCTGCGCTCCGTTCGGATTCTCGTCCTTTTCGGTCAGCCAGACCGGCTGCTGCTCGGCGAAGCCGTCGCGGGCGCTGCCATGGGGCAGGAAGCCGCGATCGTTATAGGTCCAGAGATACGAGGTGAGCGCCTCGACGCGCTCGGGGGAGCCGGCGATCACCACGGCCCGCTGGCCGCGCTCCAGGGTTTTTTCCAGCATCGGCGGCAGTGCCGCTTCCAGCGTGCTCTTCTGCAGGTGGTAGAAGCGGATCTCGGTCATGGCGCCGCCGCTTCTCACTTTCCCTCATAGCAATCCGCCACCAGGCGATCCAGCAGGCGGATGCCGAAACCTACCGCGCCCTTCGGCACGGTGGGGCGGTCCTGTTTGGTCCAGGCCATGCCGGCGATATCCAGGTGGGCCCAAGGCGTGTTGCCGACGAAATGCTTCAGCAGCGAGGCGCCGTTGATGGCGTCGCACCAGCGGCCGCCGTCGTTCTTCCAGTCGGCAATGTCGGACTTGATGAGATCGTCGTAGTGCTCGGTCATCGGCAGGCGCCAAAGCAACTCGCCCGACGCCCTGCCGGCCGCCAGCAGCTGCGCCGCCAGCTTGTCGTCATTGGCGAACAGGCCGCCATGCTCGACGCCCAGCGCCACCATCACCGACCCCGTCAGCGTCGCCAGGTCGATCATGGCCCGCGGCTTGTACTGCGAATAAGCGAAATACAGTGCGTCGCTCAGCACCAGGCGGCCTTCGGCATCGGTGTCGATCACCTCGATGGTCTGGCCGGACATGGTGCGCACCACGTCGCCCGGGCGCTGCGCGTTGTCGCCGGGCATGTTCTCCACCATGGCGCAGATGCCGACGGCATTCACATTGGCCTTGCGGGCGGCAAGCGAGCGCATGACGCCGTAGACGGCGGCGGCGCCGGCCATGTCGTACTTCATCTCCTCCATGCCGCCGGCCGGCTTGATGGAGATGCCGCCGGTATCGAAGGTGACGCCCTTACCGACGAAGGCGATGGGCGCGCCGCCGGTCTTGCCGGCGCCGTGCCATTGCAGGGCGACGAGCTGCGGCTCATGGCTGCTGCCCTGGGCGACTCCGAGCATGGCATTGAGGCCGAGCTTCCGTAGCTTGTCGCGGCCGAGAACTTCAACCTTCAGGCCGAGTTTGGTCAGCGATTTGGCCGCGGCAGCGAAGCTGGCGGGATAGACGACATTGCCGGGTTCGCTGATCAGGTCGCGGGCCAGCAGCACGGAGTCGGTGGTGCTGGCGAGCGGCGCATAGGCCGCGCGGGCCGCTGACGGATCGGCCGTATGCACCGCCAGTCGCGCCAGACGCGGCTTGCTCTCCGGCTTTTCGGTCGTCCGGTACTTGTCGAAGCGATAGGCGCGCAGGCGGACGGCATTGGCCAGATAGGCGGCGAGCGCTGCAGCGCCGACGGTCTCACCATTAGGTGCCTCGATCGCAAAGGCCAGATCGCTTTCACCCGAAGCAAGCGCCTGCGCCGCAAGCGCGCCGGCGGCCCGTTCCGCCGCGAGTCCGTTGAACTCCGCCGGCTTGCCGAGCCCGGCCACCAGGATGCTGCGCGCGCCGACGCCGCGCGGTGCGATGACCGGCAGCACATTGCCGATCTCGCCGCGGAAGCGCCCGGCGGCAATGGCGCGGGACAGGGCGCCGCGGGTCTTGCGGTCGATCCGCGCCGCCGACGGCGTCAGCTCCGGGCCGCTGAAGATACCGACCGCCAGCGCACCCGGCGCCGCGCTGCCGGGCTTTGCGAAGGATACTTTCATCTGAGCACTGATAGGTTCTGGGCCGCCGCTAAATCACTTGCCGGCTTTTTCTTCGTAATTGTCCCGCACCAGCCGGTCGAGCAGCCGCACGCCGAAGGCAGACGCGCCCTTCGGCACGGTGGCGCGGTCCTTGTCCGACCAGGCCATACCGGCGATGTCCAGATGGGCCCAGGGCGTGTCCTTGACGAAGCGCTGCAGGAACTGCGCGGCGGTGATGCTGCCGCCGTAACGGTCGCCGACATTCTTCATGTCGGCGGCGTCGGTGTTGATGATCTTGTCGTAGGCGTCGCCCATGGGCAGGCGCCAGAGCAGTTCGCCGGTGGCCTTGCCCGCGGCGGCCAGCTTTTCCGACAACGCATCGTTGTTGGAGAACAGGCCGGCATGCTCGCGGCCGAGCGCCACCATGATGGCACCGGTGAGCGTCGCCAGATCCACCATGAATTGCGGCTTGAAGCGGTCGCGGCAATACCACATGGCATCGGCGAGCACGAGGCGGCCTTCGGCATCGGTGTTGATCACCTCGATGGTTTGCCCGGACATGGATTTCACGATGTCGCCGGGCCGTTGCGCGGTGCCCGAGGGCATGTTTTCCACCAGGCCGACGACGCCGATGGCATTGACCTTGGCCTTGCGCGCCGCCAGCGCCTGCATCAGGCCGATCACCACGCCGGCGCCGCCCATGTCCCACTTCATCTCTTCCATGCCGGCGGCGGGCTTGATGGAGATGCCGCCGGTATCGAAGGTGACGCCCTTGCCGATGAAGGCGATCGGCTGCGCCTTGCGGTCGGTGGCGCCATGCCACTGCATGACCACGAGCTGCGACTCCCGGGCGCTGCCCTGGCCGACGCCGAGCAGCGCGTTCATGCCCAGTTCGGCCATGCGCTTCTCGCCCAGCACCTCCACCTTGACGCCGAAGGCGCTCAACTTCTTCGCTTCGGCGGCCAGGCTTTCGGGATAGATGATGTTCGCCGGCTCGGAAACGAGATCGCGCACCATGAACACGGCGTCGCCCAGGCCGTCCATGGGCTCATAGGCCCCGCGGGCGCCGGCGATGTCCTTGGCCATCACGGTCAACCGCTTCAGCGTCGGCTTCTTCTCCGGCTTTTCCGTGGTGCGGTACTTGTCGAAGCGATAGCTGCGCAGCCGCGCGCCGAAGGCGATGTTGGCGGCGATCTCCGCCGCCGGCAGCTTGCCGCCGAACTCGTCATCCACCAGCACAGCGGCCGCGGTATCGCCCGCGCCGCCCAGTGCCGCATAGATGCGGCCGCCGAGCGATTGCGCACCCAGCGCATCGATTTCGCCCTCCTTGCCCAGTCCGACCAGCATGATGCGGCTGGCCTTGGTTCCCGCCGGCGCGTTGATCACAAGCGTATCCTCGGCGCGACCCTTAAAGCGGCTGGCGGCGATGGCGCGCGCGACGGCGCCGCGGCTCAGGCGATCGAGCTTCGCCGCGCTCGGCGACAGCTTGTTGTTGGCAAACACGCCGGCCACGACTGCTCCGGATGCAGGCACCTCGAGTTTCGCGAACGCGACATTCATGGCAGGCAGATCTCCTTGCAGTCGGCGGCGATTTTTGCGCCGCTGGGAATCATACCGGTAACAGCCTATTGAGGGCCGTCAAGGCTGGTCTTGACGAATGAATCCTGCTCTATATCCGGCGGTAGGGCAAAAACGCAAAAGAATGGGGGCGGCTCGGTGATCCTGCGGCGGTGTTTCCACGCCCTCACCTTGATTGCCGTCCTGATGGCCGCCCTGCCCGCCCAGGCGGAAAAAGACTCGATCACCGGAAAGAAGGCCGTCGCCCAAACGCCGTCGGAGACCGAGCCGGTGCTGCTGATGGCCGACGAGCTGACCTATGACGAGGAACTGGGCATCGTCACCGCGCGCGGCAATGTGGAGATCTCCCAGGGCGACAATGTCGTCCATGCGGACACGGTGTCCTACAACCAGCGCGCCAACAAGGTCACGGCGGCCGGCAATGTCAGCCTGACCGGGCCTGACGGCGACACGATTTTCGCCGACTATGTGGAGCTGACCTCCGATCTCAAGGCGGCGACGGTGGATACCATCCGCCTGCTGCTGAGCGACCGCTCGCGCATGGCGGCGGCCTCGGGCACGCGCAGCGACGACGGCAGGAAGACAACCCTTAACCGCGCGGTCTATTCGCCCTGCGAGCTCTGCAAGGACGATCCGATGCGGCCGCCGCTCTGGCAGATCAAGGCGATCCGCGTCGTCCACAACAAGGAAACCAAGCGCATCGAGTACGAGGATGCGTGGCTCGAGATGTTCGGCGTGCCGGTGCTCTATACGCCCTACTTCAGCCACCCCGACCCGTCGGTGAAGCGCGCCAGCGGCTTGCTGGCGCCGTCGTTCCAGTATTCGGACAAGCTGGGTGCGGCGATACGGCTGCCCTACTACTGGGTGATCTCCGACGACAAGGACGTGACCATCACGCCCATTTTTTCGACCGGCGAGTTTCCCGTGCTGGTCACGGATTATCGCCAGCGGGTGCAGGACGGCCGCTTCGAGGTGGAGGCCAGCGGCACGTTTTCCGACGAGGATGACCAGGAGGCGAACCTGGAGAATGGCGACTTCCGCGGCCATATCGACGCCACCGGCCGTTTCGACGCCGACGAAAACTGGCGGTGGGGCTTCGACATCGAGCGCGCCACCGACAAGACCTATGAGCGGCTGTACGATTTCTCCGACGAGCGCACGCTGACCAGCCATGTCTTCGCCGAGATGTTCAGCGGCCGCAACTATGCGTCGCTGCAGGCCTTCGCCTTCCAGGGCACGCGCGATATCGATGAAAACGACGAGGCGCCGATCGTCCTGCCGCTGCTGGATTACAACTACGTCAGCCCGCCCTCCTACTTCGGCAGCTACTTCACTTTCGACGCCGACGCCCTGGTGCTGTCGCGCATCGATGGCCGCGACAGCCGGCGGCTGTCCTTCACCGGCGGCTGGGTGCTGCCATACACCTCGCCCTGGGGCGACATCTACAAGCTCTCGGCACGGCTGCAGGGCGATATCTATTCCTTCAACGATCTCGATCCCAACTCCAACGATCCCAATCCGTCCGGGCCGACCGAGAACGGCACCGACGGACGCCTGTTCCCGCAGATCGCGCTGGAATGGCGCTATCCGTTCGTCAGGCGGCATGAGGGCTGGCACGAGGTGGTCGAGCCGATCGCGCAAGTCATCGCCGGCACCGATACCGGCAACTCCGGCACCATTCCGAACGAAGACAGCCTGGACATCGAGTTCGACGAGACCAACCTGTTCGACCTCAACCGCTTCGCCGGCCTCGACCGCGTCGACACCGGCCAGCGGGTGAATTACGGGCTGCGCTGGAGCATCTATGGCGACGAAGGCGGCTTTGCCAGCGTCTTCCTGGGGCAGAGCTACAGCTTCAACGACACGAACAACTTCGACAGCAGCTCGGGCCTGGACACCGCTTTGTCCGACATCGTCGGCGCGGTGTACGTCAACCCCGCGGACTATCTGGACCTGATGTACCGCTTCCGCATCGACGCCGACTCCTTCCAGGCGCAGCGGGACGAACTGCTGATGCAAGCCGGCCCGGATTGGCTGAATGTCGATGTGTCCTATGCGTTCCTCTCGGAAGAAGCCGATCCCAACAACAGCTTCGGCGACCGCCAGGAAATCGCCGCCCGGCTGAACGCGAAATTCGACGATTACTGGTCGGCCTTTATCGGCGCCCGGCGCGATCTGGAGGCGGGGCGCATGCTGTCTTACGGCGGCGGCATAGCCTATGAGGACGAATGCTTCGACATCCGCACGTCCATCTTCCGCAATAACTACGAGGATGAGGAGCGGGATCCCGAGATCAAGGTCCTGTTCTCCATTGCGTTCAAGAACCTCGGCAGCTTTGGCACGGAGCCTTGAACGGGCGGAATTGCGGCATTTCCCGCGCCGCCTGCGACCTTCCGCCCGCATTGTGATTCGGCGGCTTTGTGCCTATAGTGGGCGCAACCCAACAGCCTGAAATCGCCAGCCATGAGCTTCCCCCGACTTTTTGCCCTTGCCTTCGCGGCCGGCCTTGTCATCTCGCCGCCGGCGCCGGCGCAAGACAGCATGGGCATCGTCGCCATCGTCAATGAAGACCCGATCACCCAGATCGATCTTGCCACGCGCATGCGCATCGCCATCGTCGCGTCGCGCCTGCAGGATACGCCGGAAGTGCGCCAGCGCCTCGCGCCGCAGGTGCTGCGCGCCCTGATCGACGAGCAGATCCGCGTGCAGGAGGCTGACCGTCAGGGCATCACGATTCCCGAGCGCGCCATCAGCGAACGCATCGACTCGCTGGCGGAGGACAACAAGATGAGCCGCGAGCAATTCGAGCAGATGCTGGCGCAGAATGGCATTCCGCTTCAATCCCTGAAAAGCCAGATCAAATCGGAAATTGCCTGGAGCACGGTGGTGCGCCGCAAATTCCAGTCGGGCATCGTCATCACGGCCGAGGATATCGCGGAAGCCCGCACCCGCATCATCGAAAGCCAGGGCGAGCCGGAATATCTGTTGGCCGAGATCTTCCTCGCGGCTGACGACGCCACCGACAGCAGCGAGGCCGAGGATGCGGCGCGGCGGCTGATGGAAGAATTGAAGACGGGCGCGCAGTTTTCCGCAGTGGCCCGGCAGTTCTCCCAGGCGTCGACGGCGCCCCGCGGCGGCGATCTCGGCTGGGTGCAGGCGGGAGATCTGTCGCCGGAACTGGCGGCCGCGGTCCGGGAACTGAACACGGGCGAGGTTGCCGGCCCGATCCGCAGCGATGGCGGCTTTCACATCCTGCTGTTGCGCGACCGGCGCGAAAGCGTCGGCACGGTGGCGACGGGCACCGTGGACATGAAGCAGGTCGAACTGCAGCTCGAGGCGGGCGCAACGCCGGCGCAAGTCGCCGACGCGGCCGAATCGCTGCGGTCGCTCCGGGAGCAAATCGCCAGCTGCGACGACGTGGCGGAGGCCGGGGCCGGAATCGACGCCCTCACCGGCGATCTCACGGGCATGGATGTCACGGCGCTTCCCGGGAATCTGCAGAGCATCGCGGTCGGCCAACCCGTCGGCCAGGCCAGCGAGCCGATCCGCAATGAGGACGGCATCGCCGCCTATGTGGTCTGCGCGCGCAACCTCTCCACCAGCGGCCCGAGCGACCAAGAGCTCCGCGACCAACTGGTGCGCGAGCGGCTGGACCTGATGGCGCGCGGCTATCTGCGCGATCTCCGGCGCACATCCTTCGTGGATATCCGGGGGTGACGGCCGCCACCGACGCGCAGGCCCCTGCCGCTTCGGTTTCACTCCCTCCGCTGCGCGACGTGATTGCCCGCCATGGCCTGGCGGCGCGGCGTGGCCTGGGGCAGCATTTCCTTCTCGATCTCAATCTGACCGGGCGCATCGCCCGCGCAGCCGGAGATCTCAGCCGGGGCACGGCGATCGAGATCGGCCCCGGCCCCGGCGGCCTGACCCGCGCCCTGCTCGACTGCGGCGCCGCCCATGTGGTGGCGGTGGAACGGGATGAACGCTGCCGGCCGGTGCTGGAGGAGATCGCCGCGGCCTTTCCCGGCCGGCTTACCTATTTGATGACGGATGCCCTGGAGGTGGAGATCGCCGCGCTCGGCCCCGCGCCGCGCCGCATTGTCGCCAACCTGCCCTATAATGTCGCCACGGCGCTGCTGCTGCGCTGGCTCGACGAAATCGACACCATCGCCAGCCTGACGCTGATGTTCCAGAAGGAGGTCGCAGACCGGTTGGCGGCGCAGCCGCGCAGCAAGGATTATGGCCGTCTGAGCGTGCTCGTGCAGTGGCTTTGCGAAGTGCGGCGGCTGTTCGATATCTCGCCCCGCGCTTTCACACCCCCGCCAAAGGTGACATCGAGCGTGCTGCAGCTCACGCCGCGCGCCCAGCCGCTGCATCCGGCCGACAAAGCAACGCTTGAGCGTGTCACCGCCGCCGCCTTCGGACAGCGCCGCAAGATGCTGCGGCAGAGCCTGCGGGCGCTCACGCCGGCTGCAGCCGAGCTGCTGGCGGCGGCAGGTATCCCGGAAACCGCGCGCGCGGAGGAGCTGGATGTCGGCCAGTTTTGCGCTCTGGCGCGGGAATGGCGGAAAATTGCAGAAGTCAGAAACGAATGGCGCTAGGACTATTCCCCTCTCCCCACCGGGGCGCGGGGTTCCGATGAGATCTTTCGCTACGAGACCTCGAAGCAAGGCTGTTCTATCCGCTACCGCACGCGCAGTTGGGCGACGAAGTCATGCAATCCGATCTGGCGCTCGCGGCGCAGGCGTTCGGCTTCCAGTATCGCCTGCACGCGGCGGACGCTGGCTTCGATGTCCGTGTTGACGATGATGTAGTCGTACTCAGCCCAGTGACTCATCTCGTCGGCGGCCTTTGCCATGCGCTTGGCCACCTCCGCGTCGCTATCCTGCGCCCGCGTATGGAGCCGGCGTTCCAGCTCTCCGGTTGAGGGCGGCAGGATGAATACCGCCACCAGATCCTTGCGCGCTTTTTCCGCCAGCTGCTGCGTGCCTTGCCAGTCGATGTCGAACAGCACGTCGCGCCCATCGGCCAGCGACTTGTCCACCGGCGCGCGCGGCGTGCCGTAGAAATTGCCGAACACCAGGGCATGCTCCAGCAGCGCGCCCTCCGCTACCATCTGGCTGAAGCGGCTCTGATCGACGAAGTGATAATGCACGCCCTCTTTCTCGCCGGGCCGCATCGGCCGCGTGGTGGCCGAAATCGACAGGCTGAGATTGTCATCACGCTCCAGCAGCGCGCGGGAGATCGTCGTCTTGCCGGCGCCGGAAGGCGACGACAGCACCAGCATCAGGCCACGGCGCTTGATCGGCTCGGTCATTCGATGTTCTGCACCTGCTCGCGCAACTGATCGATCGACGCCTTGAGGTCGAGGCCGATGGCCGTGAGTTCGGAATCCGATGATTTCGAGCAGAGCGTATTGGCTTCGCGGTTGAACTCCTGGCAGAGGAAATCGAACTTTCGGCCGACCGCGCCGCCACTCTTGAGCAGCTTGCGTGCCGCCGCGATATGCACGCCCAGCCGATCCAGCTCCTCGCGCACATCGGCCTTGGTGATCAGCAGCGCCAGTTCCTGCGCCAGACGTTCTTCCGGCAAAGGCGGCGATGTGCCGAGCAGCATGTCCAATTGCTGTTTCAGGCGCGCCTGCAGGCCCGCCGGCTGCGCTGCGGCACTTGCCGCCGCGGCGGTGCAGAAGCGCTCGATGTCGTTGAGCTGCTGTGCGACGATCACCGCCAGCCGCGCGCCTTCGTCGCGGCGCATCTGCGCCAGCGCCGCCAGGGCCTTGGCGAAATCCGCCGACATCTGCTGGATGCGCGCCTCGCGCTTTTCCTCCGACAGATCTTCTTCCTCGGCCAGTTCGACAACGCCGCGCACGGCCAAGAGGCCGTCCGGCCGGGGCGCCTCGGTCTTCAGCCGTTGCCGCACTTCATCGGCCAGCGCGATGACCTGATCGAGCAGTTCCCTGTTGATGCGGACTCGCGCCGGTTGCTGACCGCGGATCAGCACCAGGCCGATCGCCACATTCCCGCGCTTCAGCTGCTCGGGCACCGCGGCGCGCACGGCCGGCTCCAAAGCCTCGAAGCCTGTGGGCACACGCACGCGCATATCCAGATTGCGGCCATTGACGCTCTTGACCTCCCAGGTCCAGCGCAGATCGCCGTCGCCCCCTTCCGCCCGCGCAAAGCCGGTCATGCTGGCAATCGTCAATTCTTTAGCTCCGATCCCCGAAATCCCCAGAACCAGGTAAGGCCGCCTCGCGATATCTGTTGGATCGGCACGAACCGGTCCGCTTTATATACTCCGCCTCCACCAGCAACAAGCCGACCGTCCGCCATCAGAAAGGACCGAATTCATGCATAATCCGCGTTCGATCGTCATCACCGGCGCCAGCAGCGGCATCGGCGAATCTCTGGCCCTCGCCTATGCGGCACCGGGCATCAGCCTGGCGCTGAGCGGGCGGGACGAGGCAAGGCTCGCCGGCGTCGCCGACCGCTGCCGCGGCGCCGGCGCGGCGGTGATCGCCGAGCGCGTCGACGCCGCCGACCGCGACGCCATGGCCAAATGGCTGGGCCGTATCAATGCGGCAACACCGGTCGATCTGATGATCGCCAACGCGGGCATCGCCGCCCGCGCGCCCGAGGGGCGCGACGTGCCGGAACTGACGAAGCTGACTCTGGACGTCAATCTGCACGGCGTGCTGAACAGCATCCAGCCGCTGATCGAGCCGATGATCGCACGCCGCCGCGGCCAGCTCGTTATCATGAGTTCACTCGCTGCGTTCCGCGGTTTCGCCGGTGCCGCCGCCTACTGCGCCTCCAAGGCGGCGGTACGCGTCTGGGGCGAGGGCATCCGCAACGAACTGGCCGCGTATGACGTCGCGGTCAACATCGTGTGCCCGGGCTTCGTGGTCAGCCGGATCACCGCCGAGAACAAATTCCGCATGCCGTTTCTGATGGAGGGGGGCCCTGCCGCGGCGATCATCAAACGGGGATTGGAACGCAACAAATCCCGGATCTCCTTCCCCCGACCGATGGCCGCTGCGTTGTGGCTGCTGGCGGCGCTGCCGCCCGGATGGACCGACCCCTTCATGCGCCAGATGCCGAAGAAAGGCGGCGGCTGAATCACGCTGCTGCAGCTCCGCTGGGCCGCGAGTCGTTGGCTGGTCCACCAGAACATCGCCCCATGGCATGCCTGTTTCCGCCCGCCGACTGCCGAATTGGCCGCCGGGAGTTCGCTCAATTCTTAGGCAAGCCATTATGTTCCCAAGGTTATTTTATTTTTCCGCTTGCGATTTGTTGCAACGCACCCAAACTATACTGCGCTGCACAATCAACATGGCGAAATCCGCTCACCCGGATTGCAGGAGGCAGGGATGGATGACTTCACGCCGCGCCCCCAATTGCCCAGTGCCGCCCCCCGCCGGCGCCGCAAAAAACCGCTGCCGCTCGCCCTGGCCCTCCAGGGCGGCGGCGCCTATGGCGCCTTCACCTGGGGCGTGCTGGACCGTCTGCTGGAGGCCGAGCGCTTCGAGGTGCAGGCGCTGAGCGGCGCGTCGGCGGGCGCCGTGAACGCCGTGGTCTTCGCCAGCGGCTGGATGGATGGCGGCGCGGTTGGCGCCCGGGCCGCGCTCCATCGGCTGTGGCAGCGCATCGGTGAAGGCGCCAACATGGCCTCGCCGGCGAATTTCCACCCCCATGGCGACAAACTGCAATGGGCGGCCGATCACGCTCTGACCAATGTCTTCGTCGACGTCACCACGCGGCTGGTTTCGCCCTATCAGTACAATCCGCTCGGCCTCAATCCCCTGCGGCAGATCCTGCTGGAACTGGTGGATTTCGCCAAGCTGCGGCAAGCGACCGCGCCAAGGCTGGTGCTGGCGGCGACCAATGTCCGCGAGGGCCGCGCCCGTATCTTCACCAACAGCGAACTGGATGCCGATGCGGTGTCGGCATCGGCGTGCCTGCCGATGCTCCAGCCGGCGGTGCAGATCGACGGCGAGCCCCATTGGGATGGCGGACTGGTGGCCAATCCGCCCATCCTGCCGCTGCTGGAACAGTGCCGGGCGCGCGACATCCTGCTGGTGCAACTCACGCCCGCCGCCGTCGACCATTCGCCGGTGACCGCGCAGGGCATCGTTCGCCGGGTCAACCAGATCATGTTCAACGCCTCCCTGTCGCGGGAACTCGACATGCTGGAGATGGGGCAGCGGGTCGCGCGCGAAGGCCTGTCCATCGGCGGCTTCACCCGCCGCCGCCTGAAAGCGCTGAAGCTGCACCGCATCGACGGCAGCGGCGCCATCGCCGCCGACGGCACGGCCCATCCGATGTTCCCGCGGCCGGGCACGATTTCCCGGCTGCACGATCTCGGCCGCACGGCCGCCGAGAAGTGGCTGCACGAATTCGACTGACGATCAGGCGCGGACCGGCGCGCTTGTCTCTCGCGGGCGCAGGCGCGCGGCGATCACGAACGCGATCGCCGAGACAAGACCCGCTCCCATCAGGATGGATTGCAGCGCGCCGTAGCCGCCCGCGGCCTGCCACAGGCTCGCCGCCAGGAACGGCGACGCGGCCTGCGCGACATAGACCGGGAACATCAGGGCGCCTTGCAGGGCGCCATAGGCCTCGCGGCCCAGAAACTCCGGCGCCGCCGTCGCCTGGACGATGGTCTTGATGCCCATGCCGGCGCCGAAGGCGATGGCGAACAGGTACACCAGCGGCGAATGGGCATCGAGCGTCATCATGAGGCCCATCGCCAGCACCGGGAACAGTATGCCGATCAGGCCGGCGGCGATGACGCTGATGTAGCGCTCCAAGGTCAGGATGGCCATGCGGCCCGCGAGCTGAAACGGTCCGACGCAGGCATAGGCTGCCACTGCTTCGGCTGCCGTGTAACCGCGCTCCGTCAGCATGGGCACCAGATTGAAGATCAGCGACGTGAACAGGAAGGCATAGCTGACAAAGCTCAAGACCAGCAGCCAGAACACGGGATGGGCCAAGGCGGGCTTGATCGACACGGCTGGCCGGCGTTGCTGTTTTGCTGCGTCCGCATGGCCCGGATTTTCGCGCCCGCGCAGCAGCAGGTAGGGAATGCCGGCGCAGAACGGCAGCTGGATCGCCGCCAGCGCCAGCAGCGCGTCGCGCCAACCCAGCGCTACCACCAGGAAATGGGTGAGCGGCACAAAGGCGGTGCTCGCCAGCCCGCCATAGAGCGTGACGACAATGATGGCCCGGCGGTAATCGGCGCCCAGCAGACGGGCCACAACCGCAAACGCCGCGTCGTAGAGCATCAACGCCGAGACGGCGCCGATGCCTGCGCAGATCGCGTAGAGCTGCCAGAGCGCCGTCACCTGGGACCAGAGGATCAACAGCCCGGCGCCGGCAAAGGCCGCCACGGTCATCAGCAGCCGGCCGCCGACGCGGTCGATCCAGCGGCCGGTGGCATAGGAGCAGAGTCCAGTGGTGGCGATGCCCAGCGACAGAGCGCCGTTCATCGCGCTCCGGGACCAGCCGAGTTCGGCGCCCATCGGATCGAGGATGGAAACGAAGACGTAGTAGAAGCTGCCCCAGGCCACCAGCTGGCCGATGCCCAGGGCGGAGACGAAGGGATAGGGGAATCGCCCCGTTGCCGGCGCGGTTTCCGCTCGCGCGCTCACGAGCCGCAGCAGCCGGCGGAGACTGGCTCCTTCACAGGGGCCGGGGACGGCACGACGGCGGCAATAGCGGCGACCTTCGGTTTCGGCGCACAGCAGCCGGATTCGCCGCGCACGCCGCCATCGGCCTCGGCGAGGCCGGGGCCGTTGCAGACGCCGGTCTCCGGCAGCACCAGCCGCGTATCCCGCGCCGCCTTCCAATCGCCCGCCAGCGCCGCCGCCACGGAGCGCACCTGCTCATAGCCGGTGATCATCAAGAAAGTCGGCGCGCGGCCATAGGCCTTCATGCCGACGATGTAGAAATCCTTTTCCGGGTGGCGCAGTTCCGCTTCGCCATGGGGCGGCACGGTGCCGCAGCTATGTTCGTTGGGGTCGATCAGCGGTCCCAGAACCCGCGGCGATTCCAGCCAGGGATGAAGGTCCAGCCGCAATTCCGTGAGCGCGGAGAAATCCGGACGGAAGCCGGTGGCGACGATGACCTCGTCGACCTTGACCGTCGTCTCGCCGTCAGCGCCTTCGCCGGTGACGGCGACCGCGTCCGGCTCGAGGGCGAAGGCATGGACGCGGAACGGCGCGAGCAGCCGCACCTTGCCGCCATCGACCGCGGCCTTGGACCGTTCGCCAAGCGCGCCGCGGCTCGCCAGTTGATCGTCGGTGAGGCCGCCGAAGGTGCGCTTGCTGGGCGGCGAGCGCATCGCCCAGAGGATCCCGGTCCGCGGCGCCTCGCTCTTCAGCCGCGTCAGGCCGAGGATCGAATCCATCGCCGAGTGCCCCGAGCCGAGCACCATCACCCGCCTGCCGGCAAAGCGCTGCTTTGCGTTGCCCGACACATCGGGAATGCCATAGCTGATGCGCGCGGCGGCGGCCTGTTCGCCCGCTGCCGGCACGCCGCTGGCGCCCGCCGGATTGGGGCTGCGCCAAGTGCCGGACGCATCGATCACCGCCCGCGCCAGATGGCGGCTTTCGCGCCCGTCAGGTGACAGCGTGACGATCTCGAACGGCCGCTTCTCGCGCCCCGCCGACGGCACGCGATCCATGCCCCGCCGCGCCACGGAAATGACCCGCGCATTGAACCGCAGATGCGGCGCAATCGCCGGATGCCCCGCCAGCGGCACGAGGTAGCGTTCCACCAGTTCGCGGCCGGTGGGATCGCAGTCCGGATCGGGCATGGTCCAGCCCGCCGGCTCCAGCAGCGCCCGCGCCGCCTCGTCGACGGTGTAGCGCCAGGGCGAGAAGAAGGTGACATGGCCCCACTCGCGCATCGCCGCACCCGGCACCGGCCCGCTCTCGAACAGGATGAAATGCTGGCCGCGGGCGGCCAACTGCGCCGCGGCGGCAAGGCCGACCGGCCCGGCGCCGATCACCGCGACCGGCAAGCTGGTGGAAACGCCCGATGTGCCGTCCATGAACTGTCCTCCCGGTTCGCTATTCACTATTCAGTCGGCGCGTCAGGCGCGGATCTTCTGCCGCGGCTTCGCCGGCTGCGGCGCCGCCGGGCGCCATTGCACGCCCTGGCAGCAATTCTCCTGCAGATACTCCATCAGCTGGTCCATGCAGTCGAAATTCACGGAATAGATCAGCGACCGGCCCTCGCGCCGCTGCTGCACCATGTCGGCGGCCTGCAGATGCATGAGATGGAACGACAGCGACGATGGGGGAATGTCGAGCTGCTCGGCGATGGCGCCGGCGCTCAGGCCCTTGCCGCCGGCCCGCACCAGCAGACGGTGCACCTGCAGGCGGGAATCATGGGCGAGAGCACCCAGCGCCCGCACCGCCCACTCCCGCTTGTCCCAGTCCTTGGCCACGATTCGATGCTTCCAGTATTGTCGAAGGGTTTGCCTTTGTAACCCGGCCGGACGGGCCGAGTCAACGACATTTCGAGAAGTATCGAAATAATATACTGGGTGTTCTGGGCCCGGCTCGTCGACGGCGGCGGGCCTTACGGCCTGGTGCTCGCCCTCAGCGGATTTTCCCAGCGAAGGCCGGGGAAGCGCGCAAAGCCTCCATCCGTCGAACAAAGAGTAAGCCCGTGCTCCTTTGCCAGCGCCGCCAAATGCGCGTCGGGAACGTGGTTAGCGGACATAGATGTCTCCATCACGATCCCTTGCAACTCTTCGCGGTGACGTTCTGTCGGCAGCGGTATCCAAACGGGCGCGCAATCGAGCCACGCTTCGACCTGTCGCCATGCCTGCCGCATTGTCGGTGGGTTTGCGAATATGCGCGGATTTGAAACCAGACGAACGAAAGTTAGAAGACTCGGCCACGGCAAACCGACAGGCGCGGCGCCGTTGAGCTTGCCATCGAGCCAGGCACGCGCGCCCGCGTGCTGCGGCGTTGTCGATATGTGTGCATAGACGAGGAGATTGGCGTCGATGAGGATCACGAGAGTTCACCGACGAGTTGTCTACCGAAACGCTTCGCCTTCGGCGCGCACCAGGGCTTCCGAAACATCATCGATGTCGCCGGCCAAAAAGGCCCCGGCATCGCAGCTGGGCGTGCGATAAGGTTTCCGTGGCGGCTTGGGCGCCGCCATTTCCGCCAATCCGTGACGCAAGGCTTCGTTGACGACTGTCTTTAAGTCAGTCTTCCGCGCCTTCCGCACACGCGTCAGCAACGCCGCCACATCATCATCCAAGCTAAGTGTCGTTCTCATAGATTGAAAAATATCACTGTTGATGCGTTGATGTCTATGTTAGATCATCAACGCATCATATATGCCGCAGACAGATGTTAACTTACTGATATGGACTGTATTTCTAGTCTTGACCGGATTCCTTCCCGCGCAATCTCTTGATCGCGGCGCGGCGGCTCTTGCTTTCGAGGCGGCGTGCGCGCGAGCCTGCGGTGGGCCGGGTCGGACGGCGCGGCACCGGCGGCACCGCGGCGCGCTGGATCAGGTCGATCAGCTTCCCCAAGGCCTCCTGCCGGTTGCGCTCCTGGCTGCGATGGATCTGGGCGGTGATGATCAGTTCGCCGGCATCGGTAACCCGCCGCCCCGCCAGGCGGATCAGCCGGTGACGCACGTCGTCGGGCAGCGACGGCGAATGCCTGACGTCGAAGCGCAGACGCACGGCCGACGACACCTTGTTGACGTTCTGCCCGCCGGGTCCCGACGCGCGGATGAAGCTGAAATCCAGCTCGTTCTCGTCGAGATCGATGCGGCTGTTGATTCTAATCATGGCGTCACTCTAGCTGCCTCCGCCGTCGCCGTCATGGCCCATCGACCGGCCGGTCTCGATCTGCAAGACTGCGTGACGATTCGCGACTGAATCCGTGTTCGAGAGACTATGACCATATCCCCGCGCCTGACGCCCCGCGCCTGCCTCCTCATCAGCCTCGCCATCATCGCCACGTCGGCGGCGACCCTGCTTGCGTTCGGCCAGCCGGCGATCTGCACCTGCGGTTTCGTTCGGGTGTGGCAGGCCGACGTGATGAGCGCGGAGAACTCCCAGCAGCTCTCCGACTGGTACTCGCCGTCGCACTTCATCCACGGCCTGTTGTTCTATGCGCTGATGTGGCTGCTGTTCCGGCGCAGGCCGCTGCGGCTGCGGGTGCTCGGCGCGATCCTGCTGGAATGCGCCTGGGAAATCCTGGAGAACACGCCGATGGTCATCGACCGCTACCGCGAGGCGACAATCGCGCTGGGCTATAGCGGCGACAGCGTGATCAATTCGGTCTTCGACGTGCTGTTCATGCTCTTGGGATTCGTCTTCGCCTGGCGCCTGCCGGCCTGGGCATCGGTGGCGTTTGGCCTGTTCCTGGAAATTCTCAGCGCCGCGGTGATCCGCGACAACCTGACCCTGAACGTGCTGATGCTGCTCTATCCCCTGGACAGCATCCTCGCCTGGCAGTCTGGCGGCTAAGCTGACGCCTGCAGATAGGGTTGCACCGGCGCCAGCCTTGAGGCCGGGAATTCGATGATCGCCACCGTGCCGACGCCGATCTCGCTCTGGATTTCCAGGCGCGCGCCATGGGCTTCCACAAGGCGCTTGGTCAGCGGCAGGCCGAGACCCGTGCCGGTGTGGCGGCGGCTCAAGGCGCTGTCGATCTGGCCGAAGGGCGACAAGGCCTTGGGGATATCGGCGGCGGCGATGCCGATGCCCGTATCTTCGATGCGGATCTGCAGGCGTTCGCCTTCCATCAATGCCTTTACCGTCACCTGGCCGCCCTGCGGCGTGAACTTGACCGCATTCGACACCAGGTTGAGCAGCGACTGACGGATCTTGCGCTCGTCGGCAATGACTTCCGGCAGGCCTTCCGGCACCTCGGTCACGACCCGCACATCGGCCTCTTCCGCGCGCAGCCGCACCATGCCGATGGTGGTGGCGATCACCTGCGCCACATCCATGCCTTCTTCGTTGATCTCCATCAGCCCGGCCTCGGCCTTCGACAAATCGAGGATGTCGTTGATCAGCTCCAGCAGGTGGTTGCCGCTACGCTGAATATCGGAGAGATAGCCGCGATACTTGTCGTTGCCCACCGGCCCGAAAACCTCGCCTATGACGATTTCCGAGAAGCCGATGATGGCGTTGAGCGGCGTGCGCAGCTCGTGACTCATCATCGCCAGGAAGTCCGACTTGGCGCGGTTAGCGCCTTCAGCCAGCTCCTTCGCGCGCTTCAGTTCGGCCTCGGCCCGCATGCGGTCGGTGACGTCGAAGAAGATGCCGTCGAGATAGAGCAGCTGCCCGCTTTCGTCGAAGATCGGCTGGCCGCGGTCGGAGACCCAGCGGGTCGAGCCGTCGCGGTGGCGGATGCGATACTCGAAAGCGTAAGGCGCGCGCCTTTCGATCGCCTCCTTCGTCCCCTGCGTGACCATGTCCCGGTCGTCGGGGTGGATGGCCGTGGCAAACAGCGGCGCCGTCTTGGCCAGGCATTCCGCCGCGCTGTAGCCCCAGATCTTCTCCACCGCGTCGCTGATGAAGATGTCGGTCCATTCCGCATCCATCTTCATGCGATAGACGGCGCCGGAGATGTTGGCGATCAGCGTGCGATGGCTGCGGTCGCGCTCCTTCTGCTGCGCGCGGACCGCCGACAGCGCCTGCTCCGCCTCTTTCTGCGCGGTGATGTCGATGGCGGTGCCGCGATAGCCGCAGAAGCGCCCGGCGGCATCGTAGAACGGCTTCCCCGACACCTTGCGCCAGCGGGCGCCGCCGTCGGTCCCCGGCTGCCGGAAGACGAAATCGCGGAACGGCCGGCGCGCCGCCAGGTCATCGGCGTGACGCTTCCAGCCGTCGGGATCGTGGGTGAGATCGGCGATTTCGAAGCGCGTCTTGCCGATGTAGCTGTTCTGTTCGGATATGCTGGCGCCGGTCACTTGGCCGCTGATATACGCGTATCGCAAATCCGGGTCGGTTTCCCACGCCCAGTCGAATGACGACTCCGTCATATCCTGCAACCGGGCCTGCGCCGCCTTCAGTTCCTTGAACGCCCAGCGGCCGCGCCGGAGCTCCCGCTGCAGCACGAACACGACCATGACGAGGGAGGCGACGATGCCGCCGGCTTCCAGCAGCTGGCTGGTGTTCTGTCCGGCGAGTCCCTCGTGAAGAGCATTGATAAACACCGCAACCCAGATGACCAGCGCCAGGCCGGCCAGCAGCACGGAGGGCAAGGTCAGCCGCATCAGCCAATGCCAGGCCGTGCGCCAGCGATTCGTCTGTTCGCGCGGCGCGATCGTCGGCAATGACGGCGACGGTTTTTCGGTCAAAATGCCCTCACCCGCCGGGCGGCGATGGAACGCTCGGGGTCCGATCAACGGTTCAGCGGCAATTATCGCGAAGAGGGCTTAAACTTAGGTTAGGACCGGAGCGGCAAAAAATTGTTACACATCAGTGTGTTATGGCATACCCGGTCAAGCCGCGCTGCGGTCCGCCGGAACGCTGCTCTCAACTTCTTGTTCCGACGCGGAGATCGCCCGCATCAAGGTCTCGATCTGGCTGTCCACGGCGGCCACTGCTGTCGAGGTGACCTCCACCAGTTCGGCGTTCCGCTGGGTCAGCGTTTCCAGCATGGTCACGCTTTCGTCGACCTCGCGCACGCCGATCGATTGCTCGCGGCTGGAGCCGGCGATCTCGCCGATCATGTCGGCCGCGCGGCGCACCGAGGCGACGATCATGCCCAGAGTCGCCGCTGACTTGCCCACCAACTCGACGCCGCTGGCCACCTGTGTGCCGCTGTTGGCGATCAGCGCGCGGACTTCCTTCGACGCGGCGCCGGCCCGATGGGCCAAGGCCCGCACTTCCGTCGCCACGACGGCAAAGCCCCGGCCGGCATCGCCGGCGCGGGCGGCTTCGACGGCGGCGTTCAGCGCCAGCAGGTTGGTCTGGAAGGCGATCTCCTCGATCAGGCCGATGATCTCGCCGATGCGCTGCGCCGATTCCTCGATGCGCTGCATGGCGACAATGGTGCTGTCGGCGGCGGCGCTGCCGCTCTGGGCGGCGCTGCGGGCCGCTTCGACGATCTGCTTGGCCTGGTCCATGCGCTCGGCGCTGTGGCCCTGGGTCACCGAAAGCTGGCGGATGGCGGCGGCCATTTCCTGCAGGCTCGCCACCTGCTCTTCGGTGCGCGACGAAAGCTCCTGCGCGCCGGCGGCCAACTGAGCCGTCTCCGCCTTGATGGCGGTGACGCCCTCGGTGGCCTGGTCGAATATCGCCGACAGCCGCTCGGATTTCCGGCTGCCTTCCTCCAGCGCCTGGCGCAACCGGAGCTCCGCCATCTTCTCGGCGGTGATGTCGGTGCGGATACCCACGGTATTGCCGGCCGGCGTGTGGCGGTCGGTGACGCGCACCCAGCGGCCGCTCTTGAGTTTGTATTCGACGGTGCCGGCCGCTTCGCGGAACTGGGCCAGGCGTTTGCGCAGCCAGGCCTCGGGATCGCCGCCGGTTTCGGCATAGGCATAGCGGCCGGCCGCCAGGTCGCGGCGCAAGATCTGCTCCATGGTCAGGCCGATCTCGCCGTCATCGTCGACATCGAGGCCATAGATCTCCTGGTAGTGCCGGTTATGCAGCAAATGCTTCTCGTTGGCATCGTACATGACGAAGCCTTCGCTGATGCTGTCCACGGCGTCGCGCAGGCGCAATTCCGCCTGCGCTGCCGCTGCGGTATGAGTGGCAACATCGGCCATGCGTTCGGCCAGGGCTTCCGCCAGTTGCAGCAGTTTGCGCGCCGCAGCACCGGTCTCGCCTTTCGCCTGCGCCAGCGCCGCGAGTTCCGGCGCCGCCAGGGTCGCGGGCCGCGCCGGATCGAGCGATGCCGAGATTTCGCACACGCGCTCCAGCGGCCGCGCGATAACGCCAGCCAGAAAATACGCCGCCGGCAGGATCAGGATACCGAGCATTGCGGCCGCCATGGCGCCGCCAGCCTCCGCCAGCGCGCCAAGGCCTGCCGCCGTCATCGCGGAAATCGCGACGGCTGCGAAGATCTGCCGGCGCAGACGGCGTGAGGGAGTGGCGATCGGAACCTGATCCACGGGGCACCCGAAACAGCGGAAGCGGAACGGAGCCGCGCCGCCCCTGCGGCGCCGGCCGGTCGATCCGCTCGAAAACTCCGGTGATTCTAAGTGTTTTTAGGTTAAGGGGACGTAAACGCTGACAACGATTAGGTGATCCCGCCGGCCCTCAACGCAGCGATCTCCACGTCGGCTTTGCCCAGCAATTCCCGGAGAATAGCCGCCGTATGTTCGCCCAGGACCGGCGGCGCCTGGCGGTACTCGACCGGTGTGGCGCTCATGCGGATCGGGCTGGCGACCAGGGGGACTTTCAGGCCGTCGGTGCGGACCATCTCATGGCGGAGCCGCCGGTGGCGCACCTGGGGATCCTCGAACACTTGCGCGTAATCGTTGATCGGCCCGCAGGGCACGTCCGCCGCCTCCAGCAGCCGCAGCCAGTCGGCGGTGCTGCGCGTCGCCATCGTCCGCCGCAGCTCGGGGATCAGGTCCGCGCGCAGCGTGACGCGCCCTTTCATCTTGGTATAGCGCGGGTCGGCGCCGAGGTCCTGGCGCCCGATCGCAGTACAGCAACGCTGCCACTGGGCGTCGTTGCCCGCGGCGACGATGATATGGCCATCTGATGTGGCGAAGGTCTGATAGGGCACGATGCTCGGATGCTCGTTGCCATAGCGCCGCGGCGGCTTGCCCGTGGTCAGATAGCCGACGGCTTGGTTGCCGCCCATCGCTACCATACAATCCAGCAGCGACATGTCGATGTACTGCCCCAGGCCGCTGGACGCCCGGTGATTGACAGCCGCGAGGACGGCCACCGCGGCATACATGCCCGCGAGCACATCGCCGACGGCGATGCCCACCTTTTGCGGCCCGCCGCCCGGCACATCGTCGCGCTCTCCCGTGATGCTCATCAGCCCGCCCAAGCCTTGGAAGACGAAGTCATAGCCGGGCTTTGCCGCATAGGGCCCGTCCTGGCCGTAGCCGGTGATGGAGCAGTAGATCAGCCGCGGGTTCAGTGCCTGCAGGCTGGCGTAATCCAGGCCATAGCGCTTGAGATCGCCGGCCTTGTAGTTCTCGATCAGCACGTCGCACTGCGCGGCGATTTCCCGGATGATCGCCTGCCCTTCCGGCGCGGCGATGTTGAGCGTCACGGACTTCTTGCCCCGGTTGGCGGAGGCGAAATAAGTCGAGTCCTTCGCTTCGCCGTCATCGGCTGTCTTGAGCCAGGGCGGCCCCCAGCTGCGCGTGTCGTCGCCGGAACCGGGCCGCTCGATCTTGATCACCTCGGCGCCGAGATCGGCCAGCACCTGGGTGCACCAGGGCCCGGCCAGCACCCGCGTCAGATCAAGCACCCGGATATTCGATAGCGCCTGCGCCATGCGCCGGTCTCCCTGTGGATGACTGGGAACTCCCCCGGCATCATGCTACGGAGTTCGCGGCGAATCGGCAAAGGCGCCGGCCGATCTAGGAAGTTTTGGCGGTTGCGCCGCGAGCCTGACTCTTACGTGGCCGGCCGCGGAACATTGGCCATGCTACTGAGGCCGAGCCAGACGGGAAACTCCCGGGTGAGCTGGGGTTGGCCCTCGATGACGATGTCGCCGGCGCGCATCGTATCGTTCAGGCGCAGATCGCCCAGCCAGACCTTGGTCATCGCCGCCAGATCCGCCTGGACGAACAGCTCGATCTCAAAGCCGGGGTCCTTGATGCAGACGTCGACAAGCTGCGGTTCGATTATCAGCCACCAGCGGCTGCGGTCCCGATGGCGCCGCGGGACGCCGCGGAACTGCATCTCCATGACGAACTTGCGCCGCGGCAGCCGATCGCGCTTGAAACTGCGCTGCATGTCCCAGACCAGAAGAGACGGATCGAGATCGGTGGTATCGAACCGCCGGCTCCAGCGCTGCCCCCAGTGCCCCATGGCCTCGATCACCGGGCCGAATTCCTCGCCGGCCGGCGTGAGGAAGTATTCCGCGCCCTGCCCGACCGCTCCGGTACGGCGTTCGACGATCCCGGCGGCCTCCAGGCGGCGCAATCGCTGGGCCAGAAGCGAGCGCGACATCAGCGGCAGGCCGCGATGCAAGTCATTGAATCGATGGCTGCCGAGGACGAATTCGCGCAGCAGCAGCGGCGTCCACCGCTCGGTCAGGATTTCGGCCGCCTTGGCAACCGGGCAGAACTGTCCGTATCCCTGCATGATCCGAGAATAGGCCGCGCGGCCAGGACCTTCTAGTGCAGATTTTGCACTAGTTGCTGTCAGCCGTTGTGCGAGATGCTGCAGGCATCATCAAGTCGGTGCGGTACGATCAAGCCCGCCAACG
The DNA here is from genome assembly GCA_046154965.1 of Dongiaceae bacterium. Classification (GTDB taxonomy): domain Bacteria; phylum Pseudomonadota; class Alphaproteobacteria; order Dongiales; family Dongiaceae; genus DATKFM01. Next base: position 8,833 of record JBJXDY010000012.1, on the reverse strand, counting down.
CGTCCGATTTGCTCAGCTCAACGGGTAAGGAGGAACAGAACATGGCAACTTCATCGCAGGCAACGAATGTCATTCAGGCGCCCCAGGATTGGGTAGCGCTCGCCCATCGGCTGGGCCGGCGTTTCGCCGAACGCACGGCCGGTCATGACGCAAACGACAGCTTCGTCAGCGGCAATTATGCAGAACTCAAGGAGGCGCACGTCTTCTCGGCCGGCGTTCCCGCCGAGCTGGGCGGCGGCGGTGCCTCCCATGCCGAGCTTGGCGCGATGCTGCAGACGCTGGCGCGCTATTGCAGCTCCACGGCGCTGGCCCTGTCGATGCACACGCACCTGGTCGCGACGGCCGCCTGGCGCTGGCGCAACGAAGGCGCGCCGGTGGAGCCGCTGCTCCGCCGTATCGCCACCGAGCAACCGGTACTGATTAGCAGCGGCGGCTCGGACTGGCTGCAGGGCTCGGGCAAGGCGGTGCCGGTTGAGGGCGGATTCCGCGTCACCGGCCGCAAGATATTCGCCAGCGGTTCGCCCGCCGGCCAGATCTTCATGACCATGGCGGTGCTGGAAGACGGCGTCGATCAGCCGACGGTGCTGCACCTCGCCGTGCCGTTCAATGCGCCGGGCGTGAAGGTGCAGGACAATTGGCGCACCCTGGGCATGCGCGGCACGGGATCGAACGACGTCATCCTCGAGGACGTGTTCGTGCCGACGGCGGCGGCGCCGATCCGCCGGCCGCGCGGCTGGGCGCCGATCATGCACACCATCAGCAACATCGCCTTTCCGCTGATCTACAGCGTCTATCTCGGCGTCGCAGAGGCGGCGCGGGATCAGGCAGTCCAGGAAGCGCAGCGGAAACGCGACGATCCCGCTGCGCAGTACCTCGTCGGCGAAATGGAGACCGAGCTGATGGCCGCGCGGCTGGCGGTTGCCAGCATGATGCAGACGGCGCAGAGCCCGAAGTTCAACGCGGAAACGACGAATGCGCTGTTCATGGCGCGCACGCTGGCCGGCCGCCATGCCGTTCGAACAGTGGAGAAAGCGATGGAGATCGCCGGCGGCAGCGCCTTCTTCCGCGCCCGTGGGTTGGAGCGGCTGTTCCGCGACGTCCAGGCCGCCCGCTACCATCCCCTGCAGGAGAAGCCGCAACAGCTCTATGCCGGCCGCATGGCGCTGGGAGTCGATGTCAACGGGTAGGGCTCGATCAGGGATACGCACGGCGGCGGCCGGATGCAGTCCGGCCGCCGCCGCGGAACACCGGGCGCTTTGGAAACCGGCTTTGCGAACTCCGTGGCGCGGCCGTTGACGGCCGCTAACCGGCGATCAAGTTCCGTTGATGTCACGGGCATGTGATTCCGGTTACTCCCGGCAGAACATATCTATACTCGCGAAGCCTGCGCCCGGGACGTCTCGTCAGCGCAGGAGCAACCCTGAGGTTTCAATTCATGATCAGCAGAAGACTGCTTCTCCTCTCCGGGGCCGCAGCCGCTATGGCGTTGACCTATGGGGCTTCCCGGCGATCGGCTGTCTCTGCAGCCGGCGGGACCTTCGAGGTCATGCATAGCGAGGAAGAATGGCGCTCGCTCCTGACGTCGGATCAATTCGCGGTGCTGCGGCAGGAAGCGACGGAGCGCGCCTTTACCAGTCCGCTGCTGCATGAAGAGCGCGCGGGCAATTTCGCTTGCGCCGGCTGCGGCCTCGACCTGTTCTCGTCGGCCACGAAATTCGACAGCGGCACCGGTTGGCCGAGCTTCTGGGCGCCGCTGGACAAGGCCGTGGGCACGACCGAGGACACGAGCTTCTTCATGACGCGGACCGAGGTGCATTGCAGCCGCTGCGGCGGCCACCAGGGCCATGTGTTCGATGACGGGCCGCCGCCGACCGGCCTGCGTTACTGCATCAACGGCATCGCCCTGACCTTCAAGCCGGCGGCGGCGTGAATGATGTTCCCAATGGAACTTGGAGTCGACCATGATCGCATCTGATAGGCCCTCCTCGAAACGGGCCGCGCCGCTCGTCCTGGCGGCAGCGCTCCTGTCGGCTGGCGCGCTGTTCGCAGTATCTGGACCATCAGCGGAGCAAGGTCGCGCAATACCGGCGCCCGTTATGGACGAACCTGCAGCGCAGGGCTCGGCGCCGGAAACCGCTGTGCTTGCCGGCGGCTGCTTCTGGGGCGTCCAGGGCGTCTACCAGCATGTGAAAGGGGTCACCAGCGCCGTTTCCGGCTATGCCGGCGGAGAGAGCGACACGGCGCACTACAAGATCGTCGGGTCTGGAACGACGGGCCATGCGGAATCGGTCCGCGTTACCTTCGACCCCCAGACCGTCAGCTACGGCCGCATCCTGCAGGTCTATTTCTCCGTCGCCCACGATCCGACGCAGCTCAACTATCAGGGCCCGGATACCGGCACCCAGTACCGCTCGACGATCTTCCCCACGAACCCGGAGCAGGCGCAGGTTGCCAAGGCCTACATCGATCAGCTGAACCAGGCGCATGTGTTCGACGCCGCCATCGTCACCACCCTCGAGCCCGGCAAGCAGTTCTATCCGGCCGAGGACTATCACCAGGACTTCCTGACGCTGAATCCGGGTTATCCCTATATCGTCATCAACGACCTGCCGAAGATAGATGATCTGAAGCAATTCTTCCCCGATCTCTATCGGGACGACCCGGTGCTGGTGACGACCGCGCATACTTCGAACTAAGCCACCTTTCGCGAGGCGGTCGGCGTGCTATATCTGAGCGGATAGGGCGCTGAACGAGGTACGGCCAATGTTTCAGGGCAAGCTGATTGAAACCGCAAGCAAGACCGAATTCTACAGGGATCTTGCCCAGCAACTGCGTTCTCTGCTCGAGGGCGAACGCGATCCGATTGCCAACGCAGCGAACACCTCGGCTCTTCTGTTCGATCTGATGCCCGATATCAATTGGGCAGGCTTCTATTTCCTGCGCAATGGAAATGAACTTATCGTCGGCCCCTTCCAGGGCAAGCCGGCCTGCGTGCGGATTCCCGTGGGCCGCGGCGTCTGCGGCACCGCGGTAGAGCGCGGGCAGTCGATCCTGGTGGAGGATGTCCACGCCTTTCCCGGCCACATCGCCTGTGATGCGGTTTCCCGCTCCGAGCTTGTTGTTCCTCTAGCAAGAGACGGCAAGATCCTCGGCGTTTTAGACCTGGACAGCCCCAGCCCGAAGCGCTTCGACGCCGAGGACCAGGCGGGAGTAGAGGAGGTCGCCTCGATCTATATCGCGGCGAGCACCTGTAAGCCGTAGATTGGCATCGACCCCGACGCGACAAGCGCGCCGGGGTGTGTTGCGTGACGTAGGGCGCGCGCCAACCCTACAGCGTACCAACAAGAACATCTTCACCGATGGTTACCGCGCTTGTCGTGTTGAGCGTAGCAATGACGATGACGCCGCCGAAGAAGTTTATGCCGACATCGACGGTGGCCCCATTATCGACGATGGAAACGAGACCGTCCCGGTTGGCTGTGGCGATATCGGCAGAGTCGAAGAACCCATCGAGATCGAGCACGTCCTGTCCGCCGGCGGCAGCGCCGTCGAACGAGGTAAGCACATCGTGCCCGTCAAGGAACGATGTATAGAGCACCCGGTCATTGCCTTGCGACACATTGATGGTGTCATCGCCACCGTTCCCGACGATGACGTCATCGCCGAGCCCGCCATTGATGTTGTCATTGCCGTCGAGCGCAAGGATCGTATCTTTGCCACCACTGCCGTTGAGAACGTTGGCGCCGTCATTGCCCTGAATGTAGTTGTCGAGGGCGTTGCCGGTGCCGTTGATGTCCTCGTCGCCGAGCAGCACCAGCTGTTCGACATTGTTGGCAAGGATGTAGGACATGGCCGTGCTGTGAACGGTATCCATGCCGCTGCTGGCGCCCGCCCCTTCCGTGACGACATCCTTGCTGTTGTCGACGATGAAGAGATCGTGGCCGTCGCCGCCGATCATTGAGTCGATCCCGGCGCCGCCGTCGATGTCATTGTCGCCCGAATTTCCGACGATCATGTTGTTCAGGCTGTTGCCTTTGCCGTTGATGTCGGCGCCGCCGGACAGATAGAGCTGCTCTATATTGCTGAACAAGGTGTATTCGCCGGCGGAGCTATAGACCTTGTCGGTGCCGCCTGCGGCACCGGCCTTGCTCTCGCTGGCAAGATCGTTGGTGCTGTCGACGTAGTAAGTATCGTTGCCGGCGCCGCCATCGACCCAATCGTCGCCGGTGCCGCCGTCGATCAGGTCGTTCCCTGCCTGACCGAGGATGACGTCGGTGGCAGCGCCGCCATAGAGGCTGTCATTGCCGGACCCGCCGTCGAGCACATCAAGGCCGCCATTGCCGTTGATCACATCGTTGCCGTTATAGCCGTACAGCCAGTCGGTTTGATTGGAGCCGGTTACATTGTCGTTGCCGCTGAAGATCTGCCCCAGGAAGCCCTGGACATCGTCAGCGACAATGTAGGCGTGGAACGTTGCCGCCGGGATCGAGAACCCGCTGATGGAATAGACGAGGGCACCGCTCTCATAGCGCTGCAGCTCGTTGAGCGTGCCACCCGTGGGCGAGCCACCCGTATAGGTGAGGCCGACACCGTGGTAGACGATATAGTCGTTGCCAATGAAGCCGAACTGGGTCTGCCAGGTATTCGGTGACTGCGTGACCAGGACGTTGCCGACGAGGTCGTCGAAATCCAGGGCTGTGAAGTCAATGCCCGTATTCGGATCTGCAATGAAGCTTGCCATGTCGAAATCCTTTCCAAATCTATGGCACCCGCGGCATGCGGCACGCAGCCGTCGCAGCGAGGCCGGTGGCGGCCCTCAAGAGCGGGGTCGTCGGATTTCGCGGATGGGTTCAAAGAAGTTTGCGGCACGTGGCGAACGCGCCTGACGAGGCTTGATGGGCCAGCGGAGAGATCTCGTTAGTTCTCCGTCCCGCTCCCTGCTGCTCCGTCCTTCTTTTCCTTCTGGATCTTGCGCCAGTTGGCGACGTTCTTGTTGTGCTGCTCCAGGGTTTCGGCGAAGGCGTGGCCGCCGGTGCCGTCGGCGACGAAGTACAGCTCTTTCGTCGACGGCGGGTTCAACACCGCCTCCAGCGAGGCGCGGCCGGGATTGGCGATCGGGCCGGGCGGCAGGCCGGCGTTGAGATAGGTGTTGTAGGGATCGGGCTTGTCCAGGTCCGCGAATGTGAGGCCGCGGTCCAGCGGCCCGGTCCCGCCGGTGAGGAAATAGATGATCGTCGGATCGGACTGTAGCGGTATGCCTTGGCGCAGGCGGTTGACGAATACGGCGGCGACCCGCGGCCGCTCCGCCGCCAGGCCGGTTTCCTTCTCCACGATCGAGGCCAGGATGATCGCCTCCTGCGGCGTGGCCAGCGGCAGGTCCTTGGCGCGCTTGGGCCAGAGCTCGGCCATCGTGTCGTCCATCGCCTGGGTCATGCGGGCGACGATCTCCGCGCGGGTGTCGCCGCGGTTGAACTGATAGGTCTCCGGCAGCAGCGAACCCTCCGATGGCGGCGCCGTCGGCACGCTGCCCTCCAGGTCCGGCGCCGCGGCAATGCGCGCCAGGATCTGCACGCTGGTCAGGCCCTCGGGGATGGTGACGCTGTACTGCACGACGTCGCCGGCGATCATCTTCTGCATCGCGGCTTCGGCTGAGATCGCCGCTGGGAATCTATATTCGCCGGCCTTCAGCGACTGGCCCTCGGGCAGGAAGCGGGCGCGCAGGCCGAAGGTACGGGCGTCGCGGATCACGCGGGCCTCCTCGAGCTGGCGGGCGATGCCGTTCACCGAGGTGCCGGACTGGATGACGACGGTGGTATCGGCGGTCGAAGGACCGGGCGCCCGAAGGTCCTTGTAGCTCCAATAGGCGACCGCGCCGGCCACGATAAGGCCGCCGACGATCAACGTGAACAGCAGGCGGATGATCCAGCGCATGCCCGCCTTAGTCTCCCAGGATCATGGCGGAATTGGGGAACGGCGCTGCGCCGCCGGATGATGGTATACCCGAAAGCCCGAAAGCGGCGTCGCCCCGTCGCAAGCGCCGGACAGGGTGTGAGAAACGCATCGGGCTTGGGGCGCGGCTTATGGCGGGCCGGCGAAGATCAGGCTGGCGTTGGTGCCGCCGAAGCCGAAGGAGTTCGAGAGCGCATGCTTGATCTTGCGCCTCTTGGCCTGCTTGGGCACCAGGTCGATATCGCAGCCATCGGACGGGTTCTCGAGATTGAGCGTCGGCGGCGCCACCTGGTCGCGGATCGCCAGCAGCGAGAAAACCGCTTCGACGCTGCCCGCCGCCCCCAGCAGATGGCCGATGGCGGATTTCGTCGATGACATGCTGAGCTTGTAGGCCGCGTCGCCGAACAGCCGCTTCACCGCGCCCAGCTCGATCTCGTCGCCCAGCGGCGTCGAGGTGCCGTGGGCGTTGACGTAGTCGATATCCCCGGGATTCAGCTTGGCCCGCTTCAGCGCCATCTGCATGGCGCGGAAGGCGCCGCTGCCGTCCTCCGACGGCGCGGTGATGTGATGCGCATCGCCGGACAGGCCATAGCCCACCACCTCGCCATAAATCTTCGCGCCGCGCTTTTTCGCATGCTCCAGTTCCTCCAGCACCACCACGCCGGCGCCTTCGCCCATGACGAAGCCGTCGCGGTCCTTGTCCCAGGGGCGCGACGCGCGCTCGGGCGTGTCGTTGAAGCCGGTGGAGAGCGCCCGCGCTGCGGCGAAGCCGGCCACGCCCAGGCGGCAGATGGCGGCCTCGGCGCCGCCGGCCACCATGACGTCCGCATCGTCGAGCCCGATCAGCCGCGCGCCATCGCCGATCGCATGCGCGCCGGTGGAGCAGGCCGTGACCACCGAATGGTTCGGTCCCTTGAAGCCGTATTTGATCGAGACATGGCCCGACGCCAGATTGATCAGCGCCGACGGGATGAAGAACGGGCTGATGCGCCGCGGCCCCTTCTCATGCAGGGTGATGGAGGTGTCGTAAATCGCCTCCAGCCCGCCGATGCCCGAGCCGATGATGACGCCCGTGCGCTGCCGCGATTCCTCGTCCTCGGGCTTCCAGCCGGAATCCTCGATCGCCTGGCTCGCCGCCCCCATGGCGAAGACGATGAAGCTGTCCATCTTCCGCTGGTCCTTGGGCGGCACAAAGCTGTCGGCATTGAAGCCGCCGCCGGCGGCCTCGCCGCGCGGCACCATGCCGGCGATCTTGCAGGGCAGGTCCTGCACGTCGAAGGCCTGGATGCCGCGGATGCCGGACTCGCCTTTCAGCAACCGGTCCCAAGTGATCTCCGCGCCCGAGGCCAGAGGCGAAACGACTCCGATTCCGGTAACGACGACACGTCGCATGAGCGTACCGCTGCTTAATTCAATGGGAATCCGCCGCGCCGCGGGCTGTGGCGCGGCGCCGGCGTGGCAAGAACCGCCGGGCGCTTACGCCGCGCGGGATTCGATATAGGAGATCGCATCCTTGACGGTCTGGATCTTCTCGGCGGCATCGTCGGGAATCTCGCAGCCGAACTCTTCTTCGAACGCCATGACCAGCTCGACGGTGTCGAGCGAGTCGGCGCCGAGATCGTCGATGAAGCTCGCGCCCTCGGTGACCTTCGCCTCGTCGACGCCCAGATGCTCGACGACGATCTTCTTAACGCGTGTGGATATATCGCTCATTGGCCTCCACCTTCATGGTTGTTCGTATCTGTTTTGAATTGGCCGCCGCGCGCACGCAGCAGAAACCCGCGATTTCCCTTACCCCGTCAACGGGCTAACGGCAAGACTTCGGGAAGAGATGGGCCGCCGGGGCTTGCCGCGCAAGGGCAAAGGCGGCGCCGGCCGGGGCTTGCGGGTAAGCCGCGCTGACCTCGGCTAAGCCGTTCAGATCATTGCCATTCCGCCGTTAACATGGAGCGTCTGGCCGGTCATATAGGCGGCCTCGTCGCTGGCCAGATACACGACCGCGGCGGCGATATCGTTCCCCTGGCCGAATCGGCCGGCCGGGATGGCGCCTTTGATCCGCTCGCGCTGCTGCTCGTTCAGGGCGCCGGTCATCGCGGTCTCGATGAAGCCGGGGGCGACGCAGTTCACGGTGATGCCCCGTGTCGCCACCTCCGCCGCCAGCGATTTGGACATGCCGATCATGCCGGCCTTGGCGGCGGCGTAGTTCGCCTGCCCGGCATTGCCGGTAACGCCGACGATGGAGGTGATGCCGATGATGCGGCCATGGCGGCGCTTCATCATGCCCTTCAGCGCCGCCCGCGCCAGGCGGAAGCCGGCGGTGAGATTGACGTCGAGCACCGCCTGCCAGTCCTCGTCCTTCATGCGCACGGCCAGCATGTCGCGGGTGATGCCCGCATTGTTGACGAGGATGTCGATCTTCCCCGCCGCCGCTTCGGCCGCCGCCATCAGCTTGTCGGCCTCCGCCGGATCGCCGAGATTGGAGACGATCACGTGGGTGCGCTCGCCCAGGGATTTCGCCAGCTCTTCCAGCGCCGCCGCGCGCGTGCCCGTCAGCACGACGGTCGCTCCCTGCCCATGCAGCCCCCGCGTGATCGCCCCGCCGATGCCGCCCGAGGCGCCGGTCACCAGCGCCGCCTTGCCCGTGAGATCGAACATGCTCTTGGTCCCTGTCTCTTTCCTGCGCTCGGATGAAATCAGTTTCACCACAAAGTCACAAAGGACACGAAGACAATTTTCCCCCTCTCCCCTTGGGGGAGAGGGGGAAGGGGGTGAGGGGTCTGACGCCTACAAGCGCCTGACAGGCTGTGGACGCACCATCCTCGCCAAGAAATCATTGCGCGCTTGCGCGCGTAACCCCTCATCCCCTGCCCCTTCTCCCCCAAGG
>JBJXDY010000011.1:0-39663 GCA_046154965.1 Dongiaceae bacterium | reverse complement strand
GGCTCGTACCGCCCGGCAAAGGGATTGTGGACAACGGCGAGACAGGCGCCCTGCTTGAACGGTTTGGCGGCGACAGGCCCGCCTTCGTGGAAGACTTCCTCAACGACGGTGGCGAACTTGCGGACTTGGACCAGCGGCATGGACAACCCTCAGGCGGCGCGCAGCAGACGGATATCGTTGCTGCAGATTTTGTGATGGCCGCGCAGCAGCAGCACGGCGCCGAATATCAGTCCGGCCTGGCGCAGCGCATCGGCCTTTGCCAAGCCGGCCTGAAGCGCAGCGCGGATGTCGGACTCGAACAACCTGCCGACATTCAGCGTGACCGGTCGGTCGCCCAGATCGCTGTCGGGATCGATCTCGCTCGCCGGGACCCGGCGGATCGCGGGATGACCGGGCAGGTCGACTTCATTGGCGATGATCGTCGCCGCCGCATCGGCCGCGGCTGCACTCTCGGCCAGCACGGTGACCGCGTCGGCGATGCCAAAAGAAAAACTGCGGCCACCGGACCCCTTCGTCGCAGCACCCGACGTCGCAATGCCGCGCACGGGAATGTCCGCCGTCAGCATCACCGTGCCGTCCAGCGCCGGCGCCCGCAGATTGCCGACCACGCCGCAGCTCAGCTTCTCGCCGCGGGAGAGATGGAACGCGATATCGCCGCCGTCATTGACGTAGGCCTTGGCCAGATCGCGCCTGGCCAGCATCGCCGCCAGCACGTGATCGGCAACGGCTCCGGCGACGGCGGCCATCGGGGTGATGAACTCTGCGGCATAGGGGTCGCAGGCTGCTTGCATGCGGCGGGTGATCGGGCCGTGGAAGCCTCCACCCCGGCCCTCCCCCGCTTCGCGGGAGAGGGGGCTTCGCAACAGCGGCAATTCCCGCACCAGGCCCTGCAGCACGTCGGCAAATGCGGTCGCCGCCTGGCGGTAGGCCGCCGCGATTTCGCGCGCTTCGCCCCAAGCCTCGACGATCAGGTCGATCGGCCCATGCTGCAGATGCAGCCGGCGTCCGTCGGGCAACAGCACGGCCAGCGGATTCATCGCCCGGCTCCCGTGGCGGGCGTCAGCGGCCAGGGGTGGGCCGGCGTCCAGGGGATCGTCTTGACCCGCTCGAGGCCGCGGATCGACTCCACCGGCCGGATGAAATCGCCGTGGCCGCCCAGCGCCAGATAATCCGTGCGGCTCATGGTGAACTCGATGGGCCCGACGATGGCCGGAGTCGGCACATAGCCGAAGGAGTTATCGGGCATCGTCGTCACGTCCACCATGTAGGTGATGCCGCCGCCGGGCCAGACATAGACCGGCGCGCCGCCCGAGGTAACCCGCGTCAGCGCATCCCGCACGGACCGCGTCAACCGCACGGGATTTTCCGTCACTCCCGCCCGCAGGCTGCCGCCGGCGCCGGCCATGAACAGAACCGTGCAGAGGGCCGGCTCACAATTCTCGCCGATGCGCTCCACCACGGTTGCGATTGCCGCCGGCATATCGGCGGGCTGAGGCTTCAGATCCTGATCCAGCACGAACCAGGCCGCATGCTCGCCCGTTGTCGATACCATCAACAGCCTCAGGCCCGGCCAGGCGGTCTTGGGATCGATCTTCTCGATGATGTTCAACGGCTCGGTGATATCCGTGCCGCCCCAGCCGGTGCCGGGATTGGCCACCTGGAAATAGCGGCCCGGCGTGGATTTCCGGCCTTTCACGCGAATGCCGGCTGGGCGCATGTCGAGAAACCGGCCCGCCTGATGCTCGCTCAGCACGCCGGTGATGTGGTCGTCGACCACGATGACCTCGTCGGCATGGCCGCGCCATTGCCTGGCGAAAATGCCGATGGTGGCGGAACCGCAGCCGACCCGCATTCGCTCCTCGGCCGCACCGTTGATCACCGGCGGCCGGCCGCCCTGCACCGTCAAAGTGGCGCCGCCATCGACCGTCATCTCCACCGCGCCCTTGTTGCAGAGCGTCAGCAGGGTGTCGCAGGTGACCACGCCTTCCTTCTTGCTGCCGCCGGTAAGGTGGTGGACGCCGCCGAGCGACAGCATCTGCGAGCCATACTCGGCGGTCGTGACATGGCCGACCTGTTCGCCCTTCACCCGCACCGCCGCCTGCTCCAGCCCGACATGGCGGTCGGTGTCGATCTTCACCTTGACGCCGCAGTAGGAGAAGATGCCCTCGGTCACCACCGTCACCGTATCGACGCCCTCATATTGCGACGAGACGATGAACGGCGCGGGTTTGTAGTCGGGATAGGTCGTGCCGGCGCCGATGCCGGTGATGAAGCTGTTGGGGCCGGGCACCAGCGCGCCGTCCCAGTTGCCTTCCATGAACGGCACCATGCGGCCGTCCTGGTCGATCGTGCGCTGGGCCACCAGGAAGGGATCCATGCGCACCAGCTTGCCGGCGATGTTGCCATAGCGGTCGCAGGCGCCGGTCTTGCCGAGCCGGATGCGGCACAGTACCGGGCAGGCGTCGCAGGTGACGATATCATCGCTCTTGGCCGTGGCGGCGGCCAGCGCCGATTCCTCCGGCGTGTCGGTGGAGGCGACGGGATCGTGCTCGTTGCCGCTCATGAAGATTTTCCCCGGCTCAGGATGGCGGCGCGCACGCGGTCGGGCGTCGCGGGGACGCGGCGGATGCGCACGCCGATGGCGTCATGGATCGCGTTCAGGATCGCGGGCGCCGTCGGGATCAGCGCCTGCTCGCCGATGCCCTTGGCGCCGAACGGGCCGACCGGCGAGGCATCCTCGATCAGGATCGACGTTACCGGCGGCATGTCGCCGGCGGAAGGGATGAGGTAGTCATGCAGATTCTCCCCGCGCCCCGGCGTGAACTCCTCCATCAGGGCGAAGCCCAGGCCCTGCGCGACACCGCCTTCGATCTGGCCTTCCACCAGCGTCGGGTTGATGGCGCGGCCCACATCATGGGCGGCGACCAGATTGACCACCTTCACCGTGCCCAGCTCCATATCCACCTCGATGTCCGCGAGATGTGCGCCGAAGCCATAGACCGCGTAGGGGTTGCCCTGGCCGTTCTCATCCAGCGGGCTGGTGGGCGGATTGAAGGTTTCCTCCGCCTTCAGCACATAGCCGCTATTGTCCGCGGGCATGCCGGCGAGATTCAGCTCGCGCTCGCGGTCGCCGTCGCGCGCAACGACCCGGCCGTCGCCGAACTGCAGCTGCGCGCCGTCGCCCGCATTGGCGGCCCGCAGGATCGCGGCGCGCAGTTGCCGCGCCGCCAGCTCCGCCGCCTTGCCGGTGACGAAGGTCTGCCGGGAGGCCGAAGTCTTGCCGCAGTCGGGCGTGAGGTCGGTATCGGCGGAGATCAGGTCGATGGATTCGAGGGGCGCGCCGATGGCGTCGGCGAAGATCTGCGTGACCACGGTGTTCGAGCCCTGGCCGATATCGACGGCGCCCTGATGCAGCGACAGCCTGCCGTCCTGCTTGAGCCCGGCGCGGATTGTCGAGGGATTCGGCAGCGACGTATTCCCGCAGCCATACCACATGCCGGCGACGCCGACGCCGCGGCGCAGCTTCGCGCCATTGCGTCCGTTGAAATGCTTCACCTCGGCGCGGGCCGTTTGCCAGCGTGGGCGCAGGGCTTCGAGACAGGCGCGGATGCCAACGCCGGCACCCAGCACCTGCCCGGTCACCGTCGGCTGATCGGCCTGCAGCGCATTCCGGATGCGGAACTCGAGACGGTCGATGCCCAGCTTGTCGGCGATATCATCGAACAACTGCTCCTGCGCCAGTGTCGCCTGGGGCACGCCGAAGCCGCGGAATGCACCGGCGGGAACGAGATGCGTGTGGATGGCGCGGGTCAGCGCCCGGTAGTTCGGCACGAAGTACGGGCCCGACGCATGCACCGGCACCCGGTTCGCCACCGTCGGCCCCCAGGAGGAGTATGCGCCGGTGTTGAAATCGCCGACGAAATCGATGCCCTGCAGCTTGCCGTCGCGCGAGGCGCCGACGCGGAGGCGGATGCGCGAGGGATGGCGCTTTGTCGTGCACATGATCGATTCCGGCCGGGTGTAGACCATGCGCACCGGCTTCCTGGTCACCCAGGCGGCCAGCGCGATGAAGGGCTGCACCGACATGTCGAGCTTGGAACCGAAGCCGCCGCCGACCGCGCTCGGCAGAATACGAACCTGTTCCGGCGAAACATCCAGCAGCTTGGCGATGTCGTCGCGGTTCATGTAAGGCGCCTGCGTGCAGACCTGCAACTCCAGGCGGTCGCCGACTCGCCGCGCGAAGCCGGCCTCAGGTTCGATATAGGCATGCTCGACAAAGCCGGTCTCGAATTCGCCTTCGACGACGGCGTCAGACGCCGCCAGCGCCGCCTCGATATCGCCTTTGATGACGCGGCCGCGGGTCAGGATGTTGCCCGGCCGGTTCGGCTGCACCAGATCGGCACTGTCGGCCATTGCGGACTCGATCGTGCGCAACGCCCGCAAGGGCTGCCAGGTCACCGGGAATCTCGCCAGATCCAGCGCCTCGATCGCCTCGGCGCTGCCGACAACGGCGGCGATCGCCTCGCCGCGATAGCGCGCCTCGCCGCGGGCAAAGATTGTCTGGTCGGCAAACGGGGCGATGGGGCCGTAGCAATCCTCGGTCGGCACGTCGCGCGCCGTCAGCACCCGCAGGATGCCCGGATTGCCGGCCACATAGGCGGGGATGTCGCCCAGCACAAAGCGGGCGCGGTCATGGGGAGAGCGCACGGCGCGCAGCAGCAGACAATCCTTCGGCGCTTCATCGGCGCCGAAGACGTCGCTGCCATCCACCTTGCGCCGCCCGTCGAGCCTGGTGACGCGGGCGCCCACGGCCTGGCCTGCCGCCGGCGAAACCTGCGCGCTGCTTTCGGCGCGCGCGTCCAGAACGGCCGCGACGATCTTGCGATAGCCGGTGCAGCGGCAGAGCACGCCGCCGATGGCGTCCATCGCCTCGGTCTCGGTCGGCTTGGGATTGCGCTCCAGCAGCGCCGTCGCCGCCACCAGCATGCCGGGCGTGCAGATGCCGCATTGCGCGGCGCCGTGACGCAGGAAAGAATCCTGCAGGCGCCGCGTCGTAGCCGATGTTTTGGTCAGGCCCTCGATGGTCTGCACCTCCTGCCCGTCAATCTGGCCCAGCGCAATCATGCAGCTGCAGGCGGGCGCGCCGTCCAACAGCACCGTGCAGGCGCCGCAATCCCCGGCATCGCAGCCCACTTTCGTGCCCGTGAGATTGAGCTTTTCCCGCAGCACCTGGGACAGCCGCGCCGTCTGCGGCGCGCTGACATGCACCTGCCGGCCGTTGACCGTGAAATCCGTGGTATCGGGCATGCGATCCATGGCCGCTATCCGCCCACGCATTGCTCGATGGTCCGCGCCACCAGGGTGCGCGCGGCATCGCGGCGGTAGGCGGCGGTCGCGCGCAGATCGTCGATGGGCGACAGCGCCGCCAGATGGCCCGCCTGGACGAGACCGCCGAGACCGGGTTTGCAAGGCGCGCTGCGCAGCCGCCGCTCCAGTTCCGTCAGGCGGCGCGCCACGGCGGAGCAGGAACCCACGGCGATGCGCGCCTGGGCAACCGCGCCCTTGCCGTCGCTTTCGATCACTGCCGCCACCATGGCGATGGAGATCACCAGATACCGCCGCGCCCCCAGCTTCACGAAGGCTGAAGGCCCGTCTATGGTCCGCGGCACGATGATGGCGGAGAGGATTTCGTTGGCCTGCCGTTCGGTCTTGCGGTTGCCGGTGATGAATTCCGCCAGCGGCAGGCGACGTGCCCCGGCGCGGCACAGCAACTCCACCTCCGCATCCAGCGTCAGCAGCGGCGGCACTCCATCGGCGGCCGGCGAGGCGTTGCAGAGATTGCCTGCGATGGTGGCGCGGTTCTGGATCTGGATCGAGCCCACCTCCCGCGCGGCTGCCTTCAGCGCATCGAAGCAGGAGGGCAGGGGCGTGGCGATCAGCTGGCTCCAGGTGGCGCCGGCGCCGATCCGCACATGATCCGTCGCTGTCGTGATGCCGGCTATTCCGCCGATGCCCGTGATGTCCAGCACCGGCGCCGTGACCATGCGACCCACATGGGCGGGATAGAAATCCGTGCCGCCCGCCAGGATCTGCATGCCGGGCATCTCCAGCGCCTGGACCGCCTCATCCAGGGTGCGCGGCCTAACGTACATCGCAGTCACGCTGCCTCATCGTCGCCGTCCCAGAGCCCTCTTGTGCCGGGGCGATTATTCGTATGCAAATGATCTGCGCCGGCCTGCTGGCTGTCAAGCAAAGGCGGAACTTCGCGCTGGCGCGGCCGCGGCGGCCAGGGGAGCATGATAGCGGATTTACCATGATTGCAGGCCGACTCTCACGCTTCCCGTATCATGTTTCTTCGATTGCGATCGCTTTGGCGGCTGCCGCTGTGACATTTGCTGCGCCGGCCGCGGCGCACACCACCGAGGGCGGCATTGTGCTGCTGCTGCCGACGGCATACTACATCGCCGGCGGCACCATCGTCGTCGCGCTCACCTTCCTGCTGCTGCTGCTGGCTCCGGCGCGGCTGTTCCATTGCCTGGTCCGCTGGCGCGCCCGGCTTGGCGATTGGCCGACAGTTCCGCCGTTGGTGGGCAGCAGCATTTCCTTCGCCATCCTGGTCGCGCTGCTGATCGCCGGCCTCACCGGCAGCCGCGATCCCCTGGCCAATCCGCTGCCGCTGGCGGTCTGGACGCTGTTCTGGATCGGGCTGACGATCCTGCAGGCGATGCTCGGCGACATCTGGGCCGTGATCAATCCCTGGATTGCGCCCTACCGGCTCATCCGCCGGGCGTTGGGCCGGACCGCCGATGCCGAGCCGCTGCTGCGCTACCCCGACTGGCTCGGCTACTGGCCGGCGGTGTCGGGCTTTCTCGCCTTCGGCTGGTTCGAGTTGGTCGATTTGGCGCCGGCCGATCCGGAGCGGCTGGTGTTCGCCCTGGTGATCTACACTGATATCACGCTCGTCGGCATGATCCTGTTCGGCGAGCGGGTGTGGCTGTCCAAGGCCGAATGCTTCTCGGTGTTTCTCGGTTTCGTCGCGCGGCTCTCGCCGTTGCGAAGATCGGGCGGGACTTGGTCGCTGGCGTTTCCCGGCGCGTCGCTTGCGGAAACAAGCGCGCTGCCGTTGAGCGGCGCGCTGTTCGTGCTGCTGACCCTCAGCACGGTGTCCTTCGACGGGCTGGACCGCACTTTCTGGTGGCTCGATCTCGGCGGCATCAATCCGCTGGATTTTCCCGGCCGCAGCGCGGTCATGGGGCAGAACAGCTTCGGCCTCCTGGCCATTTGGGCGGCGCTGTCCGGCGCTTACGCGGGCGCGATCTGGCTGGGCCAGCGGCTGGCGGGCAGCGGCGCAGACGCCGGAACCGCCTTCGGCGCTTTCGTCTTGTCGATCCTGCCGATTTCTCTCGGCTATCATTTCGCCCATTACCTCACCACACTGATGGTGAACGGGCAGTATGCGATCCTGGCGCTGAACGATCCCTTTGCCCTTGGCTGGAACCTCTTCGGGCTCGAGGGACGCCACGTCATCGTTTCCTTCCTCGCCGACTTCGATTCCGTGGCCATCATCTGGAAGCTGCAGGCGGCCGCCGTGGTCGGCGGTCACATCCTGGCGCTGGCTATTGCCCACATGATCGCGGTGGACCGCTACGGCGCGACGCGGGCGGCGTTTTTCAGCCAGGTGCCGCTGGCGGCGCTGATGGTGGTCTATACCTTGTTCGGCCTCTGGCTGCTGGCGGCGCCGTCGGCCGGATAGCCGCCGCTATGTTGTCAATCGCGCGGCTGCATGATCTATTTGCATGCAAATAGATCGGCGGAAACCCATCCGCCCGCAAACGGGAGAGGCAAGTAATGACGGACAAAATGATGGACTCGACGGGCAAGAAATCGCCCCTGACATCCCGGCGCAGGCTGATCAAAGGTATCGGCGCGGCGGCTGGGGCGAGCGCGGCGCTCGGGCTGATGCCCGGTTCAATGCGCTATATCCAGGCGCAAAGCTCGGCGCCGATCAAGATCGGCTTTCAAGCCCACCGCACGGGTATCGGCGCCTCCTATGGCCGCTGGTACGAGCGCACCTCCAATGCGGCGGTGAAGGCAATCAACGATGCCGGCGGCATCAACGGCCGGCCGGTCGAGCTGGTGATCGAGGACGACGCCACCGATCCCAAGCGCGGTGCGGAGGTGGTGGAGAAGTTCGCTACCGAGCACAAGGTCGACGTGGCCTTCGGCACGCTGTTCTCCCATGTGGTGATCGGCTCGGCCCCGGCGGCGGGCGAGCAGAAGCTGCCCTACTTCGTCGTCAGCGAGGGCCATCATGTGGCGTCGGGCACGCTGAACCGCTATGTGTTCCAGCCGGGCATCACCGACGTGAAGTCCCAGGTGATTTCCATGGCGCCCTGGATCGCCGGCAATCTCGGCAAGAAAGTCACGATGATCTTCCCGGATTTCGCCTTCGGCCATGATCACCGCGACTACTTCTCCGAAGCGATCGCCAAGCAGGGCGGCTCGATCGCGGGGCTGATTGCGATACCGCCAACGGAAACCTCTTTCACGCAGTATTTCGCTCAGATTCCCGCAGATACCGAAGTGCTATATCACGTCATGGTCGGCCCGGGCGTGCTCACCTTCGTCAAGGAGATGGGCGAGCATTTCGGCTCGAACCGGCCGCAGGTGTTCGGCTTCATCGATTCGCTGGAAGCGGTCGACATCGCCAGTCCGGGCCTGGAGTTCCTGGAGGGCACCTATTTCTGGGAAGCCAATCCGCGCTATGCCCAGGCCAATCAGAGTGAGTTCGACAAGGCCTTTCGCGCCGCGGTCGGCGTCAACGAGGCCGGCGCGGCCGCCGAAGATACAAAGGACGTCTCCACCTATTCCCATATGTTCGGCTGCTGGGAGACGCTCTACGTCATCAAGGCGGCGATGGAGCAAGCCGGCTATCAGGATGCCGGCCAGAAGCAGGCGCTGATCGAGGCGGTCGAAGCCGTGACCGACATCGCCGAAGGCGCCGAGCATCCGCAGGGCGACAAGAAGTTCAACGGCGCGATCCATCAATCCTTCGGCCATCAGAACATCTCGAAGGTGGAAGGCGGCAGGCTGGTGGTCGCGCACCGCACCTCGATCGAGGACGGGCTGTACGAGCCAGAGGCGGATTACACGAAGATGGCTTTGTAGACGCTGGGTAGCATTGTACCAATGTTTGTCATCCCGGAGCCGCCACTCCAGTGGCGGAACCCGGGACCCAAGAACACGGAACAGTCCGAGTTGTGCTTGTCGCCGCTCGGTGTTCATGGGTCCCGGATAATCTCGCTCCGCGAGATTTCCGGGATGACAATGGTTGGCGGGCTCGGCAGGGCAGTATGAGCTTCGGCCCGCATCTCTTCCTCGCACTCCTCGAAGGCACCGTCTCTGCCTTTGTGCTGGCCCTGACCGCCCTCGGCCTCTCCATTGTCTTCGGCGTCATGCGTGTCGTGAATGTCGCCCATGGCGAGTTCTTCATGCTCGGCGCCGTGCTCGCCTGGGTCTTCGCCAGTTTCATTCCCGATATGCCGGCGGCCGGCTTCGCGCTCGCGCTTGTCGGCAGTCCGATCGTCGTCGGCGCCATCGCTGTGTCGGCCGATCGGTTGGTGCTGCGGCGGCTGAACTACGGGCCGGAGGCGACCATCGTCGCCACCATCGGGCTGCTATACATCATCCAGCAGATCGTGCTGATGACCTATGGGCCGGATGCGCGGCCGGTGCAGGCGCCGATCAGCTTCCGCATCCTTTTTCCGTGGTTCGGTTACTCCGGCTACAAGCTGGTGGTGGTCGGGGCCTCGGCGATCCTGCTGCTGGCGACCTGGTACGTGATGATGCGGACCAAACTCGGCCTTGTGATGCGCGCCACTCAGTTCGATCGCGAGACCGCCCAGGCTTTCGGCATTCCCGTCGACCGCGTCTATTCCCTGACCTTTGCCTTGGGCGCGGCGCTGGCCGCCATCGCCGGCGTGCTGATCGTGCCGATCCAGCAGGCCCATTACCTAATGGGCCTCGATCCCCTGCTGCTGTCATTCATTGTCGTCATCGTCGGCGGCCTGGGCAGCCTGCGCGGCACGGTGGTGGCGGCGTTCGTCATCGGCATCAGCGAGGGCGTGATCTCCGTCTTCTTCTCGCCGACGCTGGCCAAGATCATCGCCACGCTTTTCGTTGCGGCAGTATTGGTGTTCCGGCCTCAAGGACTGTTCGGGGGCAAGCAGGCATGAGCGACACGAATCTGCGCCGTGCGCTGCTGTTCCATTTAATGGTCATCGCCGTGCTGTTCGCATTGCAGTTCATGCTGCCGGCCTATCACCACACTAACTTTGCCCGGATCATGGTGCTGGCCTGCTACGCCATCGGCTACAATATCCTCGTCGGCTATACCGGCCTGATGAGCCTGGGCCATGCGATGTTCTTCGCCGCCGGGCTCTACGGCGCCGGCCTGACGATCCATCATTTCGGTTTGCCGGCGCCGGCCGGTTTCCTGCTGGGCGTGCTCTCGGGAACGGCGCTCGCTGTCGCCGTCGGGCTGGTGGCGCTGCGCACCAGCGGCGTCTCCTTCATGATCGTCACCATGATGCTGGCCCAGGCCTGCTATCTCGCGACGCTCTACTTCAACGATTTCACGCGCGGCGACGAAGGCATTGTGCTGAGGCCGGAGGCGCGCCGCGGCATTTTCGCCGGTCTGCCTTTCGACCTCAGCGATCCCACGATCCGGTTCAATCTGGCCTTGCTGCTGTTCTCGGCTTGCCTGTTCGGCGCTCTCGCCCTGGTGCGTTCGGAGTTCGGCCGCGTGCTGGTGGCGGTGCGCGAGAATGAGGATCGCACGCGGCTGCTGGGCTACGACACAAACCGCTACAAGCTGCTGGCGCTCACCGCTTCTGGCGCCATGGCGGGTGCGGCGGGCGCCGCTTATGTGCTGCTGTTCTCCTATATGGGCTCCACCTTCGCCGGCATCGAGTATTCGATCCTGCCGCTGCTCTGGGTTCTGCTCGGCGGCGCCGGCACGGTGATCGGGCCGTTCGTCGGCACGCTGCTGATGTTCTACATCGCCGAGTTCTCCAGCGACTACACCTCGGCTTACAAGCTCGTGGTCGGCGTGGTGCTGGTGCTGCTGGTGCTGTTCTTCCCCAAGGGTATCGCCGGCAGCCTCCGGGAAAGATATGCGCCATGGCTGCCGTGACGCTGCTCACCACGCAGGGGTTGAGCCGCCGGTTCGGCGGCCTCAATGCCGTCAGCAATGTGGATTTCGCGCTGCAAGCCGGCGAGATCCGCGCCATCATCGGGCCGAACGGCGCCGGCAAGACCACGCTGGTCGGCATGATCTGCGGCCGCATCGGTCCGTCGGCGGGGCGCATCGCCTTCGAAGGCCAGGACATCACCAAGTTGCGCTCCTGGGAACGGGTTGCGCGGGGCATCGCCTATACCTTCCAGATCACCAGCATATTTCAGAATCTCTCCTGCTACGACAATGTTGCGCTGGCGGCGCAACGGCAGCGCCACCGCCACGCCGATCTGCCGGCGCGCGTAATGGAATCGCTGGACCGCGTCGGCCTCGCAACGCGCAGCAACGCAATTGCCTCGACCCTGGCCTACGGCCACCAGCGGCTGCTGGAGGTGGCCATCGGCCTGGCGCTGCAGCCGAAGCTGCTGATCCTGGACGAACCGACCCAGGGGCTGGCAGAGGACGAGATTGTCGGCTTCTGCAAGCTGGTGCGAGAAATC
The DNA here is from genome assembly GCA_046154965.1 of Dongiaceae bacterium. GTDB lineage: Bacteria > Pseudomonadota > Alphaproteobacteria > Dongiales > Dongiaceae > DATKFM01. Next base: position 27,927 of record JBJXDY010000011.1, on the reverse strand, counting down.
GCCGGCAACGCCACGGTGCTGCTGATCGAGCACAACATGCAGGTGGTGATGGAACTGGCTCACCGCATTACCGTAATGAACAACGGAAGCATCCTTGCCGAAGGCGCGCCCGCGGAGATCCGCGCCGACCGCCGGGTGCAGGAAGCCTATCTCGGCACATGACGCTGCGCATCGAGAACATCGACTGCTATCACGGCCATGTGCAGGTGCTGCGCGGCGTCTCGCTCGAGCTCGCGCCCGGCGAGGTCCTGTGCCTGCTGGGCCGCAACGGCGCCGGCAAGACCACGACACTGAAATCGATCATGGGCCTGGTGCGGCCGCGCGCGGGGCGGGTGACGCTGGATGACGCGGATCTCACCGCGCTGCCCGCCCATGAAGTGCCGAAACGCGGTATTGCCTATGTGCCCCAGGGCCGGCGGCTGTTCGCCGAGCTGACAGTCGAGGAGAATCTCACCCTCGGGCTGATGACGCGCGATCACGGCCAAGAAACCCGCAACCGCGTACTGTCGCTGTTCCCCGTATTGCGCGAGCGGTTGCAGCAGCGGTCGGGCACGCTCTCCGGCGGCGAGCAGGAAATGCTGGCGGTGGCGCGGGCGCTCTGCCTCGAACCGAAGGTGCTGCTGCTGGACGAGCCGACCGAAGGGCTGATGCCGGCGATGATCGCGGCGATCCTCGAAACGGTGAAAACGCTGCGCAGCCAGGGCGTCGCCACCATCCTGGTGGAGCAGCGGGTCCAGGCGGCCCTCGCTGTCGCGGATCGCGTCGCCTTCATGGAGCATGGGCAGTTGCGCGAAACAGCGACGCCGGATTCGCTCCGCGCCGATCCGGCGCTTCTGCATCACTATGTGGGTGTGGGGTTGCGGGAAGTCGGGGCGCGTTAGAAACGCGCTCTATCAAACGTCATCCAAAGTTGCTTCCCCCGCGAATGCGGGGGTCCAGGAAAGGACGGGCGCCTTGCAACTCCTGGGTCCCCGCTTTCGCGGGAAAGCAGTCTTTTTTGATACTTTGAAGCGGCAGAGTTCTACGCCGCCAACTCCGTCGCATTGCCCAGCACGATCCCCGCGGCGCGCATCTGCTTTTGCGCCTCGGCGAGCGAGCCCTGCAGGTCGATGGCGCGGCAGCCGTCGAGAAGCACGCTGGTCGAAAACCCCAGCCGTGCCGCGTCCAGCGCGGAGTAGGCGACGCAGTAATCGGTCGCCAATCCCACCATGACCAGGTTCGTCAATCCACGCTCTTTCAGATAGCCCGACAACCCCGTGGGCGTCTTGCGGTCGTTCTCGTAGAACGCCGAATAGCTGTCGATGGCCTTGCGGAATCCCTTGCGGATGATCAATTCCGCCTTGGTCCAGCGCAGATCGCGATGGAACTCCGCACCCGCGGTGCCCTGCACGCAGTGATCCGGCCACAGGGTTTGCGCGCCATAGGGCATGGTGATCGAGGAAAACGGCGATTGCCCGGCATGGCTCGACGCAAAACTCGAATGCCCCGCCGGATGCCAGTCCTGGGTCAGGATGACATGGTCGAAGGCCTCGACCAGCCCGTTCACCAGCGGCACGATCTCGTTGCCGCCGGCCACCGCCAGCGCGCCGCCCGGGCAGAAATCGTTCTGCAGGTCGATGACGATCAAGGCCGAATTCGGCCCGTTCTTCTTCATGGCCACGGCGGCGGCTCCCTGGTCTGGTTACCGGCTCTTCGGTCTCACCCGCCCTGCATGTACGGCAGGATGTAGACTTCGCTGTTGGCGGCAAGCGGCTGCAGGCCGCCGTCGCGATAGATGTGATTGTCGATGGAGACGGAGACGCCGCGGTCGAACAGCGGCTTCAGCTTGGGAAACTCCGCACTCAGCCGCGCTAGCACCTGCTGCACGTTCGGCGCATCAACCTCGAACTCGGTGCGGCCGCCGGCGGCGGCGCGCATCGAGCCCGGGAGGATGATCTTCGCCATTGATATGCCTTAGCGCTTGCCGGTCTTCTTCTCGTTGATGGCCTTCAGTAGCTTGGGCGGCGACATCGGCAGCTCGGTCATGCGCACGCCTGCGGCCGCCGACACGGCATTGGCGATCGCCGCCATCGGCGGAACGATCGAAGTTTCGCCGACGCCGCGCACGCCATAGGGATGACCGGGGTTCGGGATCTCCAGGATCACCGCATCGATCATCGGCAGGTCGGAGCAGACAGGGATACGGTAGTCGAGAAAGCCGGCATTCTGCAGCCTTCCGTCCTTGCCGTAGATGTACTCCTCGTTCAGCGCCCAGCCGATGCCCTGCACGGCCCCGCCCTGGTACTGGCCTTCCACATAGCTTGGATGGATGGCTTTGCCGGCATCCTGGAACACGGTATAGCGCTTGATTTGGACCTTGCCGGTCTCCTTGTCCACTTCGGTGTCCACCATGTGAGTGGCGAAGCTGACACCGGCGCCGTCAGCATTGATCTCGTAGTGGCCGGCGATCGGGCCGCCGGTATTGGCCGCATTGGCAGCGAGATCAGCCAGCGATAGCGGCTCGAAGTTGCCGGCATTGGAGCCGGCCGGCTTGGCATAGCCGTTCTCCCAGACCACCGCGTCGGGCGATATGCCCCATGTCTTGGCGGCGCGCTCGCACAGTTTCTTGATGGCGTCCCGCGCCGCCGCGATGGTGGCAAGGCCGCTGGAGAAGGTGGTGCGGCTGCCATCGGTCACGTCGTTGTAGCCGAGCGAGCTGGTGTCTGCGACGATGGTGCGGACCTTCTCATAGGGAATGCCCAGCTCCTCCGCCGCCATCAGGCACATGGAGGCGCGGGAGCCGCCGATATCGGGCGTGCCGACCGCGACACCCACAGTGCCGTCGATGTTGAGGTTCAAGGAGGTGCAGGTCTGGCCGCCGAAATTGAACCAGAAGCCGCAGGCCACGCCGCGGCCCTGGTTGGGGCCGAGCGGCGCCTTGTAGTGCGGATGGTTCTTCGCCGCTTCCAGCGTGGCGCGAATGCCGATCGGCGGATAGACAGGGCCGTAGGACGACTTGGTGCCTTCCTTGGCCGCGTTCTTAAGGCGGAAGTCCATGGAATTCACGCCGATCTTCTGCGCCAGCTCCTCGACGACGCTCTCGACCGCGAAGGCCGCCATCGGCGCGCTGGGCGCGCGGTAGGCGGCCAGTTTCGGCCGGTTGCAAACCACGTCGTAGCCGACCGTCTTCACGTTCTCCAGGTCGTAGCAGGCAAAGGCGGTCATGGCGCCCATGTCGACCAGCGAGCCCGGGAAGGCGCCGCCCTGGTAGCGCAACTCGGCCCAGGCCGCGGTGATGCGGCCGTCCTTCTTGGCGCCAATCTTGACATCGATGCTGCTGGAGGCGGTGGGGCCGGTGGCCTTGAACACCTCTTCGCGGCTCATCACCAGCTTGACCGGCCGGTTGGCCTTGCGCGAGAGCGCGAGCGCGACCGGCTCGATGAACACGGTGGTCTTGCCGCCGAATCCGCCGCCGATCTCCGACGCGGTGACCCTGAGCTTCGACACGTCCATTCCCAGAAGCGCGGCGCAGGTGTTGCGCACCATGAAGTGGCCCTGGGTGCAAACCCAGAGTTCGCCCTGGCCGTCCGGGCCCACGCTGGCGAGGCAGGCATGGGGCTCGATGTAGCCCTGATGTGTCGCCGCGGTCTTGAAGCTGCGCTCGACGATGGCGTCGGCTTCCTTGAAGCCTTTCTCCACATCGCCATGGCCGAACTCGTGGCGGAAGGCGACGTTCGACGCCTTCTTCGGCTTCGGCTCCACGCCGCCAGTGAAAATGTCCGCATGCAGCACCGGGGCGGTGGGCTTCATCGCCTCATCCACATCGGTGACGTGAGGCAGCACTTCATAATCGACCTTGATCAGCGCCAGGGCTTTCTTGGCCACGGCGGCGCTGATGGCGGCGACGGCGGCGACCGCATGGCCCTCATAGAGCGCCTTCTCGCGCGCCATGACATTGACCAGCACGTTGCGCGTTCCGCTGTCGAGATTGGCGCCGTCGGTGAAATCGGCCGAGGTGATCACCGCCTTCACGCCCGGCAGCTTTTCGGCCTTGGAGGCGTCGATCTTGCGGATGCGCGCATGGGCGTGGGGGCTGCGCAAGATGCGGCCCACCAGCATGCCGGGCGCAGTGGCGTCGGCGCCGAACTTGGCGCGGCCGGTCACTTTGTCGATGCCGTCGGGACGCAGCGGGCGGGTGCCGACGACCTTGAACTTGCGGCTCTTCACATCGGTTTGCGGGTCCAGAGGCATGGTTCAGCCCTTTCTCATCTCAGCGGCCGCGGCCTGGACCGCGCGCACGATCTTGTCATAACCGGTACAGCGGCAAAGATTGCCGGCAAGCCAGAAGCGGATCTCATGTTCGGAAGGGTTGGAGTTCCGCTCCAGCAACGACTTGGCGGCGATTAGGAAGCCCGGGGTGCAGATGCCGCATTGCAGGGCGGCGTGCTCGAGGAACTTCTTCTGCAGGGGATGCAGAGTTTCACCGCTTGCCATGCCTTCGATGGTGCGGATTTCCCGCCCCTCGGCCTCGGCGCCCAATACCAAGCAGGAGCAGACCAGCCGGCCATCGACCGTGACGCTGCAGGCGCCGCAATCGCCGGTGCCGCAGCCTTCCTTGGTGCCGGTCAGGCCCAGGCGGTCGCGCAGCACGTCGAGGAGCGGCTCATCCGCCTCGCAGAGGAATTCGATGGCGTCGCCGTTGATTTTTGTCGAAACACGAACCTGAGACATTATTTGCTTCCCTTCGCGCGCTTTAGGGCGATTTGGGCCGCGCGCCGCGCCAGGACGCCGGCGACCTCGATACGGTACTCCTTGGTGCCGCGCTTGTCGTCGATCGGACGGCAGGCGGCGGAGCAGGCGGCGGCCAGCTTGTCGAGGGCCGCGTCGTCCACCTTGCTGCCGATCAGGGCCTTGGCGGCATCGGCCACGAGCAGCACCTGGGCGGCAACCGCGCCGAGCGAAACCCGGGCCGCCGTGCAGACGCCCTTGGCATCCAGCGTCAGATTGACGCCGCAGCCGACCACGGCGATATCCATCTCCGAGCGCGGGATCAGCCGGAGATAGGCGTCGCCCGAGCGCGGCGCGCGCTTGGGCAGCAGGATCGCCTCCACCAACTCGCCTTTCTTCAGGCAGGTCTTGCCCGGGCCGGTCGCGACCTTCTCCACCGGCACGCTGCGCTTGCCCTTGGGGCCGGCGATGACGGCGACGGCGCCGGCGGCCACCAGGGCCGGGACGCCGTCGGCGGCCGGCGAGGCATTGCAGAGATTGCCGGCCAGGGTGGCGCGGCCCTGGATCTGGGTGGAGCCGATCAAATTCGCGGCCTCGACCACGCCCGGCCAGGCCTTCTTCAGGGCCTTGTGCTCGCCCAGTTCGGCGCCGGATACCGCCGCACCGATGCGGAAGCCGCCGGCCTTGGCCGTGACCTCCCGCATGCCGGGGATCCGCTTCACATCCACCACCAGATCGGGCTCGATCCGGCCGGTGCGCATCTGCACCAGAAGGTCAGTGCCGCCGCCCAGCACGCGCGGCGTCCGCGCCTTGCCGGCCAGCAGCTTCACTGCCGCATTAATCGTCGTCGGAGCTTCATATTGCATGGTGTTTTTTCGGGTTCTGGGGTTTCGCTACGCGCGCCGGAATCGATCGCGCCCAAGTTAAACGTAGCGGTCGCGACATGGCGTAGGCAAGGGCCAAGCGGACGGTGCAAATCTGCAATGCATTTGCAGCGCGCGCCGCCGAAAGGCTCGCAAAATCTGGCATTCGCTGCAATTCTGGCTGAGGTCCGAAAGCTTTGCGGGGCGTTTCCGACAGGCGATTCTTGTGCAGAGGGCGCTGGGCGATGCTATTGTATCTCCGGCGCGACGGCCGGGTTTCCGGCGGTGCGTATCATTGTCAATCCCAAGGTAGTCCCGATGGCCGAAATCGACCTCTTGTCTCCGACGCTCCGGCTCCATGCCGCCGATCCCCTGGTTCTCGCCATGCGCGACCTCAAGCCCGGCGATGGGATCGAGGGCGGCAAGATCAAGGTGCAGGAGCCGGTGGGCAAGGGTCACAAGGTGGCGGTCAGAGCGATCGCGGCGGGCGAAACGGTTCGCAAGTATGGCCAAGTCATCGGCGTCGCCACCAAGGCGATCGCGCCCGGTCACCATGTCCATGTGCATAACCTGGAGTTCCGGCCCAGCACCGCCGATCACAGCATCGGCTCCGAGCGGCGCAACGAGCCGCCGCTGCCGGAGGCCGAGGCGGCCACCTTCCAGGGCATCGTCCGCGCCGACGGCACGGTGGCGACCCGCAACTATATCGGCATCCTGACCACGGTGAACTGCTCGGCCACGGTGGCGCGGATCATCGCCGACCAGTTCCGGGGGCCCACTGCCCTGGCCGATTATCCGAATGTGGACGGCGTAGTCGCCCTGACCCATACCGACGGCTGCGCCGGCGCCAGCGAGGGCGAGCCGATCGACCTGCTGCGCCGCACGATCGCGGGCTATGCCCATCATCCGAACTTCGCCGCGGTGCTGATCGTCGGCCTGGGCTGCGAGGCCAACCAGATGAGCCGCCTGGTGGAATCCCAGGGCATCAAGGTGGGCGACCGCATCCATACCTTCGTCATGCAGGAAGTGGGCGGCACCAACGCCACCGTCCGCGCCGGCGTCGAGCGCATCAAGCAGATGCTGCCGGCGGCCAATGCCGTGAAGCGGCAAACCGTTTCGGCCAAGCATCTGACGGTGGGCTTGCAATGCGGCGGCTCCGACGGCTTTTCCGGCATCACCGCCAACCCGGCGCTGGGTGCGGCGGTGGATCTGCTGGTGAAGAACGGCGGCACGGCGATTCTGAGCGAGACGCCGGAGATTTACGGCGCTGAGCATATGTTGCTGCGCCGCGCCGCCAGCCAGCAGGTGGGGCAGAAGCTGATCGACCTGCTGAAATGGTGGGAGGAGTATGCGGCCGCCAACAAAGGCAGCCTCGACAACAACCCTTCGCCCGGCAACAAGGCCGGCGGCCTCACCACCATCCTCGAGAAGTCGCTGGGAGCCGCGGCCAAGGGCGGCAGCGCCGACATGGTGGAGGTCTACCGCTATGCCGAGCCGGTGAAGGCGCGCGGCTTCGTGTTCATGGATACGCCGGGCTACGATCCGGTGTCGGCCACCGGCCAGGTGGCGGGCGGCGCCAATCTGATCTGCTTCACCACCGGCCGCGGCTCCTGCTATGGCTGCAAGCCGTCCCCCAGCCTGAAGCTGGCGACCAACACGCCGATGTATCAGCACATGAAGGACGACATGGACATCAACTGCGGCGAAATCGCCGACGGCACGGCGACGGTGCAGGAGATGGGCGAGCGCATCTTCAAGATGATGCTGGAGACGGCGTCGGGCAAGAAGAGCCGTAGCGAAGAGTACGGCTACGGCGACGACGAATTCGCCCCCTGGCACCTGGGCGCGACGTTCTAATCGCTCGTTCCCTGAATCTCAAGATTTGTCATCCCCCGCTTTCGCGGGGATGACAAGCATGTGTGGGTTGAATAGAGCGAGTTCGCCCTAGGGGCGGCTCAGATCACCTTCCCCGGATTCAGAATGCCCCGGGGATCGAACGCCGTTTTGATCCGCCGCATCAGTTCGATCTCGGCCTCGGAGCGGGAGCGGTTGAGATAGGGGCGCTTCAAGAGGCCGATGCCGTGTTCGGCGGAGATGCTGCCTTGCATGGCGCCGACGATTTCATAGACCAGCTCATCCATCTCGTGCTCGACATTGCCGGCGGCCGCGCCGGCGCTGGCGGAGATGTGCAGATTGCCGTCGCCGATATGTCCGTAAAAGGTGGAAGTGCCATCCGGCCAGCGTTGCGCCAGCGCCGCCCGGCAGCGAACGGCGAATTCGCCGATACGGCCGATGGCCAGGCTGACATCGTAGTTCACCAGATGGGGCAGCCGTTCCAGCGCCAGGCCTTCGCGCAGGGTCCAGAAATCCCGGGCTTCTTTCTCGGTCTTGGCGATGACGGCGTCGATGACGTCGCCGGCTTCCAGCGCGCCCGCCAGCGCCGCTTCCACACGGTCGCCATCGCCGGCGGCATCGTTCCCCTCATACTCGGTCAGCACATAGAAGGGCTGGCCCTTGGGCAGCGGTGCGACGCCGGTATCGGGATGGCCGGCAACATAGTCGTAAAAATCCGGCCACATCACCTCGAAGGCGCTGACGCCGCCGAGCTCGCTTTGCAGCCGCCGCAGCAGGCGCAGCCCCGCCTCGAAGCCCGGGGTGGACAGGAACGCCGTCGTGCGGCTGCGCGGCAGGGGATGCAGCCGCAGCACGGCGCGGGTGATGACGCCGAGCGTGCCCTCGGCGCCAATGAAGAGCTGCTTGAGGTCATAGCCGGTGTTGTTCTTCATCGCCTTGTCCAGGGCGGTGATGACCGTGCCGTCGGCCAGCACCACCTCCAGCCCCAACACCAGGGCCCGGGCCATGCCATAGCGGATCACCCGGTTGCCGCCGGCATTGGTGGCGAGATTGCCGCCGATCTGGCAGCTGCCGCGGGAGCCGATATCCAGGCCGAGATAGAGCCCGGCGTCGCGGGCGGCCTCCTGCGCCACCTGCAGCGGCGTGCCGGCCCGGACGGTGAGGGTTGAAGCCTCCCCGTCCAGCTCCTCGACACCGGAGAGGCGGTCCAGCGATAGCACGATCTGGCCAGGTGCCGGGTTGGCGCCGCCGGCCAGCCCGGTCATGCCGCCCTGGGGCACCAGGGGAACGCCCAGCCGGTGGCAGAGGGCAAGGCAGCGGGAGACCTCATCCGTCGTGCGCGGCCGCAGAATGGCCGGCGGCACGGCCTTGGGCGCGCCGCTCCAGTCCCCCGCGCGGCGCTGGCGCAGGCCGGCATCGGTGGAGACAATGTCCGGGCCGAGGTCGTGGAGGAGGGGGCCGAGCGGGTCGGGGCTGTTCATGGCGGCCATTCCCGCCGCGCGATGCCGCGATGTCAACGGTGCCGGCGGGCGGGCCGGCCGTCGCATCTTGCGGCATTTTCCGCTATTTCCCGCGCGCATAAATGCTTGGTGCGGCTGGGAAATCTCGCGGAATGTGCGATTCCCGGGGTCCCTTATTTGCGGCAACGATGCCATACAAGGGAATCATGTCCCCGGCGTTGTCCCCTCTCCTGCCGCGCGCGGAGATGGGCCTGCGGGTCCCCGGCGATATACAGGAATGCAAGCTTAGCCGCCGGGCCGCGGCGGTTGCAGGTTAGACAGATACACAATGTCCAACATCGAGGCTCTGCGGGCGGGCCGCGCGGCCAATCTGATATAGGAACATTGTCCAGCGCCGCAAGGTCTGCAGCAAAAAAATCCTAGCGGCCGCCGCGCCCGACGAGAACGATCCCCGACAGCACCAGCGCGCCGCTAGACCGGATCTGTTCGGGTGGACTCCCGGGCGCGGTCGCACCCAAGGAAGAAAGCCCTCCCGCATCGCGGGGATGCGGGAGGGCCGCGGCGGAAGCGGAGGCAGCGCGGGCTGGCACAACGCAGGCGAGAGGAGACCCGGACTACGTTCGCAGGGGTTTGGCCTTATGCTCCGATCCCGCCGCCGCCGTCTTTGGTGATCGCGACCGGGGGACGGCAGTCTGCGGTAGCCGCGATTGCCCATTTGCGACGGAACGGTGAAGTTTTTGCGATGGGCGGATGTTGACGTGCCGCTGCCGGGCGTCACACTCGGCGGATGGCGAATCAGACAGCCCTGGCGGAACCGGTGAAGTTCCTCGATCTGACCCTGCCGAAGCTTTCGGCGGCAGAGGCAGCAGAAATCGCGCGGCGGGAGTTCGGCCTCACGGGCGAGGCCAAGCCGCTTTACAGCGAGCGCGATGCGAATTTCCAACTGCGCCCGGCCGATGGCGGCCCCGGCCATGTGCTGAAGATAGCCAATGCCGTCGAGGCCCCCGCTGTTGTCGATCTGCAGACCGCCAGCCTGCGCCACATCGCCCGCGCCGATCCGGCGCTGCCGGTGCCGCGGGTGGTCCTGTCGCGGGACGGTAAGGCTGTTGCCTGGGTGACTCTCGAAAATGGCGCGCGGCATATGGCGCGGGTTTACAGCTTCCTGCCCGGGCAGACGCTGGAGACTGTTCCACATCATCCGGCGCTGCTCGCCGATCTCGGGCGCTTCGCCGCGCGGCTCGACAAAGCGCTGGCCGGGTTCACCCATCCCGCCGCGGCGCAGGAGATTCCCTGGGATCTGCGCCAGTTGCCGCGCATGGCCGGCCATGTGGGCGATATCGAGGGCGAGGGGCGGCGCAGGATGGTCCGGCGCGTGATCGACGCCTTCGCAACAGAGGCGATGCCCAAGCTGGCGGGGCTGCGCAGCCAGGTCATCCATAACGATCTCAATCTCCACAATGTCCTGGTCGAGCCTGATGACGGCCTCCGCGTCGCCGGCGTCATCGATTTCGGCGACATGGTGGCGGGGCCGCTGGTCTTCGAGCCGGCGATTGCCGCCGCGGATATCTGGATCGGCAAGGATGACCCGCTAGGCGCAGTAACGGCGGTCATCGGCGCATTTCATTCGGTTCTGCCGCTCACTAATGACGAGATTGGCCTGCTTTATGACCTGCTGCTGGCGCGCAATGCGATCTCGGTCGTGATCTGCGCCCGCCGCGCGCGGCACAATCCGGAGACGCCGAGCTATCTCGAGTCATACTATGAGCCTTGCATGGCGGCGCTGGATCAACTTCTGACTGTCGGGCGTGACAAGGTGACGGCGGCAATCAGAGCTTCATGCCGTTAGGAGAGAGGGAAACGCAAAGGCGCGATGACGCGAAGTAAAGAAAGAAGACCGCAGATGAACGCGAATCAGAGCGGATAATCGCAGATAGAGCTTGTTGCGCGGCTATACCGCGCATTCATTCTTCCTCGCGTCTTTGCGTCTTTGCGATTCCCCCTTCGTTCGGCGAACATCACCATTCCTAGACAGACAAGAATCAATCCATGACATCGACTACAGCAGCCGCCACATCCGCGGGCGGCGATATCCAGCAGCTCCTGGCGCGCCGCCGCGAGTTCATGGGCTCGCAGCTCTACATGTTCTACGATCCGCCGCTGCATCTGGTGCGCGGCGAGGGCGTTTGGCTCCATGACGCGCAGGGCCGTGCCTATCTGGACGTCTATAACAACGTGCCCCATGTCGGCCATTGCCATCCCCATGTGGTGGCGGCGATCGCGCGGCAGGCGGCGCGATTGAACACCAACACCCGCTATCTCTATGACGAGGTGCTGGACTATGCCGAGAGGCTGACGGCGGCGCTGCCGGCGGGGCTGGATGTGGCGGCGTTCGTGAATTCCGGCAGCGAGGCGGTGGACCTCGCCTGGCGCATGGCCAAGGCCCATACCGGCCAGCGCGGCGCCATCGTCATGGAAGAGGCCTATCACGGCTGGACCGATGCGGTGGAAGCGCTGTCGCCGGCGGGCAAGCCGGAAAGCGCGATGGCGCCCCATGTGATGACGCTGATTGCGCCGGACGAGTATCGCGGCCGTTACGGCGCCAATGTGGTGGACAGTGCCGCCCGCTATGCCGCGGATGCCGACCGCGCGATCGACTCGCTGCAGGCCGGCGGCTTGCGGCCCGCGGCCTTCATCGCCGATTCCGGTTTCTGCACCAACGGAATCCTGGAGCCGCTGCCGGGCTATCTCGGCCGCGTCTATGATCGCATGCGCGCCGCGGGCGCCGTCTGCGTCGCCGACGAGGTGCAGACCGGCTTCGGCCGCACCGGGGCAGCGATGTGGGGCTTCGCCCTGCACAGCATCACGCCGGATATCGTCACCATGGGCAAGCCGGTGGCCAACGGCTATCCCCTGGGCGTGGTGGTGACCCGGCGCGAGATCATGGATTCGTTCATGTCGCGGACGTCGTTCTTCAGCACCTTCGGCGGCAACAATGTCGCCTGCGCCGCCGGCATGGCGGTGCTGGATGTGCTGGAGAAGGAGCAGTTGCAGGCGAGCGCGCAGAAGGTCGGCGAGCATCTGAAGACGGGGCTGCGCGGCCTGATGAAGAAGCATGACCTGATCGGCGATGTGCGGGGCATGGGGCTGATGATCGGCGTAGAGCTGGTGACCGACCGGAAGGCGTTGACGCCCGCGACCAAGGAAACCAAGCGCGTGCTCAACCTGATGCGGGATCACGGCGTGCTGGTCGGCTATGAGGGCCGGCACGTGAACATCGTGAAGGTGCGGCCGCCGATGCCGTTCAAGATCGAGCATGCGGACCAGACCGTGGATGCCATGGACAAGGCGTTGAAGGCCCTCTGAGGTGGAAGCATCATGAAGAAGACAATGAAGGCCGCGGTGCTGCGGAAAATCGGCACCAATCTTGCGATCGAAGACCTCCCAATCCCCGAACCCCGGCGCGGCGAGATCCTGATCAAGGTGGCGGCCTGCGGCGTCTGCCACAGCGACCTCCATGCGGTGGATGGCGACTGGACGCCGGGACCGGTGCTGCCGCTGATTCCCGGCCATGAGGTGGCGGGTCACGTGGCCGCGTTCGGCGAAGGCGTGACGGATTACAAGGTCGGCGATGCGGTGGGCGTACCCTGGATGTTCAGCGCTTGCGGCGCCTGCGAGTTCTGCCATGCCGGCATGGAGACGATCTGCAAGAAAGGGGAGGCCACCGGATACAGCAAGCCGGGCGGCTATGCCGAGTACATGACCGCACCGGCGGATTTCGTGGCGCGGCTTAACAAGAACGCGAATCTCTACGAGCTGGCGCCGATCCTCTGCGCGGGCGTCACCACCTATCGCGGCTTGAAGCGCACGAACACGCGCCCCGGCCAATGGATGGCGGTCATCGGCATCGGCGGGCTCGGGCATATTGCCGTGCAGTATGCGAAAGCGATGGGTCTGCGGGTGGCGGCGGTGGATGTCTCGGCCGACAAGCTGAAACTGGCGAAGCGCCTGGGCGCGGAAGTGCTGGTCGACGCCAGCAAGGAAGACGCGCCGGCCGCGGTCCAGAAGAAGACCGGCGGCGTGCATGGCGCGATCGTGGCTGCCGTGTCGCCCCGCGCCTTCGAGCAGGCCATCGGCATGCTGCGGTCGGCCGGCACGGTCTGCTACATCGGCCTGCCCGGCGGCGAGAACGACAATATCCGCACCTCCATTTCAGCCATCGTGAATGGCGAGCTGTCGGTGCGCGGCTCAAATGTGGGCACGCGGCTGGATCTGAACGAAGCGGTGGAATTTGCGGTTAACGGGCTGGTGACGGCGAAAATCAAGACGGCCAAGCTCGCGGCCATCAACGATATCTTCGAACAGATGCGCGCCGGCCGCATCCTCGGGCGGATGGTGCTGAAGCTGGCGTGATCGGCATCATCTCACATCTCCGGCCATCACAAAGATTGTCAGCCCCGCGAAAGCGGCGACCCAGGGGAAGCAGAGCGCCGCTCTCGATAACGGCAGACACCGCACCCTGAAACCCTGGGCCCCCGCTTTCGCGGGGGTGACAATTGGGGGCATAGCGTGAGTGGCGCCAAACATGCTGAACAGCGATTAACGCTATCCCGCCCAACGCTTGCCGCAATCGCGCGGCAGTATGGGCGGCATGAGAAGCGGGCGTCGCGGGTTGCTCAAGATGATGCTGGGGACGGGCGTGGCCTTCGTGGCGCGACCGGTGCTGGCGGACGAAACGCCGGCGGAGAAACTCATCGTGGCGGCGCGGGCGCAGATCGGTGTTACCTTGATCTACGATCCCAGCTATCTAAGCATCGCCTATCCCAACGGCGATATCGACCGGCTCTATGGCGTCTGCGCCGATGTGATTGTGCGCGCTTATCGGGATGGGCTGGCACTCGATCTGCAGGAATTGCTGCACCGGGACATGAAACAGAATTTCGCCGCCTATCCCGCGACCTGGGGATTGGATAAGCCCGACAGCAATATCGATCACCGCCGGGTGCTGAACATCGAGACTTTCCTGAAACGCCGGGGCGCGCAGGTCTGGCGCAACAAGGGCGGCGTCGCCGGTGGCGCCGCCTTTCCGGAAACGCTGCAGGCCGGCGATATCGTTACCTGGCGCTTGGGCGGCCGCCTGCCCCATATTGCTTTCATCGGCGAAGCCGGCGAAGCGCCGACGGTCGTCCACAATATCGGCGGGGGCGCGCGGGAAGATTCGCTCACCGACCTCTTGCCCCATCTGCCCGCGGGTCACTATCGCTGGGCCGGCTGACTCACAGCTTCGGCCGCACCGCCTGGTGCGCGGCGGCGCTTTCATAGGCGGCTTCCACCAGCGCGTAGGTCTTGAGGTTGTCCCGGCCCGAAGTATCGGGCTCGCGGCCGGCCTTGAAGCACGCCACCCAATGGCGCTGGGTGTTGAGCACGCTTTCCTGGGAAACATGCCAGGGTTCCGAGGTCCAGGATAGCGGTGGCGAGCGCAAGGAGCGCTTGCTGCTCTTGCCATTGCTATGCAACGTGAGCTCCAGCCCGGGCGACAGGATCAGGCTGCCGCCGCTTCCCTCGATCTCCAGCAGCGTTTCCGGGAAGGGATCGGGATCGCGCCGGGCGGCGTAACTGAAATCCACGACGCTGACAGCACCCGAACGGTGGCGCAGCGTGACTGTCGCGGCATCCTCGCCCGCAATGCCGGGCTTCAGGCTCTGGGTCTCGCAATAGACCCGCTCCACCTCGCCCATGAAGACACGGGCCAGATCCAGAGTATGGACGCCGATATCCAGCAGGATGAATCGCGTCTCCTTCGCCAGATAGGGCTGGCCGGCATAGATGTCATAGGCGGTGCGCCAGTTGATGCGGCCCCAGGTGATCTCGCCGATGGCACCCTCTCGCAGCAGGCGCCGCACCTCGCGCATCGGCGACTGATAACGGAAGTTCTCATGCACCATCAGCGGCAGGCCGGCCTTCTCGCAGGCCGCGACCATTTCGACGCACTCCGCCCAGGTCGGCGCGAAGGGCTTCTGCACGATCGCCGGCGTCTTGTGCGCGGCGGCCAGCAGCACCAGCGCCCGGTGGGACGGCATGGTGGTGACGATGTCGACGAAATCCGGCTTCTCTTTCGCCAGCATTTCCGCCGCATCGCCGTATGATTTCGGCACGGCGAAAATGGAGGCCGCGGCTTTGGCCTTGCCGATATCTGTGTCGCAGACGGCGGCCAGCTCCACCTCGTCGCCTAGATCGCGCCAGGCGTTGAGATGGTTTTGCGCATAGAAGCCGCAGCCGATCAGACCCAGGCGCAGTTTGGCGGCCATGATCGGCCCCGCCCTAGTATGTCGCCCGGCCACCGCTGAGATCGAACACGGCGCCGGTGGTAAAGGAGTTCTCCTCGGACGCCAGCCAGGCGATCATGCTGGCGGCCTCCTTGACCTCCAGGAACCGGCCGCGGGGAATCTTCGACAGCATATAGTCGATATGCTGCTGGCTGATCTGATCGAAGATGCGGGTGCGCGCCGCCGCCGGCGTGACGCAGTTGACGGCGATGTTGTTCGCCGCCAGCTCCTTGCCGAGGGATTTGGTCAGGGCAATCACGCCCGCCTTGGCGGCGCTATAGGCGCTGGCGTTCGGATTGCCCTCCTTGCCGGCGATGGAGGCGATGTTGACGATGCGGCCGTAATTCTGCTGCACCATGTAGGGCACGACGGCGCGGCAACAGTGGAAGGTGCCGTTGAGGTCGATGTCGATGACCTCGCGCCAGGCCTCCAGCGGATAGTCGACCGTCGGCACGGTCGGCCCGGCGATGCCGGCGCTGTGGGCGAGGATATCAATGCGGCCGAGCTGCTTTTGGGTCTCGGCCGCGGCGGCGGAGGTGGCGGCGGCGTCGCGGATATCGACGGCGATGTCCAGAACGGCGGCGCCCAGCTTCTTCCGGGCCTCCGCCAGTTCAGACTTGTCCCGGTCCCATATCGCCAGCTTGGCGCCCGATTGCGCGAAACGCTCGGCCACGGCGAGGCCGATGCCCTGGGCGCCGCCGGTGACGATGGCGACCCTGCCGCCGAGATCGATCTTGTTCATGATTCCCCCGATTGATTTTGCTCAGTTCTCGGCCTCGCGCCGTTAAGGTTTTCATAGACGGCGCGCGGCGGCCGGGCAATTGCCGAAGGAAGGCGATTGCGCCCGGTGCCCGGTTCGTGGGAATCTTCTGCTCACGGAAAAAATCCCACGGACCGCCCCGATGCTGATGTCCGCCCCGCTCGCGCCGCTGACCCATGCCATGGCCGCGCGGGCGGCGGAACATATCGTCAATTTGCGGCTAAAGCATCAGGTACTCAGCGGATTACCCGAAGCCTGGCGGCCGCGCACGATAACCGAGGGTTATCTGATCCAGAGTTTTGCCCACCGCTATCTGATCGCCGCGGGTTTCGGTTCGATCGCCGGCTACAAGATCGGCTGCACCACGCCGGTCATGCAACAGAAGCTGGATATCGATCATCCTTGCGCCGGCGCGATCTTCAGCGCCGAACTGCGCCAGGGCCGCGCCGACCTGCTGCAGACCGATTTCCACCGGCCCTTCGTGGAATGCGAGATCGCCGTCCGCCTCGGCAAGGATATTGACGCGGAGATTCCGGTGACCGCCGGCGCGGTGGCCGGCGCGGTCGAGTCCTGCATGGCCGCGATCGAGATCGTCGACGACCGCTACGAACAGCCACAGGTCTTGGGGCCGGCCATCCTGACCGCCGACGATTTCTACTGCGCCGGCTGCGTGCTGGGGCCGGACGTGACCGATTGGCGCCGCTTGGATCTGGCGGCGATGCGCGGGCGGATCGCCATCAACGGCGAGACCAAAGGCGAGGGGGCGGGTGCCGATGCCATGGGGCATCCATTCAACGCCGTCGCCTGGCTGGCCACGAATCTGGCGGGACGAGGCGAAAAGTTACGGGCCGGTCAGGTGGTGCTGACCGGATCGATCGTGCGCAGCGAAGCGGTGGCACGGGGCGATCAGGTTACGATCGCGGTGGATGGGCTGGGCAAAGTCTACGCCCGCTTCCACTGAAGCCCGGCAGCGGGCCGGGCGGGGACGCTAGCTAGCGGGCCCAGCCTTCGACCAGCAGATGCTGGGCTTCGCGCATATGGGCATAGCTGGCGGCCAGCTTCTGCTCGATCACGCTGGGATCATCCTCATCGCGGCAGACCAGGGTGCAGAGCGCGAGGATCAGCGCCATATAGATGTCGGCGCCGGATTCGCCCGAGCCGTGCATACGCGCTGCCTGGCGCAGAAACTCCTCGGACAGGCGATACACGTCCTCGGGCGCCGTGTTCACAGCATCGACAATCTCGCGCGTCGGCTGCGGCCGGCTGGGGAAGGGGATCACGTTACTGACGCTAACGTTGCTCGCCATGGCGGGTCCTCGTTTGTCGCGTTCTCTCCAGAACACGGGCGTATTATCGGACCCGGTGTATTAACGATGGTCTAATGAGCGGTTAAACCAAGGCTAAGGTTGGCCACGGAAACCTCTGTAGGTATTGGATAACAATCTATTGCTACGGGAAAACGCGCAGCGGCGCGGAGAAGCGCGAAAGGCAGTGAATCCGGCCGAATCGGCGAATCAGTTCAGCGCTTCGGCGCGTCCTCGCCGAAGCAGGAGCTGGTGCCGAGATGGCAGGTCGGTCCCTGCGGCTTTGCATAGATAAGGAGGGTATCCCTGTCGCAATCCCTGCGGATGCCCATGACGTTGAGCGCGTGGCCGGAGGTTTCGCCCTTCTGCCACAGCCGCTGCTTGCTGCGGCTGTAGAAGGTGACAAGGCCGCTCTTCGCCGTCGCCTCCAGCGCCGCCCGATCCATATAGCCGAGCATCAGCACTTGCAGGGTCTCCGCGTCCTGGATGACCACAGGCACCAGGCCGCCGCCCTTGTCCCAATCCAAGTCCTCTGGCTTGAAGGTCAGCTCGATCATTGCCGCACCGGGATTTTCTGGCTGGCAAGATAGGCCTTGAGGTCGGCGATGGCGATGACGCCCTTGTGGAAAACGCTGGCGGCCAGGGCCGCGTCCACCCGCGCCTTGCGGAACACGTCGCGGAAATGCTCCGGAGCACCCGCGCCGCCGGAGGCGACGATGGGAATGGTCACCGCCTGCCGGGCGGCGGTCAGCTGCGGCACGTCATAGCCCTGGCGCATGCCGTCCTGGTTCATGCAGTTCAGCACCACTTCGCCGGCACCCCGGTCGGCCGCTTCGCGGATCCAATCCAAGGTGCGGCGGCGGGCGGGGCGGGTTTTGTCGGGGTCGCCGGTATATTGGTAGACGAGCCAGTCGCCGCCCTCGGCCTTGCTGTCGATGCCGACGACGATGCATTGGGTGCCGAAGGCCTCGGCGATGTCGCCGATCAACCGGGGGTTCTCCAGCGCCGGGGAATTAATGGAAATCTTGTCGGCGCCGCTATGGAGGATGTGCTCGGCATCGGCGACGGCGCGGATGCCGCCGGCGACGCAAAAGGGGATGTCGATCACCCGCGCCACCTGCTCGACCCAGTCGCTGGTCACGGTGCGGCGGTCGCTGCTGGCGGTGATGTCGTAGAAGACCAGCTCGTCGGCGCCTTCGGCGGCATAGCGCTGCGCCAGCTCGACCACTTCGCCGACGATCTCGTGGTTCTGGAACTGCACGCCCTTCACTACCTGGCCGTTCTTCACGTCCAGGCAGGGGATGATGCGCTTGCTCAGCATGCCAGCGCCTCGGCCAGGGTGAATTTGCGTTCATAGAGCGCCTTGCCGATGACCGCGCCGGCCACCCCGACATCCCGGAGGTCGCGCAGATCGCTGAGGCGGGCGATGCCGCCGGAGGCCTGAACGGCCAGGTCGGGGAACTGCGCCCGCAGCCGCCGGTAAAGCGCCAGGTTCGACCCCGCCAGCGCGCCGTCGCGGCTGATATCGGTGCAGAGCAGATGCTTCAACCCGGCCGTGACGAAATCGTCGAGCACGATGAACAGGTCCGAGGCCGTCTGCTGCTGCCAGCCATGGGTGGCGATGGCGTAGCCATGGTTCGCCACCGGTCGCACATCCAGCGCCAGGACGATGCGCTCGGCGCCATGCTCCTTGATCCAGCCCTTCACCAGGGCCGGATTGCCCAGCGCCAGGCTGCCGACGACGACGCGGCCGATGCCATGCCGGAAATGGCCGGCGACTGCCGACGCGTCGCGGATGCCGCCGCCGGTCTGGATGCTGGCTCCGGCCTGGGTCAGCGTCCAGATCAGTGCGCCTTGGGTCGAAGCGCCCCCCTTGGCACCATCCAGGTCCACCACATGGAGCCACCGGCAGCCGGCGGCGCTGAAGCTGCGGGCGATCACCAGGGGATCGTCGCCATAGACTGTCTCCTGGTCGAACTGCCCCTGGTGCAGGCGGACGCAGCGGCCCTGCCTGATATCGATGGCCGGATAGATGATCATGTGACAGCCAGGAAGTTCTCGAGGACACGCTTGCCCACGGCGCTGGAGCGCTCGGGATGGAACTGGCAGCCATAGAGGTTGCCGCGATGGACCATGGCGGCGAAAGACACGCCATAGTCGCAGGTGGCGACGGTGTCTTCAGTCACCGGCGCGAAATAGCTGTGGACGAAGTAGGCCTGCTGCCCCGGCGCCAGGCCCGACACAAGCGGATCGTCGGCGCGCGCGGGGTTTACGTCGTTCCAGCCCATATGGGGCACGGTCATGTCCGGCCCGTCCTTGAAGCGGCGCACTTCGCCCTTCAGCAGGCCCAGGCATTCCACATTGCCTTCGGTGGAGCGCTCGAACAGCAGCTGCATGCCCAGGCAGACGCCCATGACCGGCTGGCGCAGGCCGCGCAGGCAGGGAATGAGGTCCTTCTGATGCAGCTTGGCCATGCCCGGGCCTGCGGCGCCGACACCCGGCAGCAATACGTGACTGGCAGCACTGATCTCCGCGGGGTCGGCGGTCAGCTTTGCCGGCGCGCCCAGGCGCTCCAGCGCAAACAGCACCGAGTTGATGTTCGTGCCGCCGCTATCGACGACTGCGACCGAGGCCATGACTCAATCCATCATCTTCTCGATGGGCAGCACCAGAATGGCGCTGGCGCCGGCGGCCTTGAGCTGCTCCATCGTTTCCCAGAACACGCTCTCGCGGCTGACCGCATGCACCGCCACCTTGTCCGGCATGCTCTCCAGCGGCAGGACGGTCGGCGATTCCGCGCCCGGCAGGATGCGCGCGATGGCCGGCAGCGCCGAGCGCGGCGCATGCAGCATGATGTATTTCGCTTCGGATGCCTTCAGGGCACCCTGGATGCGCTTGATCAGCCGCTCGGCGATTTGCGCCTTGGCGCCGGTGAGCCGGTCCTTGCGGCCGATCAGCAGCGCCTGGCTGTCCAGCAGCGTATGCACCGGCTTCAGGCCATTGGCCTCCAGCGTGGCGCCGGTCTGCACGATGTCGCAAATGGCGTCGGCGATATGCAGCCGGGGCGCCACCTCGACCGAGCCATTCATGACCACGATCTCCGCCTCCACCTTGGCGGCGGTCAGCATGGCTTTCAGCGAGGCCGGGTAGGTGGTGGCGATGCGCAGGCCCTTCAGGTCGCTGAGGTCGTCGAACTTCCGGCCTTCCTGCACCGCCAGCACCAGCCGGCAGCGGGCATATCCCAGCGGCAGGATGGTGCCGGTCTTGAAGCCGTCGCTGGCAGCGCGGCGCTTCTCCTCCACCACATTCTCGCCGACGATGCCAAGATCGCAGACGCCCTCCTCGACGAAGCCGGGGATGTCGTCGTCGCGCACCAGCAGCAGATCGATCGGCAGCTCCTCGATGCGGCAGAACAGCTCGGTGCGGCTGCGGGAGATATGCAGGCCGCATTTGCTCAGCAGCTCGAAGCTGGCATCCGACAGGCGGCCGGAGCGCTGCATGGCAAGCCTCAAACGGTCGCCGTCCATCGAAATCATCCTTCCTCATCGGGGAGCCGGTTTGTACCGTCCAGGGGGCCTTTTTCGCAAGCCGGATGAACGGGCTAGGGTATTCCGGTTTGACACCATCGGAATGCCCGTCATAAGGGAAACAGGGTCGATTCCCCGCAGGATTCCCATGGCTTCGCCCGCACCGCGCTACCGCATCGGCATCGATCTCGGCGGCACCAAGATCGAGGCCATCGCCCTGGGGCCCGATGGGCGTGAGCTGCTGCGCCGGCGGCAGCCGACACCCAAGAACGATTATCGCGGCACCATTGCCGCCATCGCCGGGCTGGTTGGCCAGGCGGAGCAGGAGCTGGGCGAGACGGCCACGGTGGGGGTGGGCATGCCCGGCGCCATCTCGCCGGCCACCGGGCTGGTGAAGAACGCCAACTCCACCTGGCTCAACGGAAAACCGTTCGACCGCGATCTCGCGGCCGCCCTTGGCCGGGCCGTGCGCATGGAGAACGACGCCAATTGCCTGGCGGTCTCCGAGGCGACCGACGGTTCCGCCGCCGGGGCCGCAATGGTCTTCGGCGTCATCATCGGCACCGGCGTCGGCGGCGGCATCGCCGTCCGCGGCGAGGCTTGGCGCGGCGCCAATGCCATCGGCGGCGAGTGGGGTCATATCCCGATGCAGACGCCCCGCGACGACGAGCGGCCGGGACCGGCCTGCTATTGCGGCCGTTTCGGCTGCGTGGAGACGCTGCTGTCCGGGCCGGGCATGCTGCAGGAATACAACGCGACCGCGAATCCCGCCGCGAATGTTCAGGAAATCCTAAGCCGCGCCGGGGCCGGTGAGGCGCGGGCGGAAGCGGCGCTGGCCCGCTATGAGGACCGGCTGGCGCGCTGCCTGGCCACGGTCATCAACATCCTCGATCCCTCGGTCATCGTGCTCGGCGGCGGCCTGTCGAACATCGCGCGGCTGTATGAGAACGTGCCGGGGCTCTGGACCCGCTGGGTGTTCTCCGACCGGGTCGACACGCCGCTACGCCGGGCGATGCATGGCGATTCCAGCGGCGTGCGCGGCGCTGCCTGGCTCTGGCCGCCGGTTGGCGAGGTGAAAGGCGGCGCGGCATGAGCTGGAGCCCGGCGCAGTATCTGAAATTCTCGGATCACCGTTTCCGGCCGGCGATCGATCTGCTGGGCCGTATCGATGCCGCGCAGCCCCGCACCGTCTGCGATCTCGGCTGCGGCACGGGGCATCTGACGCTGGAGCTGAAGAAGCGCTGGCCCGACGCCTATGTGTACGGCGTCGACTCCTCGCCGGACATGCTGACGAAAGCGCGGGAGGTGGCGCCGGCGTTGAATTTCAGTCTCGCCAATGCCGGCGATTGGCGGCCGGACCGGCCGCTGGACGTGATCTTCGGCAACGCGGTGCTGCACTGGCTGCCCGATCACGGAAACTTGTTTCCGCGGTTGCTGTCACTGTTGGCCAAGGACGGCGTGCTAGCGGTGCAGATGCCGCGCAATCACGAGTCACCGTCCCACCGGCTGATGCTGAAAGCCGCCGCGAGCGAACGTTGGGAAAGCCGGCTTGCTGGCGTGCAAGGCATCAATCCCGTGCATGAGCCCGCTTTCTATCATCGCGCGCTGACAGTGGAGGCGCGCGAAATCGATATCTGGGAGTCGGAGTATTTGCATGTACTCACCGGCCCCGATCCCATTGTGGAGTGGACCAAGGGCACGGCGCTGCGGCCCTATCTCGATGCACTGGAGGGCGCCGATCGCGAGGCCTTCACGGCGGACTACCGGCATCTCGTTGCGAAGGCCTATCCGCCGGAGCCGGACGGCCGCACATTGTTTCCGTTCCGCCGCATCTTCATCGTCGCCCGGCGAAGCTAGAGAGCGCTCGGCTCAAACCGGAATACACTTTGTTGTTTTCCCCGCGGGGGCGGGGATCCAGGAGTGGCAGAGCGCCCTGCTTCTCCTGGGCCCCCGCTTTCGCGAGGGGGAGAAACATTGGAATGCAAATTCTTTTTTCACAGAGGCGAACAAACTCCAGCGACACTCTTACTTGTAACACCCCGCCACCCGCGCCCGCTGGATGACCAGGGCGAGGATGGCGTCGAGGAGCGGCGTGTCGATGTTGACGAGATCGCCCATCTCCGCAACCACGCCGAGCAGCGCGTCGATTTCCATCGGCCGGCCGAGGTCCAGATCCTGCAACATGGAGGTCTTGTGCTCGCCCACATCTGCGGCCCAGCCGATGCGGGTCTCCACATCGATGCCGAACTTGATGCCGAGCGCATTGGCGACTTGCTCGGACTCTTCCATCATCCGCCGGATGACCGTGCGCGTGCCGGGATCGGTGGCGATCTTGACCAGCGTTGCCTGCGTGAGCGCGCTGACAGGATTGAAGCTGAGATTGCCCCACAGCTTGACCCAGATATCGTCGCGGATGCGCGGCCGCACCGGCGCCTTGAAGCCGGCTGCGGTCAGCGCGTCCGACAAACGTTTGGCCCGTTCCGACATGGTGCCATCGGGCTCGCCCAGCATGAAGCGGTTGCCATACTCATGCTTCACCACGCCGGGCTCGACCACGGACGCCGCGGGATAGACCACGCAGCCGATGCAGCGCTCCGGCGGGATCAGCCGCCACAGGCTGCCGTCGGGATCCAGGGTCTTGAGCTGGTGATTGGCGTGGGGGCCGGGATGGGCGTGGAAGTACCACCAGGGAATGCCGTTCATGGCCGTGACCACGGCGGTCTGCGGGCCCAGCAGAGGCTGCATTGCCGCCGCGACCGGCGCCACCGAATGGGCCTTGAGGGTGACGATGACATAATCCTGCGGGCCGGCCTTGGCGGGATCGTCGGTGACCGCCGGATGGGCCGTCAGCTCCTGGCCGTCGATGCGGAGCCGCAGACCCTTCGACTTCATCGCCGCCATATGAGGGCCGCGGGCGATCAGCGTGACGTCCTCGCCGGCCAGGGCCAGCTTGGCGCCCAGCAGGCCGCCGATGGCGCCGGCGCCATAGATGCAGATCTTCATGCGCCGAGGCCCAGCTTGGCGGCGAGGCCGATGCGCTGCAGCTTGCCGGTGGCGCCCTTCGGTATTTCATCGAGGAACAGCACGCGCCGCGGCACCTTGAAATCCGCCAAGCGCTGGGCGGCATAATCCCGCAGCTCGCGCTCGGTCAGCGCCGCCCCCTCGCGCAACACGATGGCCGCACCCACCTCTTCACCCAGCTTTTCATGGGGCAGGGCGAAGGTGACCGCTTGCGCTACCGCCGGGTGGCCGAGCAGCACCGCATCCACCTCCAGCGGCGAGACCTTCTCGCCGCCGCGGTTAATCAGCTCCTTCAGGCGGCCGGTGATAGTGAGATAGCCCTCGGCATCGAACACGCCCTGATCGCCGGTGCGGAACCAGCCGTTGGTGAAGGCGGCCGCGTTGGCGCTGTCGTTGGCGACATAGCCTGATGTCACGTTAGATCCTCTGATAACAACCTCGCCTGTCTCGCCGGGCGGCAGTTTCCGGCCGTCCTCGCTCAGAATCGCGACCTCCGGCCCGGCAGCGCGGCCGACCGAGCCCGGCTTGCGCGCAGCGGGCGGCAGCGGATTGCTGGTAATCTGGTGGGAGGCCTCGGTCATGCCGTAGGACTCGATGACCGGGCAGCCGAACACGGACTCCAGTTCTTTCATGACAGGCGCCGGTAGCGAGGCGGAGGAGGAGCGGATGAAGCGCAGCTTGCGCCGCTCCAGGATCTCCCGGTTGCGCTCGGCGCGGGCCAGAATCGCCTGATGCATGGTCGGCACGGCGCTGTACCAGGTGGGCTGGGACTCACCGAGCCAGGCGAAGAACTTCAGGGCGTTGAATCCCGGCGTGCAAAAGACGCTGCCGCCCGCGGCGATGGTGGACAGCACGGCCCCGATCAGGCCGTGGATATGGAACAGCGGCATGATGTTGAGGCAGCGGTCCCCGGGCGCCAGAGCGAGTGTCTGGCCGATGTGGTTCGCCGAGGCCAGGATGTTCTGCTGCGACAACGGCACCAGCTTCGGCCGCGAAGTGGTGCCGGAGGTGTGGAGCAGAAGGGCATCGTCCTCGGGGCCGGAGAACAGCGGCGCGCCACCTCCAGCCGGGATCTCGAGCCGGAACAGCCCGGAGGCCGCCGGATCGGGGACCAGTTCGACGACCGCGATATCAAGCTTTTGGGCGGCATCGCGGGCCGGGGTCTCCACGCCGGCCTGGACCACCAGCGCCTTGGGTTCCAGGTCCCGTAGATAGAAGTCGAACTCGTCGGCCCGGTAGGCCGGGTTCAAGGGTGCCGTGGCCGCCCCGGCGCCGATCGCCAGGAAGGCGCTGGCCATGTCCGGGCCGTTGGGCAGCACGATCGCCACCCGGTCCCGGCGGCCGATGCCCTGGCCATTGAGGGCCGCCAAAGTCTGCCCGGCCAGCCCGGCCAGAGCGCCATAGGTCAGCGGCGGCCGGTCGGGGCTGAGGATCGACGGGGCGGCGGCGGGCTGGCGGGACAGCAGGTCGATCAGCGGCATTTACGAACTCCGGGCCTGGGTCTCTATCTCTTCTTGCTTCAATTTCCCGGCCACTCAAGGACAGACCGCTTAGGGAATTGGTTCACGGCTGTTAATCTTCTTGCGTGCTTAACCGGAAATGCCACAGCATTCTCACGAGACCATTTGCCGCCGCCGCCGGGGCAAACAGAAACCGGTAATGGCCGCCCGTAGAAGCTGTCACATATATATTTTCGAGATTTTTCCAGGCTTTGCAGCAAACCGTGACAATGCTTGCCGGCCATGGACTTAGCGGTTGGATGGCGACCCAGGATAGGGATTTTGCCGGCCGTTGTTCAGGACTTGTTAAAGCGCACTCCCTATCCTGCCTACAACTCAGACTAGGTATCGGCCGCTACAGGGGTCGATCCGTTCAGGAGCATTGTTTAATGCGTAACGGCGCAGACATGGCACGCCAACCGGAGATGGCCGACTGGATTCAGCAGGCCGTCATGGCGGCTGGGGATCTTTTCTACGATTGGGATCTGACCACCGATAACATTGTCTGGGCAGGCCAGGGCGCGCAGATCTTCGGTGAAGACCCCGAACCATTGAAACGCGGCGAAAAGTTCCTGCAGCGGGTCAATCCCGAGGATATTCCGCTGCGGCTAAAGTCGCTCTCGGCCCATGTCAGCGACAACACGCCCTATGATTGCGAGTACCGCATCCGCTCCGACAATGGCGCATTTGTGTGGGTGCATGACCGCGGCAGCGTGATCCGCGCCGGCAACGGCATGCCGCAGCGTCTGGTGGGCAGCCTGCGCCTGATCACGGCGCGCAAGAATCACGAGGCGCGCTTGGAGCGCATGGCCAGCTTCGACGAGCTGACCGGTCATCTCAATCACGTGCGCCTGCGCGAGGCGCTGGACCACGCCATCGAGTACAACCGCCGCGCCGAAATTCCTGGCGCCTATCTGGTGATCGGCGTCGACAAGCTGTCGGTCATCAACAACACCCTCGGGCCTGAGGCCGGCGATGCCGTGCTGCTGGCGGTGGGTCAGCGGCTCGATCGCGTGCTGCGCGCCAGCGACGTGATTGGCCGTATCAGCGGCGACCGCTTCGGCGTCATCCTCGGCCAATGCTCCGAAGGGCAGATGGGGCGGGCCGCCGAACGAATCCTTCTGTCGGTGCGCGACCAACCGGTGCAGGCCGGCGATGCGGAGACCCATGTTTCCGTCTCCATCGGCGGCGTGCTGTTCAGCGAGCTCTCCACCACGGCCGTCGATGTGATGGCCAAGGGCGAGACAGCGCTGAAGCAGGCCAAGATGCTGGGCCGTGACCGCTTCATTCCCTATCAGATGTCGGTGCGCCAGGGCGAAGTGCACCGCCAGAATCTCATCATCGGCAATCAAGTGAAGCAGGCGCTGCGCGATCACCGCCTGCAGTTCGCCTTCCAGCCGGTAGTGAATTCCGACAGCGAGGTTCCGGTCTTCTACGAATGCCTGCTGCGCATGCGCGACGAACAGGGCCAGATCGTACCCGCCGGCGTGTTCGTGCCCGTGATCGAGCAGCTCGGCCTGGTGCGCATGGTGGACCGCCATGTGTTGGACCTGGCGCTGGATTTCCTGACCGAGAACCCGCAGCTGCAGCTGGCCATCAACATCTCCGGCCTGACGGCGTCCGATCAAAGCTGGCTGCGCCGCATGTCGGCGCTGCTGAAGGGCCGTCCCGACGTGGCCAAGCGCCTGATCGTCGAGGTGACGGAGACCTCGGCGCTGATCGATATCGAGGAGTCCGCGCGCTTCCTGCAGACCATCCGGGAACTCGGCTGCCGCGTGGCTGTCGATGATTTCGGCGCCGGTTACACCTCGTTCCGCCATCTGAAGGCGCTGACCCTTGATATCGTCAAGATCGACGGCTCCTTCGTGAAGAATCTGGCCGGCAATGTGGACAACCAGCTCTTCATCCGCAATCTGCTGGGCCTCGCCGACACCTACGGCATGGAGACGGTGGCCGAATGCGTGGAAACACAGGAGGATGCGACCTTCCTGATCGGCGAAGGCGTGAAGTATCTGCAGGGCTATTTCTTCGGCAGACCGAGCCTGGAGACGCCGTTGCCGAAGGACTATCTGATTGCCGCGGTTGGTGACCGCGCCTAGACGCGGCCGCCAATCGGGTTTGCTATTGGGCCCGGCGCGCCACGCGACCGGGCCTTTCTTTTGCCTCCAAGCTGGGCGATATCGGGGTATATGGCGCAGGGGTCTTCCATCGGCGGTCGGATGGCGGCAGCGGCGGGCTGCGCGCGGCTATCGCTGGCCGTCTTGTGTCTGTTGTGGGGGCTGTCTGACGGTCAGACAGCGAGCGCTGCCCAGGCGCAGGAGGTGGAGGACAGCGCCGGCGAAGTACCCGATCTCCAGGACCTCTCCCGCCTGCCGCCGGAACTGCGGGAGCCGCTGGCCAAGGCTTATGCGCCTGAGGATCTGCAGGCCACGCTGCCGGAAGACCGGAAGATCGAGCCGATCGACCTGCCCCAGGGCTGGAACCCGCCGGAATGGCTGGCCCGCATCGTCGAGATCATGTTTTGGCTGCTCATTGGCGTCGGCGTGCTGCTGGCGGTCTTCTATCTCGGCCGTGAAGTGCCCGCCTGGCTCGGCCGGCGCCGCCCCCGG
>JBJXDY010000010.1:0-64524 GCA_046154965.1 Dongiaceae bacterium | reverse complement strand
CACATCGCGCAGATCAAGGCCGTGGGGGGCCGAGGGGGATCACGGCTTTAGTGCGCTTTAGGAGTACATGAGGGGGCTCTGTCGCCTCTACGCCCCCGCTCAAAATCAATCGTCCGCGGGCCAGCTTTCGGCACCCAGCTTGTTGTTAGACTGCGCCCGATTGCTCTCTATTCCTTTGGCTGCCGCGCGCGAGTGCATGGGACCCCACGGCCCCCTCGGCTCCAGAGCCACCCCCTGGGGACATCGGTCCCGAAATCGTGCATCGCGATGCAGCTTTCCAGACACTCGACAATGGTGTGACTGAGTGAGTTGGCGCGCGTCGCGCCTGCACCAAAAAAACGCTCGCTCAGCTCATCGTCCCCGCATTGGCGAGGTGCGTCCAGACCACGGAATCTGGACGCAACGCAGTGTAATAAAGGCATTCGACATCGTGATTTTATTAAATTATTTCAGATAGTAATCTGGTGCCGGGTGTCGGAATCGAACCGACGACCTACCGCTTACAAGGCGGTTGCTCTACCTCTGAGCTAACCCGGCGCCGCATCGCTGGACTGGGCTTAAAGGCGGCTTGCCCTCGGGGCCGATGACGGTCAAGAATGCCCGCGCCGCCCGGCCGGAAGTAATAAATCCAACCGGTTCGCGGCACAAGCTGGGTCTCAAGTGACAGCGGAGGCATCGATGGCGGGCAGATTCCGGGTTGCGTGCGTGCAGAACTGCGCCGAGCGCGAAATGGCGCCGAGCATCGAGGCGGTGTCGAAGTACATCCGGGAGGCCGCCAAGGACGGCGCCGAGCTGATCCAGCTGCCGGAGATGGTCACGCTGTTCGAGCCTGACAACGACCTGGTGCTGAAAAAAGCGATGCCGGAAGCCAGCGACCCCGGCGTCGCGGCGTTCCGCGCCCTGGCCCGGGAGACCGGCGCCTGGATCGTCGTCGGCTCCGTCCTGCTCAAGGAAACCGGTACCGGCAAGATCGTCAACCGCTGCCTGGTGATCGATCCCGCCGGTGGCATCGTCGCGCGCTACGACAAGATCCATCTGTTCGACGTCGATCTCGCCAATGGCGAAACCTACCGCGAATCCACCACGGTTCAGGGCGGCGACCGGGCGGTGCTGGCGCCGACCCCCTGGGGCCTGCTGGGCCTGACGATTTGCTACGACCTCCGCTTCGGCTATCTCCATCGCGCCCTGGCCCAGGCCGGCGCCAGCTTCCTCAGCATCCCAGCGGCCTTCACCCACACCACCGGCAAGGCCCATTGGCACGTGCTGCAGCGCGCCCGCGCCATCGAGACCGGCTGCTGGGTCTTCGCCGCCAACCAGGGCGGCACCCATGCCGAAGGAAAGCGCACCTACGGCCACTCCCTGATCGTGAATCCCTGGGGCGAGGTGGTCGCCGATGGCGGCGAGCAGCCGGGCTACATCATCGCGGAAGTCGATCCGGCCAAGGTGGCGGAGGCGCGGTCCATGGTCCCGGCGCTGCGCCACGACCGGCGTTTCCAGGGACCGGACCGGGCGGTCGTCGGACTCGCCGCGGCCGGGGAGTAACGGGCTCAGTCGGGCTGTACGGGCGTGCGACGTGGGCGTTCCTGCCAGCTCAGCCCTGACTGAGCTTCCACTGCCCGTCTTCCTTCTCGAAGATGAACTCCCGGAGGCCGCCGGCGGGGTGCTGCATCACAAGGGCGGCGCGGTCGCCGTAGAACACGATCTTGCTGATGCTGGACCGGAGTTTGTCCTCAGTCGGCGGCAGGTAGTTGATCAGGGCCGCCGCGTAGGCGGCGTCGTTGGGACTCTGCACCAGGTACCGGATCTCGCTGTTCGCAGCCGTCAGCCCCCGGAACTTGTCGAGGTCGTTGCGCTTGAGGGCGTCGATCGCGGACAGGAGAATCTCCGCCTGCGGCGTGTTCTGGGCCTCGCTGCGCTCCAGCGTATTGGTGGGCGAGGAGGCCTGATCGACGATCAGATCGAATTCAACCGAGAAAGTGAACTTCTCGCCAGTGCGCAGGCCATTCCGGTCGAACAGCGGCAAGCCGCGGCCGACCAGGATTTGGCCCCTGATTTCGTTGCCGCGGTACCGGAAATCCTCGAGCTGGAAGTTCTTCTGCCCGCTGCGGGGGCGGAAAACCTGGTTGGCCGCGTCCAGGCCCAGCAGCAAACGGCCCGTCCAGGTAGGTTTCCGGCCCGCTGAATCGAACGAGACCTCCAGCCCTTGGAACTTGCGGGCATTCGCCAATTCATGGATCTTGGCAATGTCGCCGCGCGCCTCTTCCGGGATTGGACGGTCGGTGAGGAAAACGACGACGCGCGTTTGATCGGTTGTGAAGGGGACCGGCCGCTCGCCGGTGCGCACAGCGCCATCGATCCGCCGCTCCTCGATGGCATAGGCATAGTCGAGAACGAGCCGATCGTCTCCCGCGCGGAGAAAACCGTCGACCTCGTCACCGCCTTTGAACTCGCCATCCACGTCGCTGCCATCGTCGCGCAGCCCGGCGGGCGCAGCGAGAGCGAATGCTGAGAGCAACATTGCGGGTGCCAGCAGCGCCGGCAACAGATACCGTTGCAGCAACATGACTTTGACTCCTCCAGGGGACGCCGCCTCCGTTGCCCGGAAGTCGATGCGCCGCCTATCCGTAGAATCGCATACTCTGCGTTCGCCGCGCAACACACAGTGCATTGATAAACATGGTTAATGAGGCGCTGACGGCCCCCGCCGCCGGCTGCTATTGTCGCCCTCAGTCCTGGTTCAGAGAATGGGATCGATCCGCATGTCGCCTCTGGTTTCCCTGCTTGCCGAAGTGCCCCTGTTCCAATTGCTTGATGCGGACGAGCGCGCCGCCCTGGCGCAGATGATGGAGCAGGCCAATTTTCCGGCCGGGCACCGGATCTTCCAGGAAGGCGAACCCGGCGACCGCATGTATGTGGTCTGCTCCGGCGAGGTGGAACTGACCACCACCGACAAGCTCGGCCAAAAGCTCCTGCTGACCAAAGCCTCCCGCGGCGACCTGTTCGGCGAGCTGTCGCTGCTGGATCAGGGGGCGCGCAATGCCCGGGCCACGGTGCTGGAGGATGCCCAGCTGCTCATCCTTGATCGCGCGACGCTCACGGATTTCATCCGCCGCCGCCCGGACGCAGCGCTGGACATGATGGCGGTCATGGGCGGGCGCATGCGCGCCACCACCAACCGCCTGCGGCAGATGGCGACGCGCAATGCCAACGAGGAAATGGAGACCAAGGTAACGGTATTGGAGCGCCTCACCGATACCATTGCCGCCTTCAGCGGCAGTTTGCTGTTCCTCGCCCTGCATGCCGGCTGGTTCCTGGTCTGGATCGGTCTCAACACCGTTCCGGGATTGCTGTCCTTCGATCCCTTTCCCTTCGGCCTTCTGACCATGTGCGTATCGCTCGAGGCGATCTTCCTTTCGGTGATCGTGCTGCTGAGTCAGAATCGCCAGTCGGCCAAGGACCGCATCCGCACCGATATCGAATATGACGTCAATCTGAAGGCTGAGCTCGAAGTGTCGCAT
Organism: Dongiaceae bacterium; assembly: GCA_046154965.1. Taxonomy (GTDB): domain Bacteria; phylum Pseudomonadota; class Alphaproteobacteria; order Dongiales; family Dongiaceae; genus DATKFM01. The sequence goes on along the minus strand of JBJXDY010000010.1, from coordinate 61,006 downwards.
CTCCACGAGAAGGTCGATCAGCTGCAGGCGGCGCTGCTGAACCGGCTGCAGCAGATCGAAGTGCGGCTGCAAGGCTGATCGTCGCGACAGATTTTCATCCGCAATCATGCCTACCCACGACGTCATCGTGATCGGCGCCGGCGCCGCCGGCCTGGCTGCGGCCCGCACGCTGATCGATCTCGGCCGCAAGGCGATCATCCTGGAGGCGCGCGACCGCATCGGCGGCCGCGCCTGGACGGAAAGCGCCAGCTTCGGCGTGCCGATCGACCGCGGCTGCGGCTGGCTTCATTCCGCCGACGAAAATCCCTGGCGCGAGATCGCCCGAAATCTGGGGATCGCCGTGCTCGAGGAAAATCCGGTCTGGCAAAGCCGCATCGGCGACCGCTGGATAGGCGAGGGCGACAGCGCCCAATGGGACGACGCCATCGGCGGCTGGTTCGATTCCATCGCCGCCGTCGGAGAAGCCGGCCGCGACGTGCCGGCGTCCAGCGTGATCGGCGGCGGCCCCTTCCGCACGCTGTTCGACGCCATCGTGACCTGGGCCTGCGGCGTCGAGAGTCATGAGCTGTCGACCCTCGACTACTCCCGCTACCGCGATACCGGCAATGACTGGCCGGTGCCCGGGGGATATGGCGCCCTGGTCACGCGCTACGGTGCGGGGCTGCCGGTGCGGTTGAGCACGCCGGCGACACTCGTGCGGTGGGGCGGCAAGGATATTGGCGTGGAAACGCCGTCAGGGAATCTGACCGCCGGCGCCGTCATCGTCACATTGCCGCCGAGCGTGCTGCAGGCGGGCGGCCTGCGCTTCGAGCCGCCGCTGCCGCCGGCTAAACGGGAGGCGATCGCCGGCATCAAGGTCGGCACCGCCAACAAGGTGTTCATCGCCGTCGAGGGCGACCCCTTCGGCATGCCCGATACCAGTTACGGCACCGCCAGCGCCGACCGGCGGCGCGTCGCCAGCCTCTCTTTCAAGCCCTTCGGGCGCAGCATGGTCGGCGGCTATCTCGGCGGCGACCTGGCCGAGGAACTGGAGCTCGCCGGCGACCGGGCGATGATCGACTTCGTCATCGGCGAGTTGGTGGCCATGTTCGGCAGCGGCGTCCGCCCCCGTCTCGGTAACGCCGTCGCCACCGGCTGGTTCGCCGATCCCTGGTCCCGCGGCGCCTATTCGGCCGCCCGGCCCGGCCATGCCGGCGCCCGCGGCATCCTGGCCGAACCTATCGACGGCCGGCTCTTCTTCGCCGGAGAAGCCTGTTCGATAGATTCCTTCGGCACCTGCCACGGCGCCTACCGCACTGGCGTATCGGCCGGGCGGACCGCCGCCCTGCGCGTCTAGCCGTTGCACCTTTTAAGGCCGTGTAATTCTTGGGGAAAAACACCTAGCGATCTTCGCGCGTGTTTTAGGCTTCTTTAAGCTTTTCGTCATACGTTCATATGGTAGCCGGTGGTAAGGCGAATTCCGCCCTGCGGAATCTCCGCGCCGGTCCACCGCCATGCCCGCAAGCCACCTGTCCTCGGAGAAAATGAATGACGAAGCATTTTGTGATTGCCCTCTGTGCCGGCGCCCTCGGCTTTGCCGCCGGCGCTGCCCGTGCGGACGAGGATCTCTGCACCGCCGCGCCTCAGGATCAGTGGGTCAGCGCCGATGAGATCAAGGCGAAGTATGCCAAGATCATCGAAGAGGAATTCCTGCTCGAGATCGACGACGGCTGCTACGAAGCGCAGGTGTCGATGAGCGACGAGATCGTCCTTGAGATCTATATCGATCCCGTCACGGCGCAGATTGTGAAGATCGAGAAGGGCTCAGAAGATTCCTAGAGCTCCGTAATCTTCCGTTCAAAGATAGGCGATCGGCGGGCGTTTCGGCGCTGCCGGTCGTCTCCAGTTCTACAATCGGTTCACAAGAGAAAAACTCCGCATGGTCAAGCGGCGCTGGTATGAGATGATTGGGACGGACGCGGCCCTGGGCATTCGCGCCAAGGTGCTGGCGGCGCTGCTGATGATCAGTGGTATTGCGACCGGATTCCAGATCGTCACCCAGTATGGGGAACAGCAACAGCGTATCGTCGGCACGGCACTGACCTCGCAGGAACTGTTGACGCAGCTCATGGCGCGCCAAGTCGCCGAGGCGATGGCCAAGGATGCCAGAGCCCGCATCGACGTCGTCTTTAATGACATCATCGGCATCACTGAAGCGAGCCGGGCGCGTAACCGCACGGTGCAGAATTCGATGAACGAAGGATCGGAGGACCTGGCGCTTTCGGCCGAGCTCGAGGTCATCGGGTTGGCGGTTTTCGAGGCGGATGGCAAGCGGATCAAACGATATGTTTCCGCTAACCACCCGGACTTCTCTCTTGACTCGCTGCAGCCGATTGCCGCGGAGGTATTGCGGCAGCGGTCAGGCCGGACGGTCGATACTCCCGATAGCCACTTGATAGCCTGGCCAGTCGTCAACGAACGGGATGCGACCCAGCTTCTCGGCGTGGTAGCGGTCGTATGGGACATGAGCAACCAAAACATTGCCCTCGAACAGTCGTTACTCGGAACCATTGCCTTTGGCGTTGGCGCTGCGCTGTTGTTGGTGCTGCTTGTCGGCTGGATCGTCGATCGGCTGATCGCCAACCCTGTCCGCGGCATGACGGCAATCATGGGACGCCTGGCCGCGGGCGAGCAGAATATAGAGATACCGGCTCGCAGCAGCGGCGACGAAATCGGCGCCATGGCCCGGTCCCTCTCGATCATCCGCGATACCGGCGTCAGGGCGGTGCAGGCGCAAGCCGCATTCGACAACGCGTCGACCGTCGCCGTCATGACCGCGCCCGATGGCGGCCTCATTCACGCCAACAAGGCCGCGCGCCAGTTCTTTGCCGAATCCGAAGCGGACATGCGCGCGGTGTTTCCGGCCTTCTCCGGCGCCGCGCTCGACAGCCTCCAGTTGAGCCGGCTGCTGCCCGATCTGCACCAGCTCGGCAAGAGCACGGCCGAGGCGGAGGTGCATCTGCGCAAGCGCGTCGCCCTGGGCGCCCGCACCCTGGATCTCCTGGCCAACGCCATCGTCAGTGATACCGGCGATCATCTCGGCTGGATGGTGGAGCTGATCGACTCCACGGCGCAGATCGCCATGCAGCAGGATATCAACGCCATGGTCGAGGCTGCGGCCACCGGCGATTTCTCGCGGCGTATCCAGGTCGAGGCGACCGCCGGCTTCAAGCGCCGCATCGCCGAGAACATGAACCGGCTGGCGGAGACGATCGGCGGCGCGCTCGCTGAACTCGGCGGCGTCATGGCGGCCTGGGCCGACGGCGATCTCAGCAAACGCGTATCCCGAGGCTACAAGGGCGATCTGGGCAAGCTGCAGGTCAGCGCCAACAGCACGGCCGCGCGACTGTTCCACATCATCGAGCAGGTTGCCGCCAGCGCCACCGCGATCAAGTCGGCGACGGCGGAAATCGCCAGCGGCACCGGTGATCTGTCGACCCGCACCGAAGAACAGGTATCCAGCATTGAAGAGATGGCCCAGGCCATGCGCCAGCTCGCAACGTCGATCCAGCGCAACGCCGACCAGGCCTGGCACGGCCGCGCGCTGACCGATGAGGCTGCGTCGGCGGCCCAGCGCGGCGCTGCGGTCACGCGCGATGCCGCGTCGGCGATGCAGCGCATCGAGTCCTCCGCCGCGCAGGTGTCGCAGATCGTTGGCATCATCGACGAGATCGCCTTCCAGACCAACTTGCTGGCGTTGAATGCGGCGGTCGAGGCCGCTCGCGCCGGCGATGCCGGCCGCGGCTTCGCGGTGGTTGCCAACGAAGTGCGCGCGCTGGCGCAGCGTTCGGCCGATTCATCCAAGTCGATCCGCCAGCTTATTCTCGAGAGCAGCCGGTCCGTGACCCAGGGCGTCGATCTCGTGACCAAGGCCGGCGCCGCGCTGGCCGAAATCTCGTCGTCCCTGGCGCAGGCCGCCGATACAGTAGCGGTGATCACCAACGGCTCCCAGGAGCAGTCGTCAGGCGTGCAGCAAATGCATGAATCCATCACCCAGATCGAATTGATGATGCAGCGCAACGCGGCCCTGGTCGAAGAGACCACGGCGTCGGTTAGTGCCGTCGATGGGCAAGTACAGGCCCTGGTGGCAACTGTCGATGTGTTCCAGTCCGGCGACGAAGAAGCCGCGCCGCCCGTGCCATCGCGCCGCGCCGGTTAGCGCCAGATACGTGCCACTTCAGCCGCGCGGCTTGCGCGGCAGATCATCCGTCGTGTCGAACCAGGCGATGCGGCTGCTGTCAAAGATGTGCCGCCGCGGCGGCACCGCGCCCGGCTTGTCCAGGGTCGGCGCATTGACGGTCACCCTCCGCGCCCGTTTCTGCGGCCGGTACAAGATCTGGCAGCCGCAAACGCCGCAGAACTCCCGCTGCCCCCAAGCCGAAGATTTGTAGACCGATGGCGCGCCTTTCACGTAACTGAAGTCGGTGGCACCGACGGCAAACCAGGCGGTCGTCGGGGCGCCGGTCGTCTTCTGGCAATCGGCGCAATGGCAATAGCCGCTGTCCTTGGGCATGGCAGTCACGCGGTAGCGCAGCGCGCCGCAATGGCAGCCGCCCTTCAGCGGCAGGCTCAAGCGGCCGGCGGGTTTTGCCTTGGGTTTGCGGCCGCCGGTGGATTTCTGCTTCGCGAACATGGATTCAGTTCCTCCTAAGGCTAACGCAGATAACGCATGAGCACAAAAATCAGCAGCACGTAGAACATCGCCTTGGCGATGAACAGCAGCTTCGCTCCCAGCGGCCGGTCCTGCCAGGGCAGGGAAGCGGCGCCGGTCGCCGCCTCCTCGACCGGCCGCTCGCCGGGCCAGGCCAGCGTCGGCACGATCCGCCCGAGCCAGCGCAACGTCCGTGCGGGGAGGGGCGGCGGCGGCTGGAACAGCGGCACATCCCGCGGCTTCAGCGACAGCAACAGCAGCAGGCCCGCGGCGAAGCCGCCGACATGGGCCCACCAGGCGATGCGCATCAGGTCGGCCACAGGTCCCCCCGGAGACAGCAGCGTCACGTCATAGGCCATGGCGATGTTGACCAGGATCGTAAAGCCCACCACCAGTGATGCCGGCGCCAGGACCGGCGCGATATTGAAGGCGAGGATCAGCATGCGGGCGCGGGGATGCAGCATCAGATAGGCGCCCATGACCGCCGAGATCGCGCCGCTGGCGCCGATCATCGGCACGGTCGGATCGCCGAGCAGGCCCTGCGCCGCCGCGGCGCAGACGCCGGACAGGAGATAGAACAGCAGGTAACGGCTATGGCCCAGCGCGTCCTCCAGATTGTTGCCGAACACCAGCAGGGCGAGCAGGTTGCTGGCGAGATGCAGGGGATCGCCATGAAGGAACAGATGGGTCACCAGGCCGGCGAGGCCACGCAGCGGGCCGGGCTCCGTCGCCCAGTCCCGCAGTTGGCCGGGGTAGAACGCATAGAGTGGCCAGTCGAAGCTGTTCAGCAGCTGCAGGATGAAGATGACGATGCAGGCCGCCACGATGCCCTGGTTCACCCAGGCGCGGCGGATGCGGGTCAGCGGATTGCCGTCGTGAAGGACGATCATGATTGCGGCGAGACCCTAGTCTCGGTGGCGGCCTTAGGCAAATTGCCGGCCGCACATCACGCGCAGGGAAAACTTCTCCGGCGCGTGCTATAGGCATACGGAATGATTCGGGGAGCCGGAATGAAGCCCGTCTTATCGGCCGCCATGCTGATCCTTGGCGCCTTTCTTTCCGCCGCATTGAACGGCGCCGCATATGCCGCAACCACTGTGGAAACCATCATCGTCGGCGATGAAAGCCGCAGCTTCCGCCTGCATATCCCCGAAGAGGGGCGGGGGCCGTTTCCCCTGGTGCTCAGCATCCACGGCTACCGCTCCAATGCCGCCCAGCAGGAGAAGCTGTCGGGCTTCTCGGCGCTCGCCGACAGCGAGGGCTTCATCGTCCTGTATCCCGATGGCCTCGACGACAAATGGCGCTTCGCCGGCCGCACCGATTCCGATGTGAAGTTCCTCCTGGCGGCGATCGAGGCTGTCGCCGCGAAGGCGCCGGTCGACCGCAACCGCATTTACTCCACCGGCATCTCAAATGGCGCGCAGATGTCCTGGCGCTTGGCCTGCGATGCGCCCGGTGTCTTCGCCGCATTCGGCTTCGTCTCCGGCGCCTATCTCGAGGTCTGCAATGCGCCGCCGCGCCGGCCGCTGATCATCTTTCACGGCACCGCCGACAAGCTGCTGGCCTATGACGGCAAGGGTCCATTCATGGGAGTGCGGGACTTCGCGGTGCGCTGGGCGTCCGGCTCCGGCTGCAATCCGGCATCGTCGGGCGAGACTGTCTACCAAAAGGGCGACGCCACCGGCGAACGCTTCCGCTGCCAGACCGGCCATGAGGTCGACCTCTACACGCTCCAGGGCAAGGGCCATTCCTGGCCCGGCTCCAGGATGCCGGCGCGGATCACCAGCAAGAATGTAGATGCGACGGCGGCAATGTGGGAGTTTTTCAAAGGGCATCCGAGGCAGTAGAGAAAAGTCCGCCCTAGTTAATCTACTCAATACTGTCATCCCGCGAAAGCGGGGACCCGGCGGTTGCGGCGCGCCTCAGCTTTCCAGCTTTGAAGTTCGCCCCTGGAACATGAAGGAGTTCTACATCTTCGATCCCCACGGCAACCTGCTGCGCTTCGGCTGCGCGCCGGAGTAGATTAAGGAGAAGTAGCTCCGGGCCAATGCCACAACCTGTGCATCGAAGCGGCAGGCTGGATGAGCTAGGATTGCGCAATCTGGGATCGGTTCGAAGCAGGGGATGGTGCAATGATCAACGACTTGCCGCTGGTGATCGGGGCGGCGCTGTTCATGGGCATCGCCGTTCTTGTCACGGTCGGACCCTTCCTGCTCATCCGCACATATCATGCGGCGCTGGTTCCCGACCGCACCCACGACATGGCCATGGCTGTCGGTGTGCGGTTGGGCGCGCTGCACGGCCTGCTCCTGGCGCTGGTGTTCTCGGTCGTGCAGTCCGAATATCTTTCACAGCGCACGCTGGTGGCACAGGAAGCTGCGGCTACCGCCCGGGCGTATTTCAACCTGGAGCGGTTCGGCGATCCGGCAGCCGACGTGCTGCGGCGGGAGGTTGAAGCCTATACGCGTGAAGTCATCGACGGCGAATGGCCGGCACTGGCAAACGAGAAACTGAGTCCAAAGGCCTGGGAAATCTATGATCGCATCTATGACGGCGCCCTGAACCTCGAGGTACGATCACCCCGGCAGGAGTCGCTTCGGGATGCCATCCTCGTCAGCCTCAACCGCATCAATGAATTCCGGCAGGACCGGCTGTTCGCCTCGAGCGCGCGTCTGCCGACGCTTTTCTGGTACATTGCCATTGTCGGCTTTCTGATTGTCGCGGCGCTGTTCTTTGTGTTCGAGTGCACGCGCTTGCACGCGTCCATGCTGGCCGGCTACGCGGCTTACACCGGTGCCATCCTCTATTTCATCTATGTCATGAACAATCCATTTTCCGGCCCGCCGGGCTTGAAGGCAGCGCCGCTGGAATTGATCTATGCAGATGCAATGTCCGAGATGGCGAGATAGCTCTTGCTTCTAATGCGCGGCCAGATAGGCGTCGCGCAGAACCGTCGTCTCCAACTCGACTTCCTCCAGGCGATGCTTCACCACATCGCCAATGCTGATGATGCCCGCCAGCTGGTTGTCGTCGATCACGGGCACGTGGCGAATCCGGCGGTTGGTCATCTTCACCATGACCTGCTTGAGATTGTCCGAGGGCGCGCAGGTGATCACTTCGTGAGTCATGATGTCGGACGCCTTGCAGTCCAGCAGCTCGGCGCCCCGTTCCGCCAGCCCGTTGACCACGTCGCGCTCCGACAGGATGCCCGCGATGGATTCGCCATCGTCGCTGAGGATGATGGCGCCGATTCGCTCCAGCCGCATGCGGCGGATAACGGTCGTGAGCCGGGAGTTCGGGCGCATGGTGATCACGCGCCGGCCTTTTTCCTTCAAGATGGCTTCTACATTCATCGCGGGTCTCCTTGTCGGACCACGCGGACCGCCGCGAGAACGGCGCCCGCGGATACAGGCATTATATCATCCCGGCGAGGGCCGGATGAAGGGGGAGAATTGTTACAGCGGATTTTGACCCCCCTCTCCCCGTGTGGGAGAGGGGGCAGGGGGTGAGGGCTCTTTCTTGCCGCTGCGCCAGCCAAGCGACCATTTGTACAAACTGCGACCGACGCATGTGAGAACCTATTCGTCCCTTACCCGCTTTCGCGCACCAACCCTCACTCCCTACCCCCTCTCCCCAAGGGGAGAGGGGGATTTTCTTCGAAGGACCAAATTCCTTGCAATCCCGTACCATCCTGATATACTTTACAACCGCCGCGAGCATGCCCTGCGGCCTCGATTTTGGACATCGTGAATCGCATATTGAGCGCCGGTGCGTACCGCGCGGGCTGATTGTATGACGGTCGCTTGATAGGATGGCGGACCTGCGAGCCATGCGAAAACCGCATGGCTCGGCAATTTTCTTGCTCGGTTTTCAGCCTCCATGGGGTTGAGTGCGTCCAGTGGAGAGTCATGCATTTTCTGCATGGCTCGAGAGCCGACGGCGCTCCTAAACCCCGGCGATGGCCTCGATCCTGCTGCCGTCGGAGAAGCGGGAGAAGCGGTAGGGTGTGGGGTCGACCACCGGCGGAGCGCCCGTCACCAGCTCCGCCATCAGCCGCCCGGCGCCGGGCCCGATGCCGAAGCCATGGCCGGAATAGCCGGTGGAGATGAAGAAACCGGGCAGGGATTCCACCGCCGAGATCACCGGCACGGCATCCGGCGTGGCGTCGATATAGCCGGCCCACTTGTCCAGGATCTGCGCGTCCTGGAACACCGGAAAAGCCGCGCGAAGATTGGCCATCGCCTCGTCGAGCAGGTCCTCCGATGGCGCGGGATCGAGCACCCGGACCTTCTCGAACGGGCTCTGCTGGTCCAGCGCCCAGCGCTTGGGCGTCGCCAGCTGCTCCAGGAAGCGCTTGCCGAACCGCAGGCGGAAGCCGCTCTTCTCCGCATGCAGCGCCTTCCAGAAGGTGAAGAAGAAGCGGAAATGCTCCGGCCCGATATCCACGTCGCTCAGCCCGCCATGGGCGACGGTGACGCCGCCGTCGATCCGCGTCCGCGTGGCGAAGCCTTTCGGGCCGGTGGCATAGAGCGACGTCTCCGGCGGCTTCTCGACCGGCGCCGTGCGAAACACCGATGACCGGAAGGTGAGCTGGGGCAGGGTGATTCCCAGGCTGTCGCAGAACAGCCGCGACCAGGCGCCGCCCGCCAGCACCGCGGCGTTGCAGGCGATCCGGCCCCTTTCGGTGATCACAGCGGAGACCTTGCCCGCCGAAGCCTCGAGTCCGCGCGCGGCGCAGTCCTGCAGCACATGGCCGCCCAGGCGCTGCACGGCGCGGGCGATGGCGGACGTGGCCTTCGACGGTTCGGCGCGGCCGTCGCTCTTGGTGTAGAGGCCATGCTCCCAGGTCCGCGCCGCGCCCGGCAACAGGTCCTTCAGCTCATCGCCTGTGATGACCTTGGTATCGAGCTGATAGGGCCGTGCGTACTCCAACCATTCCTCCCGCTGTGCCGCCGACTTCTCGTCATGGGAGAGATAGAGAACGCCGGCCGGGCGGAACCCGGTCTCGCCGTCGACCGTCTCGTTCATGCCGCGCCACAACCGCAGCGACTCGATGGTCAGCGGGATCTCCCGGGGGTCGCGGCCCTGCTGCCGGCAGAAGCCCCAATTGCGGCTCGACTGCTCGCCGCCGATGGCGCCTTTCTCCACCACGGCGACCGACACGCCCTTCTGTGCCAGGAACAGCGCCGCCGATACGCCGGCAATGCCGCCGCCGATGATCACCACATCGGCGCGGCCGGGAAGGGATGGGCTGGAGGTGAAAGGATCGATCGGGCGGGGCATGATGCACTATCGTGGCCTATTGACGCTCCATTGCTACCGGGTTGCGGCATTTGGTCAATGGGTGCCGTTGACCGGGCGAAATCGCCTTTCTGAGAAATAGCTAGTGCGATTTCAGCAGCTCGATCTTTCCTTGATTCACCCGCCAATATCCTGCCTTCGTGCCGACGAAGAGTGTCTGCCCCGTGACGAGGCTCAAGAACACATGGATGTCGGTCGGCGCGGGGATGTCAGGATCGGATGTCAGCACGCCGGACGTGCCCTGGCCGACAACATCGGGCGCGACGAACGTGCAGTCCTTGGTCGAGGGCGTCACCGATTGCGCGGTCTTGCCGTCGCCGCTGACGATGACGCGGTAGTGCCGGCCGATCATGACCTCCGCGCCGTCCTGCGGGGTACCGATATAGTAGACCGCGAGCCGGTCGGTCGAAATGCCCGGCGGAATCACCAGCAGCGCGCGATAGCGGACATCGCACTTGTCGGTGACGGCGCTCGTGGCGGTAGCGAGCGAGCGGTCCATCGTGATGTCCGAGACCTTGCCGGCTGTATTGTAGGCGTCGAACAGCGCCCGGCCCCATTTCTCGGCGAAGGCGGCCTGCTTCTTCTGCAGCTTGGTCATGGCGCCGCCGGATTGCAGCGTTGCCGGCGGGTTGTCGGCGCGTGTCTCGCTCGCAGTGCCCATCAGCAGCATGAGAAGCGCCGCAGCCAACAATCGACTCATGACACTTGGCCTCAGTTGCGATACGCGACGCCCGGCATCACGCAGAGCATCTCGAACAGCAGATTGGCCGCGGTCAGGGACGTGTTTCCGGAGACGTCATAGGCCGGCGCCACTTCCACCAGATCGCCGCCGACGAGATCGAGCCCGCGGCTGCCCCGGATGATCTCCAGCGCTTGCGGTACGGTCAGGCCGCCGATCTCCGGCGTGCCGGTGCCCGGCGCGTAGCTGGGATCGAGCCCGTCGATATCGAAGCTGAAATAGACCGGCCCGCCCTTCACCTGCTCGCGCACCTCCGCCATCAGCGGCGCCAGCGACTTGTACCAGCATTCTTCCGCCTGCACGACGCGGAAGCCCTGCTGCCGCGGCCAGTCGAAATCGTCTGCCGCATAGCCGGTCGCGCGCAGGCCGATCTGCACGCAGCGCTTGCAGTCCAGCAGGCCTTCTTCGACGGCGCGGCGGAACGGCGTGCCATGGGCGATCTTTTCGCCGAACATGGTGTCGTTGATATCGGCATGGGCGTCGATATGGATCAGGCCGACCGGGCCGTGCTTGCGCTTCATCGCCCGCAGGATCGGGATGGCGATCGTATGGTCGCCGCCCATGGTCAGCGGCTTGCAGTCATGGCCGAGGATCTCGTCGTAGGCGGCTTCGATGATCGGGATCGATTTCTTGAGATCGAAAGTGTTGATCGCCACATCGCCGATGTCGGCGATCGACAGGCTGTCAAACGGCGCCGCCCGCGTCGCCATGTTGTACGGCCGGATCAGACAGCTCTCGGCGCGGATCTGCCGCGGCCCGAACCGCGAGCCCGGGCGGTTGGAGGTGCCGGTGTCCAAGGGCACGCCGACGAAGCAGACGTCCAGGCCCTTGGCGCCCGGCAGCAGCGGCAGGCGCATCATCGTCGCCGGCCCGCCGAAGCGCGGCATTTGGTTGCCGCCGAGGGGCTGGTAGAGGGTCTTGGGCATCGTCCGCGCTCCCTGAAGATTCCTGAGCGCGAGTTTACCGCTTCCCCGGCCCCCATAGGCAAGGGCAGGGAGGTCGATGCATCTGAACCGGGCTGCAGCGGCTGAGGATCAGCCGCCCGCCGGGCAGTCTACCAGGTCCAGGACTCGGGATTGGGATAGGCCTCGCGCCGGCTCACATACTGCATGCCTTTGACGCAGCGGATGATGAACCAGATCGCAACGGCCGCCAGCACCAGGAACCCGATCAGGATGAAACTGAGCGCGATGCCGATCACGCTGCCGAGCAGGCCGATCCAGAAGGTCCTGATCTGGAACGTGTAGTGCGACTGCACCCAGGCCGGGGCGCTGCTCCGGTTCATATAGGCCATGATCAGGCCCACGATCCCGGTGATTCCCACCACGAGGCCGACCAGATAAAGGATGTAAACCAGATTGGCGGTGCTGCCGCTGTCTTCCGCGGCGCCTACGTTTTGTGCTTCGCTCATGCCGTTTCCCCCTCTGAGATTGGCCGGCGGACCACAGCGCCGCCAGCCAGTTTCACCCGAAACTGGAATCTGAGGAAATTGGACATATGTGGTTAAAATTGCGTGAAGATTTGTTGTTGGCTCAGGGCAGAAATCCATCGAACGCCAGCTTTACTTGGCGGAACATTCGCTCCTTCATGCGCGCGCGCGGCATGGCGTCGTCGGCGACGAACTCCATGAACAGCTGATTGCAGATGAAGAACAGCACCTGGCCGGCGTCGGTGCAGTTGATCCCGCGGGCGAGGCGGCCCTTGGCCTGGAGGGCGCCGAGAAGATCGCCCACCTGCTCGGCCAGCTTGTGGTCCAGCTCGCGATAGCCGGCGCCCAGCGGCGTGTCGGCGAAGGCCAGCGCGTTGGCCATCATCTGCCGCCACAGGCGCTTATCCAGATGCACCAGCGCATGGTCGACATAGACCTCGAGCAATCGGCAGGCGGCCTTCACCGGATCGGCCGGCGGCGCCTCGACGATGGCGGCGCCGGCGGCGCGCACCTCCTGGCCGTCCAGCGCCACCAGGGCCAGCAGCAGGTCGCCCTTGGAGGGGAAGTAGTTATAGACCGTGCCCGCGGACAGGCCGGCATTGTCGGCGATTTGCTCGATAGCGGCGTCGGCGAATCCGTCGCGCTTGAACAGGACGGCGGCGGCGGCGAGAATATCGCGCCGGCGTTTCACCTTCTGTCGTTCGCGGAGTCCGGCCATCGCTATCGAAAAAATTTGAGGGTTGACCTAAATTTATAGTTGGTTCATTTTTTTCGCAACAAGAACCGTCGGTGGTCTCGGCGCCCGGCCGAATTCGCCGGCATAAGTCAGGGAGAAACAGATGAATCGTCCGATGTTTTCCCGCCGCCGCTTGTTCGGCGGCGCTGCCGCTTTGACCGCCGCCAGCTTCTTGCCGCGTGCTTCGCGCGCCGCCGACGAGATCAACGCGCTGGTCTGGTGCGATCACACCGATCCCAATCTGCTCGGTCCGTTCGAGCAGGCCACCGGCATCAAGGTCAATACCAAGGAATTCGGCACCACAGGCGAGGCGCTGGCGCTGCTGGAGCAGTCCCAGCCCGGCGATTGGGACGTGCTGGTCGTCGACACCGTCGACGTGAAGCGCATGGTTGAAGCGGGACGTCTTGCGGAGATCGATCCCGGCGACTATCCGATGGCGGATATCTTCGCCGAAGTGCAGTCGCCGGAGTTCAACAATGTCGACGGCAAGACCTACGGCGTTACGGAGAAGTTCGGCTACAACTGCTTCTCCTACGACAACACCAAGGTCGATCCCGCGGACATGCGTAAGTCCGAGGTGATGTGGAACGGCAAGTACAAAGGCCGCGTCGCCATCTATGACTACTACAACCCCGTCATCGCCATGGTGGCCATCGGCCTGGGGATCAAACCGAATGAGTTGAACAAGGATCATATCCCGCCGATCCGCGAGAAGCTGCTGGAGATGAAGAAGCAGGCAGCCCTGGTGGGCGATGTGGTGACGGTGCAGAACGCGCTCATCAGCGGCTCCGCCGACATCATCACCGGCGGCGGCGAATATGCCGTGGCCGGCCTGATGGGCGAGAACCCGGCGCTCGACTGGGTGCTGCCCGACGAAGGCGGCGTGCGCTGGATGCAGTCGCTGGCGATCTTCAAGGACTCGGCGCGGGTGGAGAACGCGACCAAGTTCGTTCAGTACATCCTGAGCCCGGACGGCCAAGCGCGGCTGGCGACGTCCGCCTGCTATTGGGCCATGCCCGCGAACAAGAACGCCAACCTGGACGACACGCAGAAGAAGCGCCTGCGCTGGGATGAACAGCCGACCTTCCTGGCGAAATCGCACCACTATCTCCAGGTTGACGCGGACCTGGATACGGCGTTGAACGATGTCTGGACGGAAATGCTGAACGCCTGATCCGCTGGCGTCGAAGGGGACATCGTGCGGGATTTACTGACCGCGGCCGCCGAGCGGGCGATCCGCTATCTGGAGACAGTCGACGCACGCCCCGTTTCGCCGACGCCGCAAGCGGTCGCCGCGCTCGCCCAACTCGACGAGCCGCTGCCGGAGAAGCCGGAACATCCAGCCGCTGTGCTGGCGCGTCTCGACGAGATCGGCTCGCCTGCCAGCATGGCGATGGCAGGCCGCCGGTTCTTCGGCTGGGTGATCGGCGGGTCGCTGCCGGCGGCGCTGGCGGCCAACTGGCTGGCAACCGCCTGGGATCAGAATGCCGCGGGTGTTCTGCCGTCACCGGGCGCCGCGGCGTTCGAGAAGGTCGCCCTGCGCTGGATCCTGGAGGCGGTGAAGTTACCGGCGGATTGTGCGGCGGGCTTTGTCACCGGCGCGACAATGGCGAACTTCACTTGCCTGGCGGCGGCTCGTCAGGCGGTGTTGAAACAAGCCGGCTGGGACGTGGAAGCCGACGGCCTGTTCGGCGCGCCGCCGATCACCGTGGCGGTCGGCGAGGAGGTTCATGTCAGCGTGCTGAAGGCCCTGGGGCTGCTGGGCCTCGGCCGCAGTCGCGTCGTTCGCGTTCCCGTGGACGGCCAGGGCCGCATGCGCGCCGATCGATTCCCTGAAATCAGCGGCCCGGCGATCGTCTGCCTGCAGGCGGGCAATGTGAATAGCGGCGCCTTCGATCCCATTGCCGAAGTGCTGGCGATGGCGCGTCGTGCCGGCGCCTGGGCGCATGTGGACGGCGCGTTCGGCCTCTGGGCCGCGGCTGCGCCCGCGCGGCGGCATCTGGTGGTGGGCATCGAGCAGGCCGACTCCTGGGCGACCGATCTGCACAAATGGCTCAACGTTCCCTATGACAGCGGCTTGGCGATCGTGCGCGATGGCGCGGCGCTCAAGCGGGCCATGGCGGTCACGGCGGCCTATCTTTCGGAAACCGGCGATCGTAAGCCCAGCGACTACACGCCGGAACTTTCGCGGCGGGCGCGAGGCGTCGATGCCTGGGCCGCGCTGAAATCCCTCGGCCGGTCCGGTCTTGCCGAGTTGGTGGAACGCTGCTGCCGCCATGCCGAGCGATTTGCCGTTGGTTTGCGCAATGCCGGGTTCGAGGTGCTCAACGACGTGGTGCTGAACCAGGTGCTGGTCTCCTTCGGTGATCGTGAGAAAACCCAGCGCACCATCGCGGCATTGCGGGATGACGGCACCTGCTTCTGCGGCGGCACCGAATGGCAGGGACGGACCGCGATGCGTATCAGCGTCTCGTCCTGGGCCACGACGGAGTCCGATGTGGACCGTAGCCTGCAGGCCATGATCCGCGCCGCCGGTCGCAATACGGCCTAGGCTGCGGAAACAAGGCGATGGCCGCCGACAAAAACTGGCTGTCGGTCAACAAATGGGGCGCTGCGCCGGCGCTGCTGTTCACCGCCGCCTGCTTTGTGGCGCCGCTGATGGCCATGGCGCTGGTCAGCTTGTCGGAGCGAATTGGCGGCCACACCGTCCTCACCTGGACGCTGGACAATTATCGCGGCTTCCTCAGCCGCAGCGACGGCGCATTCGTCAGTGCGCTCATCAATTCCATCGAAGTCACGGTCACAGTCACGATCCTCAGTGTGCTTGCCGCCTATCCGCTGGCCTATATCCTGGCCTATCGCGTACCCAAGCGATGGCAGCGGGTGGCGCTCGTGGCCATCGTGCTGCCGTTCTGGACGTCTTACGTGATACGCTCCTATAGCTGGCTGCTGGTGTTGTCGGAGAATGGCATCATCAGCCAGACCTTGCTCGATCTCGGCATCATCGATGGCCCGATCGGACTGGGCAATACGCGCGGCGCCACCGTCCTGGGCTTCGTGCACTTCTTCGTGATGCTGTTGACGCTGACCATCTACGCCAATCTCTCGCAGATCAAAGAGTCATACCGTAAGGCTGCGGCGGATCTCGGCGCCAATGGTTTCCAGACCTTCCTGCATGTGACATTGCCGCTGAGCTTGCCCGGCGTCGCGGTCGGCGCTTTCCTGACGTTCGTGCTCGCGGTCGGCGACTACATCACGCCGCAGATCCTCGGTGGCGGCAAGGAGCTGCTGCTGCCCCAGGCGATCATGCTGCAGATCGGCCGCGCCGCCGATTTCCCGATGGCGTCGGCGCTCAGCATGATTCTGATGCTGGTAGTCACCGCCGCCTATCTGCTGTTCGCGCGCTATCTGCGGATGGAGCGGGTGTGATGAAAGCGCGCGATCTCCCGGCCGTGTTCTATGTCATCGCCGCCGTGATCTTCATCTTCCTGCCGGTGGTCGTGCTGGTGCAGTTCTCGTTCCAGGACGGCCTGGCGCCGGTGCCGCCATTCAAGGGGTTCTCGTTGCGCTGGTACGACAAGATGCTCGCCGACCGCAAGCTGATGGAGGCGCTGGGCAACTCGGTGCTGGTCGGCGGCCTCAGTTCGCTGGCGGCAACCGCGCTGGGGTTTCTCGCCGCGTTCAAGCTGGCCCGGCGTCCGGGCCGCGGGGCGCCGCAGGTGCAATTCCTGCTGATGGCGCCGATCACCGTTTCCTACATCATCATCGCGCTCGGGCTGCTGATCGTCTTCAACGGACTTGGCATCGGCAAGTCGCTGTTCGCGGTCGGCCTCGGCCATGTCGTCATCAACCTGCCGCTCTGCTTCGCCGTGATCTATTCCCAGATGGGCGAACATCAGGCGAATGTGGAGCGCGCCGCCCTCGATCTCGGCGCCAGTGAATTCAAGGCGCTGATCTACGTCACCATTCCCATGCTCTGGCCGGCGCTGCTGGCGGCGTCTTTCATCGCTTTTACCCTATCTTGGGACGAATTCGTCATCGCCCAGCTTCTGAGCAAGTTCGACGTCACTTTGCCCGTCGTTATCTTCAGCCTGCTGCGCACCGGCCTCAATCCGGTGACCAATGCAGTCGGCACCTTTGTTTTTGCGGTGTCCATCGGCCTCGTCGTTCTCGTGGAGCTATTGCTGGCACGGAGGCGGCGCAATGGCTGAAGCCTTGGTCAGTCTTCGCGGCATCTCCAAGAGCTACGAGACATCTGTCGCGGTTTCGCAGATCGACCTGGATATTGCAGCCGGCGAGTTTGTCGTGCTCCTGGGGCCGTCCGGCAGCGGAAAGACGACTGTCTTGTCCATGATCGGCGGCTTCACCGTGCCATCCACCGGCAGCCTTGTCATCGACGGCATCGATGTGACGGACACGCCGCCGTCCCGGCGCCCGACAGCGACGGTGTTTCAGGACTATGCCCTGTTCCCCCATATGAGCGTGCGCGCCAATGTCGGTTTCGGCCTGGCGATGCGCAAAGTGCCGAAGGCCGAGCGCAACCGCCGCGCCGACGAGGTGCTGCGGCTGGTGGGGCTGGAAGGCTATGGCGCCCGCGGCATCCACCAGCTTTCCGGCGGCCAGCGGCAACGGGTGGCGCTGGCCCGCGCCATCGCCGTCGAACCAAAGGTGCTGCTGCTGGACGAACCGCTGGGCGCGCTCGATCTGGCGCTGCGCCGCCAGATGCAGGAAGAGCTGGTGCGGATCCAGAACAGCGTCGGCACCACCTTCGTCCATGTTACCCACGATCAGGAGGAGGCGATGAGCATCGCCGACCGGATCGTGGTCATGAACAAGGGCCGCATCGAGGATATCGGCCCGCCGTCGCGCATCTATCTGCGACCGGCGACGCGCTTCGCCGCCACCTTCATGGGCGAGAGCAATATTCTCGCGGGCGAGTCGGTGGAGGCGGCAGGCGAATTCACCTGGATCAAGACCGCCGTCGGCGCGCTTCCCGTGCCCGGCAGCGCCACGACGGGAGCGCGCGTCAATGTCCTCGTCC
Organism: Dongiaceae bacterium; assembly: GCA_046154965.1. Classification (GTDB taxonomy): domain Bacteria; phylum Pseudomonadota; class Alphaproteobacteria; order Dongiales; family Dongiaceae; genus DATKFM01. Next base: position 43,070 of record JBJXDY010000010.1, on the reverse strand, counting down.
GGCCGGAGCACATCCAGAGCGGTCGTGGCATTGATGCGAACGCGGTTTCCCTGGGGCAGGCCATTGTCAGAGAGGCCGTGTTCCAGGGTACCCATTTGCGCCTGCGCTTGGACGCCGGTCCAGCCGGCGATGTCCCCATCTTGGCGCGCACCGAGGCAGATACAGTCGTGGCCGTGGGCGACAGGATGGAACTTGCGGTCCGATCACAAAACCTGGTTCTGCTGCGGGAATAGGCGGCACCGCGTGAGCAGCGCTCATGCGAGCATGAGATAAACTGGTTTGACGGTTCGCGCCCGGCGTCTAGGCTGCCGCGAAAATGGGGGGCAGATGCTGACGCTGTATGATTTCCTGCCGTCGGGGAACGGCTACAAGGTGCGGCTGCTGCTGTCGCAGCTTGGTATCCCCTTCAAGCTGGTCGAGAAGGACATCCTCAAGGGCGAGACACGCACGCCGGAGTTCCTCGCCATCAATGCCGATGGCCGCATTCCCACGGTGCAGCTCGATGATGGCCGTATCCTCGCGCAATCGAATGCGATTATGTTCTATTTCGCCGAGGGCACCCGGTTTCTTCCCACCGACCGGTTCGAGCGCGCGGAGGCGTTGCAGTGGATGTTCTTCGAGCAATACAGCCACGAGCCCTGTATCGCTGTGGCGCGCTTCTGGATCCACGAACTGCACAAACGCCTGGAGTGGGCGGAGCGGCTGAAGGAGAAATGGCAGAAGGGCTATCAGGCTCTCGACGTCATGGAGCGGCGCCTGAAGGATCATTCATTTCTGGTTGGCAAGGCCTACTCCATCGCCGACATCGCGCTCTACGCCTATACCCATGTTGCAGAGGAGGGCGATTTCGATCTCGGCCGCTATCCCGCCATCCGCGCCTGGCTCGACCGCGTCGCCGATCAGCCCGGGCATGTGCTGATCACCCAGAGCGACTTCGGACCCTAAGCGCCCATGCGATACCGGCCGCCGAACGATCTCCGGCGGTCATCCTCTATGCTACCTTGCATCCGAGCCGCGAGTCCGCCGGCGATTTCACGCGCCTATAGCTAGCTATGAGCCGTTCACTAGCTCTTAGTCCGGGACCTGCCGCTCCCGGGCGCTACTTTGGCGGTGGGCATTCCTAGCTGCCGGCAATTCCGGCGGCACGGAAACAAGAAGTATAGAGGGCCAGGGGGGACCAGGATGGCGGAGCAGCAGACGGTACTGCGCGTCGAGGGCGCTATCTCCCGCAACAAGGCATCGGCCATTTCATTCCGCAGCAGCGGAATCGTTCTGAGCGAACATCCCATTGAGGCGTCGATTCACCCGGAGCTGACGCGCGCCGCCAGCGCCTGGCGGCGTTTCGATCCCGCCGAGGGCGAAGCGGCGCTGTTGCTGGATATCGCCGACGACAGTGTGCCTTATGTGCTGGCCGACAATGTACTGCAGCACTGTCCGCGCCTTTCCGTGGCGCTGACAAACTGGATCCGCGCCGTGAAGCCCGGCGGGCTTGTCACCATCTCCGTTCCCGATGGCGCGACGCGGCCGCGATGCGACGGCGAGCGCTGGTCTTTCGCAATGCAGGAACCCTCAGTTCCCGCAAACCAGGCGAACATCTTGGAATTGATCCAGACAGTCTGCCACATGGCGACCGTCGAGCGCATTACGCGCCGCGAGTTGCTGAAATCGGTCGGCGTCGGCACCGCGCATCGCGCAACCGAGACGATGCTCGATATCGTTCTGCGCAAGCGGCAACGGACTCTCACACCCGTGCAGTCAAATCATTCGGCCGGGGCAAAGATCCTTGAAAAGGTCGCCGCCGGCGCGATCGCAGCGCGCGCACCCTGGCACGACCTTTCGGAGTTCCGCTCGATCCTCAGCAGCGGCGTGCAGCAGGCGACGGTCGTCGATCTCGGCCGGTTGTACCTGATGTATCAGTGGGCGCGGCGCACGCTGCCCCTATCAGGCGATTGCATCGAAGTCGGCAGCTATCGCGGCGGCACCGCAAAGTTGGTGTCCGAGCTGATGCTTCGCCATGGTGCGGCAGCCGACATCCATGTCTTCGATACCTTTGCCGGCATGCCCGACGATCTGGCTTATGACGAGATCGGCCTGAAGAATACCTTCACCGAGACGTCCGCGCCGCAAGTGCTGGCGCTGCTCGGCAACAATCCGCGGGTCAGATTACATCCCGGCCTGTTTCCGCAATCGGTTCCCGCGGATCTGCAGGACGCCCGGTTTCGCTTCGCCCATATCGACGTGGATACCGAGAAGTCGGTGCGGGACTGCCTGGAATTCATCTATCCGCGGATGAACCCAGAAGGCCTCATCATCATCGACGATTACGGCCATGCGGAGTGCCCGGGCGCGACCCGGGCCGCGGAACAGTTCTTCGCCGGAAAACCCCAGCAGATCATACAGATGCCGTTGATCAGCTCGGCGGTCGTGTTAATGGGCTGTTAACTAAAAAGTCGCCCGGGCCCCGGCCTAGCCGGCAATCCGAAAGCGCCATGTAACTGCGTTTCCCAATAATGGCCGGCAGTAAACCACTATTGGGAGAAACCTATGTTCTCGCGCCGTCAAGTCATCGGCATGTTCGCGGCCACTGCCGCGGCTGCCATCTGCGGATTCACGCCTGCCATCGCCGATACACCTGGCTATGAGGTGGTGAGCGAAGGGACATGGACTCCGGGCGCCGCGATTCCCGCGCCCACGGGTCCGGTCATCCTGCGCATTAGCGGCAAGATCGCCGCCGCCAGCAATGGCGAGGTCGCATTCGATATGGCCGGCCTCGAAAGCCTGGGGGTCGTGCGCTACACCACACCGACCAACTGGACCGAAGGCCCGGCGACGTTCGAAGGCGTCCTGCTCTCCAAGGTTCTGGAGGCGATCGGCGCCGATCCGTCGGCAACCACCCTGACCATGGTGGCGCTCAACGACTACCGCGCGCCCGTGCCGCTGGAAGATGCCCATAAGTGGCCGGTCATGCTCGCGCTCAAGGAGAATGGCGAGTACATGTCGGTGCGCAATCACGGCCCGATCTGGGTCGTGTATCCCCAGCATCTGGATGCCGATCTCGGCAATTACGAGATGTCGGCGCGTTGGGTTTGGCAGCTCGGCGCGATCGACGTCGAGTAACAGGCTGAGTTTATCGGACCGGGGGCGACATGCTGCGCCAAGCCAGAATCATCTGGATGGTCTGCTTTGCGCTGCTCTTGGTCAGCACGCCTCTGGTCATCAAGGACATCGCCGCAATCCGCGATGGCATCGCCATCGCGGGTAGCGTTGACTACTGGTACGAAGGGCAACTTGCCCGCCACCTGCTCAATCTGAAGGTGGACCTCTCCGAATTGCGCCACGAGCCGACCTCCGAGCGTTTCGGCAGGGCACGGCAGAATTTGGATCTCGCCTTCAGCAGCCTGGTCAACCTGCCAAAACAGGGCGGCAAGCAGTGGCACAAGGACAGCATCACCAATATGCCGGAGATCGATACCGTCCGGAAGGAACTGGACGCCGTCGACAGCCTCTTCGCCCAACCGCAAGACCTGGCGCAACTGGCGAACGCCTCCCTGGTCCGGGTCGACAAGGCTCTCAACCACCTCCACACCATGACCATGGAGATCATGTACCGCCGCAACGAACGCGTCGGTCAGACCGATCGCCTGATGTCCGCCTTCAAGGACAAGCTGGTGTTCTACGCCATTGCCGTGCTGGCCGTTGTCGCCTCGCTCGCCTATCTCATGCATGCCCACATCCGCTCGGAACGGTCGCTGCAGACGGCCTATAACAACGTCACGGAACTCGCCGAACGGCTGCGCCTGGCCAAGGATGCGGCGATCGAGGCCGGCCATGCCAAGAACCGCTTCCTCGCCAACGTGTCCCATGAACTGCGCACGCCGCTGAATGCGGTGATCGGCTTTGCCGACATGATGCTGCAGGGCTATGTCGGCGCGCTCAGCAACAAGCAAAAAGAGTACGTGCAGGACATCCTGTCCTCCGCCAAGCGGCTGCTGGCGCTGATCGCCGACATTCTCGATCTGTCAAAGGTGGAGGCCGGCAAGTTCGAACTGCGCGAGGATGTGGCCGACCTGACCAAGCTGGTGCGCCAGGCGGCCCACGATATGCGGGCCGGCGCTTTGCAGGCCGGCATCAAGCTCAGCGTCGGCGTAACGTCGGAACCGATCATCATGAAGGCCGATCCGCTGCGCTTGCGACAGGTCGTCGATAATGTCTTGTCCAATGCCGTGAAATTCACCGAGGCCGGCGGCATCGTCACCATCACCCTGGCGCGGCTAGAGTCCGGCGATATCAGGCTGAAGATCTCCGATACCGGAATAGGAATTGCCGAGGAAGATATCCCCCGCGTCTTCATGGCGTTCCAGCAGGCCGAAAGCCACCTGGCGCGCAAGCATGTCGGCACCGGCCTCGGCCTGCCGATGGTGAAGTCGCTGATCGAACTCCATGGCGGCCATGTCAATCTGGACAGCCGCGTCGGCCATGGCACGACCGTGACCATCGACCTGCCCGGCGACCGCTGCCTGCCGAGCGTCTATAAGAAGATCGCCTAGCCCGCCGACAATCCGGCCACGCCGGCGAACACCAGCGCGATGCCGATCCATTGCACGGCATTGACGCGCTCCCGCAGGATGATCCAGGCCAGCAGCGTGCTCAGCGCGCCATAGCTGGACGCAGCGACGGCGGCGACGCCGGAGCCCTCGCCATAGTCGGCCTGGTACAAGGCGGCATAGCCGGCGGTATCCAGCAGCCCCTGGCTCGCCAGCGCCGGCCACCATTTCAGCGGCAGGGCGGGGCGTTCCCCGGCGAAGAGCATCAGGACGATCAGCGAGGCCAGGCTCACCAGCCGCGACGACCAAAGCGTCGGCAGGTCGCCGAGCAAGGGCAGCGCCCGCTGCGACAGATAGACACCGACGCCGAAAGCGATAGCCGACAGGATCGAGATCAGGATCGTGCCACGCAGCAGCTTCGCGTCATGGCCGCCGTCGATATGGCTGCCCGTCGAACGGGCGACGACGATGACTCCAGCCATGGTGACGGCCATGAAGAGGAATTGGATCAAGCCCGGCACATGACCGTCGATGATGGTCAGGAGCACCGTCAGGATGGGATAGCTGCAGACGACGGGCTCGACGATCGAGATCGGACCGCGGGCAACGCCCTGGTAGAGCCAGAGCGTGGCCGCCATCAGCGAGATCCCGGCAAGGACCGCCAGCAGGATCGCATCGAAAGTCCAGGTTACGGCAGGCTGCTCCAGCAGCATCCAGCCGGTCAGGAGCAGCGAACCCACTCCCAGCATGCCCAGCAGTGAGCTGTAATGGCCGACGGCGCGGCCGGAGAAGCGGGCGACGAAATCGGCCGTACCCCAGCAGACCGCGGTGCCCGTGCCCCAGAGTCCGGGCGTCATCATCAGTCAGCCTGGGCGCGGAGCCGTATCATGATGGCGTCGCGGGGCAGGGTCTATTCGTTGCCGACGCCCAGCAGCTGGCGCCGGGCGTAATGCAGATGGTTGGTGATAGTCATCACCGCCGTATCCACGTCACGGCTGCGTATCGATTCGAAGATCGCCCGGTGTTCGGAATTGTAGTCGGCGATGCGCTTAGGCGTCAGCACCTTGTCCTTCATCGCGTTCCACTGGGTGTGGGTACGCACGTCGTTGATCTGCCGGTACAGCGAGACCAGCAACGGGTTGTGGGTGCATTCGGCGATCGACAGATGGAATGCCTCGTCGAGCTGGGTGAAGCGCTCGGCATCCAGCGGGCCTTTCTCCAACTGCAGCACGATCTCGCTCAGCCGGTCGACATCGCGCGCGGTGGCGTTGAGCACGGCGAGCCGCACCATATGAGGCTCCAGCCCCAGCCGCACTTCGATCAGCTCCACCGGGCTGGTCATCTCCGCGACTTCCTCCGCCTCGTTGGGCGGGCGGTAGTTCACAAATGTGCCGCTGCCGACGCGCCGAGTGACCAGGCGCTCATTCTCCAGATGATCCAGCGCCATGCGCACGGTAGTGCGCGACGTGCCGAAAGCCTCGGCGAGCTGACGCTCCGCCGGCAGTTTCTCGCCGTGGGTGTAGTGGCCCTCCTGAATTGCCTGCCGTAGCTGGCCGGTGATCCAAGCCGATCCGCGGACGGGATCGCTGACAATCCGCAGCCGTCCGGGCGCAGGTTCGGCCCCCGCCGGCGCGGCGGGCGGCGCGACGCTGTGGGGCATACCGCTCTTGCCACCAATTTTAGCCATTTCTGTGCCTTTGCAAAAAAATTGGTTTGAAAACGGATGATGATATGATCAAAGTGTTTGGCGGCCCCGTCAAGACAAAGCTTGACCGATTTCAACCAATTCTGGGCCAGCGGTGTCGTTTGTTCCACGAGGTATCCCGGAAATGGCATTTCCCACCCATGTCAAATACCTGATCGTCGGCGCCGGCATTCATGGCCTGAGCACGGCCTGGCACCTGGCCGAGAACCTGCGCAAGTCCGGAAAGGGCAGCGGCAAGGACGTGCTGGTGGTGGACAAGTCCGGCATCGCCGCCGGCGCTTCAGGCATCGCCTGCGGCGTGGTGCGCAACAACTATTTCCAGCCGGCGATGCGTCGCCTGATGGCGCACAGCGTGTCGGTGTGGGAGAGCGATCCCGAAGCCTTCAGCTACAACCCCGTCGGCTACATGCAGATCAGCCCGGAGGTGATGCACAAGGACGTCGCCAGCATCTATCAGCAGCAGAAGGAGATCGGCTATGAGTCGGTCTTCATCGAGGGCGAGACCGACTGCCTGAAATACATGCGCACCATCCTCGACGATTGGCAGGCCAAGGGCATCACCTCGGTACTTCATGAGAAGAAGGGCGGATACGCCAACAACACCAAGTCCATCTATGGCCTGGCCAAGAAGGCCGAGAACGAGGATGTGCGCATCCTGACCGGCGCGAAGGTCACGGGATTCGAGAAGGACAACAAGGGCGCGGTGACGGCCGTGGTCACCGACAAAGGCAAGATCGCCTGCGAGCAGGTGATCGTCGGCGCCGGTCCCTGGATTAAGCAGATCTGGGACATGCTGGAGCTGCCGAAGGAAATCACTATCAAGGGCCGTGACGGCAAGACCCATGACGGCGTGCCCATGTGGACCTTCTGGTGCCTGGAAGAGGGCACGCTGGGTGTCGATCCCAAGCTGCAGCGCACCAACGACGGCAAGATGCCGCCGGTCATCCATGTGGACACCGACGCGCCGCTGTATTCGGATGTCGACGGCTCGCTGATCACCGACAAGCTTTGGGGCATCTACTATAAACCCGACTTCCATTTCGGCGGCATCCAGGGCGGCGCCATGCCCTACAAGGTCAAGACGCCGCCGGAGAAAGTAGCGATCGATCCCTATGGCCCGGACTCGCCTGATTTCATCGTCGGCGACGATTTCGCCCATATGTGGGTGTCGGCGCTGGCCTTCTGCCAGAAGCGCTTCAGCGGCACGATGGCGAAGTATAAGAGGGAGCCGTCGGGCGGCATCGGCAGTTTCACCGCCGACAGCTTCCCGGTGTTCGACCGTTTCTGCGATAATGTTTATGTCGTCGCGGATTCCAATCACGGCTACAAGATGATCGGCGTCGGCAAGCTGGTGGCCGACGATGTTTGCGGCCGCGAGAGCGATCTGCTGAAGCCGTTCCGCTTTTCCCGCTTTGCGGAGGGCAAGCTGCACCCGACATCCAACAGTCCCTTCCCCTGGAGTTGATCGAGAGGAGGGATTGACCGCAGCCGAACGGCGCGGGAACTTTGACGAAGCTTGAATGAATGAATCGCCGTCCGCCGGTTCCACGGCGCCCGGCGCAAGCAAGGAATAAGACGCCCGCGCAGGGCGTCAGGCAGAGAGAAAGACAACAGGGATCGACAAAAAGGGGAGCCCCATGACTGACTTAGAAGCCCATGTCAATAAACCCGGCCGCAAAGAGCTGGTAAAACAGGTCCGCGCGAAGATCAAGCAGCTGGGCATCAGCTACATCTACTATCAGTTCGTGTCGGTCACCGGCCGGATCGTCGGCAAGGGCATCCCGGCAGATCACTGGGAGTCGGTCGCGGAGCGGGGCTTCCAGCTGGTCTACGGCTCGACCGCGAACCTCTTTGTCGACCGCCACAAGAACTACATCGGCTATGGTCCGGAAGCGTCAGAGCTGGTCGGCATTCCCGATCCCGAGACTTTTGTACAGCTCCCCTGGGATAAGCGCGTCGCCCGCGTGTTCTGCACCTGCTTTCGGAACCGCGAAGAGAAGTCCAATCCCGGCGGCCACCTGACTTCGGACTGCCGCGGCAATCTGCGCATCCATCAGGAAGAGTTCGGCAAGAAGCATAAAGGACTGCATCTCCGCCATGGCTGCGAGCCGGAGATGATGTGGCTCAAGAAAGGCGTCGACGGGCTGCCCGATGGCGGCTTCTCCAAGCCGAATTGCTATCACATCGACCAGTTCGAATCCCTGCGTCCCGTGTTCATGAAGGCCATCGAGTACTCCCAGGCCATGGGCCTGGACATGATCCAGGGCGATCATGAGGACGCCCCCGGCCAGCTCGAGTTGAATTTCATGTTCGACGATGCGCTGCGGACCGCCGACCGCCTGACCACCTATCGCCAGATCTGCGCCCAGGTGGCGCGCGAGTTCAACCTGATCGCCTGCTTCATGACCAAGCCCTTCATGGGCGTATCCGCCAGCGGCTGTCACCACAATCTGTCGCTGTGGCGCGGCGGCGAGGACAAGCAGGTCAATACGGCGCATGTCGACAAGCCGGAGAAGCTGGCGGGTCTGGATGACGTCTTTGCCTATCGAAAGGGAGGTGAGAATACCTTCCTGCCGCTCAAGGGCCAGGCCAAGCCGGGCCCGATCGGCCTCAACTGCATCGGCGGCGTGATCAAGAACGTGCGGGCGCTGACGGCGATCGGTTCGTCGACGGTGAACTCCTACCGCCGTCTGTGGGACACGGGCTTCTGGGCGCCGGTCTTTGCCGACTGGGGTTATCAGAACCGCACCTGCGCGCTGCGCATTTCTGCGCCGGGCCGGTTCGAGTACCGCTCGGTCGATTCGACCGTCAATCCATATCTGATGGCATCGGCGCTGCTGCAGGCCTTCGATGACGGCATCAAGAACGACCTGGATCCCGGCGAGCCCGAAGAGCGCAACATTTATGAGGCGATCAAGGGCGGCAAGAAGGTCGCCAAGCTGCCGATGTCCCTGGGCGAGGCGCTGGACGCGCTGGAGAAGAACGAAACCGTCCGCCGCGCCATGCCCGACGAAATGTACCGGGTGTTCATGCACTACAAGCGCGATGAGTGGGAGCGCTTCATGTCTACCGTCACCGACTGGGACCTCAAGCAGTACTGGGACTATCTGCCGTAATCGGCGCAATAGGAGAACACGCCATGTGCGGAATTGCAGGACTCATCCACCGGAAGAAAACCGGCGATATCGGAACCGAAATGACGAAGATGCTTGTCTCGCTCAAGCATCGCGGTCCCGATTCCACCGGCTTCGCCCTCTACGGCAAGCCCAAGGGCAACGAGCTCGTGCTGCGCTTCAAGGTGGCGGAGCAGGAGGATATGGCCAAAGGCTTCGACATCCATCAGCAGGTCAAGGACCGCCGCGCGGAAGTGGATAAGCGGCTGACGGAGTTGGGCGCCAAGATACTGAAGGAAGAGGAAGCGACGGAATACGCCTTCCGCTACCGGATCGAGTATGACGGCGATCGCCGGAAACTTGCCGACTACATCGAGGACATCGACGGCGCCGAGATTCTCTCCATGGGCCTTGGCCTGGAGCTGATCAAGGATCTGGGGGACGCCACCCGCGTCTCCGAGCAATATCACCTGAAGGGCTTCAACGGCAGCCACGCCATCGGCCACACCCGCATGGCGACGGAGTCGGACGTCGATATCCGCTCAGCCCATCCCTATTGGGCTTATCCGTTTGCCGATGTGTCCGTGGTGCATAACGGTCAGCTCACCAACTACTGGAAGGGGCGGCGGGCGCTGGAGCATCGCGGCCACCGCTTCGTGTCCAATTGCGACTCTGAGCTCATCGCCGTGTATCTCGCGGACAAGATGAACCAGGGCGCCGATCTCAAGGATGCGATGACGGACTCGATCGACGAATTGGATGGCGTTTTCACCTATCTGGTGGCGACGTCAGACAGCCTGGGCATGGCCAAGGATACGATGGCGGCGAAGCCGATGGTGCTTTACGAGAGCAACGAGTTCATCGCCCTCGCTTCCGAAGAAGTGGCAATCCGTAGCGTATTCCCCAAGGAGATCGACACCTTTGATCCCTATGAGGGCGAAGTACGGGTCTGGAAAAGCGAGTAACCGCACGCATTCAGGCGCGCGGCCGCGCGGGTTGCGGCCGCTTCCGGCCCCTCCGACTGATAAAGATTGGATCAAGAAACATGGCACTCAGAGAAAAATCCGCCGAGATGATGGGAATGCACACCGAGCAGCTCGCCGGCCGCACCCAGCAGCGTTTCTTTTCGCCTGAAGACGGTGACAGCTTCCTCTATCCCGGCGCCTATGATGTGGATTTCAACAAGCGCGCCGAGTTCGACGCCGGCCCGCTGAACGCCACGGAGATCAATCTAAAGCTCCGCGACCTGATGAAGCAGGGCTACGGCACCATCGTGATGAAGAATCCAGGCGCCAAGCATGGCCTCGCCGTCGGCATCCTCAACCGCCTGAACCTGAAGATCGAGGGCAGCCTCGGCTATTTCGGCTGCGGCCTGATCGACGGTCCGAACATCAGCATCAAGGGCCGCGTCGGCTGGTCCTGCGCGGAGAACATGCTGTCGGGCACGGTGGTGATCGAGAAGAACGCCGGCTCCACGTTCGGCGCGGCCATCCGCGGTGGCGATCTCGTCTGCAAGGGCGATGTCGGCGCGCGCGTGGGCATCGACCAGAAGGGCGGCACGATCATCGTGGGCGGCCGCGCCGGCGCCTTCTGCGGCTTCATGATGCAGCGCGGTCGCATGGTGATCCTAGGCAATGCCGGCAAGAACCTGGGCGATTCCATGTATGACGGCACCATCTATGTCGGCGGCAAGATCGACGGCCTCGGCGTCGACGCCGTCGAAGGCGAGATGACGGCGCTTGAGGCCCAATGGCTTGATCGCAAACTCAAGCTCTACGGGCTGCAAACGCCGAACGGCGCGATGAAGATGACGAAGATCGTGGCAGGCAAGCAGTTGTGGAACTACGACAACCTGGAGCCCGCCGAGAAGAAAATCGTTCTCTAAGAATTTCATTCGAAGGATAACGGACATGGCGAAAGAGAAAATCGCGCCGAAGGCGCAGCCGGCGAAAAAGACGGCGCGCAACAAGAGTCTGCTCGGGCATAGCCGCATCTTCACGCCCGAGGTAATCGACGACATCCATATCAAATCGGAGCTCGGCCGCTACCGCATGCGCGGCTTCTCGCTCTTCAAGAAGATCCCGCACTGGGACGACCTGACCTTCCTGCCGGGTACGCTGACGCGCTTCGTCATCGAGGGCTATCGCGAAAAGTGCCTGACCGAGACGATCATCGGGCCGAAAGCCAAGCGGCCGCTGGTGCTGGACGTTCCCGTCTACATCACGGGCATGAGCTTCGGCGCGCTGTCCTTCGAGGCGAAGATCGCGCTGGCCCGCGGCGCCACCATGGCCGGCACGGCGACCTGCTCCGGCGAAGGCGGCATGATCCCGGACTAGCGCCGCTATTCCTCCAAGTGGTTCTATCAGTGCATCCAGTCGCGCTATGGCTTCAACCCGCACCATCTGCAGTTGGCGGACGCCGTGGAGTTCTTCATCGGCCAGGGCTGCAAGGTCGGCCTCGGCGGCCATCTGATGGGCCAGAAGGTGACGGACCAGGTGGCGGAAATGCGCTCGCTGCCTGCCGGCATCGACCAGCGCTCGCCGGCGCGCCATCCCGATTGGCTCGGCCCCGACGATCTTGCCCTCAAGATCAACGAAATCCGCGAAGCCACCAATCACGAGATTCCAATCCAGCTTAAGCTGGGCGCGGCCCGCGTCTATGACGATGTGCGCATGGCGATCAAGACCGGTCCGGACTCCATCTATATCGACGGCATGGAAGGCGGCACCGGCGCCGGCCCGCATCTGGCGACAGAGGATACCGGCGTGCCCGGCATGGCGGCCATCCGCCAGGCGCGGAAGGCGCTGGACGATCTCGGCAAGTCCGGCGAGATTTCGCTGGTCTATGCCGGCGGCATCCGCAACGGCTCGGACGTGGCCAAGGCGCTCGCGCTCGGCGCCGATGCCATCGCCATTGGCCATTCGGCGCTGATGGCGCTGAACTGCAACAAGGATATTCCGGAAGCGGATTACCCGAAGGAAATGGGCGTGGAAGCCGGCAACTGCTACCACTGCCACACGGGCCGCTGCCCGGTCGGCGTGGCGACCCAGGATCCGGTGCTGCGCAAGCGGCTCGATCCCGACGAGGCCGCAGAGCGGGTCTACAACTTCCTGCACACTCTGACGATCGAGGCGCAGATGATGGCGCGCGCTTGCGGCAAGACCAACGTGCACTCCCTGGAGCCGGAAGACCTGGCCGCGCTCACCATGGAGGCGTCGGCCATGGCGATGGTGCCGCTCGCCGGCACCCAGCACACCGTCGGCCGCCCCGATATGAACCGCTACTAAGGGAGGGACCGATGGCGAAATTGAACGTGAAGAAGCTGCCGATCCCGGCCAAGAAGGCGCCCGCTGCCAAGGCGGCTGCGCCGAAGAAGGCCGACATCGACAAATATCTGAAGGACGCGAAAGGCCTTGATACCACCCGCGAGAAGGAAATTGGCCAGCATATCGGCTACCGGTACGACGTGAATCTGGTGCCCGACTACAATCGCGTGACGCCGTTCCTTAAGAAGTACATGGAGCTGATGGGCTGGGACGACCTCAATTGGCTCGAGGATGTGCATATGGGCTACGAGGAAGGCCGGCCGGCGATCTTCGACCGCAACGTCAATGGCTGGGTGACGATCCCCAAGGGCGTGAAGCTGCCTGATAATCAGCAGGATCGCGACATGATGGCGCGCGAGCTGCTGATCAAGTTCCAGATGTCGCCCAAGCACCCGCTGGTGGATCTGAAGAAAGCTTACAAGAAATTCTGGTAAGAGACTGATATAGGAGAGTTTTTGACCCCGCCTTCTCTAGGCGGGGTTTTTCTTTGGGTCAGCTGGCCCGCGCCTGCGGTGTCGCGCTGCGGCCCCGGGACTGCACAGCGGCTCTTGCGCAATCGGTCATGGGGAGATATGCAATTGCGACTAACTCGCAAATCGGAAGGTGACAGATGAACGTAAGAACTCTCGCAGCGGCAACGGCGGCGGCCGTGATCCTTGCCGCCGCCGTCGGCGCGCAAGCTCAGGAAGTCAACATCTACAACGCCCGGCACTACGGCACCGATCAGCAGCTCTGGGACGCCTTCACCAAGGAAACCGGCATCGCGGTCAATGTGGTGGAAGCCAACCATGACGAGCTGATACAGCGCCTGGAGGCCGAGGGCGCCAACAGCCCGGCCGACATTTTCATCACCGTCGATGCGGGGCGCCTCGCCTTGGCCGCCGAGAAGAACCTGTTCGAGCCCGTGAAGTCGCCGGTGCTCGAGGCCGATGTGCCGGCCCATCTGCGCCATCCCGATGGCCTCTGGTACGGGCTGGCAATGCGCGCCCGCGTCCTGGTGTATGACAAAGAGCGCGTGAATCCTGCCGACCTCTCCACCTACGAGGATCTGGCGGATCCGAAGTACGCGGGCAAGATCGTCGTGCGCAGCAGCACCAACGTCTACAATCTCAGCCTGATGGGCTCGATCATCGCCGCCGACGGCGCGGAGAAGGCCGAGGCCTGGGCGAAGGGGCTGGTCGCCAATATGGCCCGTCCGCCCGAAGGCGGCGACACCGACCAGCTGAAGGCAGTCGCGGCCGGCGTCGGCGACATTGCCATCTCCAACACCTACTATCTGGCGCGCCTGCTGGCGTCGGATAAGCCGGAGGAGCGCGCCATCGGCGAGAAGCTGGGCGTGTTCTTCCCCAACCAGGGCGACCGCGGCACCCACGTCAACATCAGCGGCGCCGGCGTGCTGAAATCCGCGCCGAACAAGGACAACGCCGTGAAGCTGCTGGAGTTCCTGGTGTCGCCGGAGGCCCAGCGTTACTTCGCCGATATCAGCTTCGAATATCCGGTGAATCCGGCAGTGAAGCCGCACCCGGTGCTGGCAAACTTCGGCGAGTTCAAGCAGGACACGCTGAACGCCGCCACATTCGCCGCCAACAGCCTGGAAGCCTCGAAGATCATGGATCGGGCGGGTTGGAAGTAGAGCTGTTGGACGATCTGCCACCATTCCCTTCTCCCCCAACGGGAAAGGGGGTCTCTTTCGTCCCGCGCTACCTTTTCTACATCTACTTCTACTTCTCGGCAGGAAACACGAACACCAGCCGCGGGTCGATCTCCACCCATACTTCCGTGCCCGGCTGCAGCAGATTGACGCCCATGGCCCGCGCGTGGAGATGCAGCGCATGGCCCGTCGACGGATGGGTGTGCAGATGGATCAGGCTCGACCGGCCGAGCAGCCGCGCCGCTTCCACCACCGCATGGGGAGGACCGGCGCCGTTCGGCGGCGACATCAGCAGCTTCAGCGCTTCCGAGCGGATCAGGCAGGTGACATCGGTGCCCTCCGGCAGGCCCGGCGCGGCCAGCGGACCGAAGGGCGAGGCGATCTTGCCGCCCATGACCCGCGACGACAGCCGGTTGATTTCGCCGAAGAACTCGGCGGCAAAGGCCTCCGCGGGATGGAAGTAGAGATCGGTGGGCTCGCCAACCTGCACGATCCTCCCGGCCTTCATCAGGGCGATTCTGTCGGCCATGAACAGAGCCTCTTCGGGATCGTGGGTGACCAGCACCACGGCGGCGCCCACTTCCTTAAGGACATGCAGTGTCTCGTCGCGCACTTTCTGGCGCAGCTGGGTGTCGAGGCCGGAAAAAGGTTCGTCCAGCAGCAGTACGTGGGGGCGCGGCGCCAGTGCGCGGGCCAGCGCCACCCGCTGCTGCTCGCCGCCGGACAGCGTATGGGGATAGGTGTCGCCGCGGCCGGTGAGGTGGGTCAGTTCCAGCATCTCGCCGATGCGCTGCTTCTGCTCGGGCGCGCTCATGCTTCTCAGCCCGAAGGCGATGTTGCCGGCGATGGAGAGATGGGGGAACAACGCATAGTCCTGGAACAGCAGACCGACATCCCGGCGCTCCGGCGGCACGAACGCGCCATTGCCGGAGACCAGCCGCCCGCCGACCTGGATCGTGCCGCGCGTCGGCAGCTCCAGCCCCGCCGCCAGTCGCAGGATTGTCGTCTTGCCGCAGCCGGATGGGCCGAGCAGGCAGAGGATCTCCGCCTCGCGCACTTCCAGCGACACGTCATGCAGGATCGCCTTGCTGCCATAGGCATGATCGATGCCGAAGAGGGCGAGCGCTGTCATCGCAGCGCCTCAGTCCACCCGGCCTGGCCGCGAGCGGCGGATCGTCCGGCAGAGCAGGATAACCGGGATCAACCCGACGCCGACAATGATCAGTGCCGGCGTGGCTGCGCCATCCAGACGCTCGGTCGTGGCCAGCTGAAACGCCTCGATCGCCAGGGTGTCGAAATTGAACGGCCGCAGGATCATGGTTGCGGGCAATTCCTTCAGCACCTCCACGAAAACCAGCAGCAGGGCGCTCAGCACGCTGCCGCGCATCAGCGGCAGATGGATGCGCGCGAGCACGCCGCCCGGGCCGCTGCCCAGGGTGCGGGCGGCATCTTCCAGGCTGCGCTTGATGCGGCCGAGTCCTGCATCGGCGGGGCCGAATGCGACCGCGAAGAACCGCACGAGACAGCCATAGGTCACCGCGGCGATCGTTCCCGCCAGCAGCAAACCGGTGCTGATGCCGAACATCGTCTGCGCCATGCCCGCGATGGCGGCATCGAGCAGGCCAATGGCGATGACCACGCCGACGGCGATGATGACGCCCGGCGTGGCATAGCCCAGCAGCGCCACATTGATCAGGCCGCGTGTCAGCCGCCGGCCGTCATGCTTGATGGCATAGATCGCCAGCAGCGCCGCGGCCACGGTCACCAGGCTGGCGGCGATGCCGATCTTGATTGTGTTGCCGATCAGATGCAGCAGCCGCGCCATGCTCACCGGCTCCAACGAGTTCATCGCCATGTCGAACAGCACGATCGCCGGCAGGGCAAAGCCGCAAGCCAGCGGCAGCAGGCAAGCCAACGCCGCAAATCCGGCGCGCCAGCTGGTGAGCCTGGTCGGGTGCAGCTCGCGATAGCGCGCCGTCGTATGGGAGTAGCGCCGCCGCCCACGGCTCATGCGCTCCAGCAGCAGTACCGTGAACACCGCCAGCAGCAGCAGCGATGCGAGCTGTGCCGCCGCCGCCGGACTGCCCTGGGCGAACCAGGCGCGATAGATGCCGGTCGTGAAGGTCGGCACTTCGAAGTACTTCACCGCGCCGAAATCGGCGAGCGTTTCCATGACCACGAAACCGGTGCCCGCGGCAATCGACGGCCGCGCCAGCGGCAGCGCCACGCGGAAGAAGGCGCTTCCCGGCGAACAGCCGAGCGTGCGGCCGACCTCCAGCGCGCAGACCGACTGCTCCAGGAAGGCCGAGCGCGCCAGCACATAGACATAGGGATAGAGCGCCATGGACAACACGAAAATCGCGCCCCCCACGGAATGGATCGGCGGGAACCAATAGTCCTGCCAGCCCCAGCCGGTCATGCTGCGGATCAGCCCTTGCAACGGCCCGGTGAACTGCAGAAAATCGGTGTAGGCATAGGCGAGCACATAGGCCGGCATCGCCAGCGGCAGCACCAGACCCCAATCGAGCCAGCGCTTGCCGGGAAAATCGTACATCACCAGCAGCCAGGCGCATCCGGTGCCGATCACGATCGTCGTCATCCCGACGCCCGCACCCAGCAGGATCGTGTTGCCCACATAGTCGAGCAGCAGGGTTTCCACCAGATGCGCCCACAGCCCGCCCGTGGGCTGCAGCATGAAGGCGAACACCGCCGCCACCGGTGCGGCGATCACGACCATCAACCCGGCTGCGACGAAGAAGCCCCAGGACAACCGGGCGCGGCCGTGCCTTCCGCGCCTGTCGCTGGCGGCCGGCGATACACCCGGTAGTTCAATAGTCGATGCCATCGGCCTGGATGCTATTTAGAACGATTTGCAACTAGGCCCTTGGTATCAAAGGCCGGGGAGGGGGGCAAGGTGGCAAGCTGCCGCTACTGACGCTCATTCACTCCGAAAACAACGGACTATTGGCCGTTCAGGACCGGTGCTTTAAGACATCCTCGGCGAGCGCAGAGGCCCACCGCGCGCAGCGAGCAGGAACCAGACCCACATCCGCTAGGCTGACACCGTTTCATGAAACTCACCCGCGACCTGGTCGGACGTATTCCCGGCAACCCGGACGATCCAGGGCCGCCGCCCGGCTATCTCACCGACGAGCAGCGCGCGGAGTCGCTGGCGGCAACGCTGGCGCATCCACGCGCCCAGCGGCCGGCCTGGATCTTCGCCTATGGCTCGTTGATCTGGAATCCGGAGTTCGATTTCGCCGAGCGGCGCATCGGCGCGGTGCGCGGCTATCACCGTCAGTTCTGCTTCTGGGTGAAGCGTTTCCGCGGCACGCCCGAGGCGCCGGGCCTGATGCTCGGGCTGGAACCCGGCGGAATCTGCCGGGGCGTGGCCTATCGACTGCATAAGCATGCGGAGCAGGAAACGCTGCAGAAGGTATGGGCGCGCGAAATGCTCGCCGGCATCTATATGCCGCGCTGGGTCGATGTGCGGACGGAAGGCGGCACCGTTCAGGCGGTTACCTTCACCATCAACCGGGGCCATGAGCGCTATGCCGGGAAACTGCCCGATGATACGGTGGCAGAGGCACTGGCGCAGGCCTGCGGCCATGTCGGCTCCTGCGCCGAGTATCTGATGCAGACCGTCGCCCATCTGGAGGAACTCGGCATCCGCGACCGGCACCTCTGGCGATTGCAGCACATGGTCGCCGACCGGATCGCGCAGCGGTTTCCGAGTCCGTGACTATGCCTCGACCCGATAGTCCTCCGAGTGCCGCCAGTCGGGCGTGAAGGCGAGGATGCGGATGCCGTCGGGCATGTTCGGGTTGAACAGGCGGTTGTGCCAGTAGGTCGCCTGGTGCCAGACCTGCGACTCCGCCAGTTCGCGCACGACGCAGGCGATCCGATATGCCTGGGTGAACTGCTCGAACTCCAGGACGCAGCGCCCATGGGTGAGCAGCATGCCGGCGATGGCCGAGCCCGGCCCGAACAGCGCGGTCATTACATCGCTGAAGTTCCCCGGCTGCTGGAAGTAACTGCCTGAGAGCGTCTCCAGGATCTTGTCATAGCGCTCGATCGGATCCTGCGTGCGCTGAAACTGGAACTTGAACTGGCTGATGCTGTGATCGGGCTCCAGTTCGTTCAGCAGCACCGTGACCCTGGGCGCGATTTCCTCGCCCCGGAGCGACAGCACCCGCGGCTGCATGCCCGTTGTCGGCCGGCCGCCGCCCTGGCGCATGGCGAGCTGCCGCAGGCGGCATTGCCAGCCGATGAACTCCTTGCGCAGGAGCTGGGCCGCCTGTTGCGTCAGCACCACGTTGTGGGGATTTCGGTCGGGCAAACCTGTCTTCCTTCCTCAGGCGGAAACATACCAGTTGCAACCAATTTGCGGCGAACCGTCGGGCGTCATGGCCGGCCGGCCGTGGCAGCCTTAAGCCCGATTTCTCTACACATCGGTAATATTTCTTGCCTCTCGGGAAACCTACCGCTAGCTTGCCCGAAGTCAACTGGGCAAGGCGCCGCAACCAATTTAGACCAATTGGCCGCATACGGCGCGGCTGCCTTGGCGTTCTGAGGACTGCTTACCGCAAGCGGAGACTTGCCGCACCATGCCTCTCGGCCTGCTGAAATACGGACTTCGCCGCAAGTATCCGGCGCAGCATCATTTCCCGCGTCCGAAGGAACTCAAGAAAACCTACGACGTGGTGATCATCGGCGGCGGCGGCCATGGGCTCGCCACGGCGTTCTACCTGGCGCGCGACTACGGCATCACCGACATCGCCGTGATCGAGAAAGGCTACCTCGCCGGCGGCAACACCGCGCGCAACACCGCGATCATCCGCTCCAACTACCTGACTCCGGAAGGCGTGGCCTTCTACGACGAGTCGGTGCGGCTGTATCAGGACCTCAGCAACGATTTCGACTACAACATCATGTATAGCGAGCGCGGCCATTTCACGCTCGCGCACACCGACGCCGCCATGCGCACCAGCCGGTGGCGCGCCGAAGTCAACAAGCATCTGGGCGTCAATTCCGAGCTGATCTACCGCGAGGACATTGCGCGGCTCTGCCCATCGATGAACCTGTCCGAGGATGCGCGCTATCCCGTGCTTGGCGCGCTCTATCACCCGCCGGGCTCGATCGCGCGCCACGACGCCGTGGCCTGGGGCTATGCGCGCGGCGCGGCCATGCGTGGGGTGCATATCCATACACAGACCGAAGTCACCGGTCTGCTGATCGAGAACGGAACGATCAAGGGCGTGCAGACCAACCGCGGAACGATCCACTGCAATCGCGCCATGCAGGCGGTGGCGGGCTCTACATCCCTGATCGCCAGGATGGCCGGCTTCAAGCTGCCGATCCGCACCATCCCGCTGCAGGCCTGTGTCTCCGTGCCGCTGAAGCCGTTCCTCGATCAGATCGTCGTATCGGGCAGCCTGCATATCTACATCTCCCAATCCGCCCGCGGCGAGCTGGTGATGGGCGGCTCCAGCGATCCCTACGGCGTCTACTCCACGCGCTCGACTCTCGATTTCAAGGAAGGGCTGATGGGCCACATGCTCGAGCTGTTCCCCTTCCTCGACAATGTGACCTTGCTGCGCCAGTGGGCGGGCATGACCGATATGACGCCGGATTTCAGCCCGATCATGGGCCTGACGCCGGTGCGGAACTACTATATCGATTCCGGCTGGGGCACCTGGGGCTTCAAGGCGACGCCGGTCTGCGGCAAGCGCATGGCCGAGATGGTCGCCACCGGCAAGGTGCCGGATATGATCGCCCCGTTCCGCCTCGACCGTTTCGTCGATTTCGCGCAGGTCGGCGAAAAGGGCGCGGCGTCGGTAGGACACTGAGGAATCGCGCAATGAAAACTCTCATCTGTCCGCTGAACGGCCCGCGCAATATCTCCGAATTCGTCTGGGGCGGCGAAGTGCGCGACATGCCCGATCCCGCCGATCTGGCCGATCGCGACTGGGGCGCCTGGGTGTTCCTGGAGAACAACACCGCCGGCGTGATCCGCGAGTGGTGGTGTCATGTCCCCACGTCGTTCTGGTTCATCGCCGAGCGCAACACGGTGACCGACCAGATCATCAAGACCTATCCGGCCGGCGAGCTGTTCAAGCAGCGCCGCGAGTTCGCCGCCAAGGCGAAAGCGGGCGAGGGTTGATCATGGCCGGCATCAACCGCCTCGCTCCACCCCATGGCCGGCTGATCGACCGCAGCCGCGAGATCAGCTTTAAGTTTGAGGGGCAAGCCTTCACCGGCCTCGCCGGCGACACTATCGCCAGCGCGCTGGCCGCCAATGACGCCTGGATTCTGTCGCGCTCCTTCAAGTATCACCGGCCCCGCGGCATCCTCACCATGGCGGGTATGGATGCAAACGCGCTGGTCCAGGTGGGCGACGAGCCGAGCGTGCTCGCCGACCGGCGCCTGATTTCCGACGGCCTCGCGGTCACCGGCCAGAACTATGTCGGCAGCCTGCTTAACGACCGCGACGCCTGGAGGGACCGCATCGGCCGCTTCCTGCCGGTCGGATTTTATTACAAGGCGTTCTACAAGCCGAAGGGCGCCTGGAAACGCTGGGAACCCTATATCCGCCGCAAGGCCGGCCTGGGCGTGGTGAACACCGCCGCCCATCACGGCTATTTCGATAAGGAGTATCTGTTCGCCGATGTCGCGGTCATCGGCGGCGGGCCTGCGGGCATCGCCGCGGCCCTAGAAGCGGCAAAGGGTGGCGGTGAAGTCATCCTGATCGACGAGAACGCAGCGCTCGGCGGCTCCCTGACCTACGCACGCTTCGATGCCGCCGGCCAGCGCGGCTCGCGCCAAGCTGCTGAGCTGAGCGTGGCGCTCCATGCGGCCGGCAATGTCCGGGTGATGACCGACACCACTTGCACCGGCCTGTTCTCCGACAACTGGTTGGCACTGATGAAGGGCACGCGTCTTTACAAGCTGCGCGCCAAATCGGCGGTGATCGCCGCCGGTTCCCTGGAGCAGCCAGCCGTGTTCCGGCACAACGATCTTCCGGGCGTGATGATGGGCTCGGCTGCGCAGCGCCTGATCCGCCATTACGGTATCCGCCCCGGCCGCCGCGCCGTCGTGCTGACGGCGAACTCCGACGGCTACGGCGTGGCGCTGGATCTCGCCGATGCCGGCGTCCAGCTCCAGGCCGTCGTTGATCTGCGCAGCGATACCGGCACCTCCGAAACTGTCTCCGCCGTCAACGACCTCGGCGTGCCCATCCTCACCGGCTGCACGGTGTCGGAGATGCTGCATAGCCACGGCAAGCATCACATAACCGGCGCCCTGATCTCCCGCATCACCGGCGAGGGCACCTGCGAGAAAGCCGTGCGCACCATCGAATGCGATCTGCTTTGCATGTCCGTCGGCTACACGCCGACGTCGCACCTGCTTCACCATCTCAGCGCCAAGTTCGCCTACAACAAATCGACGGCGATGTTCGAGGTGGCGTCGCTGCCGCCCCATGTGATCGCCGCCGGTTCCGTCGCTGGCACCTACAATCTCGACGCCGTGATCCAGGATGGCCGCCGCGCCGGCTGGCTGGCGGCGCGCGATGCCGGCCTCAAGACGGAAAGCGAGCCGGCCGCGCCCGCTTCGAAAGGCAATCTCGGCGTCACCCATCCCTGGCCGATCTTCAATCACCCGAAGGGCCGGGACTTCGTCGATTTCGACGAGGATCTGCAGGTGAAGGACCTGAAGAACGGCGCCGCCGATGGCTATGACGATATCGAGCTGCTGAAGCGCTAGTCCACCGTCGGCATGGGCCCGTCCCAGGGCAAGCATTCCGCCGTCACCGCCGCCCGCGTCCTCGCCAAGGAGACCGGCCGGGATCTCGCCACCCTCAGCGTCACCACCCAGCGTCCGCCGTTCGTGCCGGAAAAGATCGGCCTGCTCGGCGGCCGCGTCTTCGATCCGGAGCGGCGCACCGCCATGCATCACCGCCACCTGGAACTCGGCGCCCGCATGATGCCCGCGGGCGTCTGGTGGCGCCCGGCTTTCTATGGCCGCAAGGAAGACAGGGAGCAGGCGATCGCGGCCGAAGTGAAGAACGTCCGCGAGAATGTCGGCCTCATAGATGTCTCCACTCTTGGCGGCCTGGATATCCGCGGGCCCGATGCGGCCGAGTTCATCAACCGCATGTACACCTTCAGCTACGGCAAGCTGCCGGTCGGCAAGTCGCGCTATGTCCTGATGACCGATCAGTCCGGCGCCGTCATCGATGACGGCGTCGCCTGCCGCTTCCATGACGAGCATTTCTACGTCACCGCCACCACCAGCGGCGTCGACGGCGTCTATCGCCTGATGCTGTTCTGGAATGCGCAGTGGCGGCTGGATGTGGATATCGCCAACGTCACCGCCGCCTATGCCGGCGTCAACATCGCCGGCCCCCGCGCGCGCCAGGTGCTGCAGCGGCTGTGCAACGATGTCGATCTCTCGGCCGACGCGTTCCCCTATCTCGGCGTGCGCATGGGCACGGTCGCCGGCGTGCCGGCGCGGCTGCTGCGCGTCGGCTTCGTCGGCGAGCTCGGTTACGAGATCCACTTGCCCGCCCACTATGGCGAGCATGTCTGGGACCAACTCATGGATGCGGGCCAGCCCTTCAACATCAAGCCGTTCGGTGTCGAGGCCCAGCGCGTTCTGCGGCTGGAGAAAGGCCACATCATCATCGGCCAGGATACCGACGGCCTGACGCACCCCTACGAGGCCGACATGGGCTGGGCGATCGGCAAGGCCAAGCCCTACTTCATGGGCCAAAAATCCATTGAGATACAGAACGCCCGCGGCCTGACTCGCAAGCTGGTGGGCTTCACCATCGACGATCCCGCGGCGCCGGTGCCGGAGGAATGTCATCTCACGCTCCGCGGCGACACTATCGTCGGCCGCGTGACGTCGGCCGTGCGCTCCCACAGCCTCGGCCGCATCGTCGGGCTTGCCTATGTGGCGCCGGAGCAGGCCACCGCCGGCAGCAGCTTCGACATCAAGGTGGATGGCGGGCGCATCATCAAAGGCAAGGTGGCGCCGATACCCTTCTACGATCCGAAGAACCAGCGGCAGGAGATGTAGCCATGGTCGCCGCTGCAACTCCGCTCTCGCCGTCGCCCGGTCCGCGCCGCAGCTTGGTGCATCGCGTGCTGCAGCAGGCGGGCGCGCGGTTCGAGCGCATAAATGACGGCCTCGTGGCCATGGAGTATGCACGCGCCGCCGACGAAACGGCGCAGGCGAAACAGATGGGCCTCGCCGATCTCTCCGTCCTGCCGCGCACCGGCTTCAAGGGTACTGGCACGGTGGAATGGCTGACCTCCCAAGGCCTCAAGATCGGCGCCGACAGCAACATCGCCTACCGCCAGGGCGGCGGCGAACTGGCCGCGCGCCTGGCGCCGACGGAGATTTTCCTCGTCGACGATCTCACTGCAACGGGCCGCCTGATCGCCCAGCTCAACGGCGCCTGGGCCTGGACGGCGGAGCGGCCGCGCAAGCTGGTGGGTTATCCCATGCCGCGCGCCGAGAGCCATGCCTGGTTCGCGGTTACCGGCGAGAAATCGCCGGCCATGTTCGCCAAGATCTGCGGCGTCGATCTCAGGCCGAAGCACTTTGCCCTCGGCCGCATCGCCCAAACCTCCCTGGCCAAGATGAGCGGGATCATCATCCGCGCCGATCTCGGCCGCACCCCGGCCTATTATGTTCTCGCCGACAGCGCTTCCGCCGAATATCTTTGGGGCTGCCTGATGGATGCGATGGAGGAGTTTTCCGGCGCCCCCGTCGGGCTCTTGTCCCTCCGGCATTTGGCGGGCGGCGGGTGAGGAAAAGCACGGCAAAGCGGAAAGGCGGAGCACAGCGGCGCGCGCCCTCGGCGCCGGCCGAACGCGCGCGCGCCAAGGCGCAGCCGGAGTTCCAGGATCCCCACAAACTTCGCAGCCCCGCCAACGGCCAGCTCGAAACGGCCATCGGCCGCGAGGTCCGCGAATTCCGCAAGAAGCTGGACATGACCGTGGCGCAACTCGCCGGTCAGGCGAAGCTCTCCGCGGGCATGCTGTCCAAGATCGAGAACGGCATGACCTCGCCGTCGCTGGACACGCTGCAGGCGCTGTCGAAGGCGCTGCATGTACCGGTCACCGCCTTCTTTCGCCGTTACGAGGAGGAGCGCGACGCCACCTTCGTGCCGGCGGGGCAGGGGCTGAAGATCGAACGCCGCGGCACCCGCGCCGGCCATCAGTATCAGCTCCTCGGCCACACCCAGCGGCGCAACATCGCCGTCGAGCCCTACTTGATCACGCTGACCGAAGAGTCCGACGTTTTCCCCATCTTCCAACATGCGGGCGTGGAGTTCCTCTACATGCTCGAAGGCGAAGTGGGCTACCGCCACGGCAATATGACCTACGTGATGAAGCCCGGCGATTCGCTATTCTTCGACGCCGACGTGCCCCACGGCCCCGACGAACTGCGCAAGCTCCCGATCCGCTTCCTCTCCATCATCTGCTACGCGCGGGAGGAGGAGCCGTAAGAAAGGCGCCGGCGCTCAACACCCACCGTTGTCATTCCCGCGGCAGCGAGGATGACAGTATTTTGGATGTTGCGAGCGGATCCTTCTCCGACCGGTTGACTTTTGCCAGTTCCTCTCAGGAAATATTTATTCACGCTAGTATTGTAGTATTCCCGGGCTTTGAGTAGATTTGCGGCTGTCGCACCGGTCCATCAGCCGGTCTCACGGAGTTCCTATAAATGTGTGGAATCGTTGGTTTATTCCTGAAGAACCCAGCGCTGCGGCCGCATCTCGGCAGCCATGTCAAGACCATGCTGATCGGCATGACCGACCGCGGGCCCGATAGCGCGGGCATCGCCGTCTATCACAAGCCCGTGGCCAAGGGGCAGTGCAAGCTCACGGCCTTCCACGCCAACCCGCACTATCACTGGCGCGAGGTCGGCGGCGCCCTCGGCGAGGCGATGAACGCCGAAGTGGATATCGAACTCAAGGGCAACCACGCGGTCATCACCATCGCGGCCGATGAAGCCGCGACGCGCGCCTGGCTGCACCAGCATCATCCGGAAGTGCGCATCATGGGCTATGGCCAGCTCATGGAAGTCTACAAGGATATGGGTTTGCCTGTGGATGTGGCGGAGCGCTACGGCCTCGGCGCCATGGAGGGCACCCACGCCATCGGCCACACCCGCATGGCGACCGAGAGCGCGGTGACGACGGAACATTCCCATCCCTTCACCGCCGCGTCGGACATGTGCCTCGTGCATAACGGCTCGCTCAGCAATCACAACCGGCTGCGCGAATGGCTGCGCCGCCGCGGCCATGAGTTCGAGACCGACAATGACAGCGAGGTCGCCGCGCGCTACTTCGCCCACCGCCTGGGTGAGGGCGCCACACTGGCCGAGGCGCTGGAAGCGGGCTTGAGCGATCTCGACGGCTTCTACACCTTCACCATGGGCACCCGCGACGGCTTTGCCGTGCTGCGCGACGGCATCGCCTGTAAGCCGGCGGTGCTGGCGGAGACCGACGACTGGGTGGCGATGGCCTCGGAGTTCCGCAGCCTCGCCAATCTCCCGGGTGTGGAAAAGGCGAAGATCTGGGAGCCGGCGCCGGCCGTGGTCTACACCTGGAACCTGCCGAAGGCCGCATGATCTCTGTCGATCTCGCCAACACCTCGATCCGCGACCTCAACGAGCGGTTGCACAAGCTGCCGCCGGATACGAATGAGCGCGCCTGGCGCGTGCTAAATCCCAAGGGCGCCCACGCCATCGCCGCCGGGCTCACCGTGCCGATCGAGGTGATCGTCGACGGCCATGCCGGCTACTATTGCGCGGGCATGAACAAGGAGGCGACGGTCATCGTCAACGGCCATGCGGGTGTCGGCGTCGGTGAGAACATCATGTCCGGCGAAGTCCGCGTGAAGGGCAACGCCTCGCAATCCGCCGCCGCCTCCGGCCAGGGCGGCATGGTGGTGATCGAAGGCGACGCTTCGGCCCGTTGCGGCATTTCCATGAAGGGCGTGAACATCATCGTCGGCGGCTCCGTCGGTCATATGAGCGCCTTCATGGCCCAGAGCGGCAGCCTCGTCGTCTGCGGCGATGCCGGCGCCAGCCTCGGCGACTCGATCTATGAGGCGAAGCTCTACATCCAGGGCAGCGTCGAGAGCCTGGGCGCCGATTGCATCGAAAAGAAGATGACCCCTGAACATGTCGCCAAGCTGGAACGGCTGCTGGCGCGCGCGGGCATCAAGGCCGACGCCAAGCGTTTCCGCCGCTACGGCTCGGCGCGCAAGCTTTACAACTTCCATACCGATCACGCCGACGCCTATTAGCGCCGGGGATCGAGGAGCAACCAGAGATGACCGTCGATCCCCGGGGCCTGCGTCCGTCGCACAGCTTCCCGCCCCATGTCCTGTCGGAGATCCACCGCGCCGCCGATCAGGGCCTCTATGAAATCCGCGGCTATGGCGCCAAGCGCAAGCTGCCCACTTTCGACGATCTCGTTTTCCTCGGCGCCTCCGTCTCGCGCTATCCCCTGGAGGGCTATCGCGAGAAATGCGCCACCGACGTGACGCTGGGCACGCGCTTCGCCAAGAAGCCGATCCAATTGAAAATTCCCATCACCATCGCCGGCAGGAGCTTCGGCGCGCTGGGCGCAAACGCCAAGGAAGCCATCGGCCGCGCCGCGACCTCAATGGGCACCAGCACTACGACCGGCGACGGCGGCATGACCCAGGAGGAACGCCAGTCCTCGAAGACCCTGGTCTATCAGGTGCTGCCATCGCGCTACGGCCTCAACCCCGACGATCTGCGCCGTGCCGATGCGATCGAAGTGGTGATCGGGCAGGGCGCCAAGCCCGGCGGCGGCGGCATGCTGCTGGGCCAGAAGATCACCGAGCGCGTGGCCAAGATGCGCAACCTGCCCGTGGGCATCGACCAGCGCAGCGCCTGCCGCCATCCCGATTGGACCGGCCCCGACGATCTCACCATCAAGATCCAGGAGATCCGCGAGATCACCGATTGGGAAAAGCCGATCTATGTGAAGGTCGGCGCCACCCGCACGAGATACGACGTGGCGCTGGCCGTGAAGGCCGGCGCCGATGTGGTCGTCGTCGACGGCATGCAGGGCGGCACGGCGGCGACCCAGGACGTTTTCATCGAGCATGTGGGCATTCCCACCCTGCCGGCGGTGCGCCTCGCCGTGGAGTCGTTGCAGGAGCTGGACATGCACCGCAAGGTGCAGCTCATCGTCTCCGGCGGCATCCGCAGCGGCGCCGACGTTGCCAAGGCACTGGCGCTGGGCGCCGACGCGGTCGCCATCGGCGTCGCCACCCTCGTCGCGCTGGGCTGCAACAAGCCGGTCTACGTCGAGGACTATCACGCCCTCGGCACCGAGCCCGGCATGTGCCATCACTGCCACACCGGCAAATGCCCCGTCGGCGTCACCACACAGATCCCGGAATTGCAGGCGCGCCTGCGGCCCGAGCAGGGCGCCCGCTGGCTGAAGAACTATCTCACCGTGCTGACGCTGGAGATGCAGACTCTGGCCCGCGCCTGCGGCAAGAGCCATGTGCATAATCTGGAGCCGGAGGACATGGTGGCGCTGACCGTCGAAGCCGCCGCCATGGCCGGCGTGCCGCTCGCGGGAACCAATTGGATTCCAGGCCGGGAGGCGCGGTATTAGATAGGCGAATACAGGGGCGAACGGCCCGTCCGCCGAAGTCCTTGCGTAGGCGGACGGTCGCCCGCGATTCAAAACAAGAAGACACAACAGGGGAGCAATCATGGCCACCGATCTGCAGAAGGTCGCGAAAGACCGCAAGATCAAGTATTTCCTGATCAGCTATGTCGATCTTTTCGGCGGGCTGCGCGCCAAGCTGGTGCCGGCCGCCGCCATCGGCGCGATGCAGCGCGACGGCGCCGGTTTCGCCGGCTTCGCCACCTGGCTGGACATGACGCCGGCCGATCCCGATCTCTTCGCCCGGCCCGATCCTGATAGCCTGATCCAGTTGCCCTGGAAGCCGGAAGTGGGCTGGCTCGCCGCCGATCTCTGGATGGACGGCAAGGAAGTCGCGGCCTCGCCCCGCGCCATGCTGAAGAACCAGATCGACAAGGCGGCCAAGCAGGGCTACCGGATGAAGTCCGGCGTCGAGTGCGAATACTTCCTCATCTCCGCCGACGGCAAGTCGCTTTCAGATCCCAGCGATCAGCAGGAGAAACCTTGCTACGATCAGCAGGCCCTGATGCGCCGCTATGACGTAATCACCGAGATCTGCGACTCCATGCTGCATCTCGGCTGGAATCCCTACCAGAACGATCACGAGGACGCGAACGGCCAGTTCGAGATGAACTGGGAATATGACGACGCCCTCAAGACCGCCGATAGGCACACCTTCTTCAAATACATGGTCAAGGCGATCGCCGAAAAGCACGGCATGCGCGCCACCTTCATGCCGAAGCCCTTCATCAATCTCACCGGCAATGGCTGCCATGCCCATGTGTCGGTCTGGGACAAGAGCGGCAAGAACAACCTGTTCCACGATCCCAAGGGCGAGCTTGGCCTGTCGCGGCTGGCCTACCACTTCCTCGGCGGCGTGATCCACAATGCCGATGCGCTCTGCTCCTTCTTCAATCCGACCGTGAACAGCTACAAGCGCATCAACGCGCCGCGCACGATTTCGGGCGCCACCTGGGCGCCCAACACCATCACCTATGGCGGCAACAACCGCAGCCACATGGTCCGCATCCCCGACCAGGGCCGCTTCGAGCTGCGGCTGATGGACGGCGCCGCCAATCCCTACTTGATCCAGGCGGGCGTGCTGGCGGCCGGGCTCGACGGCGTCAACAACAACCGCGACCCGGGCAAACGGCTGGACATCAACATGTACACTGAGGGCCACACGGTTAGGAACGCGAAGAAGCTGCCGCTAAACCTCCTGGATGCGCTCCGCCTCACCGACAAGAGCAAGATCGTCCGTGACGCCTTCGGCAACGCCACGATCGACAGCTACATCAAGCTCAAGACCGACGAGTGGAACAGCTACGCCAAGCATCTCAGCAGCTGGGAACGGGACCACACGCTGGATTGCTGAGCCTGGCCGCGAAGCAACCGCTCCGACAAAATCCCCTCTCCCCCGGAGGGGGAGAGGGGATTTTGGGTGATGCCTGCAACCGGTGGGACGGCGTCTGCCGACCGCGTCCGCAAACGCTACTTGATGTCGATTTCAGGCTGGCCGCAAAGGCCCCTTCCGGCTAGTTTCCCGCGACCGCGGCGGCCTGCCGCGGGGCGAATTCAGACGACAATCCAAGGGGGTGGCGCCGTCGGGCGAAACCACCGGGGCGCAAAGGGGAGAAGGCCGAGCAATGGCTAAAAAGGTTGGCAGCGACATCGAGATTGCCCGGGCAGCCAAGATGCTGCCGATCGAGCAGGTGGCGGCAAAAGTCGGCATCGATGAAAAGCATCTCTACCGGTACGGGCCGAGCAAGGCGAAGGTCTCCTTCGACTTCATCGACAGCATGAAGTCCAAGCCCGACGGCAAGCTGATCCTGGTCACCGCGATCACGCCGACCCCCGCCGGCGAGGGCAAGACCACCACGACGGTCGGCCTCGGCGACGGCCTCAACCGCATCGGCAAGAAGGCGGTGATCTGCCTGCGCGAGCCCAGCCTCGGACCCTGCTTCGGCGTCAAGGGCGGTGCCGCCGGCGGCGGTTATGCCCAGGTGGTGCCGATGGAAGACATCAACCTGCATTTCACCGGCGACTTCCACGCCATCGGCACCGCCAACAACCTGCTCGCGGCCCTGATCGACAATCACTACTACTGGGGCAACGAACTGGGGATCGACGAGCGCCGCATCACCTGGCGCCGCGTCATGGACATGAACGACCGCGCGCTGCGCAGCATCGTCTCCTCCCTCGGCGGTATCTCCAACGGCTTTCCCCGCGAGGACGGCTTCGACATCACCGTTGCCTCGGAAGTGATGGCGATCTTCTGCCTGTCGAACGATATTGGGGATCTCACGCGCCGCCTCGGCAACATCATCATCGGCTATACCCGCGACAAGAAGCCGGTCTATGCCCGCGATCTCAAGGCCGACGGCCCGATGACCGTGCTGCTCAAGGACGCGCTGATGCCGAACCTGGTGCAGACGCTCGAAAACAACCCGGCCTTCATCCATGGCGGCCCGTTCGCCAACATCGCCCATGGCTGCAATTCCGTGATCGCCACCAAGCTGGGCTTGAAGCTCGGCGAATATGTGGTGACGGAAGCCGGATTCGGCGCCGATCTGGGCGCGGAAAAGTTCTTCGACATCAAATGCCGCAAAGCCGGCCTGCGTCCCGCGGCCACCGTGATCGTCGCCACCATCCGCGCCCTCAAGATGCATGGCGGCGTAGCCAAAGAGGACCTGGGCAAGGAGAACATCGAGGCGCTCAAGAAGGGCATCAGCAATCTGTCGCGCCATGTGGAGAACGTGAAGTCCTTCGGCGTGCCGCCGGTGGTGGCGATCAACCGCTTCTCCGCCGACACCGACGCGGAGCTGGCGGCCGTGCGCCAGGCTTGCGCCGAGTTGGGCGTCGAGGCCATCGAATGCACCCATTGGGCCGATGGCGGCGCCGGCACGGAAAAGCTGGCCCATGCCGTGGTCAAGCTGGCGGAATCCGGCGCCAGCAAATATGCCCCGCTCTATCCCGACGATATGCCGCTGTGGGACAAGGTGCGCACCATCGCCCAGCGCCTCTATGGCG
This sequence comes from Dongiaceae bacterium, assembly GCA_046154965.1. Taxonomy (GTDB): domain Bacteria; phylum Pseudomonadota; class Alphaproteobacteria; order Dongiales; family Dongiaceae; genus DATKFM01. The sequence goes on along the minus strand of JBJXDY010000010.1, from coordinate 11,990 downwards.
CTCAGGGCATCATCGCCGACAAGAAGATCCGCGATCAGTTCGCGGAAATGCAGAAGGCCGGCTTCGGCCACTACCCGATCTGCATGGCCAAGACCCAGTACAGCTTCTCCACCGATCCCAACCTCAAGGGCGCGCCCTCCAACCACGTCGTGCCGATCCGCGAGATGAAAGTCTCCGCCGGCGCGGAGTTTCTGGTGGTGATCTGCGGCGAGATCATGACCATGCCCGGCTTGCCGAAGGTGCCGGCGGCGAACAGCATCTTCGTCAACAAACAGGGCCAGGTGGAAGGGCTGTTTTAGGCTACAGATTCGCACGAGGCAGCAACCGAAGGATTGTCATCCCCGCGTAAGCGGGGACCCAGGCCTGCAGCGCGCGTTGTTGACAATATCCCAACCGCCGCACCTGAAACCCTGGGCCCCCTGAGTTTGCAAACGAAGTGCAACACCAAGCTAGGGTGTTGCGATGGGAAGACAGTATTGTCAGCTTTCGGCCGAGGAGCGCTGTGCGGTTGCCCGCCTTCAGGCCGCGGGGCGTTCGATCCGGCAAATCGCTGCAGATCTGGATCGCTCGGCATCAACGATTACTCGGGAACTGAAGCGGAATGCGGGCCGGCAAGTCGGCTATCAGCCGATCTACGCCCAGCAGCAGACCCAGGCCCGCCGCTGGAAAGGATCGCGGCTCGAGCGCGATGGCGAGCTGCGCCAGCAGGTCCTCGATTGCCTCAAGAAGGGCTGGTCGCCCGAGCAGGCCTGCGGCTGGCTGGAGCGCTACCAGGGCCGACGCATCATCAGCCCGGAGAGCATCTACCGCTTCATCCAGAGCCAGATCGACCGTCACACCGACTATAGCTGGCGCCACTATCTGCCCCGGGCCAAGAGCAAGCGCGGTTTCCGCGGCCGCAAGGGCGGCAGCTCGGCCCTGCATATCCAAGCCCGTGTCCCCATTAGGGAAAGACCGCCCGCCGCTGAAGACCGGTCGGTCCCCGGCCACTGGGAAGCCGATCTGATGATGTTCACCAAATATGGCCAGGCGATCCTCACCTTGCATGAACGCTCCTCGCGGCTGCTCATCGCCGTGCGCTCCACCAGCAAGGCTGCCGCGCCGATCGCCGACACCATCGCCCATCTGCTGGCGCCCCTGCCGCAGCCCTTGCGCCAGACCATCACCTTCGACAACGGCACCGAGTTCGCTCTTCACTACGAACTGCACTGCCTCCACATCGCGACCTTCTTCTGCGAACCCTACGCCCCCTGGCAGAAGGGCGGCGTCGAAAACGCCATTGGACGCATGCGCCGCGCCATCCCACGCAAGACCGATCTGGCTACCCTCACGCCCCGCCGGCTCTCCGACCTGGTGCGCGCCTACAACAACACCCCGCGCAAATGCCTTGACTGGCAGACCCCCGCTGAACTCTTCTGCCGCCAACTGTTGCACTTCAAATGTGAATCCACCCCCTCGCTTTCGCGAGGGTGACAAATATGAACGCCTGCTATGAACGCCTGCCGGTAGCGCGCACCTCCAAAATTGCGCCATGATCCCAGGCATGATGGCGCCGCGATCCCAAGGTCCCTGTCCCGCGCCGTTGGCTTGTCGTCCCGACGGTGCGTGCGCCGGAACCGGAAGGGCCGCGCCCGCCGGCGCGGGGGCTTGCGACGGGCGTAGCGCAGGTTCGACGCCTTGTCGCGATCATCGCCTTCCGGTTCTGAGCATCAGCCGCGCAGGTTATCTTCCGTCGATTGCCGTTTCAACATGCCACCACCGTGGCCTTCCACCTCGATAGGAGTGTGAAGTCGGCATCAACTCTCTAGCGTTCGGCTTGTCGAATGCCCCTAGAAGAAGGGCTACGACCGGCTTGTCGTCAATGGCTCCCAAAGTGCTTCCGCAAGACGGGCAGAACGCGCGGCTAGAGTAGTCGGAAGACCGATAGGTTGATGGCGAACCGCCCGGTCCAGTCCAACTAACAGCGCCCTTCGGGAACTCGACCCATGCAGCCGTTAAAGAACCTGTATGGCGTTGGCACATCTTGCAAGAACAGGTGTGAGGCTTCCCAGCAGGGCCGAGAACTTCGAAGCGAATTGCACCACATAGGCACCCGCCAGAGTAACGCTTGTCCTTCAAATCTCCCTCCGCCGAGAACAGCTTCAAGACCGCCCGTTCGTCCAAAACCAGCATGACCTCGACATGGCTGATTGGGTCTTGACGCTAATCGCCCCCTAAAATGCGACTCTATGCTGCTCCTTAGGGCCAATACAGTATACGAATCAGAGAGCTGGATTTCAACGGTGGTTCCGCCGTCGCATTTCACGATCTTGCCAATCAGGCCCCCACCCGTCACCACCCGATCTCCCAACTTCAGCGAAGTAAGAAAACGGCTGTGGTCGGCCTTGCGTTTGAGCTGGGGTCTTACAAGAGAAAAGTACGCAGCTGTCATGACGCCAAGGACGAGAAGGATCTGAATTGCAATGTCCTGAGTTTCCATGAGCGTCGCTCCGATTCAAGATGTCATGGCTGAGGTTCAGACTGCCCGGTGCGAACAGAAACCGAATCAACCGTCTTGGGCGCCATGACTGATGATGGGCTCCGAGCACTTCTGAAAATCCAGCCGGTGCCGAATACACCGATCAACAAGAGCACGACATGAACCAACATGTAGCCTGGAAGCCATTGAACCACTCCGGCACTGATGCAAAAGATTGCAGACCAGAGCAATGCAAGCACGACCATTAACTGGAATCTAACGGTCTTCGGCAGTCCCTTGAGCGCGTTCTCGTCGGGATCCATCACGGATTTCAAAGCGTTTTTCGGCATGTCATTGCTCCTTTTTGATGACCTGTAGCCGCCTTTGGAGGCGACGGTCGTGATCAGATGCCGAAGTTATCCCGGCACCCGACCGGAGGAGGGGCGCCGGTCCGATCGCAGCGCAGGGCCGGCAGCAGGAAGGCCAGCGTGCGCCGGCGGCCGTGAGGCGCCCTGGCCAAGAGCTTGTGGCCCCGCGGCGCGGTGGCGCTGATCCAATCGGCTCCGCCCGCCGTAACACTTCTCTCGACTGCATCCAAGGCGACCCGCATGGCTGGCAGTAATGCATGATCACGCTCGTGGCGTTGGGGGCACCGCATCTGATCCAAACAAATGAGGGATGTGTATGAAAATCACTAAGAGACTGAAATTCGTCGCTATCATTGCCGTCGCTGGCATGCTTGCGGGCTGTTCGTCCTCGGGCAAGAAGTCCATGGACATCGTGGATACCGCGGTTTCGGCCGGCCAGTTCAAGACTCTCGTCGCCGCGGTGGACGCGGCCGATCTCGTGGCAACGCTGAAGAGTCCGGGACCGTTCACGTTGTTCGCGCCCACGGACGATGCATTCGCCAAGCTGCCGGAGGGCACGGTGGAGAATCTGCTCAAGCCGGAGAACAAGGATCAACTCGTCGCGATCCTCACCTATCATGTGCTGTCGGGCAAAGTGATGTCCGCCGATTTGGCCGGCCAGAAGCTGATGGCCAAGACTGTTCAGGGCAGCGACGTTGATGTCGATGGCACCGCCAGCGTCATGGTCAACGACGCTGAGGTGATCAAGGCCGATATCCTGGCGAGCAATGGCGTGATCCATGTGATCGACACCGTGCTGCTGCCGCCGCAGTAAGTTCTTCTTGCACGCAACGAAACGGAGGCGCGGCGCCAATCCGTGCCTCCGCTTCCCGTTATCTGATTAACTGACATTATCCATCGACCTCGAAAACCTTCTGCTAGGCAAGTAGTTGTGAATCGCGCTTGCCATTCGATGCTCCACGATGTCCGCTTCAACGGTCGATCCGGAGATTTGGGTTGCTTGTCCATATGTCGAAATCGTGCCGGAACGCGGCATTCGCGCCGCAGTGTCTTGGCCACAACGGCAGCGGCAGGCGCTGTTGCGATGTCCCTATGACCTGTTCAGCCAGCGCGTGGTGAGTTGTGAATGTCGTTGCACGGAAGAATAAAGGATCTCTCTGGGTTGGCGTTGTGGGTGGCGTTGTGCCTTGGCGTGGCCGGCATTGGTGGCGCCATCACGAGGACATCGGTATCTGACTGGTATCAGGATCTCCACAAGCCTTCGTTCAATCCTCCGGATTGGGTTTTCACGCCGGTCTGGATATCTCTCTTCGTCCTCATGGGCGTCTCCGCTTGGATGGTGTGGCGGATAACTGGGTTCGCGCGGGGCCGAATTCCCCTGACGATGTTCGGCGTTCAACTCGCCTTAAATCTGGCTTGGTCATTCATCTTCTTTGGGGCGCAATTGATAGGATTGGCACTGGTGGAAATTGTGATCCTGTGGGTTGCGATTCTAGTCACGGCGGATGGCTTCCGCCGCGTCAGCCCGCTGGCCGGGCTGCTGCTGATCCCCTATCTGCTTTGGTCCTCTTTCGCCGTCGTGCTGAATGCAGCGATATGGTGGCTTAACACGGGATAGGCGACCGCGCGAGTCGGCCTTTCAGTGAATGGCGTTGCTCTTTCGGGCAAGCCATATGCGAACTCTCAAAAATTCTTGGATCAAGAGCTGCGATGCAATGCTTGGGAGTGCCGATATCGCCGGCGAACAGCATCTTCGCCAACAAACAAGGCTAGGTGGAAGGGCTGTTCTAGGGCGACGGTTTCGCACAAAACGGCAAGCCAAAAGTTGTCATCCCCGCTTATCTTAGCGCCCATGCGCGAACGCGGGGATGACAAATGCGTATTACAGTCATCCAAAGGCCATCGATCGCCTATCGCGAGATTGCGCGAACAGTATGGCGACGTGTTTTGAATGCCCGCCGCTAGCGTACATCTCCACAATTGCGCCACGATCCCAGGCATAATGGCGCCATGATCCCAAGGTCCCTGTCCCGCGCCGTGGGCCTGTCGCCCCGCCGGCGCGTGCGCCCGAACCGGAAAGGCCGCGCCCGCTGGCGCAAGGGCGTGCAGCGGGCGCGGCGCAAGTTCAACGCCTTGCCGCGGCCGCTACGCATCTCGGCAATCACCGTAGCAGTTCTTGCGTTCATGGTGGCGGCAAACTTCGTCTATCAAGTCGCCCGCAAGCCGACCGAGATGTTCTTCCCCGTGAGCGGCATCCTCAACAAGGCGCCGGCTGAAACCTGGGCGGCCTACGCGCCACTCTTTCGCGAACACTCGACCGCAGTCATCTCGCCGGAGCTGCTGGCGGCGCTGGCGCAGGTCGAGGCGGCGGGCAATCCGCTGGCGCGCACCTACTGGCGCTGGCGGCTTACCTACAATCCGCTTGCAATGTACAAGCCGGCGTCGAGTGCCGTCGGCATGTACCAGATGACCGATGCCGCCTTTTCGGATGCGCGCGGGGCCTGCATCCACGATCACGCCGTCGTCGGGGACTGTTGGTTCAACGGACTCTATACCCGTGTGCTGCCCAGCCATGCGATCGAACTGACATCGGTGTTCCTGGATCGCAAGGTGGCGGCAATCATGGCCCAGACGCCGGGCGCGGCCGCGAACAACAGACAGAAGCAGGACCTCGCTGCTCTCATCCACCTCTGCGGCGCCGGCGCCGCCAAGGAATTTGCGCGTCACGGCTTCCGCTTGACGCCAGGGCAGCGCTGCGGCGATCACGACGCCGCGCGATATCTCGCCGGGGTCAATGCGATGCTGCGTCAATTCCGCAAGCTGGCGGCGAAGGAGTAGGCGGCACGGATAGTGCCGATGCTGTCATCCCGCAAAACCAGCTGACGCTCGCTTTCCGGGATGACAAGGAAAGGGTCGGCTTCCCTCATTGATCAGCATCAATGCACCGACGCAGCCCACAGCCTAAGTATCACGCAAAATCCCACCGTCCTTGTGCTTCATGAAGCGTGCCCCCGGTCCCTACCTCTATCTCCCCATCGAAATCTCCGCCCGCGAACTCGATTCCCGGCTCCTGCTCACCGCCATCGCGGTGAACAGGGGCTTCGATGTTGTGCTCGGCCAGAAATGGCTGATGCAGGGCAATCTATCCTACATGCGGCCAGGCGTCCTGCTGACCAAGACGCTGACCGCGACCGATGGGCGCTTCATGGAGATCGCCCATCGCCGCGGCTACCGCACTGCCAGCATCGATGAAGAGATTCCCGGACTCATCGCTACGCGGCAGGGCCTGCGCTGGGTCATGCGCAAGGCGGTGGAAGCCTCGGATCTGATCTTTGCCGTCGGCGAGGATCACCACGACGCCCTGGCGGTGAAGTTCCCTGATTGCATGGGGCGCGTGACGATATCGGGCAATCCGCGCTGGGACCTGCTGCGGACGGAATTGCGCGGCACATTCGCGGCGGAAGCGGAGCGGCTGAAGCGGCATCATGGGCGATTCTTCCTCATCAACACCAACTTCGGCCTGACCAATTCGGCGAAGGGCGATACGCAGGCGATCATCCGGTCGCTGGCGCGCAGTGGGCGCATCGATCTGGCGAAAGCGGAAGACAGGGCCTTCATCGAGGCTGCGCGCCAGCTTGAGATCGCCAACGCCGCCTGCCTGCGGGAACTCCTCCGCATCCTGCCGCAGCGCTTTCCGCAGCATCGTGTCGTGCTGCGGCCCCATCCCGGCGAGCAGCTTCGCCTGTGGCGCAACGTGGCGCGGGCTTTGCCGCGTGTCAGCGTGGTCCGCGAAGGCGCCGCCGCCCCCTGGATATTGGCCAGCGACGCGCTGATCCATACCAATTGCACCACGGGCGTGGAAGCCTTCGCTTTGGGCAGGCCCGCGATCTGCCTGCACCCGGACGAGCCGCCGGAGATGGACATCTATGTCGCGCCCCTGGTCAATCCGATCGCCAGGTCGGTTGCCGGGTGCCTGGACCTCCTGCAATGCATCGCGTCAGAAACGCCATTCCCGGAGCCGCAGCAGGCGCAATGGCGGCAAGCCTTCGATCGCTTCATCGCCGCGCGGAACGGCTCGCTCGCGGCCGAGCGGATTGTCGGCGCCATCGCCGGGCGCTTCTTTGACGACACGGCGGAGATCGCCGATTTAGCCTGCGATCCCTGGCGTCCGAAGAAAGGCTATCGCAGCGCCGTCCGCCGCACCCGCAGCCGCATGAGCCTGATGCCCGATATCGATAGCGCTGAATTAGAAGCCCGGCTGCAGGCGCTGGCCCGCTGCGCCGGCATCGACCGGGAGTTCGCCGTCGAGCCCTGCGGCGACCGCATATTCCACATCCACGGCAACGCCGTCAGCAGCCGCAAGCGGCTCGCGCCGGCTGTCGTCGCCTTCGTCCACCGCCTGGCGAAGAAGGGCCGGGGCCTGTAACAGCGGCGTTGTCCGGCTTGACGCGGGCCGCTAGATTGCGCGCCAACACCCCATAAGTCATTTCCGTCCTACGGGAGAAACACCGATGTCTGCTGCGTTATCCATCGACACCTGGCGCGACCAGGCGGCAAAGCTGAGCTTCCGCAATCAGGCCTTCATCGGCGGCAAATATGTGCCGGCCGTCTCCGGCAAGACCTTCGACAACATCAATCCTGCGACGGGAAAATCGCTGACCGCCGTCGCCGCCTGCGACAAGGAAGACGTGGACCGCGCCGTCGCCGCCGCGCGCGCCGCCTTCGAGAAGGGGAGCTGGTCGCGCATGGCCGGCGGCGAACGGAAGAAGATCCTGATCAAGTTCGCCGACCTGATCGACAGCCACACCACCGAGCTGGCGCTGCTGGAAACGCTGGACATGGGCAAGCCGATCCGCGACAGCTCGCGCATCGACATCCCCTTGGCCGCGCAATGCATCCGCTGGTACGCCGAGGCCATCGACAAGATCTATGACGAGATCGCGCCGACCGGCCCGGAAGCGGTGTCCATGATCCGGCGCGAGCCGCTGGGCGTCGTGGCGGCCGTCGTGCCCTGGAACTTTCCGCTGCTGATGTCGTCCTGGAAGATCGGCCCGGCGCTGGCCACAGGCAACAGCTTCATCCTCAAGCCGGCGGAGCAATCGCCGATGACGGCGATCCGCATCGCCGAGCTGGCGGCGGAGGCGGGCATCCCCGAGGGCGTGTTCAACGTCCTGCCCGGCTTCGGCGAAACAGCGGGCCAGGCGCTCGGCCGCCACATGGACGTCGACTGCATCACCTTCACCGGCTCGACCGAGGTGGGGAAATACTTCCTCCGCTACGCCGGCGAGTCGAACATGAAGCGCGTGTCGCTGGAATGCGGCGGCAAATCGCCGAACATCATCATGGCCGACGCGCCGGATCTGGACGCCGCGGCGACCGCCGCCGCCTGGGGCATCTTCTTCAACCAGGGCGAGGTCTGCAACGCAGGTTCGCGTCTGATCGTCGAGGAGTCGGTTAAGGACCGCGTGCTCGAGAAAATCTTCGCCGTCGGCAAGAAGCTGGCCCCCGGCGATCCCCTGGACCCCAAGACCGGCCTCGGCGCCATGGTGGATGAAACCCAGACCAAGCGCGTGCTCGGCTACATCGATGCCGGCCAGAAAGAGGGCGCCAATCTGGTCTTCGGCGGCAAGCGGGTGAAGACCGAGACCGGCGGCTGCTACATCGAACCCACGGTGTTCGACGGCGTGAAGAACAGCATGAAGATCGCCCAGGAAGAGATCTTCGGCCCCGTGCTCTCCACCATCACCTTCAAGGACGCCGACGAAGCGGTGAAGATCGGCAATGACACCATCTACGGCCTGGCGGCAGCCGTCTGGACCCGGGACATCACCAAGGCGTTCCGCGCCGCGCGGGCGCTGCGGGCCGGCGTGGTCTGGGTGAACTGCTTCGACAATGGCCACATCTCCTCGCCCTTCGGCGGCTTCAAGCAATCCGGCTTCGGCCGCGACAAGTCGCTGCATGCGATGGACAAGTATACGGAACTGAAGACCACCTGGGTAAACATCGGAATCTGATATCATGCGGCTCGACGGCAAGGTCATGTTGGTCACCGGCGCCACCTCGGGCATCGGCGCGGCCATCGCGCTCGAGGCGGCGAAGGAGGGCGCGAAGCTGGTGCTGACCGGCCGCTCGGCGGAGCGCGGCGACGCCATCCGTAAACAGTGCAACGGCGCCATCTTCCATGCCGCCGATATCGTGCAGAAGGGCGTGGCGGAAACTCTGGTGGACCTCGCCGTGAAGCAGTTCGGCCGGCTCGATGTCCTCGTCAACAATGCCGGCATGATTCACCGCCATACGGCGGAAACGGCGACGGATCAGGAGTGGGACGAGGTGATCGCCACCAACGTCTCCAGCGTGTTCCGCATGAGCCGCGCGGCGCTGCGGCGGATGAAGCGCCAGGGCGGCGGTGCCATCATCAATATCGGCTCGGACTGGGCGCTGGTGGGCGGCCGCAATGCCTTCGCCTATTGCGCCAGCAAGGGCGCCGTGGCGCAGATGACCCGCGCCATGGCCGTCGACTTCGCCCGCGACAATATCCGCGTCAACTGCATCTGCCCCGGCGATATCGAGACGCCGATGCTGGCCTCGGGCATCGCCATGAGCGGCAGGACCCTGGAGGAGGGGTTGAAGCATCTCGCTGCGGCGATCCCCATGGGCCGCGTGGCGCAGCCGCGGGAGATCGCCCGCGCGGCCGTGTTCCTCGCCTCCGACGACTCGTCCTTCATGACCGGCGCCATGCTCTCGGTCGATGGCGGGAGTACGGCGGCGTAATCACCCCGTTGGCGCGAGGGCGATATCAGCGGTCACAGGAAAATGATCCGACCCCACATCCGGGCCGACGCGCCGGTGCAGCACAGTGATGCCGTCGCTATGCAGGATATGGTCGATCGGGATGCCCAGCGGCAGCCAGCGGGAGAGCCAGGTGGGATGCAGGCCATAGCCGAGCGCGCTGTCCCTTAGGCCGTTCTGCGCCATGAAGCGGCGCAGCACCGGCGACCAGGGCGTGGCGTTCATGTCGCCCATGACGAGGCGCCGCTTCTCCGAAACGCCGCGCAGATACTCGCCGACCTCGGAAATCAAGCCGTCCCGCGCGTGCGCCAGGTTTGGCGTGATCGGCGGGTCCGGATGCACCGCCACCACATGCAGGCAAGACGCTGATTCGCCCGCTTGCGCAGTCGTCAGGCAAATCCGTGCCGCGATCGCCGGCCGGCCATAGATTCCGAAATGAAAGATGTCGTGATTGACGAACGGCTGCCGGCTCACCAGCGCGATGCCGAAGGGGCTGTCGGTGATCTCGGTGGCGCGATAGGGATAGCGCTGCCGGAATTCGACAGGCGTCGATTCCCACCAGCCCGGCGTGATTTCCAGCAGCAGCAACAGATCCGGGTTTTCCGCCTCGATCGCCTGCACCACCAGATCGGCGTGGGGATTCTCGGCATTGATGTTCAGCGTCATCACCCGCAGCGATGCGGCCGGCGCCGTCGCCGCGCGGGCGTTGTTGCCCTGCCAGTAGTAGGGCGCCAGCAGCCAGAGATTCAGGCCCAGCAGCGGCAGGCTGATCAGCCCCAGCCAGCGCGGCCGCAGCGCCAGGAAGAAGGCGGCGCCCGCGATCTGCGCCAGCGCATACTGCACCGGGAAATGGGAAAACAGCTCCGCCGGCCAGCCCGTCCCCGCCAGCAGCGCCAACAGCGTCGCCGCATTGGCGCCGATGAGAATGAAAGCGAAGATGACTGTGAAGATACGTGTGGTTGGATTTCTCAACTTACTCTCGCTTGGCCGATGCCACTTTGGTTGTCATCCCCGCTTTCGCGCAGGGCTGTCCGGGGAATGAGTCAATTGGCCGCAGGCGCACGCCAAGCGCAGCCGCGATTTGGCGGCTACTTTCTGGTTGTCGAGACTCAGAAAGAGGAGCCTGGCGTGCGCTATCAAGATACGGTTCTCGGTGGTCTGCTGAAAGTTGTTTCCCGGCGCCGGTTTGGTGCGATCGTGTCGCACCATGACGGAGACCGGTATGTGAAGGACTTTTCGTCATGGGATCATCTGGTGACGCTGGTGTTTGCCCAGCTTGGCGGCCTTTCGAGCCTGCGGCAGGTCGAGACGATCTGGAACATTCAAGCGGCCCATCACTATCACCTGGGCAGCGGACCGGTCTGCCGGTCGACCTTGGCGGATGCCAATCGGCGGCGGCCGAGCGCTATCTTCGCCCAAGCCTTTGCCGAGGTGACGGCTTTGGCCTGCCGGACCCTGCGTCGGGAGGGCAAGGAGATGCTGCGCTTGATGGACGCCACGCCGATCCCGCTGACGAGTTTGCACGATTGGGCCGACTGGAACGGCCGCACCCGGGGCCTGAAGGCGCATGTGACCTACGATCCGGCGGCCGACCGGCCGGTGCATCTGGAGGTGACGCCGGCCACCGTCAACGACGTGGTGGTCGGCCGGAGGATGCCGATCGAGCCGGGAGCAACCTATGTCTTCGACAAAGCCTTTGTCGACTACGCCTGGTGGCGCGAGTTGGACGCCGCCGGCTGCTCTTTCGTCACCCGGCCCAAAACCAATGTGCCGCTGCACGTCCTCAAGCAGCGCCGGCTGACTAGGAGCGACAGGCAGGAAACCTCGATCTTGAGCGATACCATCGTCGAGCTGGCCTCTCAGCAGCAGGCGCGGCTGCCTATCCCGCTGCGCCGCATCGTCTTGCGCCGCGACAACGGCCGCTTCTTCACCCTCCTCACCAACGATCTCGAGCGCTCGGCCGGACAGATTGCAGCCCTCTACCGCAAACGCTGGCAAATCGAACTGCTGTTCCGCTGGATCAAGCAGCATCTCAAGATCCGCACCTTCCTCGGCCGCTCCGAAAACGCTGTCCGCTTGCAGATCTTCGCTGCGATGATCGCCTACCTGCTGCTCCGCATCGCCGCCCGCGACAGCCGATTGACCCTGCCGGCCTTGCGCCTCGCCGACCTGGTCCGCACCCGTCTCTTCGATCGACGCCCGCTGCATCGCATCGACAAGCCTTCAGAACCTCAACAGGCCCGGCATGTCAGTTCACCCAACCAACTCTCTTTCGCCTATGTCTAACTTTCCCCGGACAGCCCTGCGCGGCAGCGAGGATGACAGTGTTTTGGATGTTGCGAGCGGATCCTTCTCCGACCGGTTGACTTTTGCCA
>JBJXDY010000009.1:0-4212 GCA_046154965.1 Dongiaceae bacterium | reverse complement strand
CGCGCAGCGGCAAAACCAGCGTAAGCGGCCCCGGCCAGAACGCCGCCATCAGCGCCGCCGCCACGGCGTCGATCTCGACAAGCTCCGCCGCCTGCGCCGCGCCGGACACATGGACAATCAACGGGTTGAAGCTCGGCCGACCCTTCGCCGCATAGATCCGCGCCACCGCCGCGCCGTCGCCGGCACGCGCCGCAAGGCCATAGACCGTCTCGGTCGGCACCGCGACGATGCCGCCGGCGTTGAGCACCGTGATCGCCTCGGCAATCCCGGCGGCATCGGCGGCGATGATGCGGCTTTTGCTGGTCATTGCCCCCGTCTATAGCTTGGCAACTCCAAGCCCAAGGCCCCTCGCCATGCCCTACACCGCCCCCCTTGCCGAGCAGCGCTTCGTCCTCGATACCATCGCCGACCTGCCCGGCCTTGCGGCGCTCCCCGCCTATGCCAACGCCACCCCCGACCTTGTCGATGCTGTGCTTGCGGAGGCCGGCAAGCTCGCCGCCAACGTCTTCGCGCCGCTCAACAGCGTCGGCGACAAGACCCATGCCCGGCTCGCCGACGGCGTCGTCACCCTGCCGCCGGGCTTTGCCGAAGCCTACAGGCTCTACATCGACGGCGGCTGGGCCGGGCTCGGCGTCGCCGAGACGCATGGCGGCCAGGGGATGCCCTTTGCGCTGGCGGTGGCGGTGCAGGAACAATTGACCAGCGCCAACATGGCCTTCGCCTTGTGCATGATGCTCAGCCAGGGGGCGATCGAGGCGCTCGCCGCCCATGCCAGCCCACAGTTGCAGGAGCGCTATCTTGCCAAGCTCGTCTCCGGCGAATGGACCGGCACGATGAACCTGACCGAGCCCCAGGCCGGCAGCGATGTCGGCGCGCTCAAGTCGCGCGCCGAGCCGGCCGGCGACGGTAGCTACCTGATCAAGGGCACCAAGATCTACATCACCTGGGGCGAGCACGACGCCGCGGCCAACATCGTCCACCTCGTCCTCGCCCGGCTGCCCGATGCGCCGCCGGGGACCAAGGGCATTTCGCTGTTCCTCTGTCCGAAATTCTTGCCCGACGGCGCCCGCAACGACCTCAAATGCGTCGGGGTCGAGCACAAGCTCGGCATCCACGCCTCGCCGACCTGCACGATGTCCTTCGGCGACAATGACGCCTGTGTCGGCTACCTCGTCGGTGCGGAAGGCGCCGGCATGCGCGCCATGTTCACCATGATGAACAACGCCCGCGTCCAGGTCGGCCTGCAGGGCGTTGCCATTGCCGAGGCCGCGACCCAGCACGCGCTCGACTATGCCCGCGGCCGGGTCCAGTCGGCGAAGTTCGGCGGCTCGCGCGATCCCGTCCGCATCATCGAACACGCCGATGTCCGCCGCACCCTGATGACCTGCCGGGCGCTGACCGAAGCCACCCGCGCGCTGGTCTATCTCAACGCCGCCGCCGTCGACCGGGCGCACGCCGGCGACAGCGCCGGGTTGGCCGACCTCCTCACCCCGATCTCGAAGGGCTGGGCGACCGATGTCGGCGTCGAAGTCGCCAGTCTCGCCCTCCAGGTCTTTGGCGGCATGGGCTATGTCGAGGAAACCGGCGCCGCCCAGTACCTGCGCGACGCCCGCATCGCCCCCATCTACGAAGGCACCAACGGCATCCAGGCGCTCGACCTTGTCGGCAGGAAGCTCGGGCAGGACGGCGGCGCGCACTGGCGGGAGGTCCTCGCCCAGGTCCGCGACACGGTCCGCGACCTCGAAGCGCATCCGACCCTCAGGCCGCTGGCGCCCTATCTCGACGATGCACTCGCCGCCACCAGCAGCGCCACCGTCTGGCTGACCGGCGCCAATAATCCCGACGACATCGCCGCCGGCGCGACGCCGTATCTGCGCATGATGGGCCTCACCCTCGGCGGCTGGCTGCTGGCAAAACAAGCGCTTGCCGCGCAGCATCGGCTCGACACCGGCGCCGGCGACCCGGGCTTCCTCACATCAAAGATCGCCACCGCCCGCTTCTTCGCCGAACAGCTCCTGCCCCAGGTCGCCGCCCTCACCGGGCCGGTGACGCGCGGCGCTGCGACGCTCTATGCGATCTCGGAGGAGGGGCTGGCGGCGTAAGGAGCCTCCTGCAGCCGGGACCTTCGCGCCCCGGACCCTGTCTTGCAGGGCTATGGAGCTGAGTTTGCCTTTTATTTCAACGTTGTCACGCCAACGCTACACTAAAGCTACACCATTGGCCGATGTGTGCCGCGTCACGCCTCTATATGCTGACTTGCCACCTCATCGACGAACTCACTGATGATAACAGATTCCACCCCTGTAGGAAAATCGCGGCGGCGCCGATGCGGCGCCGATGCCGCATCGGGGCAGGCGCCGCTGGCGCCCGCGGCCCAGCTTCTGATACCGATATCGGCCGCTATCGAAAATCTGGCGCGGCGGTGATCGGGACTTGGCTACCATTCCGAGTTCGACGGCTGACCGTCGGCTTTTGGCAAGAGCTGACATGCGCGCGCGTTCGAGCAATGTGATCGATTGGCTAGGATTGGAGCGATTCCGGTCTGACCGGTTCTGGCCGCGACCAAGCAGATAGCCGACATTCGATACCGCCTGCGCAATTCGACCGCTGCCGACAACCTTGCGGAGGTTGGTTCAGCGACAACAGGCCTTCAAAACCCGACAGAACGTCATCATCGCCGCGCACGCGGTCATGCGGGCTTCACAGCCAGACCCGCCACCATTCCCCCCAATATGTCGAGATACCCGTCTGCGCAGGCCATGAAATCGTCGGCTTCCGTGCAGGAGATCGCCGCCTCGGTCACCGCACCGAGCAGCACCCGGCTGACGACCTCCACATCCTTGCGAACAAGGATCCCGTCATCCATCGCGCGCGAAAGCGCTTTACGCAAAGACCCTCCAAAGTGTCGCTGATCGATCCGGCGCCATCGTTCCCATCCCAATACGGCAGGGCCATCATGCAACAGAATCCTCGACCGAGCGGGATCGGAACAGGCAACGAAGAAGGCCCGGTTGCCAAGTGCGAGCACGTCCCAAAAGTCCTTGCCAGCCGAAATCGCTGCAAGAACTTCGGTTAGGATTCCGCTGGATACGGACTCCAGAACCGCTTCAAACACCGCGTCTTTGCTGGAGAAATGGTGATAGACCGCGCCCTTCGCGACGCCGGCGCGGGCGGCGATCCGATCCACCGAGACATCAGCGTAACCCTCGCCTCCAAAGGTCTCAAAAGCGGCCGCAATGATCGCCGTGCGGGTCGCCGCGCTTCGGTCCTCTTGTTTGACCATATGTCCTCGCTTGACTTGCAGACTCATGGTCGGTAATTTTTCGACCGTCAGTCGGTAGTTAACACCAGAGCGTGCCTGGGAACAGCCACGACAGCGACATTTGCGAGGCGGAAAGGCCCGGATATGACAGCACTCATTCTCGCCAAGGCAGGACTCTGGTTGTTTCTGGCAGGGCTTCTGATTGGGGTGGCGATCCCGAAATTCACCAGCCCAAGGCTCGCGCTCTCGGCGCACCTCACCGCCGTGCAAAGCGGCACGACGTTGCTCGCCATTGGCTGGTTCTGGCCCCAACTGACGCAAGGGAATGCCTGTGCCAATCTTCTGGGCTCCGCGCTCTGGATATCCTTCTGGATGCTCACGGGAGGCCTCACCCTTGCCGCAGCCTGGGGCGCAAGCCACGTGCTGCCGATCGCCGGCGCGGGCTACAGGGCGACACCGATCAGGGAGCGGGTGACTTCGGTCGTGATTCTGGCTGCATCCGTGACGATGATTTTGACGCTTGGAGCGTTGCTGACAATCAGTACCTTGTCCTCTTAACGCAGTTCCGAGCCCATAAGCCGTCGCTCCGGACCCCCACGCTTCGCCATCCGCTAGCCATGCGTGCTGCGTTGACACTCCATTTGAACGGTGAATCTTGCAGTGGCCTGATGGGCTGGAAGGCGCATGATCAGGCAGAAAGGAGCGACACCGCTCAGCCACGTTCGAATGGCGTGTTCCGGACAAAGCTGCCGTTTGCGGACCAATAAGGGCATGGCTTGAACTGGGCACAGCCGCAGCCGCAGCCGCGGGGCGGGCCGAAACTTGCCCGCCCTTGTTTACGCCGGGCTACCGATCAATATTTCACCCGGATGCGCGCATACCAGAAGCCGCCGTTGAAGCCGAACGGCCCGCCGCTGCGCGGGAAGATCTGGCCGTCGGCGGTGCTGCCG
>JBJXDY010000008.1:0-12612 GCA_046154965.1 Dongiaceae bacterium | reverse complement strand
ATTTCGCCCCAGGACCTGCTGGCCTTCTTTGCCGCCTGCAACCACCCGCCGGACATCGTCGACCTGTCCCGGGCGGCGCCCAAGGGAGGATGAGGTGGAGGCTGAGCCCGGGCCGGGTCCGGCTTGCCGCGGGCCGGCCGGAAGCCCATCTAGTTCCTGGGCTATTCCACTTTATGCCCGCGGGCGTGATCTCGCCGCGGATTCCGCCTAAACTGCAGAAGACCAAGGGAAACATACGGAAGCGATCATGGAACAATTGTTGGGCATGGCGCCCAAGGCCGGTCCGGCCGGCGCCGATCTGATCAAGGACAGCGACACCGAGAAATTCGTCACCGACGTCATCGACGCCTCGCAGCAGCAGCCGGTCATCGTCGATTTCTGGGCGCCCTGGTGCGGCCCCTGCAAGCAGCTCGGCCCGACCCTGGAAAAAGTGGTCAAGGAGGCCCGCGGCGCGGTCAAGCTGGTGAAGATCAACGTGGACGACAACCAGGAGCTGGCGGGTCAGCTCCGGGTGCAGTCGATCCCCGCCGTGTTCGGCTTCGTCAAAGGCCGCCCCGTCACCGCCTTCACCGGCGCCCAGCCGGAAACCCAGATCAAGAGCTTCGTGCAGCGGCTGGTGCAGGCCGCGGGCGGACCGGCCGGCCCGTCGCCGATCGAGCAGGCCATGACCCAGGCCGACGAGGCCCTGGCCGGTGGCGACTTCGCCACCGCCAGCGCCGTCTATGGCCAGGTGCTGGCCCATGAGCCGCAGAATGCCGGCGCCATCGGCGGCCTTGCCAAATGCCATGCCGCCGCCGGCGATGTTCCGGAAGCGAAGAAGATCCTGGCCCGCGCCGCCGGCGATCTGGCCAAGCACGCCGCCATCGCCGCCGCGCGCACCGCGGTGGAGCTGGCGGAAGAAGGGCAGAAGGGCCTGGCGCAAGTGTCGGAGTTCCGCGCCCGCCTGGCCAAGGATCCGAAGGACCATCAGGCGCGCCTCGACCTCGCCACCGCGCTGTTCGGCGGCGGCCAGCGGGAGGACGCCGTCGGCGAGCTCTTGGAACTCTACCGCCTCGGCCGCGCCTGGAACGATGACGCGGCGCGCAAGCAGATGGTCAAGTTCTTCGAAGCCATGGGCGGCACCGACCCGCTCACGATCTCCGGCAGGAAGCGCCTGTCGTCGATGATGTTCTCGTGAGCTGCTGTAAACAGGAACCGCTCATGATGCATTACTCACTATTGTCATCCTCGCGAAAGCGAGGACCCAGGAGAAGCAGGGCGTTCTGCAAACTCTGGGTCCCCGCTTGCGCGGGGATGACAATCTTGGGCGGCTGCGGAAGCTGACTATGACCAATCCCTTCGATCCCGGCTTCGCGTCGCTGCCGGAGGTGGTGCCGATCTTTCCGTTGACCGGCGTGCTGCTGCTGCCGCGGGGCAAGCTGCCGCTGAACATCTTCGAGCCGCGCTATCTCGCGATGACGCGGGATGCGCTGGCGGCGCCGGACCGTCTGATCGGCATGATTCAGCCGACCGAGCCGGAATCCACCGCCGATGCGCCGCCGGTCTATCCCATCGGCTGCGTCGGCCGCATCACCGCCTTCGAGGAGACCGACGACGGCCGCTATCTGGTCACGCTCCGCGGCCTTTGCCGCTTTCGCATCCTGCGCGAGGTGGAGGGCCGCGGCGGCTATCGGCGGGTCGCGGCCGACTACGCGCCCTATACATCCGACATGGCCGAACCGAAAGAGCCGCTGCCCGATCGCGGCCGCCTCTTGGCCATGCTGCGCGCCTATTTCACCCTGCATAAGATCAAGGGCGACTGGGAGGCCATCACCCAGACCGAGGACGACCGGCTGATCACCTTGCTGGCCATGCTCTGTCCTTTCGCGCCCCAGGAAAAACAGGCGCTGCTGGAAGCGCCCGACCTCGCCGCCCGCAGCCGGCTGATGATCGCGCTGTTCGAGCTCGCCGTCATGAACAAGGACGACGAGACCACGGCGCGGCACTGAGAGGGAATCATGTCCGACCGCCCGCACCCCATCGATCCGAAGCTGCTGGAGATCCTGATCTGCCCGGTGGCCCGCACGCCCCTGGTCTATGACGCGCAGAAACAGGAGCTGATCAGCCGCCAGGCCAGCCTCGCCTACCCGATCCGCGATGGAATTCCGATTTTGCTGCCGGATGAAGCGCGGCGGTTGGACGATTGAGATGGCCGACAAATTCTCCGCCGAGCATTGGCCCATCGAGATCCGCCTGAGGAAGGCCGAGAAGATGCTGGAGGTGGATTTCGACAACGGGGTCAGCTTCCGCTACCCGGCCGAACTGCTGCGGGTGGAAAGTCCGTCGGCCGAGGTGCAGGGCCACGGTCCCCATCAGAAGAAGACCGTGCCCGGCCGCCGCCATGTGGGGATCATGGAACTGGAGCCGGTGGGACATTACGCCGTGCGCATCAAGTTCGACGACCTGCACGACACCGGCATCTACTCCTGGAAGTACCTGTACGAAATGGGCGAACGCCAGGACCAGCTGTGGAAGGCCTATCTGGAGGCGCTGGCCGCCCAGGGCCTGTCCCGCGATCCCTGAAGGTGATAGCTTAGCAGGAACATAATCCCGTTTGGAGACAACCATGGCCGCCGCAGAACAGAGAACCGAAACAGCAAGCGAACCGCGCCGTCTCAAGCGCTTGACCGAAGCCCAGCTCGCCGATTATGAGCGCGACGGCTATCTGTTCCTGCGCGGCTTTTTCGGCGCCGGGGAAATAGCGCCGCTGCAGGCGGCCTGCGCCGCGGACCCGGAAATCGGCGGCGCGCTGCAGGCGGTCGCCGACAGCGCCGGCAAGCCGCAGGAAGTGGTGTCCTGGAGCCGGCTGTCGAACGATCTGGTCGGCGTGTTCCCGCGCATCGCCAGGCTCGTCGAGGCGACCGAGGATCTGATCGGCTTGCCGGTTTATCACTGGCATTCCAAGCTCTCGATGAAGAAGCCGGCCAGCGAGGGCCGCTGGGACTGGCATCAGGATTACGGCTACTGGTACTACGAAGGCTGTCTCGCGCCGGACATGACCACCTGCATGATCGGCGTCGACCGCGCCGACCGGGAGAACGGCTGCGTGCAGCTGGTGCGCGGGTCGCATCGCCTGGGCCGCATCGATCATACCCGTATCGGCGAGGCCAGCGGCGTCGACCCGCAGCGGCTGGCGGAGATCATGAAAACCCACGAGGTGATCGACGCGGCGCTGGAACCGGGCGATGCGGCTTTTTTCCATTGCAATACGCTGCATGCCTCCGGCCCGAACAAAAGCGACCGGCCGCGCACGCTCCTGCACTGCTCCTACAACGCCATCGCCAACAGCCCGTTCATCGAGGGCCAGGAGCATCACGCCTATAGGCCCTTGGAGAAACTGCCCGATAGCGCCATCCGCGACGGCAAGTTCGCCAGCATCTTCGACCGCCAGGAATTCTTCGCCACGTCGAGGAAGCCGGCGGTGAATAGCTATGGCTATAAGATGCTGAAACACGCCACGCGCGCGAAGGCCCATGACATCAGCACGGGCGAGCGTTAGGCCTTATGACCACTGAGCTCGCCATGCTGGCGCTGTCGGTCCTGCTGGGACTCCTGCAGACCTTCATCGCCTCGGAAACCGTCACCGGCCAGCGCAGTCCGCAATCGGCCGCCGGCGCACGGGACGATCCGCCGCGGCAATTGACCGCCGTGCCGGCGCGGCTGCAGCGGGCGCAGCGCAATTTCCTGGAGACCTTCCCGCTCTTCGCCGCCGCCGTGATTGTGGCCCATCTCGCCGGGCGCAACGGCGAGCTCACCTTCTGGGGCGTGCAGCTCTATCTCTGGGGCCGCGTCGCCTATGTGCCGTTGTATGCGTTCGGCGTGTACATGCTGCGCTCCCTCGTCTGGGGCGTGACCATCCTGGGCATCGGCCTGATCCTCGTCGCGCTTCTGTAGGGGCAAGCATGTTCGTCACGGAGCGTCTTGCTGCATTGGCGGATAATAGGAATACTGTCTTATCAACAAAAAGGCCGGATGAACCGTCTCCATCCAAGAACGGCTATCTTCCCGCGCGCGGCCGAGCGGCAAGATTGACGAGGCCCAGCTTCTTCGCCAGCCCGTCCACCGTGCCCTTCAGCTCCAGGCTGCGCTTCTTCCCCAGGCTCTCGATCGGCACGGCGATCTTTGCGCCCGTGAACCTCTCGAAAAGCATGGCGAGGCTGCCGAGCGGCGCGTCCTTGCAGTGGATCGTGATGCGGGTACTGCCCGACAGCTTGCCGCGCCGGCGGCGCCGGCTGCCGATATGGGCCTCCATGCCCAGCACCACCCCCGAGAGCGATGCCGCGACGCTGTTCTTGGGGTCCGGGCATTTGAAACAGGCCGCCAGACAGCGGTCCTGCACCGGAATGCTGTCGTCATCGATGCAGATGCAACCGCAGCCGCACTTGCACTCGGCCTCGGCGTCGCTGCATGTACATTTAGCCATTCTGCCTCCTTCGTCTGCCGTCATCGTTGGCAGCCGGCGGAGATTGTACCTACCAACAGGTGTAACCGCCATCGGCGACCACGATGGCGCCGGTCATCAGGCTGGCGGCGTCCGACGCCAGAAAATGCACCACCGAGGCGATCTCCTCCGGCTGGCCCACTCGGCCCATGGGCGTCATGTCCAGCCAGGTCTTGTACATGGCCGGATTCTCCTTGATGCCGAAGGAGGTGAGCGGCGTTTCGATATAGGTGGGCGCCACCGCATTCACCCGCACGCCCCGCTGGCCCCACTCCGCCGCCAGCGAGCGGGTGAGATGGTGCACCGCCGCCTTCGAGGCATTGTAGAACGACTGCGGCTGCGGCTTGTTGACGATGAAGCCGGACATGCTGCCGACATTGACGATCGAGCCCTTGCCCTGCGCCAGCATCTGCTTGCCGAAGGCGCGGCAGCACCAGAACAGGCCGTCTACATTGACATCCATATGGAAGCGCCAATGGGCATCGCTGGTGTCCTCGGCGCGCACGTCGCTCTTGGCCACGCCGGCATTGTTGACCAGGATATCGACGCGGCCATAGTCGGCGATGACCGAGGCCGCGGCCTTGTCCACGTCCTTCGACTTGGTCACGTCGAGCGTGATGCCCGAGGCTTTCAGCCCCAGCTTCTTCAGCGCGCCGACGCTCGACTCCACGCGGTCGGGCATCATTTCCGCCACCACCACCTTGGCGCCAGCCTCCGCCAACGCCTGCGCGCAGGCGAAGCCGATGCCCTGTCCGCCGCCGGTGACCACGGCGACCCTGTCGTTCAGCTTCAGCCGTTCGAGATACATGACCCGTCCTTCTCAACTCATCCAGTTGCCGCCGTCCACATTGAATGTCTGTGCGACGACGTAATCGCTTTCGGCCGACGCGAGGAAGATCGCGCAGCCCACATGATCCTCCGGCCGGCCCATGCGGCCCGCCGGCACCGCTTCGCCGACGAGGCGCTTCTTCTCGCCGGGCTTGCGGTTCTCATATCTGGCGAACAGCGCATCAACCTCGTCCCACATCGGCGTGTCCACCACGCCGGGCGAGATGCCGTTGACGTTGATGCCGTACTTGATCAGGCCAAGCCCCGCCGACTGGGTGAGGCTGATGACCGCCGCCTTCGACGCGCAGTAAACGCCGACCAGCGCCTCGCCGCGGCGGCCGGCTTGGGACGCCATATTGATGATCTTGCCGCCCCGCCTGGCGGCGATCATGCTTTTGGCCACGGCCTGCAGCGTGAACAGCAGACCCTTCACATTGACGGCGAAGATGCGGTCGTAGCTCTGTTCGCTGATCTCCTCGACCGGCGCCAGGTCGAAGATGGCGGCGTTGTTGACGAGGATGTCGATGCCGCCGGCCTTGGCTTCGACTTCCGACACCAGCGACTTGATCGAGTCCATCTTCGTGACATCGAGCTGGACGCCGAAGGCACTGCCGCCGACCGCGGCCGCTGTTTCCGCGCTCTGCTTGCCGTCGATATCGGCGATGCAGACCCTGGCGCCCTCGCGGGCATAGCCTTCGGCGATCGCCCGGCCGATGCCGCGGGCGCCGCCGGTGATGATGGCGGTCTTGCCCTTCAGTCTCATCGGTCATCTCAGCCGCGAAGCGCGC
Organism: Dongiaceae bacterium; assembly: GCA_046154965.1. Classification (GTDB taxonomy): domain Bacteria; phylum Pseudomonadota; class Alphaproteobacteria; order Dongiales; family Dongiaceae; genus DATKFM01. The sequence continues at coordinate 6,516 of JBJXDY010000008.1, read as the reverse complement.
GGCCCTCGGAGTCGAAGCGATGAAGGCGGCTGGAATCGGGCGTCATCCAGACCGGGCTGCCGGGCCCTTGCGGGAATTCGCCGGGTGCCCGGGCGGTGATGCGCCCGAGCGCGCCGCCATCCACATGCAAGAAGGTGTCGGAGCCCAGATGCTCGGCCAGCAGGATCTTGCCCGGCCATTGCCCGCCCGTGGCCGACAGCGCCAGATGCTCCGGCCGGACGCCCACGGTCTGGGCCCCCAGCACCCGCGCCACATCGCCCTGCAGGAAGTTCATCTTCGGCGAGCCGATGAATCCCGCCACGAACAAGCTGTCCGGCCGATTATAGAGCTCCAGCGGCGTGCCCACCTGCTCGATGCGGCCTTTGTTCAGCACCACGATGCGGTCGGCCATGGTCATGGCCTCCACCTGGTCGTGGGTCACATAGATCATGGTGGCGCCCAGCGCCGAATGGAGCTGCATGATCTCGATGCGCATCTGCACCCGCAGCGCCGCGTCCAGGTTGGACAGCGGCTCGTCGAACAGGAAGGCTTTGGGCTCGCGCACGATGGCGCGGCCGATGGCGACCCGCTGGCGCTGGCCGCCGGAGAGCGCCCGGGGCTTGCGCTCGAGATAGTCGGTGAGATTGAGGGTCGCCGCCGCCTTTGCCACCTTCTGGTCGATGACCTCTTTCGGCTGGCCCGCCATTTTCAGGCCGAAGGCGATGTTGTTGCGCACGCTCATATGGGGGTAGAGCGCGTAGGACTGGAACACCATGGAGAGGCCGCGGCGCGCCGGCGGCACGTTGGCCACGTCGAGGCCGTCGATCACGATCTCGCCGCCGGTGGTGTCCTCCAGGCCGGCGATCAGCCGCAGCAGCGTGGACTTGCCGCAGCCCGACGGGCCGACGAAGACGACGAACTCGCCATTGTTGATGGCGAGGTTGACGCCGGGAATGACGTCCACATCGCCGAACTTCTTCTGCACGTTCTTGAGTGCGATCGTACCCATGTCACCCATCCCCGTTCATTTGACGGCGCCGAAGGTCAGGCCGCGCACCAGCTGACGCTGGGCGAACCAGCCGAGTATCAGGATCGGCGCGATAGCCATGGTGGAAGCGGCCGAGAGCTTGGCCCAAAACAGCCCTTCCGGGCTGGAGTAGGAGGCGATGAACGCCGTCAGCGGCGCCGCGTCCGATGTCGTGAGGTTCAGGGTCCAGAACGCCTCGTTCCAGGCCAGGATGACGTTGAGCAGCAAGGTCGAGGCGATGCCCGGTATGGCCATGGGCGCCAGCACGAACACCAGCTCCTTCCACAGCGAGGCGCCGTCCATGCGCGCCGCCTCCAGGATCTCGCCGGGGATCTCCTTGAAGTAGGTGTAGAGCATCCACACCACGATCGGCAGGTTGAGCAGGAACAGCACGCCGATAAGGCCGGCGCGGGAATCCAAGAGATCGGTATCGCGGAAAATCAGATAGATGGGAATCAGCGCGCCGACCGGCGGCATCATCTTGGTGGAGAGCATCCACAGCAGCAGATCCTTGGTCCGCTTCGCCGGTGCGAAGGCCATGGCCCAGGCGGCGGGGATGGCGAACAGCAGCGCGATGAAGGTGGAGCCCACGGCCAGGATCACCGAGTTCATGGCGAAGCGGAAGTAGTCGGACCGCTCATCGACCACGGCGTAATTCTCGGTGGTCCATTCGAAGAACAGAAACTTCGGCGGCGTGGAAAAGGCCTCGAGCTCGGTCTTGAAGCTGGTCAGCACGGTCCAGAGGATGGGAAAGAAGATGGCGAAGCCGATCGCCCAGGCGAAGGCCGTGGTGATCACCCTGCGTTGAATCGGCTGCCGGCGCGCCATGATCTTCTACGCCTCCAGGTTCTTGCCGATCATCCTGACCAGGAAGAAGGCCACGATGTTGGCGAGCACGACGGCGACGATGCCGCCGGCCGAGGCGCCGCCGACATCGAACTGCAGCAGCGCCTGGGCATAGACGAGGAAGGGCAGATTGGTGGTCGACGCGCCGCCGCCGGTGGTGACCGCGATCTCCGCGAACACGTTCAGCAGGAAGATGGTCTCGATCAGGATGACGACGGTGATCGGGCGCGCCAGGTGAGGCAGCACGATATGATAGAAGTAGGAGAGCGGCGGCGTTCCGTCCATCTCCGCCGCCTCCTTCTGCTCCTCATCGAGCGATTGAATCGCCGTGAGGAGGATGAGCGTGGCGAAGGGCAGCCATTGCCAGGCCACCATCAGGATGATGGCGGTCAGCGGCGCATCGGCGAACCAGTCGATCGGCTGCAGCCCGACGGACTTCATGATCCAGGCGAAGAAGCCGGACACCGGATGCATCATCATGTTCTTCCACACCAGCGCGCTCACCGTCGGCATGACGAAGAACGGCGCGATGACCATGATGCGCACGAAGGGACGGCCGAAGATCGGCTGGTCCAGCAGCAGCGCCAGCAGCACGCCGCCAACGATGGTGATCACCAGCACCGCGCCGACCAGTTTCAGCGTATTGCCGAGCGCGGAGAGGAACGCGGGATCGGTGAGGAAGTACCGGTAGTTCATCAGCCCGGCGAAGGATTCATTGCCGGGATCCAGCAAATTGTAGCGCAGCAGCGAGAACCAGATGGTCATGCCCAGGGGCACGATCATCCAGAGGAACAGCGCCACCACCGAAGGTGCCACCGCAAGCCTGCCGACGATGCCCGTCTGTCGCGTCGCCATGGCTTCAGAGCCTCGCGAAGCTGGTTATCGGGTGAGAGGAACGGCCCCGGCGGAAAACTCCCTGGGAGAAATGACTGCCCGGCTGGCGCCGGGCAGTCGAGTTCGGCAGGGAGATATCGCCTACTTTATGTAACCGGCCTTGGTCATCTCGCGCGTCGTCACGTCCTGCGCCGCCGCGAGAGCGTCATCGACCGTACTGTCGCCCGCCAGCGCGGCGGAGAACAGCTGGCCCACGGTCGTGCCGAGTCCCTGGAATTCGGGGATCGCCACGAACTGCACGCCCACATAGGGCACCGGCTTCACCGTCGGATTGGTCGGATCGGCCGAATTGATGGAGTCCAGCGTCATCTGGGCAAAGGGTGCGGCCTTCAAGTATTCCGGATTCTCGTAGAGCGAAGTCCGCGTGCCCGGCGGCACGTTGGCCCAGCCTTCCTTGGCGGCGACGATCTCGAGATAGGCCTTGCTCGTCGCCCAGCTGACGAACTTCTGCGCCGCTTCGGTCTTCTGCGTGCCGGCGGGAACGGCCAGGGACCAGGCCCAGAGCCAGTTGCCGCGTTTGCCCAGGCCGTTATCGGGAGCCAGGGCGAATCCCACCTTGTCCGCCACCTTCGAGTCCTTCGGATTGGTGACGAAGGAGGCCGCGACCGTGGCGTCGATCCACATGCCGCACTTGCCGGAATTGAACAGCGCCAGGTTCTCGTTGAAGCCGTTGGAGGAGGCCCCCGGCGGGCCGGCGTCCTTCAGCAGGTTGACGTAGAAATCCAGCGTGTTCTTCCATTCCGGCTGGTCGAACTGCGGCTTCCAGTTCTCATCGAACCAGCGCGCGCCGAACGAGTTGGCCGTCGCCGTGAGGAAGGCCATGTTCTCGCCCCAGCCGGCTTTGCCGCGCAGGCAGACGCCATAGGTTTCGCCGGCCTTGTCGGTCATCTTGCGCGCCGCATCGGCGACGAATTCCCAGGTCGGCGCATCCGGCATCTTCAGCCCGGCCTTTTCCATCAGGTCGGTGCGGTACATCACCATCGAGCTCTCGCCGTAGAACGGCGCGGCATAGAGCTTGCCCTCATGGGTGAGTCCGGCGCGGATCGCCGGCAGCAGATCGTCCACATCGTAATCCGCGCCCAGATTGTCGAGCGGCACCAGCCAGCCCTTGGCGGCCCAGATCGGCACTTCATAGGTGCCGATGGTCAAGACGTCGAACTGGCCGCCCTTGGTGGCGATGTCGGTGGTCACCTTCTGCCTAAGAACGTTTTCCTCAAGCGTGACCCACTCCAGGGTGATGTCCGGATTCTTCGCCGTGAAGTCCTCGGTCAGACCCTGCATGCGGATCATGTCGCCGTTGTTCACGGTGGCGATGGTGAGCTTGGTCTGAGCCGCGGCTGTTGTTGCGGTTGCGGCCAACAGAACGGCGCTGAGAACGCCGCGCAAGACGCGTTTCATATGTCCTCCTCCCATGAGCTCATTTTGAGCTTTTGCCAATTTATCGGGCATATACACAATCAGGAACGGGTCCCGAGTCAATCGGGATTCGTTGCTGCAATGCAGCATTGCGCTGCAACATGGCGGCCAATATGCTGATTTCTGTTTGTTGTCATCTGGTGAGCATTCGCCACTTATTTCAGCAAACGCTCAGCCATCGCCTCGTTGGTGATCAGGCCGTTCAGCAGTTTGCCGCGCAGCGCGCCGCGAATCGCCTTCAGGCGCGACGGCGCCATGGCGACGCCGATGACCCGGCGGCGCGCCGGCTGCTGCAGCGGCACGCTGAGCACCCGGTCGTTGGTCAGGCCGTCGATGAGTTGGCCGTCGGCATCGTAGGCCCAGCCGATGATCTCGCCGACGCCGCCGGCCTTCACCAGGGCGCGCATCTCGTCGGCCTTGACGAATCCGTCGCGCAGCAGCGGCGCATCGTCGCCGATGCTGCCGACGCCGACGAAGGTGATGTCGGCCTGGTGCGCCAGTTCGGTGACGTTGCGCAGCGGCTGCTGCGACAGCAGCAGCGCCCGTTCGTGGGACGTGGTGGCGATGACCGGCAGCGGCATCGGATAGTGCGGCGCCTTCACCGCATCGGCGATGCGGCTGACCGCGTCATACTGCGACGCCGAACCGTCGGGCGCGATGTTGCCGACCAGCGACACCACCTTATGCTGCGGGCAATCCATCGGCGTCATCTGCTCGGCCATGGCGCGCATCATGCGGCCCGTGCCCATGGCGACGATGATCGGATGCTGGGAGACCAGGTAGCGTTCCAGCGCCGCCGCCGCCGCTTCGGCAACGCCGATGGTCATGGAATCGGATTCCGGATCGCTGGGCACCACATCGCAGATCTCGAAGCCGTAGACGGATTTCAGCCGTTCCGACAATTCGAGGCAATGGCTGATCGGATGATCGAGCCGCACCTTGATCAGCTTCTCGCTGACCGACAGCGACACCAGCCGCTGCGCCGTCTGGCGGCTCACCCCCAGCTTCCGCGCAATCTCGTCCTGGGTATTGCCGGCAATGTAATAGAGCCAGCCCGCGCGCGCGGCGTCATCCAGCCTGTCGGCTTCAGAATCAGGCTTTCGGGCCATGTGCATGCTCTCCGTAAGGGCCGGAAACATAGACCCGCCGCTGGCGGAATGAAAATGCCGTGTGTCCGACCAGACTCCCCTCGCTCCTTGGGGGAGAGGGGATTCCTCATTTCACTTCGCGCTATCAGTTCCTTTGCGAGCAAATTCTGCCGCTACCAGTCACCGCCCCAGCCCTTCATACCCCCGGAAGAACAGGGCCATGCTGGACAGCTCCCGGTCGGCCCGCGCCGCCTGGAGGCCGCTGCGGTAGCCGGCGGCGAAGTGGCTGCCGCCGGTGAAGCGCCAGACCCGCATGCCCGCCGCCCGCGCCGCCTGCACGCCCATGTCGCTATCCTCCACGACAAGGCATTCCCCCGGCGGCACCCGCAGGGAATCGGCGGCCAGCAGGAACAGGTCCGGCGCCGGCTTGCCCCGCTCGACCATGGAGCCGGTGAAAAGCTTGCGCCGCTTGCCAATGCCGAAACCGGCGATGGCGAGAGACCGCCTCGCCCGCTCGGTGCCGCTGCTGGTGGCGATGCAGGCCGGCACCCGCAGCGCCGCCAGAACGCCGGCGGCGCCGGGCATCGGCCGAAGCTCCGTTTCGAACCGCCGCAGCAGGACTTTGCGATAGCGGGTCTCGAAATCCTCGGACAAGTCGCGGCCGGCGCTTTGCGTCACCGTCTCGGCGACGGTGGCGAAGCTGCGGCCCAGGCAATGCTCGAAGAGATAGGCGAGATCGACGTCGATGCCCTCGGCCGCCAGCTGCTGCATCAGCACGGTGGCGCTGATCAGTTCGCTGTCGATCAGGACGCCGTCGCAATCGAAGATGACCAGGGAGATTCCGTCCACGGGCAAGGGTACTGCCTAGAAGGACGAACCGTCCTTGCGGGTGAAGGAAAATTTTCCGTCGGCGCCGAGCTTGCCCTGCATGTCGATATCGGGGTAGCTGACCTCGTCATTGGCGCTCTTGTCGCCGACCACCAGCAGCAGCACATCCGCGTCCGAACGGTTGAGAAAGCGATGGGCATCGCCGGTGCCGGCGGGAAATCCCGCGCACATACCCGGGCCGAGGGTCTGCGGGCCGCCATTGGTTTCCAGCACCGTTTCGCCCGACAGCACATAGACGAATTCGTCCTGGGTGCTGTGGGCATGGCGGTGGGAGGATTGCCCGCCGGGCAGGATGCGCGTGATGTTGACGCCGAAATTCTTCAACTGGGCATGCGTGCCGAGGCGGCGGTTGAAGCGTTTGAGCGCGGCCGCGCGATA
>JBJXDY010000007.1:0-35519 GCA_046154965.1 Dongiaceae bacterium | reverse complement strand
GGGGCCGAGGCCGCCGGTGCTCTTATTTGATGGAATTGCACGTGACCCCCTCACCCTAACCCTCTCCCCCTCAGCAGGGGGCGAGGGGACTGTAGTGAGTACTGTCCCCTCTCCCCCGCGGAGCGGGGGAGAGGGTCAGGGTGAGGGGGTGGTGCAGAACTCGCTCGGTATCTGGCGCACCCATGGCGACACAGTCGAGCGGCTGGAACTACTGGCCCGCGCGCTTGTCGCCGGCGAAAAGCACGCGCCGCCGGATTGGACTCGCACCCATGCCGTCCTCGCCTACATCCACACCACGCTCCGCCCCGCCGTCATCGCCTGCGGCAACAGCGAAATCGCCGGCTTGCTGCGCGGGCTTGACGGCCGCTTCGTCGCGCCCGGCCCCTCCGGCGCGCCGACGCGGGGACGGCCGGAGGTGCTGCCCACCGGCCGCAATTTCTATTCCATCGATACCCGCGCGGTGCCGACGCCGGTGGCCTGGAGCCTGGGCTGGAAATCCGCCTGCCTGTTGCTGGACCGCTACCGGCAGGAGCATGGCGCTTGGCCGAAATCCCTCGCGCTCTCCGCCTGGGGCACGGCCAATATGCGCACCGGCGGCGACGATATTGCGCAAGCGCTGGCGCTGATGGGTGTACGGCCGACCTGGGATCAGGGCTCGGGCCGCGTTGCAGGCTTCGAGATCATGCCGCTGTCGATCCTCGACCGGCCTCGGGTCGACGTGACGCTGCGGGTCTCCGGCTTCTTCCGCGATGCCTTTCCGGCGCAGATCGACCTGATCGACAGCGCGGCCCGCGCCGTGGCGGCGCTGGACGAACCGGAGGCGCTGAACCCTCTAGCCGCCCGCGTGCAGAAGGATGCGCAGGCGATGATCGCCTCCGGCCTGCCGCCGGAGCTGGCGCGGCGCCGCGCCGGCTTCCGCGTCTTCGGCTCGAAACCCGGCGCCTATGGCGCGGGGCTGCAAGCGCTGATCGACGAGCGCGGCTGGGAGACATCGGCCGACCTGGCGCGCGCCTATGTGGCGTGGGGCGGCTATGCCTATGGCAGCGGATCGCAGGGTATCGCCGAGCATCGCCTGTTCGAGGCACGCCTCGGCGCCATCGACGGCGTGCTGCACAATCAGGACAACCGCGAGCATGACCTGCTGGATAGCGACGACTACTACCAGTTCGAAGGCGGCCTCGCGGCCGCGGTAAAGGAGATCTCCGGCCGGAAGCCCGTCGTCTACCACAACGATCACTCGCGGCCGGAATCGCCGCGCATACGCCGCCTGGAGGAGGAGATCGCCCGCATTGTCCGCGCCCGCGTGGTCAATCCGAAATGGATCAAGGGCGTGATGCGCCACGGCTACAAGGGCGTGTTCGAGATGGCGGCGACGGTTGACTATATGTTCGCCTTTGCCGCCACGGCCGACTGCGTCGCCGACCATCATTTCGACGCGGTATTCGACGCCTATATCGGCGACGATCGGGTGCGGGATTTCATGCTGGCGAACAATCCGGCCGCTGCGCGGGAGATGGCGGAAAAGCTTCTGGAGGCGCAGGACCGCGGATTGTGGCGGCCGCGGGCCAATGCAGCCCATTTGCGCCTGCGGGAGTTGGCCACGGGGGTAGCGGCATGACGGCCGTAACTTTTTCTTTCGGGACATGGCATCAGCGCCGGGGCGAGGCGGCAAACGGGAGCATGAGCCACTCGCAAGGGGATCGCTTCATGTTCCGGAAATGGTTAATGGCTACTGCCGCCGTGCTGTTCATTGGCGGCGGAATACTCGCGGCAACGAACAATTACTGGCTGCCGCAGGTCATGCGGCAATTCGCCCATGTTCCCGAAGAGCCCGTCGTCATCGTGAAACGCGAGTTGCAGACCGGCCAGATCGCGGTACCACAGACGCCAGTGGCACCGCCGCCGATGCCCGAGATCGCGACGGCACCGTCCGCTGGCGATCCGCGGCAGGCGCCCGCGGATCCGAAGTCCGCCGTTGATGAAGCTTTCCTGCTGCCTGATCCTTCGAAGAAGGAAGTGCGGCGTCTGAGCGAGTCTGAAGCGCTTTCATCTTCAGCAAACTTCAATCACGACTTTAACGGCCAAACTCTTGCAATCGGCGGCTCGTCCACCTGGGCATTCGACCGCACAGGCCAATGGCAGCCGCCCAGTGTTGCGGGAGAGAACTACCAGGATTTCAAGACCAATCCAGTCAAGCTCGTGGCGGAAGAACCGGTCTCCACCTTCTCCATCGATGTGGACACGGCCTCCTATGCCAATGTGCGGCGTTTCCTTACGCAAGGTGTTTTGCCGCCTGTTGATGCGGTGCGCACGGAAGAGCTGATCAACTATTTCGACTACGGCTATGCGCTGCCGGAGAGCAAGGCGGAGCCGTTCCGCGCCGATGTGGCGCTGTTCGACTCGCCCTGGGATAGCGGCAGCCAGATCCTGCGGGTGGGCATCCAGGGCTATGACATCCCCGCGGCGACTCGGCCGCCGGCAAATCTGGTGTTCCTGGTGGATACCTCGGGCTCCATGCAGGATGCGGACAAGCTGCCGCTGGTGAAGCAGTCGCTGCGCCTGCTGGTGGACCAGATGGGGCCGCAGGACAGCATCGCCATCGTCGCCTATGCGGGCGATGCCGGCGTGGTGCTGGAGCCGACAAGGGGCTCCGATCACCGGAAGATCGAGGCGGCGATCGACAACTTCGCCGCGGGCGGCAGCACGGCGGGCGGCGAAGGCATCCGGCAGGCATATGCGCTCGCCGAGTCGGTGTTCCAGAAAGAGGCATTGAACCGCGTGATCCTGGCCACCGACGGCGACTTCAATGTGGGCATCACCGATCCCGATCAGCTCGAGGATTTCGTCGCCCGCAAGCGCGAAAGCGGCGTGTATCTTTCGGTGCTCGGCTTTGGCGCCGGGAATCTCAACGACCTGATCATGCAGAAGCTGTCCCAGGCCGGGAACGGCAATGCCGCTTACATCGACTCCCTGATGGAGGCGCGCAAGGTGCTGGTGGAGGAGATGGGCTCGACCCTCTTCACCATCGCCGACGATATGAAGATCCAGATCGAATTCAACCCCGATCAGGTCGCCGAGTACCGGCTCATCGGTTACGAGACACGGCTTCTGGCCCGCGAGGATTTCAACAACGACAAGGTGGATGCAGGCGAAGTGGGCAGCGGCAGTTCGGTCACGGCGATCTATGAGATCACGCCGCCCAATAGCGGTTCGCGGCTGGTGGACGATCTGCGCTATGGCGATCGCGCGACCGCGCCGCAAGAAACGTCGAACGAAGTCGGCTTCCTGCGCATCCGCTACAAGCTGCCGGGCGCCGCCGAGAGCACGCTGATCGAACAGCCGGTCATGGCAGCCTCGCGCACCGGTTTCGACGCGGCGCCCGCGGATGCACGCTTCGCCGCCGCCGTAGCGGCCTTCGGCCAATTGCTGCGGCACGACCCGAATGTCGGCGCCTTCACCTATGCGGATGTGCACCGCATCGCGGCGGCGGCGCGCGGCGAGGACGAATCCGGTTACCGCAGCGAATTCCTGCGATTGGTGCAACTGGCCCAATCGGTCCCGATCATGGAGAGCTTGAACTGACGACAGTCGTTTCCTTCACTGCTGAGCTGCGTTCCTCCCCGGCCGTTTCCGACGGCCGGGGAGACGCGCTTGCGCGTGCGCCTGGCACGGCGGCGGTGGATTGGCGCGCGCAGAATTGGGAGGACCTGATTCCGCGGTTGTTGCTGCTGGCGATCTCCCGCCTGCGCCGGATGAGCTGGCATGGCGAGCGCCGGGGCGCACCGCCGGGCGCTGCCGAGGCCGAGGATTTCGTCAATGACTCGGTGTCCAAGACCATCGCCGGCATCCGTGTCTGGAATCCGGCGGCCTGTTCCCTGTTCCAGCATCTGGCCGGCGTGATCGTCAGCGACATCTCCCACGCCGCGCAATCGGCGGAGAACCGCGTCACCCTGCGGGATGGCCCGTCGCCGGCGGCCGGGGCGAGCTTGACGGCCGCGGTAGCTGATGGCGCCCCGAATCCGGAATCGGTGATCGCCTGGCGGTCGGAGCAGCGGCGCCTGCTGGATCATCTCGACGCGCTCGATGCGGATCTCCGCCGCATGGCCGAGCTGATGCTGGTCGGCGATATGCAGGAAACCGCCGATCTCAGCCGCGCCCTCGCCATCCCGGCGGCCGAAGTCGCCAACCGCCGCAAGCGCCTGAAGCGCGCGGTGCAGGCATACCTGTCGGAGGGTGGATCGTGACAGCGGCTCGCGCAGACAACGCCGCCCGCGATCTGCTGGCGCGGCTTGCGGAGGAGGCGGAACTGGAAACCGCGCCGCTCGACGAAGTGCGCACCGATCTGGCGCGGCTGGGCATCGATCCGGAGCGCGCCGTCCGCTTCAGCCGGCGGCTGGCGGCGGAAGCTGCTGCGCCGGCCGGCGGTCTGCTGGCGAAGGGCCTCGCGGCCGAGGAAAGCGACCGCGAAATCTCGGAGCTGGAGAACGCTGACCTCGACGCGGTGCAGGCCGAACTGTCGGGGACGGCGCCGCTGGCGGCCGCCCATGTCCAGCGGCTTGCCGACAAGGCAATGTCGGCTGCGGCGCCCCGCCGATCCTCGCGCCGACTCTGGTATGGCATCGGCGGCGCGATTACTGCGATTGCGGCTGCCGTGCTGATCGTGGTTGCGCTGGAATCGCCGGAGAATGCGCCGCTGCAGGTTGCGCTTGCGCCTGACGACGCTTCGAACGAACTGTCGCGGCGGCTTGAAGCGCCGGATGCGGCTTCTCGACAAGAAGTTGTTCCGCAGCCACCGATGGAACCTGCCGCTGACGGGGCCACGACTGTGACGGCGATGTCTTCACCTCCCAGCGCGCCAGCGTTGCCAAAGAAGGAAATTGCCGAACCCAAGGCAAGCGCCGAACCTGAGCAGTTGTCTGCCGGAGCGGTGGCGGACAGAACGGCAGAAGCAGAAACTTCGCGCCAACCTGATGGTATTGCTTCAAACTTCAATCACGACTTCAATGGCGTGACCTTGAACCCCGGCGGCGGCGCGAGTTGGAGCTTTGACCGCGAGTCTTCAGCGTCTCAAGGCGATGTCCGCTATCTCGAAGTGGCGGCAGCGCTGATCCTGCAGCCGGAGTTAGCGCCGGAGCGCTTGCGCCAGGCGGATCTAGGCGCCGGCGCATTGGCGTCCTACTTGCCCGAGGTCGCACGCTCGAGGGACTTTCGCCGTTACATTGCGCTGGTGACGCTGCGGCATGCGGACGGGACGAGCTTTGACGCAGCGCTCCTCCAGTCGACGCAGGAGTTCGATCGAAGCAGTGGCACGACGGCTGCGGCGTCGACTGAACCGGCTGGGGTGATTCCGCCGACGCCGACACTCAACGACCTCCTCGGCGCGGAGGCGGGGCATTTCATGCTTCGCCTGATCACACCGCCGAAATCCCAAACTGAAAGTGGGACTACACCATGACGACGGAAACGAAAATGGCCGAAGACCACAACCAGCGGGCCGACGAGAAGGCCGCCAAGCGCAAAGCGGCGCGGGCCAAGATCATGGCGACCAAGACCATCGAGAAGGGCTTGCTGATCGTCCATACCGGCAAGGGCAAGGGAAAATCGACGGCCGCCTTCGGCATGGTCATGCGCTGCCTCGGCCACGGGCTCAAGGTCGGGATCGTGCAGTATGTGAAGGGCGGCTGGGAGACCGGCGAGCGCACGCTGCTGGCGGAGTACCCTGACCTGATCACCTTCCGCACCATGGGCGGCGGCTTCACCTGGGAGACCCAGGACCGCGGCGCCGATGTGGCGGCGGCGCGTGCTGCCTGGGAGGAGGCGAAGGCGCTGATGGCCGATCCCGAGATTCACCTGCTGCTGCTGGACGAGCTGAACATCGTGTTGCGCTACGATTATCTGCCCATCGACGAAGTGGTGGAGACGCTGAAGGCACGGCGGCCGGACCTCCATGTCGTGGTCACCGGCCGCAACGCCAAGCCGGAGCTGATCGAAGCGGCCGACCTGGTCACGGAAATGACCATGGTGAAGCATCCCTTCCGCTCCGGCGTGAAGGCGCAGATGGGGATCGAGTTCTAACCATGGCCGCCGCCGCGATCATGTTCCAGGGCACGGGCTCGGACGTCGGCAAATCGCTGATCGTCGCCGGCCTGGCGCGCGCCTTCACGCGGCGGCAGCTGCGCGTGCGGCCCTTCAAGCCGCAGAACATGTCGAACAACGCGGCGGTGACGGCTGATGGCGGGGAGATCGGCCGCGCCCAGGCGCTGCAGGCGCGGGCCTGCGGCGTGGCCCCCAGCGTGCATATGAACCCGGTGCTGCTGAAGCCGCAGACGGATATCGGCGCGCAGGTGGTGGTGCAGGGCCGCATGCAGGGCACGGCGAAAGCGGCGGAGTATCATGCGCTGAAGCCGCGGTTGATGCCGAAGGTGCTGGAAAGTTACGAGCAGCTTGGGGCCGAAGCGGACCTGATCCTGGTTGAAGGGGCGGGCAGCCCAGCGGAGATCAACCTCCGCGCCGGCGACATCGCCAACATGGGCTTCGCCCGCGCGGCGCAGGTGCCCGTCGTGCTGATCGGCGACGTCGACCGCGGCGGCGTGATCGCCAGCCTGGTCGGCACGGTGGCACTACTGGAGCCCGAAGAGCGCGCTCTGCTCAGGGGCTTCCTGGTCAACAAGTTCCGCGGCGATCTCCGGCTGTTCGACGGTGCGCGGAAGATCATCGTCGAGCGCACCGGGCTTGCCGATCTCGGCGTCGTGCCCTGGTTTCCCGATGCTGTACGTTTGCCCGCCGAAGATGCGATGGCACTCTCCTCAACCCAGAACAAGTATTGTCATCCCCGCGAAAGCGGGGACCCAGGAGAAGCAGGGCGCGTTGCAACTCTGGGTCCCCGCTTTCGCGGGGATGACAAGGTTGGGGTCGGGATGATCAAAATAGTCGTGCCCCACCTCTCCCGCATTGCCAACTTCGACGATCTCGATCCTCTGCGCGCCGAATCTGATGTGATCGTTGAGATCGTGCCGTCCGGAAAACCTCTGCCGGGCGATGCCGATCTGGTCATCCTGCCGGGTTCCAAATCCACTGTTGGTGATCTCGCCTTCCTGCGCGCCCAGGGCTGGGACATCGATCTCCAGGCCCATCACCGCCGCGGCGGCTTCGTGCTCGGGCTCTGCGGCGGTTTTCAGATGCTTGGCCGCAGTCTCGACGATTCCCAGGGCATCGAGGGTCCGGCAGGGCGAGTTGCCGGCTTGGCGCTGCTGGACATTAACACCGAGATGACCGGCGACAAGACCCTCGCCGAAGTCACCGGCCGGCATGCGGCCAGCGGAACCGCCGTGCGCGGCTATGAGATGCATATCGGTCGCAGTACCGGACCTAGCCTGGCGCGGCCGTTCCTGTCGCTCAAGAACGGTACCAGCGACAGGCCCGAAGGCGCCGTGTCGGCCGATGGCCGGGTGGCCGGCAGCTATCTGCACGGTCTCTTCGCGGCCGATGAGTTCCGCCATGTCTATCTGTCGTCGATCAGGGCGCGGGCGACGACGGGCGTCGCCTATGAGTCAGAAGTCGAACGCGCGCTCGATGCGCTCGCCGACCATCTTGCCGCCCATGTCGCTCTCGACCGTATTTTGGAGATCGCCCATGGCGCGCGCTAGCTCAGAGCAACGTGATCACCGCCACGATGCCGAGCTGCAGCGCGCAGGCGGCAACGAACAGCTTCAGACCCTGACGGATATCGACGGCCGTCAGATCGCTGCGGCCACCAGCGCCCATATAGGCGGCGCAGCTTTCCTCGACGCCGTGATAGCGCCGCGGCCCGGCGATCGCGAAGCCAAGCGCACCGGCCAGCGCCGCCTCCGGCCAGCCGGCATTGGGCGAGCGGTGCTTCGGCGCGTCGCGCCACATGGCCTGCCACCCGCGCCTGACGTCGGCGCCGCGCACGAATGCCGCCGCCGCGACGACGATCACCCCGCAGAGCCGCGCCGGAATCAGATTCATCAGATCGTCGAACCGCGCCCCCGCCCAGCCGAACGCCTGATGCCGGAGCGTGCGATGGCCGATCATGCTGTCGGCGGTGTTGATCACTTTGTATATGATCAGCCCGGGCAGGCCGAAGATCAGGCCCCAGAACAACGGCGCCGTCACCGCGTCGGACAGATTCTCCGCCAGGGATTCCAGTGTCGCGCGGGAGACGCCGGCCTCGTCCAGTTCCGCGGTATCGCGGCCGACGATCCTGGCGACGGCGGCGCGGGCGGCGGAAAGGCCATCCTTGGCCAGCGCGTTGGCGACAGCGGCCACATGATCATAGAGGCTGCGTTGGGCGATCAGCGTACTGGCCAGCAAGGTCTCGAAGAGACAGCCAAGCCACGTCGGGCGCAGGAAATCATCGAGCACCCAGCCGAGCGCCCAGGCGCCGGCGGTAAGGCCGACGACGGTGATGATCCCATTCCGCCTGCGCTGAAATTCGGAGAGCCGCGGATCGTTGAACCGGCGATCCAGCCAGCCGATCAAGCGTCCCATCAGCGCGACCGGGTGCGGCACGGCGCGATACAGCCAGACCGGGTCGCCGAACGCGGCGTCCAGAAGGGCGGCCAGAAGCAATATCCAGGCGAAGTCGATCATGGGCGGGTCTTGTTTGCGGCCCCGGCCTCGCCGCGTCAATGCAGAGTTGAAGTTACCAGAACAGGGAAGGCAACGAGGTCATGAGCAAGATCGGCGTGATGGTATGCGGCCATGGCAGCCGCGATGTCGAGGCAATCACCGAATTCGGCGCGGTCGCCGCCGGCATCGCCAAGCGCCTGCCGGAGTATCCGGTGGAGAGCGGTTTCCTCGAGTTTGCACGGCCGATCATCCGCGACGGCCTGGAGAAGCTGCGCCACAAGGGCGTCGAGCATATCCTCGCCGTGCCCGGCATGCTGTTCGCCGCCGGACATGTGAAGAACGACGTGCCCTCGGTGCTCAATGAATACCGCGCCGAGTTTCCCAAGCTGAAGATCGAGTATGGCCGTGACCTGGCCATCGACACGCGCCTGCTGCGCGCCGCCGGCGAACGGATCGAGCAGGCCGAGCGCGTCTCCAGCCGCCGTGTGCCGCGGGCGGAGACCATGCTGATGGTGGTTGGCCGCGGCACCTCCGATCCCGATGCGAACTCGAATATCACCAAGGTCGCGCGCATGCTCTGGGAAGGCATGGGCTTCGGCTGGGCTGAAGTCTGCTACAGCGGCGTCACCTTCCCGCTGGTGGGGCCGGGGCTGGAACATGCGGTGAAGCTGGGCTATCGCCGCATCATCGTGTTTCCTTACTTCCTGTTCACCGGCGTGCTGGTGAAGCGCATCTACAGCATCACCGACGAGATGGCCGCTGCCCATCCGGAGATCGAGTTCCTGAAGGCGCAGTATCTGAACGATCACCCGCTGGTGCTCGACGCCTTCGCCGACCGGGTGCGCGAGATCCTCGGCGGCGAGAACAACATGAACTGCCAGATGTGCAAATACCGGGAGCAGGTCATCGGCTTCGAGGCCGAAGTGGGCCTGCCCCAGGCCGGCCACCACCATCATGTGCAGGGTATCGGCACCGACGGCGGTCATGGCCATGATCACGGCGACGGGAATCATCACCATCATCATGGCGATCACGATCACAGCCATGACCAAGACCATCACCGTGATCATGAACACGATCATCGCCACGGCAATGGCGCCAACGGCCGCGACCACGCGCACCAACATCCGCCCCATCCCCATGCGGATCATCCTCATGGACCGAGCAAGCGAAATCCGGAGCGTTTGAAGTAGGACAGGTTCTCAATGAGCGGCAGGCGTCGACAACCCTCGCCCTGGCCCTCTCCCTCAGTCGAGGGAGAGGGGACAGCCGCGGGGGGATCTACCCAACAAAGACCCATCTCCCCCTGCAAAGGGGGAGAGGGCAAGCAACCTCGGCTTAGCGGAGGTTGCGCAGGTGAGGGGGTTCGCTCGATGTCTGACAGCTATAGCTACCTGCGCGACCCCGCCGCCATCTATCGCGCGTCCTTCGCCACCATCCGGCGCGAGGCACGGCTTGCGAACTTGCCTGGCGATGCCGTCGATATCGCCGTGCGGCTGATCCATGCCTGCGGCATGATCGATATCGTTGATGATATTGCCTACACCAAAAACGCCGCCTCCGCTGCGCGTGCCGCGCTCACAAAGGGCGCGCCGATTTTCTGCGATAGCGCCATGGTGGCCGCCGGCATCATGCGCGACCGGCCGCCTTCGAAGAACGAGGTTATCTGCACGCTCGGCGATCCCCGCGTCCCGGAGCTGGCGAAACAACAAGCCACGACGAGATCCGCCGCCGCCGTGGATCTCTGGCGCGACCGCTTGGGCGGCGCCATTGTCGCCATCGGCAATGCGCCGACGGCGCTGTTCCGTCTGCTGGAGCTGCTAGCCGATGGCGCGCCGCGCCCGGCGGCGATCCTGGCTTTTCCCGTCGGCTTCGTCGGCGCGGCGGAATCCAAGGACGCACTGATCGCGAATAGCTTTGGCGTGCCCTTTCTCACCCTGCGCGGCCGGCGCGGCGGCAGTGCGCTCGCGGCAGCTGCTGTGAATGCGCTGATCCCCGGCCGCGACGGAGAAGCCGCGTGAACCCCTGGCTCTCCATCATCGGCGTCGGCGAGGAAGGACTCGAAGGCCTGCCGCCGGTCACGCGCCGCATCATCGAAAGGGCGGAAATCCTCGTCGGCGGCGAACGCCATCTGGCCATGGTGCCCAACGGCAGCGCGCAGCGGCTCACCTGGGCCTCGCCATTGTCCCAGACCGTCGAGGAGATCAAGCGCCACCGCGGCCGCAATGTCGTGGTGCTAGCGACCGGCGATCCCATGTGGTTCGGCATCGGCGCCACGCTGGTGCGCCATATCGCCGCCGGCGAAATGCTGGTCATCCCCGGCATCTCCGCCTTTACCCTGGCCGCAAGCCGTCTTTGCTGGCCGCTCGCCGACGTGGAATGCCTCACGCTCCATGGCCGTGCACTGGCATTGATGCGCTCCGCCATCGCACCCGGCGCAAAACTACTGCTGCTGGCTAATGACGGCGCGACGCCGATAGCGGTGGCGAAGCTGCTGGTGGAGCTGGGCTATGGCCCGAGCCGTATCACCGTTCTCGAGCATATGGGCGCGCCGCAGGAGCGGCAGATCGCCGGCGCCGCCCAGGATTGGAGCACGGAGAAAGTCGAGGACTTCAACACCATTGCCGTCGACTGCAACGCCGGCCTCCATGCCGTGGCGCATTCACGCCTCGCCGGCCTGCCGGACGAGGCTTTCGATCACGACGGCCAGCTCACGAAGCAGGAAGTGCGCGCGGCAACACTCGCGGCCCTGGCGCCGCTCCCCGGTCAGCTATTGTGGGATGTGGGCGCCGGCTGCGGCTCCATCTCCATCGAATGGCTGCGCGCCGGCCGGCGCATGCGCGCGGTCGCGATCGAACGAAACCCCACGCGCCGCGAGATGATGAACAGGAATTGCCTCAACCTTGGCACGCCCGCGCTGGAGGTTGTCGATGGCGAGGCGCCGGCCGTGCTCGGCGGCTTGCCCGCGCCCGACGCGGTCTTCATCGGCGGCGGGCTGAGCGGGCAAGGCCTCGCCGAAGTTTGCTGGGAAGCGTTGAAACCCGGCGGCCGGCTCGTCGCCAACGCCGTGACGGTGGAAGGCGAGGCCGCGCTGTTTGCGGCGCGTGCCCGCTGGGGCGGCGATCTCACGCGCATCGCTATCAGCCGCGCCGACGTGATCGGCCCCCATCTCGGCTGGCGGCCGCTGATGCCGGTAACCCAGTACGCCGCCGTCAAGCCGCGCGGTCACCCATGAGCGCCGCGCAAGTCTACGGCCTGGGCGTCGGCCCCGGCGATCCGGAATTGCTGACGCTGAAGGCGCTGCGGCTGCTGCGCGTAGCACCCGTCATCGCCTATCCTGCGCCGGAGAGCGGCGACAGCTTCGCCCGCAGCATCGCGGCGCCCCATCTGCCGGGCGGGCAGAAGGAGATCGCCATCCGCATGCCCCTCGGCGACGGCAGCTTCCCGAAAGCCGATATCTATGACCGGGCCGCGCGCGAGATCCTGGCGGAGATCCGCGCCGGCCGCGATGTCGCCGTGCTCTGCGAAGGCGATCCCTTCTTCTACGGCTCCTTCATGTATTTGCATGCGCGGCTGGCGCGGGAATGCGAGGTCACCGTCGTTCCCGGCGTCTCCTCGCTGATGGCCTGCGCCGCCATGGCCGGGGCGCCGCTTTCCGCGCGCAACGACTCGCTGACCGTGATTCCGGCGCCGCTGTCGGATGACGCTCTCCGCGCGCGCCTCGCCGATTGCGGCGCCGCCGCCGTCATCAAAGTGGGCCGGCATCTGGCGCGGGTGCGCGCCGTGCTCGACGGCGCCGGCCTGCTGCCGCGGGCCTTGCTGGTAGAGCGGGCTACGCTTGCCGAGCAGCGCATCCGGCGGCTGGCCGACGTGGGTGACGACACCGCGCCTTACTTCTCCATGATCCTCATCGCCGGCGAGGGCGCGCCATGACCGCGCTGATCGCCCTGAGCGCCGGTGGTGCGGCGCTGGCCAAGCGACTGCAGGCTGTATTGCCGGAGGCGCGGATTCACGGTTTGCGCCGGCGTGTGGGCGGGGCCGATATGATGTTCGACGATACCGGCGAACATTTGCGGGCCTTGTTTTCGACGAGCGAGCCGATCGTCGGCATCTGCGCCGCTGGAATCCTGATCCGCTGCCTGGCGCCGCTGCTCAACGACAAGCGCGCGGAACCGCCTGTCATCGCCATCGCCGAAAACGGCAGCGCTGTCGTGCCGCTGCTGGGCGGCCATCATGGCGGGAACGAATTGGCCCGCCGAATCGCCAATGCGCTTGGCGTCTCGGCCGCAGTCACAACTGCCGGAGACGTGGTGCATGGCGTGGCGCTCGATGATCCGCCTGATGGATGGCGTGTCGGCAATCCGGAAGCGGCGAAAGTTGTGATGGCGGCGATGCTCGCGGACGAGGCTGTTGAGCTTGTTGTCAAAGCAGCCAAGGACGATTGCGAGTGGCTAAGGCCGCTTGCACCGCAATCGGATCAACTGGCGTCGACTCCCATAGACTCCCCTCTCCCCTCTCCCCCAAGGGGAAAGGGGCGTGAACTCGCCATCCTTGTAACCGATCATGCGGCATCGATAGCCGGCGACACCCTCGTCCTCCACCCCGCCACGATCGCCATCGGCGTCGGCTGTGAGCGGGGGGCCGATCCGGCGGAACTCGGTGAACTGGCGATGCACTGCTTGAAAATCGCCGGCGTCGCACCACAGTCCGTCGCCGGCGTCTTCTCCATCGCGTTGAAGGCTGCCGAACCGGCCATTCATGAGCTGGCCGAACAACTCGACGTCCCCGCGCGCTTCCTCTCCGCCGATGCGCTCCTCGCGGAAACGCCGCGCCTAAGCGAGAAATCCGAGATTGTTTTCCGCGAAACCGGCTGCTGGGGCGTGGCCGAGGGCGCGGCGCTGGCGGCGGCCGGTCCTGACGCCACGCTGATCCTCAGCAAGCAGCGTAGCGCCCGCGCCACCTGCGCCATCGCGCACTCGCCCCGCATCGTCCACGCGGAGAACATCGGCCGTGCCCGGGGCCGGCTGTTCGTCGTCGGCATCGGCCCGGGCGATGCCGCCGCGCGCACCGCCGAAGCCGACAGCGCCATCCGCGCCTCGACTGACCTCGTCGGCTACCGGCTCTATCTCGATCTCCTCGGGCCGCTCGCTACCGGCAAGACGCGCCACGATTTCGATCTCGGCGCCGAAGAAGCGCGGGTGGCGCACGCCCTCGATTTGGCAGCGCAGGGCCGGGATGTCGCGCTGATCTCCTCCGGCGATGCCGGCATCTATGCCATGGGCAGCCTGGTGTTCGAGCTGATCGACCGCGGCGCACGGCCCGATTGGGCGCGGGTGGAGATCTCCTGCGCGCCCGGCGTGTCGGCGATGCAGACCGCCGCCGCCCGGCTCGGCGCGCCGCTGGGCCACGATTTCTGCGCCATCTCGCTGTCCGATCTGCTGACTCCCTGGCCGGTGATCGAACAAAGGTTGCGCGCCGCGGCCGCCGGCGATTTCGTCGTCGCCTTCTACAATCCGGTGTCGCAGCGCCGCCGGACGCAGCTCGCCAGCGCGCGCAGCATCCTGCTGGCCTCGCGCCCGCCGGAAACACCCGTCGCCATCGCCCGCAACCTCGGACGCGAGAGTGAGCGCGTCACGATCACGACGCTGGCGGCACTCGATCCCGATCAAGTCGACATGCTGTCGCTGGTGCTGGTGGGCAGCAGCACCACGCGGCGCGTAGCGCGCCCCGACGGCGGCGAGTGGCTCTACACGCCGCGGGGCTATGAGGCGAAGCAGAAGGGCGCGGCACAGAAGGACGACGCCGCATGACCGTGCATTTCATCGGCGCGGGGCCTGGCGATCCCGATCTCATCACCGTGCGCGGCCGCAATCTGATCGAACGCTGTCCGGTCATGCTCTATGCCGGCTCGCTGGTGCCGCCGGCCATCGTCGCGCTGGCGCCCAGGGATGCGCTGGTGATCGACACCGCGCCGCTGAACCTCGAGGAGATCGTCGCCCATATGCAGGCCGCACAGGCGAAGGGCCAGGATGTCGCCCGTGTCCACTCGGGCGATCCGTCGCTCTATGGCGCCATTGCCGAGCAGATGCGCCGCCTGGATCGGCTTGGCATCGACTACCATGTGACACCGGGCGTGCCTGCCTACGCTGCCGCGGCAGCGGTGCTGAAGACCGAACTCACTCTGCCCGAGGTGAGTCAGACGGTGATCCTCACGCGCACAGACGGCAAGGCCTCGCCGATGCCGAACCGCGAGGATCTGGCGACTCTCGGTGCGTCCGGCGCCACGCTGGCAATCCATCTTTCGGTTCGCAATGTACGGGAGATCGTTCGCGAGCTGTCGCCCCACTACGGCGCCGACTGCCCGGCCGTCGTCGCCTATCGAGTCGGCTGGCCCGACCAGCTCATCCTCCGCGGCACGCTCGAGTCCATCGGCGCGCAAATCCGTGAGGCCAAGATCACCCGCACCGCGCTGATCTTCGTCGGACGGGTGTTCGATTCGCGCGAGTTCAGCGACAGCAAACTCTACGACGCCGCGCACCGCCATATCTTGCGCCCGGGTAAGCGCAGCGCTTAACGTAATCGTTGTTTCGCCCAAGTCGTCGCGGACTCGATATCGGAAGCGATATCGACTCCCTTGGGCGGCTTCGGCCGCCGGATCATGATGACCGGAATGCTCAATTTGCGCGCGGCGATAATCTTTCCGTAGGTCGAATCGCCGCCGCTTTCCTTGCTGATCAGCAGATCGATGTCATGGCGCCGCATCAGCGCCTCTTCATCCGCGGCGCCGAAGGGGCCGCGGCCGCGGATCAACTCGGAATGTTGTAACGGCAGCAGCCCGTCCGGCGACTCGACCAGGCGCACCAGGAACCAGACCGTCTCGATATCGCGAAACGCGCCAAGGTCCTTGACGCCGGTGGTTAGGAACGCGCGCTTGCCGTGATGGGGCGCGAGCTTCGCTGCATGATCGGCGCTCTGCGCCATGATCCAATGGTCGCCGGCTTGCGGCCGCCAGAGCGGGCGTTCCAAGCGCAGCATGGGCACGCCGCTGCTGTGGCTCGCGTCGACGGCGTTGCCATGCATCCGCTCAGCGAAAGGATGGGTGGCATCGATCATCAGCACGATGCGCTCGCGGGCGAGATAGTCGCGCAATCCCGCAGCGCCGCCAAAACCTCCGACGCGCACTTCACCCGGCGGCAGGTGTGGCGAGTGGGTGCGGCCGGCGAGGGAACTAATGACGTGCAGGCCCTCGCGCCCACGCAGGCGCTCCGCCAGTTCCACGGCTTCGCGCGTGCCGCCGAGGATCAGGATCCGCTTCATGCCGCGCCCTTCGCGAAGGGCGCGCGGCCGACCGGTTTGCCCTCGCGGTCGAAAACGATGACTTCGATCTCCAGCGCGCCTTGGGCGATCTTCAGGGCTTCATCCCGGGCGCGCGCGGCAATCGCATTGCCGAGAGCGAGTCCTTCTTTCTGCGCCATGCCGAGGATCTCGTTCGCCGTGTTGGCCTCACGCGCCTGCGCGATCGTGGCGGCCGGCGCCTGCAGTCCCGCAAGCAGTCCGGCCAGCAGGCCGCGATCCACCTGGCTGCGGCCGGAATGGAGATCGCCGAAGCCGGCGGCCAGTTTCGACAGCTTGCCGAAACCGCCGCCGATGGTCAGTCGCGGCAGCGGATGGCGGCGCAGATACTTGAGCATGCCGCCGGCGAAATCGCCCATGTCGATGAAGGCTATCTCCGGCAGATCGTAGAGTCTCTGCACGCCGGCCTCCGAGGTCGAGCCGGTGCAGGCGGCAATGTGGGGCAAATTGCTGGCACGGGCGACGTCGATGCCGCGATGGATCGAGGCAATCCAGGCCGAGCAGGAGAAGGGATGCACGATCCCCGTGGTGCCGAGGATGGAAATGCCGCCGGTGATGCCGAGCCGCGGGTTCCAGGTGTGCTTCGCCATCTCCTCGCCGCCCTCCACGGTGATGGTGATGACGGCATCGCCCGCAACACCATGTTCTGCGGCGATCGCCAGCACCGTCGCCGTCATCAGCCGCCGCGGCACCGGATTTATCGCCGGCTCGCCGACCGCAATCGGCAGGCCCGGCTTGGTCACCATGCCCACGCCGCGGCCCGCGTGGAAACTCACGCCGCTGCCCACAGGTCCGCGCCGCACTTCGGCCAGAATCAGCGCGCCGTGGGTCACGTCGGGATCGTCGCCCGCATCCTTGATAATGCCCGCGCTCGCCATGCCCTCGCCCAGCGTCTCGCGGGCCAGGGCGAAGCTCGGCGTTTCCCCCTTGGGGAGCGTGATGGTGACGGGATCGGGAAACTCGCCGGTCAGCAGAGCCGTATAGGCCGCGGCCGTGGCGGCGGTGGCGCAGGCGCCGGTGGTCCAGCCGCGGCGCAGGTCCTTTCGCTCGGCGTGGCTGGGGCGCTCGCTCATGGCGCTATTGTAGGGGTTGATGTCCTGAAATGGCTAGTTAGTGACGATGGCGTTGGGGAATCATGGCTCCCCCGATATAGTGGCTTTTCACTGCAAAAAAGAGGCCGCGTGAACCCGTCTCCACTCCATAATCCACCTGCCCTCGAGCCCGGCTGGGTCTGGCTGGTGGGCGCCGGTCCCGGCGATCCCGGGTTGCTGACGCTTCTGGCGCTACGCGCGTTGGAACAGGCGGACGTGGTGGTCTATGACGCGCTGGTCAGCGCCGACATCCTGAAGCTCGCGCCATCAGGCACGCTGCTGGAGTATGCCGGCAAGCGCGGCGGCAAGCCGTCGCCGAAGCAGCCGGATATCTCGCGGCGGCTGATCCAGCTGGCGCGGGAACGCAAGCGGGTGTTGCGGCTGAAAGGCGGCGATCCCTTCATCTTCGGCCGCGGCGGCGAGGAGGCCCTGGCGCTGGTGGAGGCGCGGGTGCCGTTCCGCATCGTGCCGGGCATCAGCGCCGGTGTGGGCGGCCTGGCCTACGCCGGCATTCCCATCACCCACCGCTCTGTCAACTCCGTGGTCACCTTCGTCACCGGCCATGACGCCACGGGCCTGGTGCCGGACTCGGTGGACTGGGCGGCTGTCGCTCGGGGCTCGCCTGTTATCGTGGTCTATATGGCGCTGAAGCATCTACAGCTGATTGCCCAGCGGCTGCTGGATGGCGGCCGGTCCCCGGCGGAGCCCATGGCCATCGTCAGCCAGGCGACAATGCCCAGCCAGGCGGTGCTGGAGACCACGCTGGGCGCTTGCGTCGCCGATGCCGCCGCCAGCGGGCTGGAGCCGCCGGCGCTGCTGGTGATCGGCGATGTGGTGCGGCTGCGCGCCGGGCTGGATTGGCTCGGCGCCCTGACCGGCCGCAGCCTGACCGCCGATCCCCTGGGCGACCGCGGCCAGACCGAGACCGGCTGATGGCCGCGCGCGGCGTCATCCTGGCCGCGCCGGCCTCCGGCAGCGGCAAGACCGTGTTGACGCTGGGCTTGCTGCGGGCGCTGTCGCGGCAATTTCAGCGCATCGGCGCCTTCAAAGTGGGCCCCGACTACATCGATCCCGCATTCCATGCCGCCGCCACCGGGCGGCCAAGCTTCAACATCGATCTCTGGGCGATGCGGCCGGCGACGGTGGCGCGGATCCTGCGGCGGTTGGACGATGATTCCGACCTGATCGTCGGTGAAGGCGTCATGGGGCTGTTCGACGGCGCCGCCGACAACTCTGGTTCGACGGCGGATGTGGCGGCGCTGACCGGGCTGCCGGTGGTACTGGTGGTGGATGTGCGCGGCCAGGCGGCGTCGGTCGCCGCCTTGCTGCGGGGATTCATGGGCCACCGCGCCGATGTGCCGGTGGCCGGCGTGATCTTGAACCGTGTGGGCGGGCCGGCCCATGAGGCGATGCTGCGCCAGGCCGTGGCGCCGCTGGGCCTTCCGGTGCTGGGCGCCGTGCCCCGCGATGGGGCGCTGGCGCTGCCCGACCGCCATCTGGGCCTGGTGCAGGCCGCCGAGCATGACCGGCTGGAGGAGTTCGTCAGCCACGCCGCCCGGCGCCTGGAAGCGACGGTCGATCTCCAGCGTCTCGCCGATCTGGCCCAGCCGTTGCAAATAGCCGATGCCGGCGCGGGGCCGGCTCCCCCGCCACTCGGCCAGCGGATCGCCGTTGCCCGGGACACCGCGTTTTCCTTCCTCTACCCGGCGTTGTTGGCCTCATGGCAGCAGCAGGGTGCCGATCTCGGCTTCTTCTCGCCATTGGCCGACGAAGCGCCCGCTGACGATGCGGACGCCGTGTATCTGCCCGGTGGTTATCCGGAGCTCCATGGCGGGCGGCTGGCAGCGGCCTCGCGGTTCAAGGATGGGCTGCGCCGGGCCGCCACAAGCGGAGCGGCGGTCTATGGCGAATGCGGCGGCTACATGGTCATGGGCGAATCGCTCTTGGATGCCGGTGGCCAGCGCCACGCCATGGCCGGGCTGCTGCCGGTCTGTACCAGCTTCGTCGAGCGGCGACTGCATCTGGGATACCGGCAGGTCGCCCTTCAGGCAGACGCAGCCTTCGGTTCGGCGGGCCAGAAGTTCCGCGGCCATGAGTTCCACTACGCCACAATCCTGCGCGAGGAGGGCGAGCCGCTGTTCGGCGCCGCCGACGCCCGTGGCGAATCCGTCGGGACCATGGGCCTGCGCCGGGGCCGGGTCGCCGGCTCCTTTTGCCACCTGATCGATTCAGCCTGAGACCAAGAAGGTCGCTTCCCAGCGCTTTGCTGTCGGCTTGCATCTTGCCGAGCCCGGACAGTTCCGGCATGGTTCTGGCATCAGAATAGAGGAGTCGCCGCCGCCATGGAATCTAGCAATGAAACCAAGCTGCTGAAGACCAGTGTCGCGGGCGGCCGCGCCGCTGTCGTGGTGCCTGCCGCGCTTGCCGCTGCGATCGGCTTTTTCGTCATCACGATGGTCGGTTTTGCCGGATCCGATGTGCTGCACAATGCCGCCCATGACACGCGGCACGGCGCCGCGTTTCCCTGCCACTAAGTTTCCGTTCCAGCATATCGAGTAGGTCATGTCGGTCTTCCGCCAGATTCTGTTCACCGCTGTTGTCGCCGGTCTGATCGGCGGCGCCTTGCTGACCCTGCTGCAGAACATCGGCCAGGTCGGTGTTGTGCCGCTGATCCTGGAGGCGGAAACCTATGAGAATGCCGGCGCGGCCACGGCGGTCACCGCTGATGGTGTAACAGAAGAGGCCGCGGCCGCGCATTCCGACGAGCATGAGCATGGCGCCGAAGCCTGGGCGCCGGCGGATGGCGCCGAGCGGCTGCTCTACACCCTGCTGACCAACACGCTGATGGCCGTGGGCTTCTCGCTGCTGCTGGGCGCCGGCTTTGCGGTGACCGGCGAGGCGACGCTGAAGCGCGGACTGCTCTGGGGCCTAGCCGGTTTCGCCAGCTTCATGCTGGCGCCGTCGCTCGGCTTGCCGCCGGAAGTGCCGGGCACGGAAGCGGCGCCGCTGGCCGACAGGCAGATGTGGTGGTGGGCCACGGTGCTGGCTACCGGCGGCGGCATCGCGCTCATCGTCTATGGCCGCCGCATCCAGTACTACGTGATAGCCGCCGCGATGATCGTGGCACCGCATATCGTCGGTGCGCCGCAACCGGAGACGCATGGCGGCCTGTCGCCGGAGTCCCTGGCCCACGAGTTCATCCTCGTGGTCATGGTGACGATGCTGCTGTTCTGGCTCGCCCTCGGCGCAGCGTCGGGCTTCTTCTACAAGCGCTTCTCGGCGGCGGCCTGAACATCCGGCTTCTTCGCACGCGGCTGTACCAGCATCACGCCGATGGCCATCAGCGCGATGGCGCCCCAGACCCAGAGGCTGAGCCGCTCGTCGAACAAGACGTAGCCGAAAATCACGCCGGCCAGGATGGTGGTCGCCCCGGTCTGCACCGCGAACACCGGCCCGGCGGCGCGGATCAGCCAGAAGAACAGCAGGATCGCCGCGCAATTGATTGCGCCGACCGCGACCAGTCCCAGCACGATCGGGTCATCAAGCGGCCATGGCGCCACCACAGTGCCGGTGGCGGTGCCGATCGGCAGCAGCACGCCGCCGCCGCAGAGCATGGTCCCCGCCGCCATCATCAGCGTGTCGATATGCGCCGGCGTCCGCTTGGCGATATAGACGCTCTGGATTGCATAGCAGGAGCAGGCGGCGAAGCCGATCAACACCCATCCCACCGCCGCCGGATTTGGCAGGCTGGCGTCCGGCAGCACGATCAGCAGCATGCCCAAAAGGCCGCAGACGATGCCGCCCACCCGCATCCCATCCACGCCCTCCATGCCGGCCGCCAGCGCGAAGCCATAGGTCATCACGGGAACCAGGGCGAAGAAGAGGGTGACGATGCCGACCGGCAGATGCTCTGTGGCAAAGAAGATCGCCACCGCCGGTATGCTGACGCCGAGCACGCCATTGATCAGGTAGAAGCGCAGATCCCTGAGTGCGACCGGCAGGCGGCGTCCGGTGAGCAGGCAGATCGACAGCAGGATGATGCCCGCGCCGAGCCCTTCATAGACTGCAACGCCCAGGGGATGCGCGCCGCCGTCGATCACCGCTTTGGCGACGGTATAGAGTCCGCCCCACGCCGCGCCGTCGATGATGACGATGGCGATGAGCAGCAGTCGCCAGAGGTTCACGGCCGGCTTCCGGGCCGCGGACAGCGGCAGCGGCGGGGCGTCAGGATTGCAGTGTCGATGGCCATCGGGGAGGCGGAACGATACCGGCTGCTAGCGCGGAATCAGTTCCGCAGCGGCAATCTAGAGATCGGTCCCCGGTCTCGCAAGGACAGGGCCGCCTGCGATCAATCGTCGGGGAATTTCATCAGGCAGCCGCGCTTGCGGCCGAGCGCGCCCCAGCGGGCGATGGGCGTGGTGGCCCAGGGTTTGGCGGCCTCAAGGCCGAGCGCATAGGCCTTCTGGTACCAGTCGCGGGCGTTGATCGCGTTCGTTATCACGCCTTCGCCGCGGCGGTGCAGCGTGGCGATGCCGAACATGCTGCGGGCGTGGCCGTTGTCGGCGCCCTTGCGGAACCAGGCCATGGCCTGGGCGAAATCCTCTTCCACGCCCCAGCCGCAGCGATAGAGCGTGCCGATGTTGTAGGCGGCGGTCCAGTTCTTCGCCGATGCCGCGCGCAGATACCACTCCATCGCCGATTTATAGTCGCGCCGGCCGCCCTTGGCATCGCGGTACATGTTGCCGATAGCGGTCATCGCGGCGGCGCTGCCTTGCGAGGCGGCCTTGGCGAACCACTGGCGGGCGATGTCGTAGTCCCGCGCCGT
Source organism: Dongiaceae bacterium (assembly GCA_046154965.1). Lineage (GTDB taxonomy): Bacteria > Pseudomonadota > Alphaproteobacteria > Dongiales > Dongiaceae > DATKFM01. The sequence continues at coordinate 13,658 of JBJXDY010000007.1, read as the reverse complement.
GCCGCTACCCGCCAGATACATGCCGCCGAGATAGTACTGGCCCCAGACATTGTCCGCTTCGGCCGATTGGCGGAACAGCGAAAAAGCCTTGCGCGGATCGGCCGGCACGCCGGTCCCGTCGCGATAGAGCACGCCGAGCTTTTGCTGCGCGGTCGCGCTGCCGTCCAGCGCCGCGCGCTCGTACCAGATCGATGCCTGATGAAGATCGGAGGCGACGCCGTCGCCGTCGGCATAGATATCGCCGAGGCGCAGGGCCGCCGACATGCTGCCGCCGTCGACGGCACGGGCGAAAAGCTTCAATGCCTGAGCGACGTCCTTGTGGCCGCCACGGCCCTCCATCAGGAACATACCGACATTGTATTGTGACGGCGCGTCGCCTTGTTCCGCCGCAAGGCGATACCAGTAAAGCGCCTTCGCGTCGTCTTTCGGCAGGCCGAGCCCGTCGCGATACATTTCGCCGAGGCTGCGTTGCGCCTGCCGGTTGCCGGCCTTGGCGGCGGCGGTGAACCACTTGCCGGCCTGGGCATAATCCTTGACCGTGCCTTTGCCATCGAGATAGAGCGTGCCGACCTTGGCCTGGGCGTCGGCATTGCCCGACATCGCCTCCGGCAGCAGTTCCCGCAGCGCCGTGGCGTAATCGCCCGCCTTGTAGGCCGCATTGCCAGCCGTCTTCCCGGTCACGGCGGCTGGCGCCGGCAAAGCCAGCGCCAGGAACGCGGCGGCGAGCGCGAGGCGAAGCAGGGGCGTGACGGTCATGCGGCGCTGGGCTCCCGATGGCTTACATAGCGGCCGGCATACCGTCGGCCCAGGCGCAATCATGCGCGGCAAAGATCAAGCCGTGGTTAATGAAAGGTGAGGGCGGTCGCCGCCGGATCCGCCGGCGGGAGGGTTGTTTTATCCGGGGCGTCCGCCCAAGCGCTTGATCTGCTTAGAATTGCCTCCGCCATTGGTTTTTCTTGCGAAAACAACCTTCCGGCGAAGAGGCTACCATCAACCGCAATGGCCGGCCGTCCCCAGGGCAAACGGCCGCGGCGCGGCGCCCGCCGGGGCGCGCGGCTGTCATACAGATACACAATGTCCAACATCAGGTGAGCAGACCCGGATATATGACCGAAGTCCTACAGTTCAAGAGGCCGCGCGGCGTCTCCCGCCGTCATGAAACAGCAACAGGGATTCCCGCCGATGCCGCTGGCAATTCAGGTTCGTGATGGTATCCATTGTCCTTCCCAATCAGGCCCGAATCCATCAGGAGGAACCATGGACAAGATCAAAACGCTGTTTACCGCCACGGCCACGGCAACCGGCGGCCGCAACGGACATACGGAAGCGGCCGATCATTCAGTCGCGGCGGATCTGTCCGTGCCCAAGGAGATGGGCGGACCGGGCAGGCCCAACACCGCCACGCCGGAGCATCTGTTCGCTGCCGGCTATGCCGCCTGCTTCGGCGGCGCGCTGGATTTCGTCGCCAAGCAGCAGAAGAAGGACGCCACCAGGGCGGCCGTCACCTGCGCCGTGTCGATCGGCCCGCGCGATCTCGGCGGCTTCGGCCTGGCGGTCAAGATGCACGTCCTGGACAAGAGCCTGCCGCAGGCGGACCTCGCCGCGTTGGTGAAGAAAGCCCATGAGGAAATCTGCCCCTACTCCCACGCGACGCGGAACAATGTGGATGTGCAGATCGAGGTGGCCGGTAGTTGATGCCGACCATTTACATGAATGGTGGGCGCGACAAGGATTGAACTTGTGACCCCTGCCGTGTGAAGGGCGCGGGTTCCGTCGAATTCTCCCCTATCGGCCAGCATCTTAGACATTGCCCGCTACTTTGGTCCCCGGATTGTCCCCTGATTGCGCGCCCGGCAAGAGGTCGATCGCTGGTCGTGGATGATCGGGATTCACATGGGCATACCTGACCACCATGGACATGGTGCGCCGGCCGCCGAGCTCCATAAGTTGGCGGAGATCGTGGCATTCGGCATAGAGCCAGGTCGCCCATGTGTGGCGGCAATCGTGTGGGGTGATGGTGCTAGCGAGCCCCGCACGCTTGCAGGCGCCACGCCATGCCGTCTTGATTTGTCCGCCACTGAGACGCTGGCGATCTTTGTAAGCCTCACTATCTGGCCGCCTGAACACACGGCCGGCGCGGAGCTTGACGTTGGCCAAGGCAATGACGGCTTGAATCCGTCGACAGCAGAGGCCTCGCCATGCCCCGCACGCGCAACCCGTGCTAGCGCTCCGTTGAAAAGCGCTTTCCCTGGCAACCAAAGTGACCCGGCGCCGCTCATAGTGCATGAAAAATGCATCAGTTTGGCCCCGCAATCGGCTTTTGCTCGCCCTGCCATCCCGGGATATCAAGCGCATTATGCCGGAACTTAAACAAATGCGCTGCCAACGCGCTGAGGTCCTAATGGACGCTGATAGTCCGCTCGACCATGTATTCTTCCCCGACAGCGGCGTCGTCTCGGTGGTGGCGGTCTATGCGGACGGCAGCATCGTTGAGATGGCAACGATCGGCAGGGAGGGTTGCACAGCGGTGCAAGCCGTCTTCGGTGCCAAAAGCTCCTCCGTCCGCCTTCTTGTCCAAATCCCGGGGGAGCGCAGCAAAGATGTCGCGCAGAGCTTTTACACGGGCGATGAGTTCGATGCCGTCCTTCCAGAGTCTGATGTTCACCTATGTCCACGCCTTTCTCGAGCAGGTCATGGTGTCAGTAGCTTGTGACGGTGCGCACAGTCCAAAAGAGCGGTTGGCGCGCTGGCTGCTCATGATGCGTGACCGGGATGACGATGACGTGCTCCCTATCACTCAGAGCCTGCTCGCCGAAATGCAGGGCGTGCAACGGCCAACCATCACGAATGCCGCTCGGGAGTTGGAGCGTGATGGTTTGATTATACGTGGGCGACGACAAGTCACTATACTCGATCGGAACGGCCTCACGGATGCTCCTTGTGAGTGCTATCAGTTAGTCCGGGCGCGCATCGCATTTCACCTTCCCAAGACATATACGTAAGGTAAACTCCCCGTTGGGTTGGTAATGTACATTACCGACAACCCGCTCTCACTAGGGTCTGGACTCATAGCGTAATCCAGTAAAGGGCGGCAACGAGACAGGTGGCGGCGAGGAAGTTGCGAGCTAGGTGTTTGATCCCGGGTTTTGATGGTGTCGTTGCTGGGAGCCGTAGTCTTACTGGCAATTGTAAACTTCTTTCGCCGCGGCGGGGTGCGCTAGCACCGCCTGCGAAGAGTCTCCGGCCGGCGCCGGAATCTCGCTGTATTTCGCCGACCGCGCAATACGGCCGATCGGCGTTCAGTGCGCTGCTATAGCCGCGTATGGGTTCGCATCGATGATGATCTTTTGTTCTCGGCTGCAGCGTGTGCAGACAAACACTCCTGCCTGTTTGCCAATGCTGTATCCTGGTTCATCTCGAAGACTTTCGTAAGCTGACTCAATCCGCTTGAGCCGCAGCTCGCCACCGCAGCTGCAACGGGACGACTGTAGAGGTGGGACGATGGGACGCATTTGGCTGCCTGCATTGTTCGAGACTAAGAACACGTGACGCGAGATCGGTGCAGGCCAAATCCGATCGGCAAGACGTTGCTGATGACCGACACCTCGGAGATTTTGGTACAACTGCTCATATCAGTTCCTGCACCGTTCCTCGCAACAATAATGCGTCGGCCACCAGCGGGTTCCCATTTGCGTGAAGCTTTAGTGCCATGGAACAGACATTTCGTGTAACAGAGGGATGTTTGCGCCTGCCGAGCTCATCAAAGCCGGATATTGCCTGCTGTGCGGAAAGGACGGTTGGATCTTGGGAGCCAGGGACACTTACATGTGTTATCTTGGGAGATAAGGCCGTCGACGCCGGGTAAACAGTCGAGTTTCGCCAACTCAACTGATCCAGATTTGCGCTTAACACAGTCGACGTGCGTCAGAAAGGTCCATTTGACATCGCTTATTCGTCGTGCCTTGGGACGTGCCCGCTCGCCGTCACCCTGGGACAATCGAGAGACCATTCGGGAAGAACTCTTCAGCGTCGAGCGCCTTCAGGAGCATGCTCGGAGCCTAGCTGTTGCACAGGCGGTGACACCAAGGCTGACCAAGGGCCATCCGCTCGCGAGCCGGCTAACTGACAACGCGGCGGTGCTGCTCGATGCCCATCGCACCATCGCTGCGGCAATCGGCGCGGGGCACGCGATAACCCCAGCGGCGGAGTGGCTGATCGACAACTATCATCTCGTCGAGAGGCAGATCCGCGAGATCCAGTCGGACCTGCCATCTGGCTACTACCGGCAGCTTCCAAAACTGGCCGATGGCCCACTTGCGGGATATCCGCGCGTGTTCGGTGTGGCCTGGGCCTTCATCGCTCACACCGACAGCCGCTTCGATTCCGCCATGCTGTGCCGCTACATGGATGCCTACCAGGAGGTGCAACCGCTGACGATTGGCGAACTCTGGGCGGTTGCGATCACTTTGCGGATCGTGCTCGTTGAAAACCTCAGGCGAATTGCCGCACGAATTGTCGATAGTAGCGCCGCCCGGCGGGAAGCAGATGGCCTTGCCGACCGTTTGTTGGGTGTAGGCGGCAACACGGCAGAGCCGGTGGCGGTGGTATTTGCGGATCGCGAGCGCATGCCGCTGCCGGGAGCACTCGCAGTCCAACTTGTTCACAGACTGCACGACCAGGATCCCAGAATTATCCCTGCGCTGACCTGGCTCGACGAGCGTCTGGCTGTGCAGGGAACGACCGCCGATGCGGTCGTGCACGACGAACATCAGAGGCAGGGTGCGGCGACTGTAACGGTGCACAACATCATCACAAGCATGCGCCTGATCTCCGACGTCGATTGGACGGTGCTGTTCGAGCGCATCAGCCCCGTGGACAAAGTATTTGCGGCCGGCAGCGGTTTTTCCGACATGGATTTTCCGACGCGCAATCTCTACCGCAATGCGATCGAAGAACTTGCACGCGGTTCGAACCGCACGGAACTCGACATTGCGCATAACGCCGTTCTGGCAGCAAGAAGCACCGAGTCAGCAGCTGCGGGCGCAGAGGAAGATCGTCTGGGCGATCCGGGTTATCATCTCCTCGCCGGTGGGCGCCGTGCGTTCGAGGCGGTGGTCGGCTTCCGGCCGCCATTGCAAACTTGGCTTGGGCGTTTGAACCGAGCGCTCGGCATTGGCGGCTATGTGAGCGCCATCGCCGCCGTGGCCGCAGTGCTTCTCGGGTTGCCGTTGTACGTCCTGGCTGCGGTAGGGCTCGGCGGGGCATGGTTGAGCCTGTTCGGCGCTTTGGGCGCGATTCCCGCTATTGATGCGGCGGTCGCGCTGGTCAACAGCGGCGTGACGCGTGGCTTCGGCGCGACGCTTCTGCCCGCCTTTGAGCTTCGCAATGGTGTTCCCTCACATCTGCGCACGCTTGTGGCGGTGCCGACGCTGCTCACGTCACGCGAAGAGATCGAAGATCAGATCGAGCTGCTGGAGATCCACCACCTCGCGAGCCTGGAAGGAGACCTCCATTTCGCGCTGCTGTCCGACTGGCGGGATGCCGAAACTGAACAGGTCGATGGCGATGGGGACTTGCTGGCCGCTGCTGTTGAGGGCATCGCACAGCTCAATCACCGCCACGGCCCGGCACCCGGTGGCGAGCGCTTTCTGCTTCTTCATCGCCGCCGGGTCTGGACCGAAAGCGAGGGGCAATGGATCGGCTGGGAACGCAAGCGCGGAAAGCTTCATGAGCTGAATAGGCTGCTGCGCGGGGCGAGCGATACCACGTTTATGCAATCGAATGGGCAGCCGCCCTCGGTCCCCACCGGCGTTCGCTATGTCGTCACGCTCGATGCCGACACGAAACTCCCCCGCGACACGGTACGCCGGTTGATCGGCAAGATGGCACACCCTCTGAACCGCCCGCGCTTCGACACGGTGTCTGACAGGGTCGTCGAAGGCTATGCCGTCTTGCAGCCGCGTGTCACGCCGCTACTACCCGTCGGTCACGATGGCTCCCTGTTCCAGCGAGTCTTCTCCAGTAAGGGCGGGATTGACCCTTATGCAGGTGCCGTCTCGGACGTTTACCAGGACCTGTTCGGCGAAGGCTCCTACATTGGCAAGGGCATCTACGACATTGATGCCTTCGAGTCCGCTCTCGCCGGCCGGGTACCGGATTCGACGCTTCTCAGCCACGATCTGTTCGAAGGTGTCTTCGCCCGTGCCGGCCTCGCTTCCGATGTCGAAGTCGTCGAAGAATTTCCCGCCCGCTACGATGTCGCCGCCCTGCGTAACCACCGGTGGGCGCGTGGGGACTGGCAGCTTCTGCCGTGGATATTCGGTCGCGGGCCGCTCGTCGACCGGAGTCGGAACCGGCCCGCGATACCAGCGATCGGCCGCTGGAAGATGCTCGACAATTTGCGGCGGACACTGTCGGCGCCCGCCGCCACGCTTGCCTTGCTGGCCGGATTGGCATTGCCGCTCCAAGCCGCGCTCGTTTGGAGCGTGTTTGTCCTTTGGACGATCGCGCTACCCACTCTGATCCCCGCCTTCGGTGCAATCATTCCGAGTCGTCCAGGGATCACGATGCGCAGTCATTTGCGGGCTCTCGGCATGGATTTCCGCCTCGCTCTAACTCAGTCGGGACTGCTGGTCACGTTTCTCGCTCATCAGGCGTGGCTGATGGGAGATGCGATCGGTCGGACCTTGGTCCGCCTGCTGGTCACGCACCGCCGTCTGCTCGAGTGGATCCCGGCGGCCCAAGCGGCAATAGGTCCACGGCTGGACCTTCTCGGCTTCTATCGTCGAATGGCCGGCGCAGTTGTCATCGGTGCTGTGGCTTTAGTCTTTGCATTGCTTTTGGGCCATGGGACATGGCCTCTGGCGGGCGCGTTCGCAGCGCTCTGGATCGCATCACCGGCGATTGCCCGCTTGGCAAGCCGGTCGCCCTTGGCTGCGAGCCGACCCGCTATGTCGGACGCCGATGCTCGCGATTTGCGGCTGATTGCGCGCCGGACTTGGCGATTCTTTGAACGCTTTGTGACGTCGGAACATCACATGTTGCCACCGGACAATTTCCAGGAGGACCCAGAGCCGGTAGTCGCTCATCGGACCTCGCCGACCAATATCGGCCTCTATCTGCTATCGGTAGTGGGCGCGCGCGACTTCGGATGGATCGGAACTGTTGAGGCGATCGAGCGGCTGGAAGCAACATTGGCAACCATGAGCGGTCTCGTGCGCTTTCGTGGCCATTTCTACAACTGGTACGACACGCAGGATTTACGGCCGCTCGATCCACAGTACGTCTCCTCCGTTGACAGCGGGAACCTGGCCGGGCACCTGATCGCTCTCGCCAATGCGTGCCGCGAGTGGCGCAACCTGCCCCTCGCGGACGCCCGGCGTCTTGCCGGTATTGGAGACGCGCTCGATCTCACCCGCGAAGAGGCGGACCATCAGCGCGACGGACGGCGAACACAGACCGTAACCTGGCACCAGTTCGACGACGCGCACGCCCTGCTTGCTGTTGGGTTGCAACGGGCCCCCGTGGACGGGGACGACATCGCGGAACGGTTCGCGGGGCTTTCCGCCCGGGCCGAGACAATGGCTGATATCGCCCGCGCACTCGCGATCGAACGCGGCGACGACACGGGTTCAGAAATGCTGTTCTGGACGGAGGCAACACGGAGTTCGATCGAGACCCACCGCCGTGATCTCGGTGAGTCGGCGGACGCAGCCACCTCTGTGGAGGCACGCCTCACCGTCGTCGAAGGGATCGCTCGGGAGATGGCGCTCTCAATGGATTTCAGCTTTCTGCTCGACCGCGACCGCAAGCTGCTCTCGATCGGCTACAGGGTGCCAGAAGGTACGCTCGATCCGAGCTGCTACGATCTCCTCGCCTCCGAGGCGCGGCTCGCGAGCTTCATGGCGATCGCCAAGGGCGACATCCCGGCCCGTCACTGGTTCCACCTCGGCCGCGCCGTGACGGCAGTCGCCCACGGCGCCGCGCTGATCTCCTGGTCCGGCTCGATGTTCGAGTATCTGATGCCGTCGCTCATCATGCGCGCGCCAGCCGGCAGCCTGATCGCGCTGACGAACAGGCTGATCGTGCGCCGCCAGATCGACTATGGAGCCATGCTTGCCCTGCCCTGGGGGATATCCGAATCTGCCTATAACGCACGTGACCTGGAATTCACCTACCAATACTCGAACTTCGGGATTCCGGGTCTCGGACTACAGCGCGGCCTCGGGGAAAACACCGTCGTCTCGCCCTATGCGACCGCGCTTGCGACAATGGTCGATCCGCATGCCGCAGCCCGCAATTTCGTCCGGCTCACCGACGCCGGTGCGCGCGGCCGCTATGGCTTCTATGAGGCCCTGGACTACACACCGACCCGGGTGCTGGAGGGCAATAACCTCGCGATCGTGCGAGCCTTCATGGCGCACCATCAGGGCATGACGATCGTTGCCATCGCCAATGGGTTGCTGGATGGTGCGATGCGGGCAAGGTTCCATGCCGAACCTATCGTCCAGGCAACAGAATTGCTCCTGCAGGAGCGTACGCCACGTGACCTGTCGATGGTTCAGCCCTGGGCAACCGAGGTGAAGTTGGCTGCCAAGGTCCGCGAGATCGAGCCGCCTAGTGGCCGTCGGTTCAACACCGCGCACGGCGCGACGCCCAACACACATCTGCTCTCAAACGGACGCTATGCGGTGATGCTCACGGGCGCCGGCTCGGGATATAGCCGGTGGCAAGATCTGTCAGTGACCAGGTGGCGCGAGGACACTACATGCGACGACTGCGGTTCCTACATCTTCCTCAGAGACGTCCGCAGTGGCGACGTATGGTCGGCAGGTTTTCAGCCGAGTGGCGTAGAGCCCGATGAATACGAAGTCGTTTTCAATGAAGGCCATGCCGAGTTCACGCGTCGTGACGGGACACTGACCACGAGGATGGAGGTGCTCGTCTCAGCGGAAGTTGATGGCGAGGTCCGTCGCGTCTCGATCTCGAACTCCGGCAGCAGCATACGGGAAATCGAAGTCACCTCCTATGCCGAGCTTGTGCTGGCACCCCAGGCTGCTGACGTCGCACATCCCGCCTTCTCGAAGCTGTTCGTCGAGACCGAGTATCTCGCCGACGTCGGCGTCGTCCTGGCGACGCGGCGGCGGCGCGCGCCGAACGAGTCCGAGATTTGGGCCGCGCATCTAACCGTCGTCGATGGTGACGCTGTAGGCAAGCCGGAAATCGAGACCGACAGGGCCCGTTTCCTTGGCCGTGGCTGCGGAGTCAGGACGCCCATCGCGGTGATCGACGGTCGGCCACTTTCGAACACGGTCGGCACAGTGCTCGATCCGATCTTTGCCTTGCGCCGCCGTGTGCGTGTTGCACCCGGCGCAATCGTGCGCATCTCCTTCTGGACGTTGGTTGCGTCATCCCGCCAGGCAATGCTCGACCTCATCGACAAGCATCGGGATATCACTGCCTTCGAGCGGGCGGTCACGCTGGCTTGGACCCAGGCGCAGGTGGAGCTCCATCATCTCGGCATCGATGCGGGCGAAGCGGGGATGTTCCAGCGTCTGGCGGGACACCTACTCTATACTGCACCGACGTTGCGCCCGTCCTCCGACACGATCCGGCGCGGCGGCGGTGGACAGCCGGGGCTCTGGCCGCAGGGCATTTCCGGAGATCTACCGATCGTGCTGCTGCGCATTGCCGACACCGAGAACCTCGACATCGCGCATCAACTGCTGCTGGCTCACGCATATTGGCGGGTGAAGCAGCTCGCGGTCGATCTCGTAATCTTGAACGAGCGCGCGTCCTCCTATGTCCAAGACCTTCAGATCGCGCTCGAGACCCTGGTCCGAACGAGCCAGTCGCGACCGCAGGTCGGAGTGAAGGGACCGCCGGGCCGCGTCTTCATCCTTCGAGCCGATCTGATCCCGGCGAAGACACGCGCCCTTCTAGCGTCGGTGGCGCGGGTGGTGCTTGTCGGCCAGCGTGGGCGCCTCTCCGATCAGCTCGACCGGGTAAGAGAGGTTAAGACGCACGCCCGGTCGGCTCCGAAGCGCACTCTCCCTGCTCCACAGTCGCAGATCAAGCCGTCCTTGCCAGACCTGGAGTTTTTCAACGGACTTGGCGGCTTCGCCGACAACGGGCGGGAATATGTGACGATCCTCGGCCCTGGCCAGTCGACACCCGCCCCCTGGATCAACGTCGTCGCCAACCCTGCTTTCGGCTTCCAGGTCGCGACCGAGGGCAGCGGCTACACTTGGTCCGTCAGCAGCCGCGAAAACCAGCTTACCCCTTGGTCGAACGATCCTGTCACTGATCGTCCAGGCGAAGCGTTTTATCTGCGCGACGACGACACTGGCGATCTGTGGTGTCCGACGGCTCTACCGATCCGCGACGACTCGGCGACCTATATCGCCCGCCACGGCCGCGGATACAGCCGGTTCGAGCGCGCAGCGCATGGAATTGAAACCGACCTGCTCCAGTATGTGCCAGTTAAGGACCCGATCAAGATCTCGCGCCTCAAGTTTCGCAATACGTCGAGCCGCACCCGGCATCTCTCGGTGACCGCTTATGTGGAATGGGTTCTCGGTCCATCGCGGACAGCCTCAGTTCCGTTCGTAACGACGGAGATCGATCCCGACACCGACGCGATGTTCGCGCGTAATCCATGGAATCAGGCCTTCGGGTCGCGCGTTGCCTTCGCCGATTTCGGCGGGCGCCAGACGGACTGGACGGGCGACCGGGGGGAGTTCATAGGCCGCAATGGAACGCTCGCGAGCCCGGCAGCACTCGCCGGAACGGCGCCGCTTTCGAACAATGTCGGGGCCGGTTTCGATCCCTGCTGTGTGCTGCGGGCCAGTGTCGAGCTGCTGCCGGACGGTATCGTCGAACTCGTCTTTTTCCTCGGCGAAGCTGCAAGCACCGAAGACGCCCGGAGCCTGATCGCGCAGTACCGAACGGCTGATCTCGACGCCGTGCGCTCGGAGGTCGGCGATTATTGGAACGACGTGCTCGGTGCAGTCCAAGTGAGAACGCCCGACCGACCGATGGACATCATGCTGAATGGCTGGCTTCTGTACCAGACGCTCGCTTGCCGCGTCTGGGCCCGCTCTGCGTTTTATCAATCGAGCGGCGCCTATGGCTTTCGCGATCAGCTGCAGGATGGTATGGCGCTTGCTACGGCGTGCCCCAAAATGACGCGCGAGCACTTGCTGCGAGCGGCGGCGCGGCAGTTCGTCGAAGGCGACGTCCAGCATTGGTGGCTGCCCCATTCCGGCCAGGGGGTGCGCACGCGGATCTCCGACGACCGTGCGTGGCTCGCCTACACCGTCGCCCACTACGTCGACGTGATTGGCGATACCACTATTCTTGACGAGGTGGTCCCCTTTCTAGAGGGCCAGAAGCTGGAGGCGGGTGAGCACGACAACTTCTTCCAACCGACGGTATCCGACGAGACGGCCACTCTGTTTGAGCATTGCGCCCGCGGCCTCGACCACAGTCTCGTGTTTGGCGGCCATGGTCTACCCTTGATCGGTACCGGCGATTGGAACGACAGCATGAACCGCGTTGGTGAGAGAGGGCACGGCGAGAGCGTTTGGTTGGGTTGGCTGCTCTACGCAACGCTCGCGGCCTTCGTTCCCCTTGCTGAAGCGCGCCGCGAGACGGTGCGCGCCGCGAAGTGGCGCGCACATGGCGCTGCTCTGCGGGCATCACTGGAGCGTGAGGCATGGGACGGCGATTGGTACCGGCGCGGCTGGTTCGACGACGGCACGCCGCTAGGTTCGGCGACGAACGAGGAGTGCCGGATTGATTCTATTGCGCAGTCCTGGGCCGTGATCTCGGGCGCGGGGAACCCCGCGCGGGGGGCGCGCGCGATGGCTGCGGTCGAACGGGAGCTGATCCGCCCCAAAGACGGCGTTGCGCTGCTGTTTGCACCGCCATTCGACAAGACACCGCTCGACCCTGGTTACATCAAAGGTTACCCGCCGGGCATCCGTGAGAATGGCGGCCAATACACCCACGCCGGTCTGTGGTCGGTGATGGCGTTCGCGGCTCTCGCAGAGGGTGACAGGGCGGCCGGGTTGTTCTCGCTTCTCAACCCCATCAACCACGCCCGAACTCGCGCGGACGTGCACCGCTACAAGGTGGAACCATATGTCGTCGCTGCCGATGTCTACGCTGCGCCTGCCCATGTCGGGCGGGGCGGCTGGAGCTGGTATACGGCCTCGGCCGGCCTGATGCAGCGGGCCGGTATCGAGAGCATCCTGGGCCTGCGCTTGCAGGGAGCGTACTTGCACCTAAGCCCGTGCATTCCGAAAGGCTGGCGAAACTTCGAGATGTCGGTTCAATACCGCTCGGCGCGGTACCAGATCTTGGTGGAGAATCCCGACGGAGTCGCTAAGGGCGTTCTCTTCGCCAAGTTGGATGGGAGGGTAGTAACAGAGCGGCCATTGCGCCTGCCGCTGCTGGACGACGGCACTACCCATCATGTGCAGTTGAGGCTTGGTTGATGGGACATATCACAAAGGTGTCGAACGCCGACCTGAAAATTGGCGATCCGGCGACGTTCGAACGTGCGAAACCGCTGCCTATAACTGTTATCTGTGATGCAGCAAATGAAGGTGGCGATAAGGGCGCATTAGAGACCGTTTGAGAAAGGGGATTCCCACGCGGCATGATATGTGATTCACACTGTGGATGTGGACACGACAGACGCGGGGTCGTATGGCCGCGATCGAGCGGAAGACGAAACGTTACCCGACCGATCTCACCGATGAGGAATGGGGCCGGATTGCCCCGCTGTTGCCGCAGCCAGCGAAGCTTGGGCGCAAACCTGGCGTGGATATGCGGGAGATATTGAACGCGATCCGCTACATGACTCGCTCGGGCGGCGGATGGCGCATGCTGCCGAAGGATCTCCCACCCTGGCAAACGGTGTACTGGTGGTTCCGGCGGTTCGTGCGGCTGATGCTGTTCCGCACGATCCATGACATCGCCCTGATGCTGGACCGCGAGCGGGTGGGCCGCGAGGCCAGCCCGAGCGCCGGCGTGATTGACAGCCAAACAGTGAAAGCCCCGGCACCGGGGGCGCAGCGCGGCTGTGACGCTGCCAAAAAGACGGTTGGTCGCAAGAGGCACATGGTGGTGGATACCGACGGCCGCTTGCTGATGATCAACTTGACGCCGGCCGACCTCTCCGACAGCGCCGGCGCTCAGATGATCCTGGAGGCTATCCGCAAACGCTGGCCATGGATCAAGCATCTGTTCGCCGATGGAGCCTATGATCGCACCCAACTCCTGGACAAGGCCGCCTTCCTCGACTTCGTTATCGAGGTCGTCCGGCGGATCGACAGCGATCCCGGGTTCAAGGTTCTGCCGCGCCGCTGAGTGGTTGAGCGTACCTTCGGCTGGCTCACCCGCTGGCGTCGGCTCGTGCGCGACTACGAGCAACGCATCGATGTCTCCCAAGCCATGATCCATATCGCCATGGAAAGCCTTCTGCTCCGCAGAATCAGCCACTGAACCCTTTCTCAAACGGACTCTTAGATCCCTTCGGATCGCTAGGGATGCCGGAGACCGGAGCATTACGCTGCCCGCTCGGCCGAAGCACCCCTGCAAGAAGAAAACCGCGATGGACCGGCAGGCGGATCTCCGTAGCGCCTGACGGG
>JBJXDY010000006.1:0-43202 GCA_046154965.1 Dongiaceae bacterium | reverse complement strand
CCTGGCCGTGCCCCCTCCGAGTCCTGTGACGCTCCGCAGGAGGGTCGCAGGACTCGGAGGGGGCATGGCGCCGATGGTCGCGACTTGTGCCGCCATGACCTCGAAGATTTGCTTTCTGCAGCGTTCCTCGCTTGGCATGGGGTTGATCGAACGGATTTGCCTCTGCGCTCTGTCCAGCGGATGGGCGAACTCGGCAAGACCGCTTCGCCGGCGCCACCCCCCTCACCGCAACATCCGCTGAACGCGGATGTTGCTGCCTCTCCCACTCCGTGGGCGAGGCGACAAGCCCCGGTCGACCTGATGATTGTCCCCTCGCCCACGAAGTCGCGACAATCGCTTCGCGATTGCGCTGAGAGAGAGGGCGACTGGCATCCGCGTTTAGCGGATGCCAGCCGGGTGAGGGCACCCGGCGTCAACCCTACAACTTCTCCGTCGCCCCCTTCAGCCATGCCGCCGTCTTTGCATCCACCAGCGGCGTGATCGCGGCGTGGACCCTTGCGTGGTACCCATCCACCCACGCCAGTTCCTCCGGCGTCAGCAGCGACGGCTCGATCAGCGCGCGGTCGATCGGGGCCAGGGTCAGGTTCTCGAAGCCCAGCATCGGCCGCTCGGCACCGTCGACCTTCACCTCGGTCACCGCCACCAGGTTCTCGATGCGGATGCCGTAGTCGCCGGATTTGTAGTAGCCAGGCTCGTTGGAGACGATCATGCCCGGCTCCAGCGCCACGCGGTTCGGCACCTTGGAGATGCGCTGCGGCCCCTCATGCACGCCGAGGAAGCTGCCCACGCCATGGCCGGTGCCGTGGTCGTAGTCGAGGCCCACGGCCCACAGCGAAGCGCGGGCCAGCGCGTCGAGCTGGCTGCCGGTGGTGCCCTTGGGGAAGCGGGCCGAGCCCAGGGCGATATGGCCCTTGAGCACGCGGGTGAAGCGGTCGCGCATCTCCGCCGAGGGATTGCCGACGATCACCGTGCGGGTGATGTCGGTGGTGCCGTCCAGATACTGCGCGCCGGAATCCACGAGATAGATGCGGTCGCGCTCGATCGGGCGGTTGGACTCCGGTGATACCCGATAGTGCGGGATCGCCGCATTCGGCCCGGCGGCGGAGATGGTGTCGAAGGAGAAGTCGCGGATCAGGTCGTTGGCGCGGCGGAACTCCGCCAGCTTCGCCGCCGCGTCCAGCTCGGTCAGCTTGCCTTTGGGCGCCTCCTCGGACAGCCAGCAGAGGAAGCGGGTGACGGCGGCGCCGTCGCGGAGATGGGCGGCGCGGGCGCCGTCGATCTCCACCGCGTTCTTGCAGGCCTTGGGCAAGGCGCAGGGATCGGCGCCGCGGACGATTTCCGCGCCGGCGGCCGAGAGGCGGTCGAAGATCCAGGCGGCGGCGCTGCTGGGGTCGGCCAGCACCTTCGTCTTGGCCTTTCCCAGCGCATCCAGCGCGCCGCCCAGCGCGCCGGGCGCATGAACCGCCACCGCATTGCCCAGGTGGGACTCGATGCCCGGCACCAGCTTGCGCGGCTCGATGAACAGATCCACCCGGCCGTCGCCATGGAGGATGGCGAAGCTGAGCGGCAGCGGCGTCCGCGGCACGTCGGCGCCCCGCAGGTTGAGCAGCCAGGCGATGGAATCCGGCCCGGTCAGCACCACCGCATCGGCCGGCATGGCCGTCAGCCGCGCGGCGATGTCCTGCCGTTTGGCCGCCGAGTCCTTGCCGGTATAGGCGAGGTCGTGGGGGCGGACCGGCGCGATGGGCGCCGGCGGCTGGTCCCGCCAGGCGGCGTCCAGCGGATTGTCCGAGAGCGCCACCAGTTCGGCGCCGGCCTTGGCCGCGGCCCGCTTCAGGGGCTCGATCTGGTCCGGCGTGTGGAGCCAGGGGTCATAGCCCAGCTTGCCGCCCTTCGGCAGGTTCTCGGCGATCCAGGCGTCCGCCGGCTCCTCGATCAGGTGGCGGTAGGCGTAGAGCTTCCCGTCCACCTGCTGGCGCACCTGGAGGGTGTAGCGGCCATCGACGAAGATCGCCGCCTTGGCGGCCAGGACGACCGCCAGGCCGGCCGAGCCGCCGAAGCCGGTGATCCAGGCCAGCCGCTCGGCCCGCAGCGGCACATATTCGCCCTGATGCTCGTCGGCGCGGGGCACGATGAAACCGGCCAAGCCCCGCCGGGCCAGCTCCGCCCGCAGCGCCTGCAGCCGGTCGGCGGTGGAGGCCTGGCCCGGGCCCTCCCGGCGCGCGGCCTGGTAGAGGGGGCGCAGGCTGGCTTTCAGCTCCGGCCCCACCTCCGGCGCCACCAGGGCCATCCAGGCGTCGGGGTCCAGCCCCTCGGGCGCCGCCGACACACCCGCCAGGAGCGCGGGCAGGTCGGCCGGCTTCAACCGCGACCGGGCCGCCGCCAGAAGCCCTTCCAAAGCCATGTCTTGTGCCATAAACGACCTCTTGTTCCACCGCCGCGACGGCGGAAATGTTGCAGTTGCGAACTTCACATAAGTGTCTGAAATTTGGTAACTTTTTGTTAACCCTGAGCTATGCCCCGGCTGCATTGCTGCAATGCAACAAGACCCCTGACTGAAGCCGTCCCGCTGTCCTATATTCAACTTCGTGAATGAGAGATTTTCGGCCCGCGGATAGGGCAGCAATACAGACAGATAGAACCGGATGTGAATCATGACCCGCTTTACCGATTTTGAGAAGGCCATGCTGGACCTCGCGAAGATGCAGGCGCCGGCGGCCCCCGCCCGCAAGTCCATCAACTTGGCCGATCTGGGCGCTGCCCTGGTCGAAAGCCTGCGGCGCCCCTGGCGCCGGTCGCAGCTCTCCTTCGAGCTTGGGCGCCTGGATGAGCGCATGCTGGCGGATATCGGCGTGAAGCGGCACGAGATTACCGAAGTGGCCGACAAGGCCTGCCGGGATTCCGTCCCGTCCTTCGGCGAGCTCGTCGCCCTGTATATGGCGGCGGCCTACAAGCGGCGCCAGCTGCGCCGCGAGCTGAATTCGCTGGATGACCGGCTGCTGGCGGATATCGGCATCAGCCGCGCCGACATTCCGGCCGTGGTCGCCATGGTCGGCGCGGCGCCGGCCAGCCAGGATGGCGAGGCGTTCGATCCGATCGCCAGCATCCGCCTGTGGAACCGCAGCCGCGAGACCGCCCGCACCCTGGCCTTGATGGACGACCGCCAGCTGACGGACATGGGCTTTGTCCGCGGCGACATCGACTGGGTTGCCGAAGAGCTGGCGATCCGCTCGCTCTGGCCGGCCAATCGCGACAAGGCCCCGAAGGCGGCGTAAACAACATCCGGCCAAGTTTCAGGCCGATCGGCGGCGGCTTCCACCTGGAAGCCGCCGCTTTGCTTTTGCGGGATTGCGCTTTGGCCTGCTGCCGCCCGCGGTGAGCAGCAGCGTCGACCAGTCGCCGAGATGGCGGGCCTCCAGCAGCCGCAGCCCCGCCCGTTCCTGGGCCGCCACCACCTCCGCTTCCTGATCCACCATCAATCCCGACAGCAGCAGACGGCCGCCCGGCGCCAGATGGCGGGCAAAGCCGGGCGCCAGGCGGCAGAGCGGCTTGGCCAGGATATTGGCGGCGATCAGGTCGTACGGCCCGCCCTGGCGCAGCGCCGCGGCCTGGAAGCCATGGCTGCGCAGGGTGCGCACCAGCGGCCCCACGCCGTTGATATCGGCGTTCTGGCGCGCCACGGCCACCGAGGGCTTGTCGGTGTCCGCCGCCAGCACCGGCACCCCCCAGAGGCGCGCCATGGCCATCGCCAGAATGCCGCTGCCGCAGCCGAGATCCAGGGGCCGCAGCACCTTGCGCCCTTCGCGCCGCAGCCGGTCCAGCGCCAGCAGGCAGCCCTTGGTGGTCTCGTGGCGGCCGGTGCCGAAGGCCATGCCGGCATCCAGCAGGATCGGCTGGCTGCCCCGCGGCGGCTTGCCGGTGAAATGGGAGCCATGGATGAAGAACCGCCCGGCACGGATCGGGGCGTGGAGCCGCTGACTCTCGGATACCCAATCTTTCGGCGGCAGATAGCCGAAGCTCGCCACGGGCGCCCCGAGCCGGCCCAGGGCCGCCAGCACCTCGGCGCGGTTGGGGCGGGTCTCGCACAGCGCCTCGATGCTCCAGGTCTTGCCGGCGGCGGCCTCGAAGCTGGAGAGCGCCGAACTCATGGTCTCCAGATAGGTCTCCACCGCCAACCGCAGATCCCTTTCCGCGGCGGGGACGATCAGCCGGATGGCCCAGACGCCGCGCGGCTTTTCCGCACGCGCCGGGCGCGCCGCGGACTTCGATCCGGCGGCCATCAGCGCACGCGGTCGGCGGGCACGACGAAGCTGGCGAGAACCTTTTTGCTCCCGGCCTTGTCGAATTCGATATCCAGCTTGTCGCCGTCGGCGGTGATCACCGTGCCGTAGCCGAATTTCTGGTGGAAGATGCGGGCGCCATCGGTGTAATCGCCCCGCGCACCCAAGGGAACCGGCCGCACCTCGGCGTCGATGACCGGCGCGAGCCGCCGCGTCCAGCCGCTGCGCGGCGCGGTGAAACCGGCGGATTCAGTTTCGCCCAGCCGGGTCAGGCCGCCGCCCAGCTCCGTGCCGAAATCGCCCATGTCGCTGGCCTTCTCGCAATGCTGCCGCGGCAATTCGCCGACGAAGCGCGAGGGCAGCGCGCTCTGCCACATATTGTGGATGCGGCGGTTGGCGACATAGCTCACCACCGCGCGGCGGCGCGCCCGGGTGAGGCCGACATAGGCGAGGCGCCGCTCTTCTTCCAGGCCGGCAGCACCGGACTCGTCCAGCGCGCGCTGGTGCGGGAACAGCCCCTCCTCCCAGCCCGGCAGGAACACCAGGTCGAACTCCAACCCCTTGGCGCTGTGCAGGGTCATGATGTTGATCATGTCGACGGGATTGGCCTCGGCATTCTCCATCACCAGGCTGACATGTTCGAGGAAGCCGGCGAGGCTTTCGAACTCCTCCATGGCCGACACGAGTTCCTTGAGGTTCTCCAGGCGGCCCGGCGCTTCCGGCGATTTGTCCGCCTGCCACATGGCGGTGTAGCCGGATTCGTCCAGCACCATCTCCGTCAGCTCGGCCTGGTCCATGGCGGGGCTGACGGCGCGCCAGCGCTCGAAATCCTTCACCAGCCCGCCGAGCGCGCGGCGCGCCGCCGGCTTCAGCTCGTCGGTCTCGACGATGCGCGCGGCGGCTTCGCAGACGGAGATGCTCTGGCTGCGGGCGAGCGCATGGACGGAGCGCAGCGTCGCCTCGCCGATGCCGCGCCTCGGCGTGTTGACCACGCGCTCGAAGGCAAGGTCGTCATCGGGCTGGTGGACCACGCGCAGATAGGCGATGGCGTCGCGGATCTCCTGCCGCTCATAGAAGCGCAGGCCGCCCACCACGCGGTATGGCACGCCCAGGGTGATGAAACGCTCTTCGAACTCACGGGTCTGGAAGGAGGCGCGCACGAGGATCGCCATCTGGCCCAGGGGAGTCTGGCGCCGCTGTTCGGTTTCCACCTCGTCGCCGATGAAGCGGGCTTCCTCTTCGCCGTCCCAGACGCCGCGCACGCCGACCTTCTCGCCCTCATTGCTTTCGGTCCACAGCGTCTTGCCCAGGCGGCCTTCGTTATGGGCGATCAGGCCGGAGGCGGCGCCCAGGATGTGGCCGGTGGAGCGGTAGTTGCGCTCGAGGCGCACGATCTTGGCGCCGGGGAAGTCGCTTTCGAACTTCAGGATGTTGCCGACCTCCGCACCCCGCCAGCCATAGATCGACTGGTCGTCATCGCCGACGCAGCAGAGATTGCGGTGCATCTGCGCCAAGAGCCGCAGCCAGAGGTACTGGCAGACATTGGTGTCCTGGTACTCGTCCACCAGGATGTAGCGGAATTGCCGCTGATAGGATTGCAGCACGTCGGCATTCGCCGTGAAGATCGTGAGATTATGCAGGAGCAGGTCGCCGAAGTCGCAGGCGTTGAGCGTGCGCAGCCGTTCCTGATAGCCGCGATAGAGTTCCAGCGCGCGGCCATGGGCGAAGTCTCCGGTCTGCGCCGCCGTCACCTTGTCCGGCGTCAGGCCGCGATCTTTCCAGCGCTCGATCACCGACAGCAGCGCGCGCGCCGGCCATTTCTTCTCGTCGATATCGTTGGCCTGGATGAGCTGCTTCAGCAGGCGGATCTGATCGTCGGTGTCCAGGATGGTGAAGTTCGGCTTCAAGCCGACCATCTCGGCATGGCGGCGGAGGATGCGCGCCGCCAGCGAATGGAACGTTCCCAGCCACCAGCCCTCCACCGGCCGGTTGATCAGGGCGCCGACCCGGTCCTTCATCTCCCGCGCCGCCTTGTTGGTGAAGGTGACGGCGAGGATCTGCGCCGGCGTGGCGCGGCCGGTCATCAGGATATGGCCGAGGCGGGTGGTCAGCACGCGGGTCTTGCCGGTGCCGGCGCCGGCCAGCACCAGCACCGGCCCATCCATCGCCTCCACGGCCTCGCGCTGCGCCTCGTTCAGGCGCTCCATATAGGGGCGCTGCGGCGGCGGGGCGGCTGTGGGCGCGGACGCGGGTTCGTCGGACATATCAGCGGCAAGTTCCTGCATGAATCCTGTATAGCACCCGAGTCGCGGATGCTCACCCCCGCTGTGGGGACGGATTCCCGGTCAGTTTGGCATGGGTGGCAAGCGCGCCGCGCCAGAGGTAGAGCGCCAGCAGCGGCGCACCTCCGGTGCGCGTGGCGTGCGGCATGTTGGGCGGATGATGGATGACCGCGCCCGGCGCTTCTTCCCGCCATGGTCCATCGTCCCGCCACCATTGCGCGGAATTGAGCGGAACATAGACCTCCGCGGCGGGATGATGGTGCAGCGGGTAGTGCGTGCGCGGCCCCAGCAGCAGGACGCCGAAAGCGAGTTGGTCATGGCGGGCGATCGCCGGCGGTCCGTCCGCTGGGCCGGCCAGCACGGCGTAGCCATAATTGTCGAGGAAACCCGGCGTTGGCGGTGAGCGGCGGTAACTGGGGTTCTGCGTCCAGCTTAGACGGGACTCCAGAGTGATGAGCGCAGCGCAGAGCTGGGCAACGCCATCGCCAGGCCGGGCGAGCGCCGCCGGCCAAAACCGGCAGACCGGCAAGGGCGGTGCGGTTGCAGCCGGGTCCGAATTCGGCGCCGCATCCGAAAGCATGGCGCGAAACGGCGCAATGCCGGGATCGCGCTGCACTGCGGCAGCCAGCAGCCGCTCCACTTCCGCGGTGACCCTTTGCAACGACATCCCCGATCCAACCTCCGCCGTCATTCTGCGGCGTAAATCTCAAATCCGCCACAGTCCCACCGGCAGTCCGCCACAGAGCGGCGATAATCAGTCATTTCTGCGGGACAGCCGACAGAGAACGGACGGGCAGATGATGCCGCATCACCCTATGGCAGGCTTCCTGAAGGCGCTTGGTCTCTTGATGTGCGCGACCTTGACTGCTTGCATCACTTGGAAATCCGAAATCAACGACCTCGCGATTGTCAGCATTGAGTATGTTGGCCTCTACGACGGAGTGGGTGAAAGCAGTTGGCGTGTTGTGGGCGAAGGGCAGGGCCGGCGGTTCCTCCGTATCCGGGTGGCAACGACCGAGGACCTTGTGCAACTTGCGAGGGATCGCGAGGTCAGTACGATCGGTTGGGTCATCTATTTTTGCGATGAAGGCCCCGACAAGCGGCAGTTCTTTGCCGGCTCGAGCATCTATACCGGCGAGGCTGAACTCTGGCTGGTCATGGGTAATGGCGGGCCGGAACGCAATGCGACGCAAAGCACAGACGGACGATATCTGTTCAGTGTCGTCCTTGAAAATCCAGCCCCGATTGTGACGACGGAATACATTGATGGAGAGCAGCAGCAACTCGGCATGGTCGACGTGCTGAATCCGTCAAAGCCAGTCTGTTTTCAATTCCTGGCCGGAAGAATGGGAAATTTCGGAAACGTGATCGAAAGCAACGTCGTTCCCGTGCAGACTTGGTCGCAGATCATGGGAATAGACGCACCCGCGACCGCTGTGCACTGAAAGCGGGCCGCAGGTCGGATGCACCAAGTCCAACCGCCCTGGGTCCCGGCTTTCGCCGGGATGACACTAAATTGAGATAGCTTGGATAGTTCTCCGGTCGCCTAACGCGGCCGTTTCGCCTTGAGGTCGATCTTGCGGCCGACTTCCGGCGGCAGGGGCAGGCGGGAATGGACGGCGCGGATCTTCTCAAAGGCCTTCAGCGTCGGCTCCGGCCAGTTCGTCACCTTGCGGCTCTTCAGGTCGACGCAGAGGATCAGCCACTCGTCGGTCGCCGCGAGGTAGCCTTCGTCGGCGTTGTACATGAGTTGGATATAGTGGGCGCGCTTGCTGTCGAAGCCGAGCAGCTGGGTGGTGATACGGAGCCGGTCGCCCTTATGCACCTCCTGCTGATAGGTGATGTGTTTCTCCACTGAGAAGGTGGAAATGCCCGTCTTTTCCACCGTCGCGGGATCGAGGCCGAGGATTTTGTAGAGATCGTCGAACGCCAGATCGAACGCCATGATGTAGAAGGCGATGTTCATGTGTCCGTTGTAGTCGATCCACTCCGGCTTGACGGAAATTGCAGTCGTTTCAAATGGAGCGGCAATCGCGGCAAGATCTGTATCGTGCATGGGGCAATCCAGTATTGTTTGTTGCGCCGGTATAGAGGAGCGAACCGCTTGCTGCAAAGCACCCGCACGGCTTCGTTACCCGCACCCGGCGCGGGTTCTCAGATCGTTCCAGGCCCCGGCATTGACAGGGCGCGAGGGCCGGGCCTAGGTTCGCGCCAACGGCATTCGAAGAAGCCCTCTAGCGGCCTGTAATGCCGACAATTCTAGTTCGGAGGCACTCAATGAAACGACGCATATTGGGGGCAGTGGCCTTCACGGCCATCGCCCTTTGTCTTGGCGCACCTGCGCAGGCGGCAAAGACGCTGGTCTATTGCCCTGAAGGCAGCCCCGAGAACTTCAATCCGCAAATCAACACCACCGGTACCAGTTTTGACGCGGCCTATCCCGTGTTCAACCGGCTGGTCGAATTCCAGCCCGGCACCACGACGCTGATGCCCGCACTGGCCGAGAGATGGGACGTTTCCGATGACGGCCTGACCTACACGTTCCATCTGCGCAAGGGCGTGAAGTTCCATCAGGTCGGCAGCTTTGCGCCGACGCGCGACTTCAACGCCGACGACGTGATCGCCACCTTCAACCGCATGTGGAAGGCGGATGATCCCTTCGCCAAGGTTTCCGGCGGCGCCTATGACTACTTCAACGACATGGGCATGCCGGACCTGCTGGCCTCGATCGAGAAAGTCGACGACAACACGGTGAAGTTCGTGCTGAAGCAGCCGGAGTCGCCGTTCGTCGCCAACTTGGGCATGGACTTCGCCGCCATCCATTCCAAGGAATACATGGATGCCATGATGAAGGCGGGCACGCCGGAGATGGTGGACCAGGTTCCGGTCGGCACCGGCCCCTTCGTCTTCTCCAGCTACGAGAAGGACTCGAAGATCGTCTACAAGGCGAACGCGAACTACTTCCGCGGCAAGCAGCCGATCGACAATCTGGTCTTTTCGATCACGCCGGACCAGGCGGTGCGCACGGCGAAGCTGCAGGCGGGCGAGTGCGACGTGGCGCCCTATCCGGCTCCGGCCGATCTGCCGATGCTGGAGCAGGACGCGAACCTGCAAGTGCTGACGCAGGAAGGCCTGAATGTCGGCTATCTGGCGTTCAACGTGCAGAAGAAGCCTTTCGACGACAAGCGCGTCCGTCAGGCCATCAACATGGCGATCGACAAGGACTCGATCATCAAGGCGGTGTATCAGGCGGCCGGCAAGCCGGCGAAGAACCCGATTCCGCCGACGATCTGGTCTTATGACGACTCGATCGCGGCCTATCCGTACGATCCGGAGAAGGCCAAGGCCATGCTGGCGGAAGCCGGCGTGACCAACCTGTCGACCGATCTCTGGTACATGCCGGTGCAGCGTCCCTACAATCCGGACGCCAAGAAGATCGCCGAGCTGATGCAGGCCGACCTGGCGAAGATCGGCGTCACGGCCGAGCTCAAGACGTTCGAATGGGGCGAGTACCGCAAGCGGTTGCAGGCGGGCGAGCACCAGATGGGCCTCCTGGGCTGGACCGGCGACAACGGCGATCCCGACAACTTCATGGGCGTGCTGCTCTCCTGCGGCTCGGCCCGCGAAGGCGGCCAGAACATCGCCAAATGGTGCAACGAGGACTTCACCAAGCTGATCG
This sequence comes from Dongiaceae bacterium, assembly GCA_046154965.1. GTDB lineage: Bacteria > Pseudomonadota > Alphaproteobacteria > Dongiales > Dongiaceae > DATKFM01. Next base: position 32,961 of record JBJXDY010000006.1, on the reverse strand, counting down.
ACGAAGCCAAGCTGACGGCGGACGTGGACAAGCGCACCGAACTCTACAAGCAGGCCCAGGCGATCTTCCATGAAGAGGCGCCGTGGCTACCCATCGCTCACTCGGTCGTTTACATGCCGATGAGCAAGAAGGTGAGCGGCTACAAGGTGCATCCGCTGGGCACCCACATCTTCGAAGGCGTGGATATCGCCGAGTAACGGCAAGCAGAACGGATCGGCGGGGAGGTGCAAGTCTCCCCGCCGTTTCTTTGGCCCCCGGTCTCCGTTCGTGACATGATTGCGCCATGCTGCGTTTCCTTCTCACGCGCGTAAGCCTCGTTATCCCGACATTCCTCGGGATCATCCTCATTACGTTCATCCTGATCCGCCTGGTGCCCGGCGACCCGATCGAAGTGCGCACGGGTGAGCGCGGCATCTCACCGGAACGGCACGCCCAGATGCTCCATGACTGGGGCCTGGACCGGCCGCTGCCGGTGCAGTTTTTCTCCTATGTCGGCAATGTACTGAGTGGAAACTTCGAGAAGTCCTTGCGCACTCAGCGGCCGGTGCTCGGGGAGTTCCTGGAGCTGTTTCCGGCAACCCTGGAGCTGGCCATCTGCGCTGCGATCTTCGCGATCATGCTGGGGCTGCCCGCAGGCGTGCTAGCTGCGGTCAAGCGCAATACGATCTTCGATCACGGCGTCATGGGCGTATCGCTGGCCGGTTACTCCATGCCGATCTTCTGGTGGGGACCGATGCTGATTCTGGCGCTGTCGGGTATCGGACTTGGCCTGACGCCGGTCTCCGGCCGTATCGGCGCGGAGTTCGTCGTCGACCGCGTCACGGGATTCCTCACGATCGACTCCCTGCTCAGCGGCGACTACGACGCCTTCCGTTCGGCGCTCCATCATCTGATCCTGCCCACCATCGTGCTCGGCACCATCCCGCTGGCGGTCGTCGCCCGAATGACCCGGTCCTCCATGATGGAGGTGCTGGGCGAGGACTATGTCCGCACCGCCAAGGCCAAGGGCTTGAGCAATTGGCGCGTCATCTCCTTACATGCCTTGCGCAACGCCTTGATCCCCGTCGTGACCGTCATCGGCCTGCAAGTTGGCACGCTGATGGGCGGCGCCATTCTGACGGAGAGGGTGTTTTCCTGGCCGGGAGTCGGCACCTGGCTGCTGGGCGCCATCTACCAGCGGGACTACCCGGCGCTGCAGGGCGGCGTTCTCATGGTGTCGACTCTGGTGATCGTTGCCAATCTGTTGGTGGACTTGGTCTACGGCCTGCTCAACCCTCGCATCCGGCACCGGCGATAAGAGGCATAGATGGCTGATATCGTCAGAACAGCGGCACTGCAGCCCGACACCCAGCCGATCACGCCGCGCCGGGAGGTGTGGCTGGCGATGCGTGCCAACCCCGGCGCCATGACTGGGCTGATCGTCATCGTCGGTTTGATCATCCTGGCCGTCTTTGCCAATGTCATCGCGCCGCACGATCCCAACGAGCAGTTCCGCGACTATTTCCGTCATCCGCCGGCCTGGTATGACACCGGCCTTTGGACCTTCCCCTTGGGCACCGACGATCTCGGCCGCTGCCTGTTGTCGCGCATCATCCACGGCGCGCGCATATCGCTGTTCGTCGGCATCATCGTCGTTACCCTGTCGCTATCGCTGGGCCTGTTCTTCGGTTTGACGTCAGGCTTCTTCCGCGGCCTTCCCGACATAGGGATCATGCGGTCGATGGACATGCTGTTGGCGATGCCAAGCCTGCTGCTGTCCATCGTCATCGTCTCGATACTAGGCCCGGGCCTGGTGAACGCCATGATTGCCGTGGCCATCACCTATGTGCCCCATTATGCGCGGCTCATTCGTGGCTCCGTCCTGACGGAATTGTCGAAGGATTATGTGGTGGCCTCGCGCGTCGCCGGCGCCGGTACGCTTCGAATCATGCTGAACACCGTGCTGCCGAACTGCATGGCGCCGATCATCGTGCAGGCGACGCTGAGTTTCTCCGCCGCCATCCTCGATGCGGCGGCGCTCGGCTTCCTCGGCCTCGGCGCGCAGCCGCCGACACCGGAATGGGGCACCATGCTGTCCGATGCCGTGAAGTTCCTGCGCGCGGCGCCCTGGATCGTCACTTTCCCCGGCATCGCCATCTTCATCACCGTGGTGGCGTTCAACCTGATGGGCGACGGGCTGCGGGATGCACTCGATCCCAAGCTGAAGCGCTAGGCACCCGATGCCGCTGCTGGAGATCCGCAATCTGTCCGTCGAGTTCCAGACCCACCGCGGCGGGTTCCGCGCCGTTGAGGGCATCGACATCACCCTGGAGCCCGGCGAGATCCTGGGCGTGGTCGGCGAGTCCGGCTCTGGCAAGAGCGTCACCATGCTGGCGGTCATGGGGCTGATCCCCTGGCCGGGCAAGGTCACCGCCGAGCGCCTGATGTTCGACGGCACCGACCTGCTGAAGCTCAACGCCCGGCAGCGGCGGCGGATCGTCGGCAAGGACATCGCCATGATCTTCCAGGAGCCGACGACCAGCCTGAACCCCTGCTTCACCGTCGGCTTCCAGATCATGGAGACGCTGAAGGTGCATGAAGGCGGCAGCCGCAGCGCGCGCCGCGAGCGCACCGTCGAACTGCTCGGCCAGGTGGGCATTCCCGCGCCGGAAACGCGGCTCTCCTCCTTCCCGCACCAGCTTTCCGGCGGCATGAACCAGCGGGTGATGATCGCCATGGCAATCGCCTGCAACCCGCGCCTCTTGATCGCCGACGAGCCGACCACGGCGCTGGACGTGACCATCCAGGCGCAGATTTTGGACCTGCTGGTGCGGCTGCAGCGGGAGCGCGGCATGTCGCTGGTGCTGATCACCCACGACATGGGCGTGGTGTCGGAGACCGCCCAGCGCGTGATGGTGATGTATGCCGGCCAGGAGGTGGAGGCGCAGCCGGCGGCGAGGCTATTCGAAGAACCCCATCATCCCTATACCGCGGCGCTGTTGGAGGCCCTGCCGGAGCGCAGCCTGGACAAGCGCCGCCTGGCGACCATTCCCGGCATGGTGCCCGGCATCGCCGACCGGCCGGCCGGCTGCGTGTTCAACCCCCGCTGCCGCTTCCGCACCGAGCGCTGCCGCAGCGAGGCGCCGCTCCTGGCGGCCATGAACGATGCAGCGGTGCGCTGCCACTATCCCCTCTATGGCGGCCAGCCGCGCAATCACCCGGGCATGGCGCCAATGAAAGCGGCGGCGTCATGAGCGCGAACGTTCTCCGCGCCCAGGATCTGCACCGGGACTACCAGATCTCCCGTGGCTTCATGCGCGATCCCGCGACCCTGCATGCGGTAGCGGGCGCCAGCTTCGAACTGGCCGCCGGCAAGACCCTGGCGGTGGTCGGCGAGTCCGGCTGCGGCAAGTCCACCCTGGCGCGGCTGATCACCATGGTCGAGCTGCCCACCAGCGGCAAGCTTCAAATCGACGGCGCCGATGTCATCGGCGCCAGCGCCGAGACGCTGCGCGGCCTGCGCAGCAAGGTGCAGATGGTGTTCCAGAATCCCTATGGCTCCCTCAATCCGCGCAAGCAGGTCGGGGAAATTCTGGAAGAGCCGCTGGAGATCAATACGCCGATGAAGTCCGCCGAGCGCCGAACCATCGCGCAGGCGATGATCGCCAAGGTGGGCCTGAGGCCGGAGCATTACAGCCGCTATCCCCACATGTTCTCCGGCGGCCAGCGGCAGCGCATCGCCATCGCCCGGGCGCTGATGCTGAACCCGAAGATCGTCGTCGCCGACGAGCCGGTTTCCGCCCTGGACGTGTCGATCCGGGCGCAGGTGCTGAACCTGCTGATGGATCTGCAGGCGGAGCTTAACCTGGCCTACCTGTTCATCTCCCACGATCTCAGCGTCGTCCGCCACATCTCCGACGATGTCATGGTGATGTATCTGGGGCGGCCGGTGGAGTTCGGCGCCAAGGCGACGATCTTCGAGCGGCCGCGCCATCCCTATACCCTGGCGCTGATGGCAAGCACGCCAGCGGTGATGGCGGCCGACCGGCGGCAGAAGATTGCCGTCAAAGGCGAGCTGCCCTCGCCCCTGGATCCGCCGCCGGGCTGCGCCTTCCACCGCCGCTGTCCGCAGGCGACCCCGGTTTGCGCCGAGACCCGGCCGGACCTGCGGCCAGTCGATGGCCGGCTGGTGGCATGCCACCACGCCGAATCGGTCGCCTAACTCGCCCATGGCCCAACTGCGGACTCTGCCGGCGGCGGCGCATTTAGGATCCGCCGCATCCGGCCCCGCGGCGCCGGCAAATCCAGGAAATATGTCCGATTTGTTATATCCGTCACAGCCTTAGCGCCGGCGGGCCCTTACTTTGACATCCATGCCGGCTAGCGTTTCGTTAACCGGTATGTTAAGGCGGCGCGTAAGTCTGTGATTTCTCGGACATCCGACCCGCGCCGTCAGGCGTAAGTAAGCTGTTGTTAACCCTTGGCTTGCCATGATGGTTAACGAATGCCGGTGGGGGCCGTGGATCGAGCGACGGGGGAAACACCACGCGGGCCGGGCCTGCCGAACGCAGTTCGGCAACGTTCGGCCGGTCGTGAGCGGAAGTGGGGGCAAGAGGTTGATGCGCATTTGGTTGGCAATGCGTGGACTCGCAGTGCGGATGGCGGCGCTTGCGGGCCTAGTGATTTTGGCGGGTTGCGCAATGCCACCCACGAACGATCCAGAAGCGCTGGCGGCGTATCGCGAAGCCAACGATCCGATGGAGCCGATGAACCGCTATTTCTTCGACCTCAACAACTTCGCCGACGAGATTCTGATGAAGCCGCTGGCCGGCTGGTACTACATCGCGCTGCCCAACTTTGCCCAGGATGGCATCCGGAATGCCGTGAACAACGTGCGCACGCCGGTGATCCTGGCCAACGATCTGTTCCAAGGCGAGTTCGAGCGCGCGGGCACAACCTTCGGCCGCTTCCTGGTGAATTCGACCCTGGGGCTCGGTGGCCTGTTCGACATCGCCGAGAAGATGGGTCTGGAGCGCCACGACGAGGATTTCGGCCAAACCATGGCGGTGGCCGGCGTGGATGAAGGGCCCTATCTGGTGCTGCCGCTGATCGGGCCGTCCAATCCCCGCGACGCCTTCGGCAAGGTTGTGGACGCCTTTCTCGATCCCCTGACCTATCTGACATTTTTTACCAATGTCGGCTGGATCAATACGACGCGTAACGGGTTGGATATCGTGGATTTCCGCGCCCGCAATTTGCAAACCCTTGATCAGATTAAGAAAGGGTCTCTCGACTACTACGCAACCATCAGGAGCCTCTACCGCCAGCGGCGGGCCGATGAAATCAGCAACGGCAATCCCAATCTAATGGAAGGCCCGGGATCCGAACCGGAGGAAACTTCCGAAGTGAGGCCCATCATTATGATCGATCCGCATGCCTCGTTGGATTTCCTCCGCGACTCCGTGGTTAAGCAAGGGAGCATGAACTGACCGATGAGTGCGCTTAGGAGTTTCCTGGTTCTGTTGTTCGCCGGTTTCGTTGCCGCGTCCCCAGGGGCCGCGGCCGCGGAGGAGCCGACCGACTTCATCAGCACGCTCGGCACGCGCGCCATTACCGAGCTTGCCGAAGAAGACATCTCGCAGGCGGATCGCGAGACCCGCTTCCGCAATCTTCTGAACGAGCATTTCGACGTGCCGGCGATCGGGCGTTTCGTTCTCGGCCGCCATTGGAAAGTGGCGAGCGATGAAGAGCGGGCGGAGTTCCTCGATCTGTTCGAGGACTTCATCGTCCGCTCCTACGCGGTGCGGTTCGCCGGCTATTCCGGCGAAACCTTCGCCGTGAAAGGCTCCACGCCGGGGCCGAAAACGGCGACCCTCGTGCATAGTAGGGTCCTGCGGGGCAATGCCGAACCGATCCGCGTCGATTGGCGGGTGGAGCCGCGCGGCGAAAAGCTTGTTATCACCGACGTCATCGTCGAGGGCGTCAGCATGTCGGTCACCCAGCGCTCGGAGTTCGCTTCCGTAATTCAAAGCTCTGGTGGAAAGATCGAGGGCCTGCTGGAGGCCCTGCGCAACAAGACTATTACCGCCGACACCACCGGCGCCCAGTAGGCCGGCGGCGCCGGTACAGCCCGAGGGCCTCAGGCCCGCGTCAGCGGTTTGTACTTGATGCGGTGCGGCTGATCGGCTGCCGCTCCCAGCCGTTTCTTCCGGTCGGCTTCGTAATCCTGATAGTTGCCCTCGAACCAGACGACCTCGCTGTCGCCCTCGAACGCCATGATATGGGTGGCAATGCGGTCGAGGAACCAGCGGTCATGGCTGATCACCACGGCGCAGCCGGCGAAATCCAGCAAGGCCTCTTCCAACGACCGCAGGGTATCCACGTCCAGGTCATTGGTCGGCTCGTCCAGCAGCAGCAGGTTGGCGCCTGACTTCAGCATCTTGGCAAGATGGACGCGGTTGCGCTCGCCGCCGGAAAGCTGGCCGACCTTCTTCTGCTGATCGCCGCCCTTGAAGTTGAAGCCCGCGACATAGCTGCGGCTCGGCACCTTGCGCTTGCCCAGCTCGATCTCGTCCCGCCCTTCGGAGATTTCCTCCCAGACCGTTTTGTTGGGCGCGAGGGAGTCGCGGGACTGGTCGACATAGCCCATCGTCACCGTCGGACCCACGCGCAGCGTGCCGCCATCGGGCTTGTCCTGGCCGATGATCATGCGGAACAGCGTGGTCTTGCCGGCGCCGTTGGGGCCGATGATGCCGACGATGCCGCCCGGCGGCAGCTTGAAGCTGAGATCGTCGATCAGCAGGTTGTTGCCGAAACCCTTGCGCAAATGCTGCGCCTCGATCACCAGATCGCCGAGGCGCGGACCCGGCGGAATGGTGATCTGCCCCGCTTCCGCCGCCTGATCGCCGCCCTTGGCCAGCAGGCTCTCATAAGCGGTGATGCGGGCCTTGCTCTTGGCCTGGCGCGCCCGCGGCGACTGCCGGATCCAATCGAGCTCATGCTGCAGGGTGCGCTGGCGCGCCTGCTCCTGCTTTTCCTCCTGCACCAGCCGCTGCTGCTTCTGCTCCAGCCAGGAGGAGTAGTTGCCCTCCCAGGGAATCCCGCGGCCACGGTCGAGTTCCAGAATCCAGCCCGCCACGTTATCGAGAAAGTACCGGTCGTGGGTCACGGCAACCACCGTGCCCGTGTATTCCTTCAGGAAGCGCTCCAGCCACGCCACCGACTCCGCGTCCAGATGGTTGGTCGGTTCGTCGAGCAGCAGCAGGTCCGGCTTCTGCAGCAGCAGGCGGCAGAGCGCGACGCGGCGGCGCTCGCCGCCCGAGAGTTTCGCCACCTCCGCATCGGCCGGCGGGCATCGTAACGCGTCCATGGCGATCTCGACCGTGCGCTGCAGATCCCAGGCATCGGCGGCGTCGATCTTCTCCTGCAGCTCCGCCTGCTCGGCGATCAGCTTTTCCATCTCGTCGTCGGAGATTTCCTCGCCGAGCCTAGCGCTGACCGCCTCAAAGCGATCCAACAGGGCCTTGGTCGCCGCCATGCCTTCGAGGACGTTCTCCTGCACGTTCTTCTTGGGATCGAGCACCGGCTCCTGATGCAGGTAGCCGACGGTCACGCCATCAGCCGCCCAAGCCTCGCCCGCCACGTCCTTCTCGATCCCCGCCATGATGCGCAGCAGCGTCGATTTGCCCGAGCCGTTCGGGCCGAGAACGCCGATCTTGGCGCCGGGATAAAAGGACAGCCAGATATCCTCGAGCACCTTGCGGCCGCCCGGAAAGATCTTGGTCAGGCCCTTCATCACGTAGATGTACTGATAGGCGGCCATCGGCTCGCTCCGGCTGTCGGCGTCAAATGTCGGAAATGTAGGCGTGAATTATGCGGCCGGTTTCTACCCCATCGCGACGGACGCGGCAATGAGACAGGCGCACCTCGACAGGCCGGCAGTTAGGGCGTTTTCGTCAGCGCGTCCCGCACAGCCAGATCCATCAGGTCGACCTCCTTCAAGGCCGAGCGTAGCCGTTCGCGGATGACCGGGTTCAGGCGGCGGATCTCGACCTTGGGTCCCGGCGCAAGTCCGCGGTCGATGTCCAACAGCTGCTGTTCGAGGATGACCGACAGAAATAGTTCCTGGGCATCGCGGAAGAGCAGGCCATCGCGCGGCTCCAGCTTGCCAACCTCGACAGTGGCGGCCAGGCGATCGCCGGTCGCCAGCGCCGCGATCCGATTCTTGAGTGCGAGCACGCGCGCTCCCGAGACAAGCGTCAACAGCCCATCCCGCTTCACATCGACCCGGCCGTTCTCGGTACGGAACCGGTTGAAAAAGCCGAGGGCCTTGGACAGATGGAACAATTCATCCGCCAGGGCGTGCAGAAAGATGATCGATGAAGTCGCCCGCTCCGTTGCCTGACGCAACGACGCGGCCAGCGCAAAATCGCCGGCGACGGGGCGGAAATCCAGGAAGATGTCGACGGCCAACAGATTCTCGCCCTGGGGCGATGATGCCCAGCGGTCGATGCGGGCCTGCCAGTTGGCTAGGTTGTGCCGCCACAGCGGGTTCTTCGCCATGATGTCGCCGCGGCAATAGGGAATGCCGGCTTCGTTCAGCATGTCCGCCAGACGTGCGGCGAATTCGGCGAACCAAGGATGGTCGTCCTCTGGCCAGGCGTGGATCAACGCGTTGTCCTGGTCGGCCGACAGCAGGCTCTCACCGCGGCCGGCCGAACCGAGAACCAGGAAGCACCAGGATGCGGGCGCGGGGCCGCGGCCGGCGCGCTGCATCTCCGATTCGACCAGTGCCGCAATGCGCGTGTGCATGTCGCGGGTGATGCCGGCGATGACGCCGGCGATCTGCACGGCCGGAACGCCTTCCCGCAGGAGCGAGCGCGCCAGCTTCGGCAATTGACGATGCACGGCCGCAAGTTCGGCGCCCGTTGCGGCGCTGTCGATCTGATCGCCGATGATCAGTGCCCGGCTCGCCCGCTGGCGCAACAGGGCGCGGGCGCTGATGACGCCGGTCAGGCGCCCCGAGATCTGGTCGACGACGGCCAAATGGCGGATGCCCAGCCGCTCCATGCGCGCGATGGCGAGATAGAGCATATGCTCGGCGCCGATGGTGTGAACCGGCTTCCGCTGCACGTCGGCGACGGTCCGGCGCAAGGCCGAGGCGCCATGCTGTGCCATTGCACGGATCAGATCCCGTTCGGTCAGGATGCCCGCCGGGCGGCCCTCGCTGTCGACGGTCAGGAGGGAACTGACGTCCCGCTCCTTCATCGATCGCGCCGCCGCCTGCAAGTCGGCCGATTCGTCAATGGTCGCCGCGGGCGCGGACATCAGATCCGCCACACGGTGCCGGTACGGAAAACTGTCGATCCGCTCGAGCGGCTCGCGGTCCATGTCAGCCGGGTCCCGATGGGCGGGCCGCTATCTGGCGCATCAGCGCGGCCGGATCGGCAATCCTGCGTTCCAGATTGTCGCGGAAGGCGACCATGGCAAAGCGCACCGCGTTCACAACCGGCAGTTTGTGGGTTTCCCGCGCGCTTTCATGGATCGGCAAGTGATCGAACAGGTAGCTGCCGCCGGAGACCGCAATCCGATGGGAGGATTTGGGGTCCGCCATCAGGCGGCGGCCCAATTCGGACGGGAATCGATCGATCGCCGCCTCGCAATCGCCAGCATGCTCGTGCGGTATCGGCCGCGCCGCCAGGGCGGTCTCAAAGAGGCGCTGAAACACCGCCGTCCGCCCCGGAATATCCATCTCTGCGTGCGGCCGCAACTGTGCTTCGGCGATACAAACGAAATCGCCGAGAATCGCCGGATAGCTCTCCCAGCGCGAGCGATGCATGGCGGCGCGGAACTCCGCCGTCTCGATCAGCTTCTTCCATTGCCGGCCCAGCAAGGCCTGCGTGTAGTTCAAGATCGTGCGCTGGGTCAGGACATCCGCCTCCAGCGCGATGAAATCCGCAAGCTGTTGCGGCGTCTCGATTTTCTTTCGCTTCCAGAATTGCGGCCAGAGACTCATGCCGTTGCTCCGGCGTTTAGTTGCATTAACCGCATGTGCAAGTCCCACCCCACCAAAGTAGGGGGCGCGAAGCGCCCTCGCTGCCCGGCGGATTGTTGACGGAATGACAAGCCCTATGAAACCCTGATTTGCATGGGGCTCGAGCGAGTCGGCCAATCCCTCGCATCAATGCGGGGCGATCAGCAACAAGACCGCCGCAGACAGTCCCGCCGGAGAGCCGCAACGGCCGGACGCTAGCACATGCCGTTGCCGCGTCATTGAGGAGGAGTTCGACATCATGGCTGAGCACAAGTCTCAGGGAAACATGGTCGGCCACTGGCAGAAGACCCGCACTCTCATGTGGATCTGCCTGGCGATCTGGTTCTTCTTTAGCTTCGTCATCCACCTGTTCGCACCGTCGCTGAATACGATCACGTTCATCGGCTTCCCGCTCGGATTCTACATGGCCGCGCAGGGATCCTTGATCGTCTTCGTCGTCCTGATCTTCTGGTTCGCCAGGAGCCAGAACAAGATCGACGAAGAATTCGGCGTCCACGAAGACGAGTAAGGGGAACCAGACATGGCAACGCAACTCAAAGGCTCCTTCCTCGACAATCTCGGGAAGATCTACGCCATCTATACCGGCGGATTCATCGGATTCGTGATCCTGCTCGGCATCCTTGAATGGGTCGGGCTATCCAACGTGTGGATCGGATATCTTTTCATGTTCCTGACGATCGGCGTGTACGCGTTGATCGGCTATCTCTCACGCACGGCACAGGTCTCGGAATACTATGTCGCCGGCCGCGTTGTCCCGGCTTTTTACAACGGCATGGCCACCGGATCGGACTGGATGAGCGCCGCGTCGTTCATCAGCATGGCCGGCGGTCTTTATGTCGCCGGCTATGACGGGCTGGCCTTCGTGCTCGGCTGGACCGGCGGCTATGTGCTGGTGGCGATCCTGCTGGCCCCGTATCTGCGCAAGTTCGGCCAGTACACGGTGCCGGACTTCCTCGGCACCCGTTATGGCGGCAACATTCCGCGATTCATCGGCATCCTCGTGCTGCTGGCCGCTTCCTTCACTTACGTGGTGGCGCAGGTCAATGGCGTGGGCCTGGTTGCGTCCCGCTACCTGCAGCTCGATTTCCAGGTTGCCTGCTTCGTCGGCCTCCTGGGCATCCTCGTCTGCTCCATGCTTGGCGGCATGCGCGCCGTCACCTGGACGCAGGTGGCGCAGTACATCATCCTGATCATCGCTTACCTGATGCCCGTCATAATTTTGTCGGCACAGGTCACCGGCGTGCCGATCCCAGAACTGATGTACGGTCAGGTTTTGCAGAAGATCCAGGCGTTGGAGCCGACGCTCGGCATCGTCAAGAGCCACGTGGCACCGTTCGTCAACGCAAAGGGCGAATACGACTTCACGGCAGCTCTCAACTACTTCGCCTTGATCTTCTGCCTGATGATCGGTACCGCGTCGCTGCCGCATATTCTCATGCGGTACTTCACGACTCCGAATGTCAAGCAGGCGCGGCAGTCGGTGGGCTGGAGCTTGTTCTTCATCTTCCTGCTGTACTTCACGGCGCCGTCCTATGCGGCGTTCGCGAAGCTGGAAGTGTACCAGAACATCATCGGCCAGAGCGTTGCCACCCTTCCGGCGTGGGTCCAGTCCTGGGGCGCGGTCGGTCTGGTGGGCGCCTGCGATGCGGTCAACGCGGCTGAACTCTTCTCCATGTGCAAGGGGGTCGCCGGCAATGCCGACGGCATCCTGCAGCTGGCGGAGTTCAAGATCCATCCCGATGCCATCGTGCTGGCAACGCCTGAGATCGCCGGCCTGCCGTTCGTGGTGTCTGGCCTGGTAATGGCCGGCGGCCTGGCTGCCGCGCTCAGCACCGCCGACGGTCTGCTGCTGGCGATCGCCAACGCCCTCAGCCACGACGTCTACTACCGGATGGTGGATCCCCATGCGAGCACCAAGAGACGCCTCATCGCGTCCCGCGTCCTGCTCGTGCTGGTAGCCATCGCGGCGGCGTTCGTGGCCGGCCTGCGGCTGGATTACATCATCGCCATGGTGGCCTGGGCTTTCTCGATCGCGGCCTCGGGTCTGTTCGCGGCCCTGGTGCTGGGCATCTGGTGGAAGCGGACGACCGGCATCGCCGCCAGCCTGGGTATGCTGTCGGGCTTCGTCGTGTGCCTGTTCTACCTGATCAGTACCTACTTCTATCCGGACTGGTTTATCGGCATGTTCGGCTCCGCGGATAAGGTGGCGGGCATGAGCGACCTGGCGGCCAAGGTGGCGGAAGCCAAGGCTGCGCTGGCGGCGGCTGGCGATGCGGCGACAGCGGAGATCAAGGCCGCGGTCGGCGCCGCCGAAGCCGCCTACAAGACCTACCTCACCAGCAATGCGACATGGTGGGGGATCAAGAACATCTCCTGCGGGATGTTCGGTATCCCCGTCGCGTTCGCGGTGACGATCGTGGTCAGCCTGTTCACCAAGGCGCCGTCCAAGGAGATGCAAGACTTCATCGACTCCGTCCGCGTTCCGCGCGGCGGCGTCGCGCTGCCCGCGGGCCACGAAGCCCTCGAATAGACGGCAGTATCTCCGGTGTGTTAGTGCAGGGTCCGCAAGGGCCCTGCACTATTCTTTTGGACAGGGCTGCGGTGCGGTGGGCGCGGTAACGGCGGGGCGATGGCGACTCAACCTTTCTGGGCGTTCTGGTACTTCCATATCCCGAACTATGTCGCCGCCCTGGTGATGTACACCCTGATCGGCCGATTCATCCTGACCTTCGTGTATCCGCCCGACGCCACCAACTATATTTGGCGCGGCTTTCGCTTCCTGACCGACTGGGCCGTCGCGGTCACGCGCTTTCTCACGCCTTCTTATGTGATGGCGATATTCCTGCCGCTGATCGGCGCATTCTGGCTGTTCGTCCTCAGGCACGTCTACTATGTCGCCCTGGCGAATGCCGGCGCGGCGCCGACGCTGGGACTGCCATGACGCCGCGCAACATCTTTGTCGCCACAGTCGCGGTCAGCCTGCTGCACGGGCTGATACCGACATCGCCGCTGTTCCTGATGTCGTACATCCTGACGCCGCTATGGATACCCGACTTGATACCGCTCACACAGGAGACCTGGTTCTATTTCGCGTCGCTGATGACCGCGACGGTGACCCTGCTGCTATCGGCGATTCCGGCCGGGCTATTCGAGCGATTCACCGGGCGCACGCAGAGCGACAGCAAGTCAATGCTGGTCTGGCTCGGCGGCGCTGTTGTCATCGCGCTGCCGGGATTCCTGGCGGCATTGGGGTAGCGCCATCACGGCCAATTGAGATTCGCCGCGGCCGGAACTCCGTGACTAACCCCGGCGCGGGTGATTGAATTCGCACAGCTCAGCGACAATCCCGGTTCGGCCATGGAGAAAATCCGCCAGATCGCCGTCCTGTCCGTGCGCCGCGCCTGCGGCTTCGGGGCGCTGGGGATCGCCATGATCATGTGGGGCCTGATCTACGATCCCGTTCTGGCGTTCCAATCCGGCGCTGTCCTGACCGCCATCGTCGCGGTCATCCTCTACTATCGGGCGATGCAGGCGCCGCAGCGGGATCACACGCAGACCGAGGTCTGGCTTTTGCTGGACAAGGAATTGCGGCCGCCGCCGGACTACGCCCGCCGCATCGTCAACTCCACCCTTTGCGACGTCTATCATCAGCATGCCCGCTGGGCGATCGGCATAGCCGCCCTGTTCGCGGTCATTTCGCTGTTCAGCCGGATGACGCTCGCCTAGCTGCCGGAATCGGCGCCGTTTGAACCTCGCGTTAACCAACCTGTGGCAGTCTATCCGCAGCCCAAGAACTGGACGCGGAGAGCAAGCCGTGGAACGCATACGAAGAATGGCGCTGCTGTCGATCTATCGCGGCTGCGCTTTTGCCGGACTGGCTGTCATCATGCTGATGCTCGGCCTGTCGCCCTACCCGGATTTGGCGTTCCGTTCCGGCGCCGTTCTGACCGCCGGCATCGCTCTTGTGCTTTTCTTCAAGGCCAGAAATGCGCCGACGCAGAACCACCGGCAGACCGAGCTCTGGTACATGCTCCAGCGCAATCCCGGACTGCCGGAACACTATGCCGGCCGCGTCATCAACGGTATCCTGGCCCAGGAATACCGGCGCCATGCCGAATATGCCGGCTGGATCGCCGCCGGCCTGTGGGCGGCCGGCGCTCTGTTCGCCTACAGCTAGGCGGCAGCGCTCAGGCTTTCGGCAAGGCTTCCAGGATCGTCGCCGCGGTGCGCCGGGCGACATCGTCGATCGCGCGCAGGTGATCCAGCGACTCCAGCGGTTCCGCCGGCAGCTCCTCCAGCGTCCGCTCCACGGCTTCCGCGATCTGCAGGAAACCGATCTTCTCTTTCAGGAAGGCCGCGACCGCCACTTCGTTGGCGGCGTTCAGCACCGTCGCGGCGGTGCCGCCGGTATTGAGGGCCTCGCGCGCCAGGCGCAGCGCCGGAAAGCGGATCGGATCGGGCGCTTCGAAGGTCAGCGAGGCGATCTCAGCCAGATTCAGCCGCTTTGCCGGGCAATCGATGCGCTGCGGCCAGCCCAGGGCGTACGCGATGGGCGTGCGCATGTCGGGGGAACCCAACTGCGCCAGTACCGAGCCGTCGCGGTAAGCCACCAGGCTGTGAATCACCGATTGCGGATGGACCACAATGTCGATCTGGCCGCCCGGCAGCGCGAACAAGTGATGCGCCTCGATCAGCTCCAGGCCCTTGTTCATCATGGTGGCGGAATCGACGGAGATCTTGGCGCCCATCTCCCAGTTGGGATGGGCCACCGCCTGCTTCGGCGTCATCTTCGCCATGGCGGCCTTGTCGGTGGTGCGGAACGGGCCGCCGGACGCCGTCAGGATGATCTTCTCCACCGCGTCCTTCTGCTTGAAATCGAACACCTGGAAAATCGCGCTATGCTCGGAATCCACCGGCAGCAGCACCGCGCCGTGGCGGGCTATCTCCGCCATGATCAGATCGCCGGCGCAGACCAGGGTCTCCTTGTTGGCCAGGGCCACCACGGCGCCGCGGCGCACGGCGGCCAGGGTCGCCTCCAGGCCGGCGGCGCCGACGATGGCGGACATCACCCAATCCGCCGGCCGGGCGCCCGCCTCGGCCACCGCCGCCGCTCCCGCCGCGGCCTCCACGCCGGTGCCGCTCAGCGCCGCCTTCAGATCCTTGTATTTGCCGGCATCGCCGATCACTGCCTGGCGCGGCCGCAGCCGCTTCGCCTGCTCGGCCAGCAGCGGCACGTTGCTATAGGCGGTCAGCGCCTCGATCTCATAGGCGTCGGGGTTGCGGTCGATCAGGTCGATGGTATTGCAGCCCACCGAGCCCGTTGAGCCCAGGACCGTTATCCGCCGCCGTTCCGTCGCCGGCTTTGCCGCCGCCATCTGCATCGAGCGCAATCCCCCGCTGTTCCGCCAAGCCTGCCGTCACCGATCGGTCATGGACCACGTAGCAGGTAACGGCGGGCGGCGGCCCTTGCAACAGGAAACCCTTGGGCTTGCCCGGATGGTCGGGCTGGTTGCGCCAGTCAACTTATTGATCTAACTTGGTAATATACAATGTGAGTTTCGCGGCGTCGGCGCCGCGGGGGTACAATCGATGATCCTATGGGTCCTGGCACTGCTGTTGTTGTCGTTGTGGGTCTATCTCCTCGCCTTCCATGGCGGCTTTTGGCGCGGCGATCAGTACTTCGTGCCATCGCGCATCCCCAGCCCGCCGCAATGGCCGGCCGTCGCCGCCATCGTGCCGGCGCGCAATGAGGAGGAGACGATCGCCGCTTTGCTCCGGAGCCTGATGGCGCAGGATTATCCTGGGCCGATGCAGATCATCCTGGTTAACGACCGCAGCACCGATGCCACCGCGGCCCAAGCCCAATCCGTGATTGCCGCGCAGTCATTGGCGGACCGCGTGATCATGCTGACGGGAGAGCCCTTGCCCGCCGGTTGGGCCGGGAAACTCTGGGCGCAGCAGCAGGGTATCGCGCAGGCGATGCAACGCCAGCCCGACACCAGCTTCTTCTTCTTCAGCGATGCCGATATCGTGCATACGCCCGACACGCTGCGCGCCCTGGTCGCCAAGGCAGAAACCGGCGGCCGCGATCTCGTGTCTCTTATGGCACGGCTCAATTGTCGCAGCCTGTGGGAGAAGCTGCTGATTCCCGCTTTCATCTTCTTCTTCCAGAAGCTCTATCCCTTTGCCCGCGCCAACGATGACGCCTCGCCAACGGCCGCGGCCGCCGGCGGCTGCGTGCTGATTCGCCGGTCGATGCTGGAGCGGATCGGCGGCCTCGCCGCCCTGCGCGGCGCGCTGATCGACGATTGCACCCTGGCCAAGCTGGTCAAGCGCGCCGGCGGCAAGCTCTGGCTCGGCCTGACCGACACCAGCCGCAGCCTGCGAGTTTATGACGATCTGCAGCCGATCTGGATGATGGTGGCGCGCTCAGCCTTCACGCAGTTGCATTACTCCGCCGGGCTGTTGGCGGGAACGCTGCTCGGCATGACGCTGATCTATCTCCTGCCGCCGCTCTTGGTCCTGTCCTATCCGCTGCACGGACAGGAATCGATTGCCGCCCTGGCCCTGGTAACCCTTCTCTTGATGGCATTTGCCTATCGCCCGACGATCGCCTATTTCGCTTTGCCGCCGGGTTGGGCTCTGACATTGCCGGCAGCCGCATTCCTCTATATGGCGATGACCCTGGATTCGGCTCGGCGCTATTGGTTCGGCAGCGGGAGCCATTGGAAAGGGCGCGATTATGGCCGCCAGGCCGACGCCGTCTAAAGGAAAGCACAGGAATTGACGACAGCGGTCGAGACGCCCTCGGGCAAGAGTGCCGGAACCGAAAACTTCCCGGTGGGTTCCTGGCTGCTGCCGGCGCGACTGCGTCCTCATGTGGCGGTGTTTTATGCCTTCGCCCGGGCCATCGACGATGTCGCCGATAGCGCCGATTTATCCGCAGATGAAAAGGTCCGGCGGCTCGAGGGCTTCGCCACGGCGCTCACCGGACAGCATCAGGATCCCGGCTATGACAAAGCCGTGCGGCTGCGCGCCAGCCTGCTCGAAACCAACGTGACGGCCCAGCATGGACTCGATCTCATCGCCGCCTTCAAGCAGGACGCGGTGAAGCTGCGCTACAAGGACTGGGACGACCTGATGGGCTATTGCATCCTGTCGGCGTCACCGGTTGGCCGCTATCTGCTGGACCTCCACGGCGAGTCCCCTAGCGGCTATCCGGCGTCGGATGCGCTGTGCAACGCGCTGCAGGTCCTCAACCATCTGCAGGATTGCCAGGAGGATTACCGGCAACTCAACCGCGTCTATCTGCCGCGGGATTGGTTGCAGGCGGCAAACGCAACCGTCGAGGAGTTGAAGGCGCCGCAATCTTCCGCCGGCATGCGCGCGGTGATCGACCGCTGCCTCGAGAGCACGGACCGGCTCATCGTTCTCGCCCGCACGCTGCCGGCGCAATTGACCAGCCGCCATCTCGCCATGGAGTCGGCTGTCATCGTCCGCATCGCCGAGAAGCTCTCCGCACTGCTGCGCCATCGCGATCCCCTGGCGATGCGCGTCAAGCTATCGAAGCAGGCTTTCCTGGGCTGCGGCCTCTACGGCATATTCCACGGGCTGCTGACGAAGCGCCCGGCCGCCGCCATCGCAGTCGCTGCGCGCCGCCCATGAAACGACGATCGCTGGTGACCGGCGGCGGCGGATTTGTCGGCCGTCATCTGGTGCGCCTGCTGCGCGAGCAGGGCGACGAGGTGCGCGTGCTGGATCTGGCCGGTGCCGATGGATTGCCGGATGACGTCGAGATCATCACCGGTTCGATCCTCGATTCCGGCAAGCTGCGCCAGGCCATGGCGGGCATGGACCGGTTGTACCACTTGGCCGCCAATCCGAACCTCTGGGCCCGGGATCCCGCGGTGTTCATGGCGACGAACTATCGCGGCACTGTCGCGGTGCTGGAGGCGGCCGCCGAAGCTAGGCTGGAGAGGATCGTCTACACCTCCACGGAGTCGATCCTAAAGAGTTTCCGCCGCCCAACGCCGGCGATGCTCGACGAAACCGTCTCATGGACCGTCGACGACATGCCCGGCCCCTATTGCCGGTCGAAATTCCTGGCGGAGCAGGCGGCCGTGCAGGCGGCGAAAAATGGGCTGCCGGTCGTGATCGTCAATCCGACGCTGCCGATCGGTGCTGGCGACGTGCATCTGACCCCTCCGTCGCGCATGCTGCTGGACTTCATCAACGGCAAGGCGCCGGCCTATCTCGATTGCGAGCTCAATCTAGTGGATGTTCGGGACGTTGCCCGCGGCCATATCCTGGCAGCGGACAAGGGCCGCATCGGCGAACGATACATTCTGGGCGGCCACAACATCCGCATGAAGGACCTGCTGGCCCTGCTCGACAAACTGGCCGGGCGGCCGATGCCGGAGCGCAGCGTGCCCTACTGGCTGGCCTGGTGCACGGCCGCCATCAGCGAGCTCATTTCAAATGTCACAAAGAGGCCACCGGTCGCCCCCCTGGCGGGAGTCAGGCTGGCCCGCACGCCCATGCGTTTTGACTCAACCAAGGCGGTCCGCGAACTGGGCATGCCGCAGACACCGCTGGAAGCCAGCCTGCGGCAGGCGCTCGATTGGTTCGCCGAACGGCGCCTAATCCGGCCCTAGCCGCCGACAGCCGCCATTAATCATTTGATAAGATTTGATAATCTACCGTAACACTGGTTAAGAAAGCGGTTCACATAGGCGATTCCGATGCGCTATGTTCCGCGTCAGACGGGGGAACTTGGGGAAGCCGGGCGATATTCATCGCATCACCGGGCTTATCCTTTCATTGAAAGAGCTGCGGGGACATGAACAAACATAATCGCGTGACACTTCTCGACGGTGTGAACGATCCTGCCGATCTGCGCGGCATGAACATGAACGAGCTGAAACAGCTCGCTGACGAGTTGCGGCGCGACCTGATCGAAGTCGTTTCGGTGACCGGCGGACATCTCGGCGCCAGCCTCGGCGTCATCGAACTGACGGTCGCCTTGCATCATGTGTTCGACACGCCGCGCGACCGGCTGATCTGGGATGTCAGCCATCAATGCTATCCGCACAAGATGCTGACCGGCCGGCGGGACCGCATGTTGAGTCTTCGCCAGGGCGGCGGCCTCAGCGGCTTCACCCGCCGCGTCGAAAGCGAATACGACCCCTTCGGCGCCGCGCATAGCTCCACCTCGATCTCCGCCGGCCTCGGCATGGCGGTGGCCAGCGAATTGTCCGGCCGCAAGAACAATGTCATCGCCGTCATCGGCGACGGCGCCATGAGCGCCGGCATGGCCTATGAAGCCATGAACAATGCGGGCGCCATGAATACGCGCCTGATCGTCGTGCTCAACGACAACGACATGTCGATCGCCCCGCCGGTGGGCGCCATGAGCGCCTATCTGACGCGGCTGATGTCGTCGCGGCAGTTCCGCTCGCTGCGCGAACTCGTGCGCAACACCCTGCACAAATTGCCGCGCCCGGTGAGCGAGCGCGCCGAGCGGGCCGAGAGTTTTGCCCGCGGCATCGTCACCGGCGGCACGCTGTTCGAGGAGCTGGGCTTCTATTATGTCGGCCCGATCGACGGCCATAATCTCGACCACATCCTGCCGGTGCTGAAGAATGTCCGCGACTCCGACGTGCCCGGCCCGGTGCTGATCCACTGCATCACCCAGAAGGGCAAGGGCTACGTGCCCGCGGAGAAATCCGCCGACAAGTATCATGGCGTGAACAAGTTCGACGTCGTCACCGGCATCCAGGTGAAAGTGCCGGCCAAGGCGCCCGCCTATACCAAGGTGTTCTCCGACACCCTGATCAAGCTGGCGGAAAAGGACGAAAGCATCGTCGCCATCAATGCCGCGATGCCCTCGGGCACCGGCCTCGACAAGTTCGCCGAGAAGTTTCCCAAGCGCTGCTTTGATGTCGGCATCGCCGAACAGCATGCGGTGACCTTCGCCGCCGGTCTCGCCACCGAAGGCATGAAGCCGTTCGCGGCGATTTACTCCACCTTCCTGCAGCGGGCCTATGACCAGGTCGTCCATGACGTGGCGATCCAGAAGCTGCCGGTTCGTTTCGCCATCGATCGCGCCGGACTGGTCGGCAATGACGGCGCCACCCATGCCGGATCATTTGACGTCGCCTATCTCGCCTGCCTGCCCCATTTCGTGATCATGGCGGCGGCGGATGAAGCGGATCTCGTCAATATGATCGCTACCGCCGCGGCCATCGACGACCGCCCCAGCGCCTTCCGCTATCCCCGCGGCGAAGGCCTGGGCATCGCCATGCCGGAAGTGCCGACGCCGCTGGAGATCGGCAAGGGCCGCATCGTCCGCGAAGGCACCGCCATCGCCATCCTCAGCCTGGGCGCGCGGTTGCAGGAGTGTCTCAAGGCGGCCGACGAATTGCAGGCCCACGGCCTGCCCACCACCGTCGCCGACGCCCGCTTCGCCAAGCCGCTGGACACCGACATGATCCGCCGGTTGGCCCGGGAGCACGAAGTGCTGATCACCGTGGAAGAGGGCTCGATCGGCGGTTTCGGCTCCCATGTGCTGCAATACCTGGCGATACAGGGCCTGCTCGACAGCGGCCTCAAGATCCGCCCGCTCTGCTTGCCCGATATCTTCATCGACCATGACAAGCCCCACGCGCAATATGACTTGGCGGGCCTCAATGCACGTCACATCGTTGCCACGGCCCTGAGCGCGTTGGAGAAGGACCTCGGGGCCCGCAGCCTGTCGCGGGCCTGAGCCAAAGCGCTTCGGCGACCGCAATTGGGAGCGTCCATGAGCGAACCGGCGGCCCTGAACATGCCGGCTGTCGCAGCGGCCGAAAGTCATGTGACTGACGTGGTGCATCAATCGCGCACGTCCTTCTATTGGGCCATGCGCCTGCTGCCCAAGGCCAAGCGCCAGGCGATGTTCGCCGTCTATGCCTTTTGCCGCGTGGTCGACGATATCGCCGATGGCGATCTGCCCGCCGGCGTTAAGCTGAGCCAATTGCAGGGCTGGCGGGAGGAGATCGACCGCCTCTATGCCGGCGCGCCCCGCCATCCGGTGGCGCAGGCTCTGCGCCAACCGGTCATGACGTTTGACCTCGCCCGCGACGATTTCCTTGCCATCATCGACGGCATGGAGATGGACGCGCGCGGCCCCATCGTTGCGCCGCCCATGGCCGATCTCCGGCTCTATTGCGCGCGGGTCGCCGGCGCGGTCGGGCTGCTCTGCGTGCGCATCTTCGGCGCGCCGCGGGCCGATGGCATCGCGCTCGCCGACGCCCTCGGCGAAGCCGTGCAACTCACCAACATCCTGCGCGATATCGCCGAGGATGCCGGGCTGGGACGACTCTATCTGCCGCGCGAACTGCTGGCGCTCCATGGCGTGACCAATACCGCGCCGGCGGCGGCCATGCGCGACCCGCGCCTTGCGGGCGTCTGCGCCGAGATCGAGTCGCTGGCCGAGCAGCGCTTCGCCGCCGCGCAGGCCGTGCTTGCCAGGCTTTCGCGCCGCGACATGCGGCCCGCGCGCCTGATCCTGGTCGTTTATCAGCGCCTGCTGCAGCGGCTCCATGCCGGCGGTTATCGCAACCTTGAACAGCGGGTTTCGCTGTCAAAGGCCGAAAAGCTGTGGTTGATCGCCCGTCACGGCATCTTCTAGAGGCATGGCAACGGTTCACGTCATCGGTGCCGGCCTGGCTGGGCTGAACAGCGCGTTGCGTTTGGCCGAAAAGGGCGTGGCCGTCCGGCTCTATGAAGGCAGCACCCATGCCGGCGGCCGCTGCCGTTCCTATCACGACGCTCAGCTGGATCGCGTGATCGACAACGGCAATCACCTGATATTCGCCGGCAACCACGCCGCACAGCGCTACATGCGGGCCATCGGCTCCGCAGATCGCATGATCGATTCCGGCGAGGCAGTGTTCCCGTTTTTCGATGCCGAGAGTGGCGACAGGTGGACGGTCAGATTGAATTCCGGAAGACTGCCATGGTGGATGCTCTCAGCCGCTCGCCGTGTTCCCGGAACCAAGGCCACGGATTATCTAGCCCTGCTCCGGTTCCGCAAGGCCACTGACAATGACCATGTCACCGATGTGGTCGAAGAGAGCCATCCGCTCTACCGGCGGATGCTCGAGCCCTTTGCGGTCGCCGTCCTTAACACGGCGGCCAATGAGGCCGCGGCGCGGCTGCTCTGGCCCGTGATCGTCGAATCCTTCGGCCAGGGCGGGGCTGCCTGCCGGCCCCTGATTGCGCGCGCGGGCCTGTCCGACGCGCTTGTAGAGCCGGCCCTGAAGCGCCTGCGGGCACTGGGTGTCGAGCCCGCCTATGGCCATCGCCTGCGGTCCCTTAACCTGGAACAAAACCGGATTACGGCCCTGGATTTCAACAGCACCCAGATGCAGCTTCCGCACGGTGACCTGGTGATTCTCGCTGTCCCCGCCCGCATGGCCGCGGAATTGGTTCCCGGCCTGAAAGCGCCGTCGGAGAGCCGGGCCATCGTCAACGGTCATTTCCGCCTCTCGCAGCCCATCAGCGGACCTGACGGCCTGCCATTCCTAGCCATTATCAACGGGACCGCGCAGTGGCTGTTCTTCCGCGGCGACGTGGTTTCTGTCACCGTTAGCGCCGCCAATGTGCTAGCGGACACAGACGCGGAGGAGATCGCCCAGCGATTATGGAAAGACGTCGCGGCGGCGCTCGGTCAACCATTGCAACCATTGCCGCCTTGGCGAGTTGTAAAGGAAAAAAATGCCACCTTCGCCCAGACGCCGGCGCAAATCGCCCTGCGGCCCCCGGCAAGGAGCAAGTTTACCAATCTTTTCCTGGCCGGTGACTGGACCGATACCGGCCTTCCAGCCACCATCGAAGGGACCCTCAGATCGGGCGAATTCGCCGCAAGCTTGGTACTTGCCGAACTGGGGGCAGGTAACGTAGGTATCCCTTTGGAGTCATTGGATCGTCATTAAGCATTCAATATCAATGTCAAACATGAACATGCTCGAATCGGTTGTCAGGCAGAGATCGACCCCGTTGCCCCAGGTCGATCCAACCAGGGTTTCGCTGGTCGAAATCAGCTTGGGCGAGATCGACCGCGCGGTCCGTGAAACATCGGCCGATCTGCAGGCGCGCCAGAACGAGGAAGGCGACTGGTGCTTTGAGCTGGAAGCGGATGCCACCATCCCCGCCGAGTACATCATGCTCGAGCATTTCACCGGCGAGATCGACGACGGCATCCAGCAGAAACTCGCCGTCTATCTGCGGACGACCCAGGCCGACCATGGCGGCTGGCCGCTGTTCCATGGCGGCGAGTTCAACATCAGCGCGTCGGTGAAGGCGTACTTCGCGCTGAAGCTTTGCGGCGACGACACAGCGGCGCCCCACATGCAGCGCGCCCGCGAGGCCATCCTGAAGGCCGGCGGCGCGGCGCGCGCCAATGTCTTTACCCGTTTTGCCCTCGCTTTGTTCGAGCAGGTGCCGTGGCGCGCGGTACCGGTGATGCCGGCGGAGATCATGCTGCTGCCGCGCTGGGCGCCGTTCCATCTCAGCAAGGTGTCTTATTGGTCGCGCACGGTGATCGTGCCGCTTCTGGTCCTGACGGCGCTGAAGCCGAAGGCATTGAACCCGCGCGCCGTGGATATCCGCGAACTGTTCGTGGTGCCGCCGGAGGAAGAACGCACCTATCTGACCAACCCAACCGGCAGCGCCTGGGGCAATCTGTTCTTGGCCATCGACAAGGCATTACGCATCTGCGAGCCGCTGTTGCCGAAGAACGCCCGCCAGCGCTCGATCCAGGCGGCTATCGACTGGATCGCCGAGCGCCTGAATGGCGAAGACGGGCTGGGCGGCATTTTTCCGGCCATGGCCAATGCGGTCATGGCCTATCGCAGCCTGGGCTACGCGCCGGATCATCCGCAGCGGGTGATCGCCATGGAGTCGATCCGCAAACTCCTCGTGCTTGGCGAAACCAGCGGCTATTGCGAGCCCTGCATGTCGCCCATTTGGGACACCGTCCTGGCGATGAACGCGCTGATGGAAGCGGGCGTCGATGGCGAAGACGAGCGGCTGCGCCGCGCCGCCGATTGGCTGATCGAACGCCAGATTCTGGATGTGGTCGGCGACTGGGCCGTGCGCCGTCCCGGCCTGCGCCCGGGCGGCTGGGCGTTCCAATACCGCAACGATCATTATCCAGACGTGGACGACACCGCGGTCGCGGGCGTCGCGCTGCTGCGCACCGGCCTGGCCGACAGCGATCCCAGGGTCAAGCTGGCGATCGAGCGGGCGATGGAATGGGTCATCGGCATGCAGAGCAAGAATGGCGGCTGGGGCGCCTTCGATGCCGACAACACGCACTACTACCTGAACCACATCCCCTTCGCCGATCACGGCGCATTGCTCGATCCGCCGACGGTGGACGTCACGGCGCGCTGCCTGAGCTTCCTGGCCCAGGCCGGCCTGCCCCGGGATCATCAGGCGATCCAGCGCGGCTTGGCCTACCTGCAGCGCGAGCAGGAGGATGACGGTTCCTGGTATGGCCGCTGGGGCACCAATTACATTTACGGCACCTGGTCCACCCTTTGCGCCGTCAACGCCTGCGGCGAGGACCATGCCAGCCCCTATATCCGCAAGGCGGTCGAATGGTTGAAGAACCGCCAGCGCGCCGACGGCGGCTGGGGCGAAGGCGGCGAGACCTACTGGAAGGAACGGTGCGACCACGCCGTCGCCAGCACGCCTTCCCAGACATCCTGGGCGGTCCTGGCCTTGATGGCGGTCGGCGAGGCGGACAGTCCGGAAGTGCGCCGCGGCATCGACTATTTGATGCGCGCGCCGCGCGAGGGCGCGAAATGGCAAGAGAACTGGTACACGGCCGTGGGCTTCCCGCGCATTTTCTACCTGCGCTACCATGGCTATAGCGCCTATTTCCCAGTCTGGGCCCTGGCCCGCTTCCGCAACTTGATGCGCAGCAATTCGCACCAAGTGACCTGGGGCATGTGACGGGGATCGACCGCCCGGCCATCGGCATCATCACTGGCCTCGCCTTCGAGGCCAACAGCCTTAAGCGCTATCTTCCCGAACCGCAGGCCTTTTCCATCGCCCTTTCCGGCGGGGACGCCGCGCGCGCCCTGAGCGAGGCTCGGCGGCTGATCCAAGAGGGAGCCAGGGGTTTGGTCAGCTTCGGCACGGCTGGCGCGCTGGCCCCTACGTTGGGCCCCGGCGACCTGATCGTGGCGACGGAGGTGATTGCCGCCAGCGGCGGCGCCCTGGCGGCGGAGCGTGCCTGGTGCGACGCGCTGGCTGCGGCGGCCAGCGCGCGGAACCTTCCGTTGCATCTTGGCGCCATCAGGGCCGTCAACCGGCCGGTGGCGTCAGCAGGCGCCAAATCGGCGCTGTTCCAATCCTGCGGCGCCCTGGCGGTCGATATGGAAAGCGGCGCCGTGGCGCGCGCTGCGCGGGACGCCGGCCTGCCTTTTGCCATGTTGCGGGTGATCATCGACGCTGCCGGGCGCGATCTGCCGCCGGCGGCCATCGCCGCCATGGCGCCCGGGGGCGGAATCGATATCAAGGGACTAGCCGGCGCACTCTGGCACGAGCCGCGCCAGTTCGCCGGACTGTTGCACCTGGCGCGGGATGCGGGCGCTGCCCGCCGCACCCTAGGCCGCGCTGCTGCGCTGCTTGGCGCTGTCCTTGCCGGATGAGAGGGTGGCCAGCGCGGTCTCCACCTGCTTCTCGAACACATACTCCGCCGGCCGCGCCTGATCCATCGCGATATCCGGCACCATCTCGCCATCGGTGCGCACGCCGAACAGCGCCACCTTGATGGCTTTCCACGGCCGGGAGAACGTGTCATCGACGGCCGTGCCCTCATAGCCGCAATGGACCATGCAATCGGCGCATTTCTCATAGCGCCCGGTGCCGTAGGAATCCCAGGCCGTCGTCTCCATCAGCTCCTTGAAGCTGCCGACGAAGCCTTCGCCCAGCAGATAGCAAGGCTTCTGCCAGCCGAAGACATTGCGGGTCGGATTCGACCAGGGCGTGCAGTGATAGGATTCATTGCCGGCAAGGAAATTCAGGAACAGCGACGACTGGCTGAAGCGCCACTGCTTCTTCTTGTCGCGGCGGAAGATGTCGCGGAACAAGGTTTTGGTCTTCTGCCGGTTGAGGAAGTGCTGCTGGTCCGGCGCCCGCTCATAGGCATAGCCCGGCGAAATCGTCAGATTGTCGAGCTTCAGGTCCTCCATGCAGTAGTCGAAGAACGCCGCCATGCGCTCGGGATTGGCGTTGTCGAACAGCGTGGCGTTGGCGTTGACGCGGAAGCCCTTGGCCTTCGCCACCTTCACCGCCTCCACCACCTTGTCGAATACGCCATCCTGGCACACCGACTTGTCGTGATCGCCTTTGTCGCCATCCAGATGGACCGAGAAGGTCAGGTAGGGCGACGGCGTGAACAGATGCAGCTTCTTTTCCAGCAGCAGCGCGTTGGTGCAGAGGATCACGAACTTCTTGCGCGCAATGATGCCGGCGACGATCTCGCCGATCTCCTTGTGCAGCAGCGGTTCGCCGCCGGGGATCGCCACCATGGGCGCGCCGCATTCATCGACGGCATCAAGGCATTCCTTCACCGACAGGCGCTTGTTCAGGATGGCGTCGGGGTAATCGATCTTGCCGCAACCCGCGCAGGCCAGATTGCAGCGGAATAGCGGCTCCAACATCAGCACCAGCGGATAGCGCTTGGTGCCCGTCAGGCGTTGCTTCATCAGATAGGCGCCCACACGCGCCATTTGGATCATCGGGACTGACAATTTTTGACCTCGAACGCTGGATTGCGGAACGTCAGGGGAAGCTGGATCAACTCGCGGCGTGCGACGTGCGCGGCGAACGCTCCGGCGGCTTATGGGCCTTGCCGTACTTCGATCCCGCGACATCCCACAGCATGTTCGGCAGCTTGAATTGCACGTTTTCTTCTACACCTTCCAGGTTCTGCAGTTCCAGCGGACCGAACTCCGCCAAACGCGCGATCACCTGCTGTACCAGTTCCTCGGGCGCCGACGCGCCGGCGGTGAGGCCGACGGTCGTTTTCCCTGCAAACCAGGCAGAGTCGATATCGTCGGCAGAATCGATCAAATAGCTCGGCACGTTCATTTCGGCGCCGATCTCGCGCAGGCGGTTGGAATTGGAGCTGTTGGACGAACCGACCACCAGAATGAGATCCACATGTTGCGCCAGCTTCACCACCGCCTCCTGGCGGTTCTGGGTGGCGTAGCAGATGTTGCGCACGTCCGGGCCAACGACCTGGGGGAAGCGCTCCTGCAGCTTTTCGATGATGGCGCGGGTGTCGTCCACCGACAGCGTGGTCTGCGTGATATAGGCGACTTTGTCGGCATTGCGCACCGTGAGCCGGTCCACATCCTGCACGTTGGAGACCAGATGCACGCCGCCGGGAATGCGGCCGCGAGTGCCCTCGACCTCCGGATGGCCTTCATGGCCGATCAGGATAACGTCATAGCCTTTCTCGGCATAACGCTGGCCCTCGCGATGGACCTTGGCCACCAGCGGGCAGGTCGCGTCGATGACCGGCAATTCGCGCAATCCCGCCTCGTCGGCGACCTTCTGCGAAACGCCATGGGCGCTAAAGACGGTGATGGCGCCATCGGGGATCTCGTCCAGTTCGTCGACGAACCGCGCGCCGATGCTGCGCAGCTTTTCCACCACGCGCTTGTTGTGCACGATCTCGTGGCGGACATAGACCGGCGGTCCGTATTTTTCGATCGCCAGTTCGACGATTTCCACCGCGCGTTCGACGCCGGCGCAAAATCCACGGGGCTGAGCCAGAATTACTCGCATGTCGCTGCCGAAATCCCCTGATGCTGGGCTTGGCGCCGCTCGCGCACAAAACCGAGTTGGGCTCCGGCCCCCTTGCCGAATCCCGGACTACTCGGAACTAACATAGCCAGTTGGCGCACGCAAACAAGAGTAAATCGGTCTGAATTAAGCAAATCCCGACTTGGCCCCGTCGAAGCATTAACAAATTAGATCAATCTGTTAACGGGAGTGTGGCCGCTTCTGCCGCCGATGCAGCTCCAGGAGGGCGGGAAGGACCAGCAGGGTCGACACCAGCGACCAAAAGATGGCGATTGCCAGCAGGATGCCCATGCTCTGGGTGCCCCGATGGGCCGATAGGGTGAGACTGCCGAAGGAGGTCACGGTGCTGGCGGCGGCGATCACTGTGGCCAGGGGCGTGCTGGTCTCCCAGAGCTGGGCATCGGGCCCCTCTTCTCTCGCCCGCAGCAGCAAGTGGCTGCAACCGGCCAGGCCGATGCCCAGGATCAGCGGCAGGGTGATGATGTTGGCGAAGTTCATGGGAATGCCCAACACCGCCGCCGTCGCCGCCGTCAGCAGCCCTGACAGAATCAGCGGCAGGATGGTCAGTGCCGTGTCCACGATATCCCGCAAGACCACCAATAGCAGCACGGCAATGGCGAAAAGCGCGTAGACCGTTGCCTTGAGCATCGCATCGGTCACGGCGCGCCCGGCGCCGACATTGGCGATGGCCGGACCGGTCGCGGCCGGATCGATCGCTTGCATCCGATCGACGAACGCCGGCACGTCGACGGTGCCGGTGCCGCGATCTCCCTTGGCCACCGCCTCGACCCGGTAGAATCCGTCCGGCGTTACCCAATTGCGGCTCACGAGCGGCGGCAGCGTCTCCAAGCTCACCGGTTCGGCCAGCATGGCGCGGTCCAACTGCTCGAGGAACAGCGGAAAGAAACGGAAGATGTCGGCATCCGCCTGGCGCAGATCCTCGTCCGCAAGCGCGCTGAGCTTCGTCAGATCCTGCGCGAAACTGGAGAAGATCGGCGCCTTGTCGCCGAAGGCGCCACCGGCAACGGCAGTCCGGATCTTGTCGGCCGCCGCTTGAATCTCGCGGCGCATATCCGCCGGAGCGGGTGGCGGTGCTGCCGCGGTCCGCAGGATCGGTTCCAGGAAGAGCGCCATATCGCCGATGATCGCCAGCTTTTCTTCCTGATCCCGCGGCACATAGGTCTCGACCGTCGTCACCTTGGCCACCGATGGATCGGCCGCCACTCTCGCCGCCAGGTCCCGCGCCACCGCTTCGCCCTTGACGGCAAAGTCTATCGGATAGGCGGCGACCTCGCCCTCGGCCACCAATTCACGCAGCGTCGTCACGGATTCAGTTCCGGGGTCCTTGAGATTGAACGTGTCGGGATCGAATTGCAGGCGGCCCAGGGGCAAGGCCGCCAGGACGGCGGCAACACAGGCGAGAACGACGATGAGTCCGGCATGGTGCCGCAATCCGGACTCCGCCTTCACGGCGGCATCCAGGAACCGCCGCGGCCGTTGCGGCAAGGGCCGCAGCGACAACAGCGCCGGCATCAGAGTCAGCGTGACCACCAGGGCGATCACCATGCCCATGCTGGCAATCACGCCGAGCTCGGCGAGACCGACATACTCCGTCGGCACAAAGGCGAGGAATCCGGTCGCGGTCGCCGCCGCCAGGAACAACAACGCCGAACCCGCGCCATCAGCGGCATTCCCCAGCGCTTTCAAATGCTGCCCATCCGTATCGATGCCCTCGCGCACCCGCAGGCCGAAATGGATGACGAAATCCTCGGCCAGACCGACGAAGAGCACGGCAAAGGCGACGGAGATGAGATTGAGGTCTTCGAACGCGGCCACGGCAAAGAAGGCCGTCCAGATCAATCCGACGACGATGGCCAGGAAGGCCGTCGTTGCCAGCCAGACCGAACGCAGGCCCCAGATCAGGATGAAGGCCAGCAGAACCAGCGACAACGCCGCGGCGGCGCCAATGCCCTTGGTGGCACTGCCGATCTCCTCATAGGCGAGCATCGCCTCGCCGGTCAGCCGGATCTTGACCTGTGCGGAAAGAGGTTCGGGCAGATCCGCCATCGCGGCCCGGATGCGGGCCAGTGCCGCGGCGACAGGCTCGAGGGCATGAAAATCCTGCACCGGCTTGACCAGCAGCAGTTCGCGGGCGCGGTTGGGCTTGTCGCCGGCCGCCATCAGACCGCGCCAGGACATGGCCTCCGGCTTGCCGGCCAGGCGCGCCTCGATCGATTGCGAGACCGGCTCTAGGAGCCTGGCAATGCCCCCCGCTTCGGCCTGTCCACGTGCGACTGCATCCAGGGCGCCGCTGACGAGTGCGGCCAAGCCCCGCAGATTCGGGTCCGCGGCCAACTGTCCCAGCAGCGGCTGGGCCTCAGCCAATTGGTCGGCAATGTCGGCTAATTCGTCGGTTTCCAGATATAACAGGCCGTTCTGGCGGAAAAACATGTCCCCGGCCGGCCAGAAAGTGTATTGAATAGCGGCCTGATCGGCGGATATCGAACGATAGAGCTCGGTGGCGGCTGTCTGCGCATATTCGGGGCTTGCCCCGTCGATCACCACAAGTATGACATTGTCCTGCAGGGGGAACTGACTGTTGAATTGATCGAACGTCTCCTTGTATGGCACGTCCTCACCGATCATATCCGACATGTCGGAGTTGACGGCGATATGGGTTGCCACATAGACAGCGGCGGCGATCGTTGCGGGTACCAGGATCGATAATGTCAGCGCCGGATTGCGCGACACCGCGAGTACCCACCATGTAAGGACCTGTACAGCCCGCCGATTAATGAAAGTCAGCATTGCCAGGCTGCCTCGACGTCCGATGTCCGGCCCACGCCGAGCCTTTCGAGTTCTTCAATAAAAGGAACAATTATGCCCTTGCGCTTCCGATTCGTCCTCTGGGTTGCGGCCCTCGGCCTGATCTGTATCCAGCCCCAGGCTTCCGCCGCCTCTCCGGCCAGCGACTCGATCGCCGGGCTCAATGCGAAATTCCTGGATGTCATGAAGCAGGGCGACACTCTCGGCTATGCCGGACGGTATAGGGAGTTGGAACCGGTGCTGAGTCAGACATTCGATTTCAGTGAAATGACCCGCGTCAGCACGGGCCGGTACTGGAATGATATGACGGACTCGCAGAAGCAAATCCTGGTGGAAGCGTTTGCGGACTATTCTGTAGCGACCTACGCGTCGCGCTTCAAGAGCTACTCCGGCCAGAAATTCGAGGTGCTGGGCGAGGAGCCGGGGCCGCGTAAGAGCGTCCGCGTCAACAACCAGATCATTACCAGCGGCGGCGAGCCGATCAGGATCGACTACCTGATGCGGGACAGCGGCGGCGCGCTGAAGATCGTCGATGTCTATCTGAAATCCTCGATCAGCGAACTGGCCACGCGGCGGTCGGAATTCGGCTCGGTGCTGAGCAAGAAGGGCGTCGACGGCCTGGTCGCGGCCCTGAGGCAGAAAGTCGGCGAACTGGAAAAAGAAGGCCAGACCGCCAGCACGCAGTAGCCCGCCTTCGGGCTCCGGCGCGGTAGCCTTGCTCGCTCCGCGAGCGAAGGCTGGGCCCGGCAGGACTTGAACCTGCAACCACACCGTTATGAGCGGCGAGCTCTAACCAGTTGAGCTACGGGCCCGGCCGCTGCGGGTGATAGCGAAAAACCGCGGGAATGACCAGCAGGTGCATCATACCGATGCTGGCGCACCTGGATCGTCATCCGGATCCCTTGGCAGCTTGCCCAGCTTCGCGAGAGCCCGTCGTTCAAACTCAAGAATTCGTTCCCGCGTCGCTTCAAGCTGATGCTGGACCTCTTCAAGCATTAGCCCGCTAGGTTTGTCATCAAACAAGTCCGGTGCAAGATTGCGCAGGCGTTCCCGCTCGCATGGCCTAAGCTTGGTTAGGACCGCGTCTCGCTGCTGGCGAAACCTCGACCACCTTCCGTCATCATCCTGCCTGCCCATTTCGCCTCCATGTATCGGCGCCTATTCGTAAAGATCCTTCAGCCGCTTCCCGCCCTTACACACGGCCTTAAGCGCCGCCAGCCCTTCATTCTCCAGCTGCCTTATGCGCTCGCGCGTGAGTTTGAAGCGGCGGCCGATCTGTTCCAGGGTCATGCGCTTGCCGTCGTCGATGCCGAAGCGCAGCCGCAGGATTTCCGCCGGCCGCGGCTTCAGTTCCGCGAGCAGCTCCAAGGCCGGCCAGGGCCGGCGCACCACGGCGTCGCGCAGCGATTTCGACATCCGGACAGATGCCGCTTCGAAGAGCCGCATCGTCGCCAAGCCAACGGTTTCGGATTGGCTCTGCCACCAACTGCCCATGACCGACCGGATACGCCGACGAAAAAAGGGTGATCAGGTATCCAGGAAGCTGCGCAGCTTGCGGCTGCGGCTGGGGTGCTTCAGCTTGCGCAGCGCCTTCGCCTCGATCTGGCGGATGCGTTCGCGCGTCACCGAGAACTGCTGGCCGACTTCCTCCAGCGTGTGGTCGGTGTTCATGCCGATGCCGAAGCGCATGCGCAGCACGCGCTCTTCGCGGGGCGTCAGGCTGGCCAGCACGCGGGTGGTCGTCTCCCGCAGGTTGGCCTGGATCGCGGCATCCACCGGCAGGACCGCATTGCGGTCCTCGATGAAATCGCCGAGATGGGAATCCTCCTCGTCGCCGATCGGCGTCTCCAGGCTGATCGGCTCCTTGGCGATCTTCAGCACCTTGCGCACCTTCTCCAGCGGCATGGCGAGTTTCTCCGCCAGTTCTTCCGGCGTCGGCTCGCGCCCCAGCTGCTGCACCAGATAGCGCGACGAGCGCACCACCTTGTTGATCGTCTCGATCATGTGCACCGGGATGCGGATCGTGCGCGCCTGGTCGGCGATGGCACGGCTGACCGACTGGCGGATCCACCACGTGGCGTAGGTCGAGAACTTGTAGCCGCGCTGGTACTCGAACTTCTCGACCGCGCGCATCAGGCCGATGTTGCCTTCCTGCACCAGGTCGAGGAATCCGAGGCCGCGGTTGGTGTAGCGCTTGGCGATGCTGACCACCAGGCGCAGATTCGCCTCGATCA
>JBJXDY010000005.1:0-7394 GCA_046154965.1 Dongiaceae bacterium | reverse complement strand
GTTTGAACCTGCCGCGGCCGACGATGATGGAGGTGGCCGTCCCAGCGAACCTCAGGCTCGGGATCGCTGCGGAAATGCCGCAGTTGAACGCCGCGCCGTCGTGCTCCTGATTCCGCCGGCGGTCCTGCAGGCGGGGTCGTTCGATGTGACGGGCGTCACAATCGCGTCGAAATTTCGGACCAAGCGTGACGGCCGTCATCGGTTGAGGAAGGTTTGAGGACCAATCTGCCGGTCATGCAGGCGCCGCGGCCCGGCCGCGGGACAGAACCGGGTCCGCGGCCCTTCCTGGCAGGAGGTCACGATGGCACAGTTCATAGGCATGACCGGCGGCGCGGTTAACTTCGACACGATGTCGATCGCCGATCTCACCGTAGGCACGGCAAGCTGGGATTCGCCGACCCGCCTTCGCATCGCCACGGATGCTGACGATTTCCGGCTGTTCGACGGCAGCTTCCTCAACTACTCGGGCGGCCGCTTCGTCAGCGGCGGGCTGCATCGGATCACCGCCTACCGCGCGGGCGTGGCGCATTTCACCATCGACGAATTCGCCATGCCGGCGGCGACGTTCCAGTCCTATGTCGATGCCGGCAACACCGCCGGCTTCCTGGCCGACGTCTTCGATGGCGACGATGTCCTCTCGGGCGGAAAGTTCGGCGATCTTCTGGACGGATTTGCCGGCAAGGACCGTCTGAACGGCGGCGACGGCAACGACACGCTGCGCGGCGGCGCCGGCAACGACACGCTGACCGGACGGGGCGGCCTCGACCGGCTGATCGGCGGCGGCGACGACGATCTCTACTACATCGACGACAGCGGCGACATCGCCGACGAAACCGGCAGCAGCGGCTATGACTATGTCATCAGCTCCGCCGCGGCCTACACGCTGGGCACCGGCATCGAGCGGCTGACCTTTTACATGGAAACGGGTCCGGTCCAGGGCGGCGGCAACGAGCTCGCAAACAACATCGGCGCCGGCAAGTACAACGACAAACTTTTCGGCAATGGCGGCAACGATACGCTGCGCGGCGGCGACGGCGATGACACGCTCGATGGCGGCGTGCAAGACGACCTGGCGTTCGGCCAGATCGGGAACGACTCGCTGATCGGCGGCACAGGCAACGACACCCTGGACGGCGGGACCGGCGCCGACAAGCTGGCCGGCGGCCTGGGTGACGACACCTATCGCGTCGACCTCGCGACCGACGGCGTGATCGAAGCCGCCGGCGCCGGCCTCGATATCGTCGTGAGCGCGGCGAGCTACGTTCTGCCCGACAATGTCGAGAACCTGGCCCTGCTGACGGTGACGACTCCCTCCAACTGGAACGCCACGGGCAACGGCCTGAACAACGTCCTCACCGGCAACAGCGGCAACAATGTGCTCGACGGCCTGTTCGGCGCCGATACCATGGGCGGCATCGGCGGCAACGACACCTACATCGTCGACAACAGCGGCGATTCCGTGCTGGAAGGCGAATTCGACGCCAAGACCGGCACGTGGATCGATCACGGCGGCCAGGACACCGTCAAGTCGTCGGTCAGTTTCAACCTGACGTCCGACGGCATCAAGATCGCCGGCGAGATCGAGGACCTCATCCTCACCGGCGCGGCGGCGATCGCCGGCACCGGCAACGTGCTGGCCAACCGGATCACCGGCAACGGTGCTGCGAACACGCTCAGCGGCCTTGCCGGCAGCGACACCCTCGATGGCGGCGCCGGCGCCGACAAGTTGATCGGCGGCATCGGCAACGACACCTACGTCATCGACAACGCGCTCGACACGATCGTCGAGGACGGTGGCGACAAGTACGACGCCGTGCGGGCGACCATCAATGTCGACCTGAACATCGCCGGCGGCGGCCAGGTCGAGGATGTCTATCTGCAGGGCACGGCCGCCCTCAACGCCGCCGGCAACGGCGCCGGCAACTACATGGTCGGCAACAGCGGCAACAACAAGCTGACCGGCAATGGCGGCAACGACTCGCTGTTCGGCATGGACGGCAATGACACGCTGGAGGGCGGCGCCGGCGGCGATGTGCTGCTCGGCGGCAACGGCAACGACCGCTACTATGTCGGCGGCGGCGACACGGTGGTGGAGCAGGGCGCGACCGGCGCCGACACGGTGTTCGCCTCGGCCAGCTTCGATCTGACCGCGAACGGCAAGGGCGAAGTGGAGGACCTGACGCTCCTAATGGGGGCGGGCGCCATCGACGGCACCGGCAACGGGCTGGGCAACGCGATCACCGGCAACGAGAGCAACAATCTGCTGCTGGGCCTGGACGGCAACGACACGCTGAACGGCAACAGCGGCAACGACACCGTCATCGGCGGCCTTGGCGACGACTCCCTGGCGGGGTTCTTCGGCGACGACCTGCATGACGGCGGCCATGGCCGGAACACCATCAATCTGGGCATGAGCGCCGGCAACGACACGGTCAGCCACAGCGCCACGGTCGACGCCTACGACATCATCCTGCAGTTCGACGGCGATGCCGCCGGCGGGCAGGACGCGCTCGATCTCGACGGCCTGTTCGACGCCCTGGGCGTCGCCACCGCCGCCCGCAACGCGCGCGTGTCTCTCTCGCCGCCCGGCGCAGCCGTCGATGTCCGCATAGACGTTAACGGCGACGGCACGGCGGAGTATCTGGCGGCCACCATCAATTCGGCGAGCGCAATCACCCTGGGCGCGGACGTGCTGGTGGGAACGCTGTAGGGACGCGCGTTCACGCTTTTGTTAACTTGCTTGCATTCTCGGGTTGCCTGATACTGCGGGCATGAGACTTCACAGCCTGGCGCACATCGCCGCGATCTTCCTGCTTCTGGCCAATTCCCTGGGGGCGCCGATGATCGCGATGTCCCTGGCATCGGCCGCGTCGATGCAGATGCCCGATTGCGATTCCTGCGGCGATGCCTCCATGCCCGCGTCGCAATGCGCAGCGGTTTGCGCGATGGCCTATTTTCCCTCCGGCGGACCGGTTTCGCCGGTGCCGCCGATACAAGCCAGCCTGCGGCCGATGAGCGCTGCGATCCCGGCCGGCTGGTCCAACCCGCCGGATACCGCGCCTCCTCGCGTTTAGAGCACCGTCGACGGCCGGAATCGGCCGGCGCAACGCGAAGACTCTGAACGAAGAGGAGAGGTGCCATGCGAGCAATGGCATTGCTGATGCTCGCCGTCATGCTGACGGCGCTGCCGGAGAGACTGTCACGCGCCGACAGCGACGTCCAACTGGGCGCCCGGGCCTTCGAAGCCTGCGCCGCCTGCCACTCGCTGATCCCCGGCCGCCATTTGACCGGCCCCAGCCTGGCCGATATCTGGGACAAGCAGGCCGGCACTGTCGCCGGATTTCCGCGCTACTCCCCGGCGCTGAAAGCCGCTGACATCATCTGGGGCTTGGAGTCCCTCGATGCCTGGCTGGCAAATCCGCGGGCGTTCATTCCGAAGACCCGCATGACCTTCCCCGGCATCGACGATGCAAAGACGCGTGCCGATCTGATTGCCTTCTTGCAAGCCGTCAGCAGCGGCCAGATGAAGGCGGAGGGCGGCGACAAAATGGGCGGCGGAATGATGGGCGGCATGATGCATGGAACGGAGCAATCTCTAAAAGCCCTCGCGCCCCGTCAGCAGGTCGTCGCAATCAGCTATTGCGGCGACACCTATGACGTCGGCACCGCCGATGGCGAAACCCTGCAATTCTGGGAGCCCAATCTCCGCTTTAAGACTGACTCCAGCGCCGATGGGCCCGCTGCCGGCAAGCCTGCGATCCTGCCCAGCGGAATGCTGGGCGACCGCGCCTCCATCATCTTTGCGGCGCCCGCTGAAATCAGCCCGCTCATCAAGTCCGAATGCAGATGAATTCAACCGATCAACCCGAATATCACGCGAGGAACATGACCATGCGCTTCCTGATTTCCCTGTTGCTGCTCACCATCCTTGTCCAGGCTCGCGGCGCGCTAGCTGAAGAACTCACGAAGGCGATCGTCTACAAAGATCCCAACTGCGGCTGCTGCCATAACTATGTCTCCTATTTGCGCGATAACGGCTTCGAAGTCGAGGTCATCGACACCGGCGACCTGTCCTCGATCAAGCAGAGTCATGGTGTGCCGGAAGAACTGGCGGGCTGTCACAGCACGCTGGTCGGCGGCTATGTCGTCGAGGGCCATGTGCCCGTCGCCATCGTCGAGCGGCTGCTGCAGGATAAGCCCGAAATCCGCGGCATCTCGCTGCCGGGAATGCCCCTGGGTTCGCCCGGCATGGACGGCGCCAAGGAAGCGCCGTTCATCGTCTATGAGATTGCGAAGGACGGCAGCCCGGCGAACCCAAAGATCTACGCAACGGAGTAGCGGGCCGTGCGAACGGGGCGGCGTTTCGTCATCGGCATTCTCGGACTGATCGCGGTTGCGGCTCTCGGCGGCGTGATAGCTTGGGTCTGGGTGCAGCGGGCGATACCGCCAATCGATCCCGACAATGCCGATCAGGTGGCTCGGGGCAGCGTTCTTTACGCCGCGCAGTGCGCCCGCTGCCACGGTGCCAATCTCGAGGGACAGCCGAATTGGCGCGAGCGGCTGGCCAATGGCCGGCTGCCCGCGCCGCCCCACGACGCGACTGGACATAGTTGGCATCACTCCGACAGCGTGCTGTTCGGCATCACTAAGAATGGCATCGCCGGATACGCGCCGCCCGACTACGAAAGCGACATGCCCGTTTTCGGTGGCCTGCTCACCGACGAGGATATCGCCGCCGTGCTGGCCTACATCAAAAGCCGCTGGCCGCCGGAGGTCCGCGCAAAGCAGGAGAGCATCAATCGGCAAGCAGAGTAGAGGCGAAGCGCCTACCGGCTGCGCAGCGTCAGCATCTTCACCAGGTCGTCCACCACATAGCGGCTTTCGACCAGCTCGAGCCCGGCCCCAGGCACATATTTCTCCGTCTCCCGGTCGAAGCTCGCGCCGAAGGCCCAGGCCATCCAGGGCTGCCAGAGGCGCGAGATGAACCGGCGCATCGTCCCCCGCGGGCGCACATATTCGAGCAATCGGATCGTCCCGCCCGGCCTGACCACGCGGCCGAGCTCGCGCAGGGCCGGCGTCTGCAGATGATCCGGCAGCACGCAGAACAGGAACGTCGCCACCGCCGCATCGAAGGACCCGCTCGGAAACTTCAGCTCGGTGACATCCATCTGATAAAGCCGCCCCGCCGCCGCCACCGTCGGGCAACGCCGATGCGCCCGCGCCAGCATCGCCGGACTGTTGTCGATCCCCGAAACGACCGCGCCCGGCGGATAGAACGCGCAGTTCCGCCCGGTGCCGATCCCCGCATCGAGAAGCTCTCCGCCAAGGTCCTGAAACATCAGCGGCCGCAGCGCCGTGTAGCGCTTCCGCTCGAACGGCAAATCCAGCAGATCGTAGAACGGCGCGATGCGCTCGTAGCGGGCAAGGTTGGGGGTCATGCGGTTTGTCGTCTCGTCGAGTTTCCGGCTGACTGCAGATTCTCCGGAGTCCTATTCAAGCTTCAGTTCGTGCTTCTTCAATTCCGCCAGTTCGCCGGCATCGGGAAACGACTCTACCTCAATGCGTGGCGGATACCATTCGGTTTTCTTCATCCGATCCCCGACTATTCGCTCGGCGTCCGGCCATGGCACCACGAACACTCTCTGGTCCTCTAAGTTGACGAAGCTGAGGTGGTCCGTCTGCGGAAGTAGGGTTTTGACGTCTTTGGTCCAGGTTGCAGCACTTAGAATCTCATTTTGCCCCTTGTGTTCCCACAACTGATACGTAGCAACAAAGACGTCCTCACCGAACAACCGCTGCAGCATCTCCTGTTGTTGGGCATAGTCGAGGCTGAGTCTTTCGCGCCGAAGTTCGTTGAGAGCGCGAAGTGCCGGATCATCGGGAAGAAAATCGACCCACTGATCGCCGCGCAGGGCAACAGCAAAACCTGAAAGCGGCCGGGTTGCTTCTTCCAGATGGCGCCGCGCGAGCTTTGCCATTGCCTGGAGATTCGCGATGTCGTCTGAGCCGGTGACGATCAGCGTATCCGGATCGGGCGCCATCGCGACGGGATCGCCTTTGAGCGAAAGCTGCCTGATCATATCCGTGAGCAGAAGGCGCGACGCGTCGTAGGAGTCATGCCAGCTCGACACATAGAGGCCATCGCCGACCTCCAGCCAGCGTGCGGAGCTCCTTTTCCGCAGATTTGTCAGTGCCGCCTGCAATGCCTGCGACGGCGACATTCTTGTTTCCGCAATGCCATCACTGGTTAGGAATACCACCGCTGTCTCGGAATCCCCGGCAATCTGAACCACGATGTCGCTGCCGAGCGATTGAACGCTGTCGAAATCGGCCGGCTCGTTGCCGTCTAGCATGCTTTGCAGATCCATGAATGCGAAGTAGGACCGCCCCCGGACCGCAGGCATGAGATTGTCGGCGTCGGCGGAACTGCCGGCTCCCTCAGCGGCCGCGACTGAAGCGGCAACATATGACAAAAGAACGTCAAAGCGATCTGCAGTCGATGCCCTGCAAAAATCTCTGCGGGCGTTGTCGAGGTAGGAGTGCACCTTCGTTCCCGAGTCCTGCTGAATGATGATTCGGTTTTCCTTGGCGTCGAAGGTCAGCTTGTCGGCAGGCCTCGCCGCCTGTCTTTCATGCATGAAGAGTCCGGCAAACGCCGCCTTCGCCTCTTCATCCGTGCCGCAGGACAGCGACGCAACCACCTCGGTCGGGGGCGTCCCACGGTCTGTCGTTGATTGGGTATCAGCCCACAGCCCAGTTGCCGGAAATACTGCGGCCGCGGTTGCCGCCAGAAATGCAAAGACAATGCAGATGATGTCCCGTCGCAACGTCAAAGCACCCTCCAGACTTAGTCGCGTCACGCATCCGCTAGCCCTGGCCGGATTTGAGAGTACCCGCGACCGGCGTCCTGCGCGAGGCCGGCGGAGCGGGGGTGGCAGGTTTAGGCGAACAAGAGCTGCCATCCCCGGATTCTCAGGGCGCTTTGCAGATTGACGTATTTTATGGTATAATTACGTAAGACTCCTGCGTGAGGGCTTCGATGACCGAATCCATAAAGAACTTTGACCCTTCTAGTGCGCTGCCCCGCCGCGGCTGGCTGCGCCATGGCAACCGGCCGGGGGATTACGCAAAAGCACCCCGCTGCGGGGCGCGGACGCGCTCGGGCGGGTGCTGCCGCCAGCCGGCGATGGCGAACGGCCGCTGCCGGATGCATGGCGGGCTCAGCACCGGGCCGCGCACCGCCGAGGGATTGGTGCGCGCGCGCCGGGCCCGCTGGAAGCATGGCTACGCCAGCGCGGAGATCAGGGCGTTCCGGCGGGAGGCGGCACAGGCCGCCCGAAAGCTGGCCGGTCTGATCCGCCTCGACCGCGACCTTCGCCGGCTCAAGCGGGCCG
>JBJXDY010000004.1:0-22029 GCA_046154965.1 Dongiaceae bacterium | reverse complement strand
TCGTCTTCATGGACCGCGCCGCCATCGGGCTGGGCTCGGTGTTCCTGCATCTGAAAGCCGAGATCAACTGGTACCGCCTGTTCCACGAGCTGATCGAGGGCTTCGACGTGAAGCTGCTGGAGAAGCGCCAGGCGAAGGCGCTCAAGGCGGCGAGGTTGGCGCCAAATTGAGAGCAACACGATGTCCAGCGAGTTCACATCGGTTAAACTATCTAGCCAGGAGTTATTCTACCTTGGTGACTCCGGATTGCCGACTTCAGAGCAGATTGACATGGCCGAGCCTGTTGCGCCGGACGCGCAGACTCGCGTTATCCAGTTCTCAAATATTGCAGCGCGAAGAATCGGCGATGCTCTCACAGCGCGTCTTGCCTTGCACGGATTCGATGAGAAATACGAACTGACCCCAGAGGGTCGGCTAATAGAGGATCTCATCGACAAGTTCTTTGTCTAAGAGCCCGACAGGAGTCCGTGGCCAAAGCCATGGGACGTCGCAGTGCTATCATTGCGGCTGCGGATGCGCGCCCAGGCTTTTTCATGCAGGTGATAGGCCACCGTATTGCACATCGGCTCCACCAGGGCGATGAGGCCGCCGACGAGGAAGCTTCCAGTGAGCAGATACGCGACCGTAAAGGCGACGGTGAAGTGGATGGCGGCGAAGCTCAGGGTCTTGGTTAGCGGGTTGTTCATCATGGCGCCCTCCTTTCGACCGTTCATCGCGGCATCTTGTAGGGGCGGGTCCCCGGGTCCGGCCGTAGGCCGGCCCGAGGACGAGCTTGAAACCCGCCCCTACGGTGTTGATAACGGACGCCGTAGCGCTAGGCGGCCAAGGCTGCTGCCGATTGCACGGCCTGTTCACCATCCAACGTTACCGCCACCGCATGCACGACAGAGGCGATGCGCACGGCGGCCTGCACCTGCTCGGCGGTGATGCCATGCTCGCGCACCACCTTCTCGTGGGAGTCGATGCAGGCGCCGCAGCCGTTGATCGCCGACACCGCCAGCGACCAGAGCTCGAAATCCACCTTCTCCACGCCCGGCTTGGCGATCACGTTCATGCGCAGCTTCGCCGGCAGGGTCTTGTAGTCGGGCGCCGAGGCCAAGTGCGTGAACCGGTAGTAGATGTTGTTCATCGCCATGATCGAGGCGGCCGCCTTGGCTGCGGTCAGCGCCTCGGGCGGAAGCTTCGGCGCGAACTCGGCGATGAGCGCCTCGCTCACCGCCGAGTTCCGCGAAGCCAGCGCACTGGCGACGAACGCGCCAGCCTTCTGCTGGTCGGTCAGGACGGTCTCGGCCGCCAAACTGGACAAATTCAGCTTCAGGTCCTTGGCGTAGTCGGGGAGCTGGTTCTTCAGGGTCTCGAGGGACATGATGCGTTCTCCGGAAAGAGGGGCGGGCTATAAACCCGCCCCTACGGTTCATCGGCTGCTTACGCGGCCTTCAGGACCTCGTCGCCTTTCTGCCAGTTGCAGGGGCAGAGCTCGTCGGTCTGCAGAGCGTCCAGCACCCGCAGCACTTCCTGGGGATTGCGGCCGACGCTGAGATCGTTCACCGACACGAAGCGGATGATGCCCTGGGGGTCGACGATGAAGGTGGCGCGCAGCGCGACGCCCTCGTTCTTGTCGAGGATGCCCAGCGCCGTGGACAGCTCGCGCTTGATGTCAGCGAGCATGGCAAAGGGCAGGGTCTTCAGGTCGGCATGGTTCTGCCGCCAGGCCAGATGCACGAACTCGCTGTCGGTGGAGACGCCATAGACCACGGCGTCGCGGTCGTTGAACTCGCCGTTCAGCTTGCCGAACGCGGCGATCTCCGTCGGACAGACGCCGGTGAAGGCCTTCGGCCAGAAGAAAACGATCTTCCACTTGCCCGCGTCCGAGTCGCTCTTGATCTGGGCGAAAGCCTTCTTCGGATCGGTGGATACCACCGCCTTGAGGTCGAAGCTGGGGAAACTGTCGCCGATGGTAAGCATGGTTGGTTTTGCTCCTGAAAATGCGAGGGGTTGCGGGCTGCCTTTGGGGTTGCTTGACAGAGATAGAGATAGTCCCCAGATTATAATCGTTCCAATTGATATTTTTCGTGACAGTAATCGGAATTGTCGATGAACGAACCGCTCCCCACCCTGAAGCAACTGCGCCATTTCGCCGCCCTGTCCGAGCACAGGCATTTCGGCAAGGCGGCCGCCGCCTGCTTCGTCACGCAATCAACGCTTTCGGCCAGCCTGAAGGAGCTGGAGGAGATCCTGCAGGCGCCGCTGGTGGACCGCACCAAGCGCCAGGTGGTGCTGACGCCCCTGGGGGAGGAGACCGTCGCCCGCGCCCGCAAGCTGCTGGAGGATGCGCGGGAGCTGACCCTGGCCGCCCAGGCGGCGCGGCAGCCGCTCTCCGGCACGGTGCGGCTCGGCGTCATCCCGACCATCGCGCCATTCCTGCTGCCGCGCATCCTCCCCGGCCTGCGGACGGCCTATCCGAAGCTGAAGCTCTATCTAAGAGAGGAGCAGACGGCGCCCCTGGTGGCGCAGCTCCATGACGGCCATCTCGACCTGCTGCTGATGGCGCTGCCCTATGACTGCGGCAATGTGGAGACGGCGGCGCTGTTCAACGACCGCTTCAGCCTGGCCCTGCCGAAGGACCATCCGCTGGCCAGGCAGCGCAAGATCGAGGTCTCGGCGGCGCGGCGGGAGACGCTGCTGCTGCTGGAGGACGGCCACTGCCTGCGCGACCATGCGCTCTCCGCCTGCCGCATCGGCGCCAAGAGCCACGCCGAGGCCTTCGAAGCCACCAGCCTGCAGACCCTGGTGCAGATGGCGGCCAACGGCCTGGGCGTGACCCTGCTGCCCCAGTTGGCCATCGATGGCGGCATTCTCGCCGGCAGCAACCTGGTAATCCGGCCGATGGCTGTCGATGAACCCTGGCGCGAAATCGCGCTGGTCTGGCGCAAGGGCACGGGGAGGCGGGAGGAGTTCCAGCTGCTGGCGAAGGAGATCAGGAAGCTGGCG
This sequence comes from Dongiaceae bacterium, assembly GCA_046154965.1. GTDB lineage: Bacteria > Pseudomonadota > Alphaproteobacteria > Dongiales > Dongiaceae > DATKFM01. Next base: position 19,038 of record JBJXDY010000004.1, on the reverse strand, counting down.
AAGAGCGGTTGAGGGACGGCGAGATCGCCACGCACATTTTTTCTTCCCCCGCGAAAGCGGGGGTCCAGGAGAAGCAGGGCGCTCTGTAACCCTGGATCCCGCTTTCGCGGGGAATGAATTCTTGAATAGCGCTACTCCCGCCACAGCTTGCCGCGACTATGCACGCGGTAGATGGCATCCTTTATGGCGGGATGTCGGAAGCAGAGCTGGTGGCCCTGTGGTTGCGGCGGGTCATGGCGCCATTTCATGGCACGGAGCACAGGCTCCGACTCATAATAGTCAGCGAGCAATACCGACAGCAGCGCGCGAAACACCTCTGGCATCGCGCGTTCGATAGTCTGCACGGCGGCGATGCGCACGGGTTCGTCGGCAGCGATGAATGCATCCGCGCCGCCGGCCTCTTTGGCGATAGCTTGGAGCACAGCGTCATGCGCGATTACGAGCGCGAGATTGATGCCTGCCGCGCTTGCTTTCGGCAGCGGCGCTTCGCCCTCTGGCCCGCCGGAATCCCCCGGCAGCAGCGTGTCGACAACAGCCGCGATGAACGATGCGCTCACGCGACCTCCCGCGCCAGATCGTCGGCGATCTTTAGCGCGAGCGCGCCGATGGTGGAGCCGGGATTGACCGCGCCCACGGTGGTGAACAGGCTGCCGTCGGAGACCAGGATATTCGGCACCGCATGCAGGCGCCCGTGCGCATCCGTGACCGAGGTTGCGGAATCTGCGCCCATCCGTGCCGTTCCCAGCAGATGCCAGCCGGTGAGCGGCGCCAGCGGCACCCGTACCGTGCGATAGGCGCCGGCGGCGCGCAGCATCTCCTCGGCGCGGTCGAGGCCGAAATCCAGGCTGCGGCGCGAATGATCCGAGAGACGGTACTCGATCTTCACGCCGGGCATGCCGTCGGTATCCTCGCGATCCGTCAGCGTCACCCGGTTGTGCAATTCCGGCAGATCCTCGGCCATCACCAGCACCGCCATGGAGTGGCGGAACTCCTCCCGCAGCAGCCGCTGCGCCTCGCGGCCCCAGGCGGGGTCGAGCCGTGCCGCCTGCAGCAGCAGCGGATTCTCCCGCGTCACCTGCAGATGCACGCCCCGCTTGAAGCCTCGGCTCTCGCCGGTCTCGTAGAATTCATGACTATAGAGCGCGCAGCCGATCGGTCCCATCGGCCCGTCCAGTTCATCCCTGAACATGCCCCGCACATAGCCGCCGGGATGGAACATCAGGTTGCGGCCGAGCGCCGGGCTGTCGATTTCGGACGCCAAAAGCAACCGCGCTGTGCCGATGCCGTTGCCGGCGACGACCACATAACCTGCGGGCTGGCGCTCCTCGCGGCCGTCGGCATCGCGATAGATCACGGCAGTTGCTCGGCCACCCTCGATGACGATGCGCTGGGCGATGCAATCCGGCCGCAACTCCGCACCGGCCGCAATTGCTTTCGGCCAATAGGTCACATCGGTTGAGGCCTTCGCACGGTTCACGCAGCCCTGCTGGCAGGGGCCGCAGTAGTTGCAGGCGCCGCGGCCGCCCTGCGCCACCGTGTTGATCGCCGCATCCACCGGCCACCAATGCCAGCCCAGCGCGTCGAAGCCGCGAGCCGCCGTTTCTCCCAGGCGTCCGAACGCCAACGGCGGCATGGCGCGCTCCGGCTTCGGCGGATAAGCGGGATCGCCGGCGACACCGCACACGCCCATCGCCGCGTCGTTGAGATCGTAATAGGGCTCGAGGTCGAAATAGCCGAACGGCCAGTCATCGCCGACGCCGTCGAGTGTCCGCGTCCTGAAGTCCGAGGGATGCAGCCGCGGGAAGTGCGCCGCCCAATTGATGCTGGAACCGCCGACGCCGCTCCACATCAGCGGCTTGATCGGCGACTCCGAGTCATCGATGGCGTAGTCGGCGGAGGGTGAGGGCCGCTTTGATCTCAGCCGCATGTTCGGCGAAGTGGCCCAGTCGTTCAGTATCGCCCGCTGCCAGTCGCGGCGCAGCGGCGGCATCCCGGCTGGGTCGACCCAGCCGCCGCGCTCCAGGCAGACGATGCGCAGCTTCGGCGCCCGCTCCGCCAGCCGCGCGCAGAACGCAGCGCCGCCCATGCCGGAACCGACCACCAGGACATCGACAGGATCGAGCCTATGCGCCATGGCCGCGCGATCTCATGCGGTAAATCGCGCCGGCCCATAGGGCGCCAGCAGCGGATCGCGCCGGCCTTGCAGCAGTTCCTCCGCCGCAAGGCGCCCGACCACAGGCGCCAGCGTGATGCCCGAATGCATGACCGCGATGTAGAGCCCGGCGCGATCCTGCGGCCGTCCGATGGCGGGAAAGCCGTCCACCGGCGTCGGGCGATAGCCGGTGCTATGGCCCTCCATCACCAGCCGCTCGCCACCTGTCAGCATGCTCTGCAGCGTGGCGAACACCCCGCGGGCGGTGGCGTTGGCATCCGTCTGGGGATCGCTGCCGCCGAAATCCGCGCCGGCGACGATGCGTCCTTCGGCCGTCTGCCGCATATGCAGATCGGGCGCCATCACCAGCCCTTTGAGCAGCCTCTCATGGGGCCGCGAAGAGACCAGCAGGCCGGGCGGCGCCGTCAGCGGCAGAGTCACGCTCGCCGTCGCCGCGATTTCAGGGGATGCCGCTCCCGCCGCCAGCAGCACCTCGTCGGCATGGATTTCACCGCCGTCTGTCAGTGCGCCGTCGACCCGGTCGCCACGCAGGATCAGCTTGCGCACGGCCGTGCCCGCGACGAACCGCGCGCCCAGGCGTTCCGCCGCGGAAAGCAGGCTCAGCGCTGCGGCACGTGGCTCGACCGCGCCTTCCTCCGCCACATGAATCGCCGCATCCGGCGGATCGGCGAGGCGCGGCTCCAACCGCCGGGCCTCGGCGCGATCGATTCGGCGGATGCCATAACCCCAAGCGCCGTAGTCGCGCAGATAGCCGTCCATCTCGTCCGGACCCAGATCCCAGCACAGGCCGCCGCTGAAGCTGATCCGCAGATTCGGCAGCGCCGCCGCCAGCCGCCGCCATTCCGACATCGCCTCCAGGCGCAGGCGGAAATAGGGGTGGGGATTGCCCCAACTCGCATTGATCCAGGCGAAGGAGGCAGGTGTAGCCACGCCGCCAGGACCACGGCTGTCGATGATGGCGACGCGGGCACCCTCCCGCGCCAAATAATAGGCGCATGTGGCGCCGATGATGCCGGCGCCGATAACCAGGATGTCGGGATTCTTGTTCGTCATTTCCGGCGCCGATTCGTGCGACGCCGATTGCAGCCGAAGCCGTCCGAATCGGCAAGGGGCGGTTTAGCCGGCTTTGCTGCCCGCCGCCGCCCCGTCACTCCAGGATCGGCGTATAGATCTCCGCCATCTTCTCGCCCCTCACGCCGAAGTCGTATTGCTCCAGCGGGAAGTCATAGATCGACACGCCGATAATCTGGGTGATCCGCCCATCCTCCATGCGCAGCGGCAGGGCGAGCCGCTCGCCGACCACGGGGCTGCTGTTGGAGAAATAGATCAGCCCGCTGCAATGCAGGATCGCAGGCTGCTCGATGATCCGGCGATAGCGGCGATTCATGATCGGCAGAAAGGCTGCGTCGGTGATCTCGTCGAAATAGCTGCTGGATATGTTCCGTCCATAGAGCTTGTTGATTTCTTCGCCGGCCAGTCGCATGCGAAAACGCTCCTCCGCCATGTTGAACTCGCAGAGCCAGATAAAGGGCAGCACCGAAACGATGGCCGAGGGATCGATCGCCGAGCGCAGGGGAATTCCGTCTCCCCCTCGCCGGTCGAGCCAGTGATCCAACAGGAGATGAAGGCGCTTGTCCCGCAGATGGGGCATGGATTGCCGGCTGAGATCGCGGCGTACGCGGGAACTGTCGGCGGTCATGAACTACCGTGCTGCCCTTGCTACTTCCCGGCCCCGCTCAGTCTAGAACGTCACTGCGGTGCCTTGCGATACCCCAATCCTATGTCACGGCAAGGCTGATTTCTGGTTAAGCGCCGGTAAGGCCTGACGGCACTTGAGCTTTCCAGACCCGTCCGGCATTGTGGCGCCGCCAAAAGGGGAACAAGTCGGGATCGAATCACCCATGAAGATCGGCATTCCCAGGGAGCGCCGCCCGAATGAGGCGCGCGTTGCCGTCTCGCCGGATACGGTTAAGAAGCTCATCGCGCTGGGCGCGGAGATCGTTGTCGAGGCGGGCGCGGGCCTGTCTTCCGCCGTGCCCGATGGCGCCTACGCCGCGGCTGGCGCTCGCATCGCCCATGACGAAGCCGATGCCCTCGGCGATGCCGATGTCGTGCTCAAGGTGCAGCGGCCGCTGACTTCTGGCGAGGGCGGGCCCGACGAACTCGCGATGATGAAGCCTGGCGCGCTGCTGATCGGCATCCTGGCGCCCTATGCGGCGCGGGAGCAGCTCGCCGATTATGCCGGCCGCAACGTCACTGCCTTCGCCATGGAATTCCTGCCGCGCATCACCCGCGCCCAGACCATGGACGTGCTGTCGTCCCAGGCCAATCTGGCGGGCTATCGCGCTGTCATCGAGGCGGCGGCGGTGTTCGGCCGCGGCTTTCCGATGATGATGACCGCGGCCGGCACGGTCGCCGCTGCCCGGGTGCTGGTCATGGGCGCCGGCGTCGCCGGCTTGCAGGCCATCGCCACGGCGCGCCGGCTCGGCGGCGTCGTCTCCGCGACAGATGTCCGACCTGCCGCGAAGGAGCAGGTGCAAAGCCTGGGCGCCACCTTTGTCGCGGTCGAGGATGAGGAATTCAAGCAGGCGGAGACCGCCGGCGGCTATGCCAAGGAGATGAGCGACGCCTATAAGGCCAAGCAGGCGGCGCTGACCGCCGAGACGATCAAGAAGCAGGACGTGATCATCACCACGGCGCTTATCCCCGGCCGCATGGCGCCGGTGCTGGTCAGCGAGGAGATGGTGAAGACAATGAAACCCGGGTCGGTCATCGTCGATCTGGCGGTGGAGCAGGGCGGCAATTGCCCGCTGTCGGAGCCCGGCAAGATCGTCATGAAGCACGGTGTTACCATCGTCGGCCTGGTCAATCTGCCCAGCCGCATCGCCGTCGACGCCAGCGCGCTCTATGCGCGCAATCTGCTCGCATTCCTGACGCCGATGATCTCCAAGGAGACTAAGGCGCTGAAAATCGACTGGGAGGATGAGATCGTAAAAGCCACCGCGCTGACCCGCGACGGCAAGATCGTGCATCCGTCCTTCATCTCCTAGGGAGTCCGCGCCAAATGAACCAGGACGAGCTTTCCAAGCAGCTGAACAATCTCAGCGATCTCGCGCAGGGTCTGTCGAGCCAGCTGTCGGAGCTGAGCCAGCAGGCGCTGACCGTGGGCAGCGAGAGCGGCGCGGCCGGCGGCCATCTGCCGTTTGTTGCCCTATTCACTGTGTTCGTGCTGGCCTGCTTCATAGGCTATCACGTGGTCTGGCGGGTGACGCCGGCGCTGCATTCGCCGCTGATGGCCGTCACCAATGCGATCTCGTCCGTCATCATCGTCGGCGCGCTGATCGCCGCGGGCGCGGCGGCGGAGTTCACCTTCTCCTTCTCCGAGGTGATGGGCTTCGTCGCCATCGTTCTCGCTTCCGTGAACATTTTCGGCGGCTTCCTGGTGACCCACCGGATGCTGTCGATGTTCAAGAAGAAGCAGAAATAGGCCGGGGAAGGAGCACCGACCGTGAGCGCCGAACTCGCCAACTTCCTCTATCTCATCGCCTCCGTCTGCTTCATTATGGCGCTGAAGGGCCTGTCCTCGCCCGAAAGCTCCCGCGCCGGCAATCTCTATGGCATCGCCGGCATGGCGATCGCCATCGTTACCACCCTGGTCTTCGCGGTGACGCCGGGCGTGCTGAGCTACGGCACAATCCTGGCCGGCATCGTCATCGGCGGCGGGATCGGCGCCGTGATCGCCCAGCGCATCCAGATGACCGCGCTGCCGCAACTTGTGGCGGCGTTCCACAGCCTGGTCGGCCTGGCCGCCGTGCTGGTGGCCGCGGCCGCCTTCTATGCGCCGGAAAACTACGGAATCGGCACCGCCGGCGACGTGCACAGCTCCAGTCTGATCGAGATGGGTCTGGGCATCGCCGTCGGCGCCATCACCTTCACCGGCTCGATCATCGCCTTCGCCAAGCTGCAGGCGCTGATGAGCGGCGCCCCCATCGTATTTCCGGGGCAGCACTATCTCAACGGCGCGCTCGGCGTCGCCATCCTGGTGCTGCTCGTGCTGCTGGTGATCACCGAGAGCCCCTTCATCTTCTGGGCGCTGGTGGCGGTGTCGCTGCTGCTGGGCTTCCTCCTGATCATCCCCATCGGCGGCGCCGACATGCCCGTCGTCGTGTCCATGCTGAATTCCTATTCCGGCTGGGCGGCCTGCGGCATCGGCTTCACCCTGTCGAACAGCCTCTTGATCGTCACCGGCGCGCTGGTCGGCTCGTCGGGCGCGATCCTGAGCTACATCATGTGCAAGGGCATGAACCGCTCGATCATCAATGTGATCGCCGGCGGCTTCGGCACCGATACCAGCGGCGGCGGCCCGGCCAAAGGGCCGAGCGACAAGCCGGTGAAGGCGGGCAGCGCCGAGGACGCCGCCTTCCTGATGAAGAACGCCAGCTCGGTCATCATCGTGCCCGGCTATGGCATGGCGGTGGCCCAGGCCCAGCATGCGCTGCGCGAAATGGCCGATTTGCTGAAAAAGGACGGCGTGAAGATCAGCTACGCCATCCATCCCGTCGCCGGCCGCATGCCCGGCCATATGAACGTGCTGCTGGCCGAAGCCAACGTGCCCTATGACGAGGTGTTCGAGCTCGAGGACATCAACAGGGAGTTCTCCTCCACCGACGTCGCCTTCGTCATCGGCGCGAACGATGTCACCAACCCGGCGGCGAAGACCGATACCAAGAGCCCGATCTACGGCATGCCGATCCTGGATGTGGAGAACGCCAAAACCGTGCTGTTCGTGAAGCGCTCCATGGCTTCGGGCTATGCCGGCGTCGATAACGAGCTGTTCTTCCGCGACAACACCATGATGCTGTTCGGCGACGCCAAGAAGGTCTGCGAAGAGATCGTCAAGGCCTTCGGGCACTGACCGGCGTTCGTTTGTGGGGCTACTCGTTTTTATTCAGCTTTAGATAGTATTGCCTGGTTAGAGAATCTTCCATAGATAGTATCCCGGTACGCATCACTTGTATGGGCTTACACTATGCGCTTGAAGGTTGAATGGCTAACGGACGGACCAGGACCACAGGAAGCCATCATCAGCGTCTTGACTGCCGATGGCGAGACCGAAGAGGTCGTAGTTCACCGGCCCTCGATCGTCGACGATTCGATCGACATTGGTTATCCACTTCATCGGGAGGAAGGCCGAACCTTCGTTGAATTGCCGCAGGAGGCGATGTCCGGGCGTTGGCGAATCTGGGTTCCGTCCTCAGCTATTGTCGGCTGATCCGACCATGATTCTGACGGACCGCGAGATTCGCATTGCAATCGAGCGCGGTCTCATAAGTTTCGAACCGGCTCCGGTTCCCGGCGCCTTCAGCTCGACAAGCGTTGATCTCACGCTTGCCGAAAGTGCGCGCGTGTATCGCGACGAAGCGGCCCCAGGCATTGCCATCGATCCTGGGGCGCCCACCTTCAGCTTCGCGAAAACTTCAGAGATTGTAACCAGGCCGGTCACGATTGCCGAATCCGGATGGCGCCTCGCTCCCAGTCAATTGTTTCTGGCTTGGACGAGGGAAGCAATCGAGCTACCCGCACAATCGCGGCTTGCGGGCAGAGTCGAGGGAAAGAGTTCCCTGGCGCGACTAGGTGTTGGCATCCATATTACAGCGCCGACGATCCACGCCGGTTTCAAAGGCCAGATTCAACTCGAAGTCGTCAACCACGGCAGCCTCGACGTCATTCTGCGGCCCGGCATGCGCATCTGTCAGCTGATCTTCGAGAGCACGTTGGGCACGCCGGAGAAAGGCTATGCCGGCATGTTTGCGGGGCAGCGCGCCCACTGACATCGATTCGCGGTTTTCGGCCGTCATGGCCGATTCCACAGCAAGCGGCCCTGACAAGCCGCCGCCATTCCTATATGATCATGTTATGAGTACCGCCCTTAAAAAGCTGGAACTCCCCGGAGTCGAACTGCTCCGCGACCATATCCCCACGCCCATCGGCGAGATGCTGCTGGCGGCGGCGGATGGGAAGCTGATGGCGCTGGAGTTCGCGGGGGTGCAGGAGCGATTCGATTACGATCTCCGCTTCCGCTTCGGCGACTGCCGGATGATGCCGGCCCGGGATCCCTTCGGTTTCTGCGGCCGCATCGCCGCCTATTTCAACGGCGATCTCCATGCCATCGACGATATCCCGGTCGATGGCGGCGGCACGCCGTTTCAGCAGAAGGTCTGGGCGGCGCTCCGCCGCATTCCCTGCGGCGAGACCTGGAGCTACAGCGATCTGGCCGATGCCGTCGGCCGCCCGAGCGCCACCCGCGCGGTCGGCATGATCAATGGCCGCAACCCAATCTCCATCGTCGTGCCCTGCCACCGGGTGATCGGCAAGGACGGTTCCCTCACTGGCTATGGCGGCGGCCTCGACCGCAAGCGCTGGCTGCTACAGCATGAGCACGCGCTGCTGATCTGAGCGCGCCGCCCATCGTTCAAAGCAAAAGGCCCGGCGCAAAGCGCCGGGCCTTTCGAATTCAAGAGTCCGCGCGATAGCGGCTAGTAGCCTTCGCGCTCCATGCGCTTGCGCATCAGCTTGCGGTGGCGGCGGACGGCCTCGGCCTTTTCCCGCGCCCGGCGCTCCGACGGCTTCTCGTAATTGCGGCGAAGCTTCATCTCCCGGAACACGCCTTCACGCTGCATCTTCTTCTTCAGAACGCGCAGCGCCTGATCCACATTGTTGTCGCGAACGATAACCTGCACGGTGTCCACAGCCTCCAGAAATTCGATCACAAAAACGCCGCTCGCCCGGAGAGTGCTCCGGACACGCGCGACGCGCTAATCGGAAGGGCGGTTTTATATCAGAGCCTTACGGGCTTGCAAAGCCGGTTTCTGCGGCATTTTCCGGTCCCGGACTGGCGGCCCGGCCTGCCTTGGGCCATATTCAAAGTCATGGCCATTCTCAAGATCGCCCGCATGGGCCACCCCGTCCTCGCCCGCCGCGCCGACCCGGTCGCGGACCCCACAGCGCCGGAAATCCGTAATCTTGTCAAAGACATGCTGGAAACCCTGACGGATGTCGGCGGCATTGGCTTGGCCGCCCCGCAGGTGCATGTGCCCAAGAGGGTGGTCATTTTTGAGGTTCCGGCCGCCCGGGCCAGCCGCGATTCGCCCGGCGAGCCGGCCGAAGCCGGAGTCGCCATGACGGTGCTGGTCAATCCCGTGATCGAGCCCCTGGCGGAGGCCAAAGCGGACGGCTGGGAGGCCTGCCTGTCGGTGCCCGGCCTGACCGGCCTGGTGCCGCGCTATACCCAGATCCGCTACAGCGGCTACGATCTCCTGGGCAAGCGCATCGAGCGCGAGGCCCGCGACTTCCATGCCCGGGTGGTGCAGCATGAGTGCGACCATCTCGATGGCGTGCTGTATCCCATGCGAATGACCGATATGACCCAGCTCTCCTTTCTGGAGGAGATGCGCTACCGCGCCGCCGCCGGCCATCCGGCGCCGGGCGAGGAAGAACTCGCTGAACTGGCGGAGGGCTGAAGCCATGGCGAAGAAGCATCAGGACGAGCGTGAGGCGCTGCGGGAGAAGCTGCTGACCGCGGCCCTCGCCCATGTGCCGTTCGACGGCTGGACCCAGACCGCCTTCGACCGCGCGATCGAGGATACCGGCGCCGACCGCGGGCTGGCGCTGAACGCCTTCCCGCGGGGCATCGGCGAGATGATCGAGTATTTCCACCGTCTGACCGACCGCCGCGTGGTGGCCGAATTGGAGAAGCGGGATATCACCGGTCTCAAGCTGCGGCAGAAGGTGGCGCTGGCGCTGCGGCTGCGGTTCGAGATCAACGCCGGCCATCGCGAGGCGATCCGCCAGGGCCTCGCCTTCCTGGCGCTGCCCACCAACGCGCCCATCGGCTTGGTCAGCCTCTACCGCACTGTCGATGCCATCTGGTACGCGGTCGGCGACCGCTCCGCCGATTTCAGCTATTACAGCAAGCGCGCGCTCCTGGCCGGCGTCTACACCGCCAGCGTGTTCTACTGGCTGAACGACAAGTCGGAAGGCACCGTGGATACCTGGTCCTTCATCGACCGCCGCATCGACGACGTCATGCGCATCCAGAAACTACGCGGCAGGCTCGACAAGCTGGCCGGCCAACTCCCTGATCCGTTCCGGCTTCTGCGCGGCGTGAGGTAGGCGGCGGGCATCTTGGAGCCCGTCGATTTAGAGCCCGTCGATCACCGCTTTCAGCTTCGTCTGCACGGACTTCGCCACATCGGCGAGCTGCAAATTCTCGATCGCCATCATCGAGGCGACGGGATCGACGGCGGATACTTCGATCTGACCGGGGTTCCGTTCCTGCAGTACGACGTTGCAGGGCAGCATGGTGCCGATCTTGTCCTCGAGCTGCAGGGCCTTATGGGCGAGAGCCGGATTGCAGGCGCCGAGAATGCGGTAGTTGCGAAAATCGACATTGAGCTTCTTCTTCATCGTCGCCTTGACGTCGATATCGGTCAGCACGCCGAAACCCTCATGCTTCAAAGCTTCGGTGACGCGCTCGACGGCGGCGTCAAAGGGCAGCTTGAGCGTCCTGCTGAAATGATAGGTCATGGTGCGGCCTCGCCGAACTGCGGTCGTTACATCAAGTCTTTCTTTTTCTGCAGATACTCCTCGCGGTCGATCTCGCCGCGGGCATAGCGCGAGTCGAGGACGGATAGTGCCGAAGTCCGGCCGCCATCGCCCGCTGCGGCGGAGTGCCGCGCATCGCCATGCATGAGATAGCGTACAAGGACGACGATGCCGATGATGACGGCGACAAGCACGAGCAGCGACAGCGTGCCATGCAGCAGCATCCATCCCCCTCCGCCGCCGAAGCCCATCATGTCCGAGGGGTAGCCATAATTGCTCCACATAGCCAAATTCTCCCAAGAAGCGCTTGAAGGTCACATTCCTGGCGGCGGGCCTAGGAGGGCGCATTGATTTGCCTCAATCGGCGCGAAGGGCCGGAAGAGGGGAGTCGCAAATGTTCCGCACTACCGCTTCAGCTTGTTCACATGCCCCATCTTGCGGCCGGGACGGGCTTCGGTTTTGCCGTAGAGATGCAGTTTGGCGTCGGGGTCGGCCAGGATCTCGCGCCAGGCTTCCACATCGTCGCCGATCAGGTTCTTCATCACGGCCGGCGCGTGATGGGCCGTCGATCCCAGCGGCAGCCCGCAGACCGCGCGGACGAACTGCTCGAACTGGCTGGTGACGCAGGCATCCATGGTCCAGTGGCCGGAATTATGCGGCCGCGGCGCCAGCTCGTTCACCAGCACCTCGCCCGACTTGGTGATGAACAGCTCCACGCCCAATAGCCCCACCAGCCCGAAGGCGTCGGCGATCTTGCGGGCAATGCCCTCGGCGGCGGCGATCGTCTCCGGCTTCAGGTCGGCAGGCGCGATGGTCTCGTCCAGGATGTGATGCCGGTGCCGGTTCTCCACCGGTGGATAGAGCGCCAGCTGTCCATCGACGCTGCGCGCGACAATAACCGACGCTTCCAGCGCGAAATCCACCTCGACCTCCAGGATGCCGAGCGGCCCGCCCATGCGGGTCCAGGCCTCGTCCAGATTCGTGTCGGCCGTCAGCCGCGCCTGACCCTTGCCGTCATAGCCGAACTGCGCGCTCTTCAGGATGGCGGGCAGGCCGAGCCGCCGCACCGCCTCGTCCAGCGCCTCCCGCGACGGCACCGGGAGGTAGCGCGTCACCGGCACGCCGTTCAGCGCCAGAAAATCCTTTTCCCGCAACCGTTGCTGGCAGATATGCAACACGAACGGCTTCGGTCGCGTCGGGCGGCGCGTGGCCAGGAATTCCGCCGCGCTGTCGGGGACGTTCTCGAATTCGAAGGTGACGACATCCACGGCATCGGCGAAACGCCGCAGCGCCGCCTCATCTTCATAGGGCGCCACGGTGGTCGCACTCGTGACCTGCGACCCCGGCGAATCCCCATCCGGGCAGTAGATATGGCAGCGATAGCCCAGCCGCGCCGCCGCCAGCGCCGCCATGCGGCCCAGTTGCCCGCCGCCCATGATGCCGATGGTGGCGCCTGGCGCGAAAATCTGTCCCTGGTCCGCGCCGGTGAACTCGGCGGTCATCACATCGGCGGCGCGGGGACTCATTTCTTGCGGCCCGCCGGCCTATCCGCCACCGCCGCGGTCTGTTGGGCGCGGCGCGCGTCCAGCGCCTTGGCGATCTTCTTGTCATTCAGCGCCAGCACCGAGGCCGCCAGGAGCGCCGCATTCACCGCCCCCGGCTCGCCGATCGCCAGGGTGCCCACGGGAATGCCGGCGGGCATCTGCACGATCGACAGCAGGCTATCCATGCCCTTCAGCGCCTTGCTCTCGATCGGTACGCCGTATACCGGCAGAGGGGTCATGGAGGCCGTCATGCCCGGCAGATGGGCGGCGCCGCCCGCGCCGGCGATGATCACCTGCAGGCCGCGGCTCTTTGCCCGGCGCGCATAATTGTAAAGACGCTGCGGCGTGCGATGGGCGGAGACGATCTTCACCTCATGGGCAATGCCCAGCGCCTCCAGCGTCTCGGCGGCGCGCCGCATCGTTTCCCAATCGGACTGGCTTCCCATGATGATGCCGACCAGCGGCGCGGCCTTGGCCATGCGCGTTAATCCCCCGTAAAAAGACGCGGGATTATAGAGGGGGCAAGGGTCCGCGCAAGCAACCGGCCCCGGCCGTCGTGTTGCCGCCGTGCCGATTCGCGGCGATCATGGCCGTAAGCCAATGAGGGGGATCGTGACCAAGAAACCGCGCGCATCGTCGAAGCTGCCTGTCCTCGAGACCGAGCGCCTTCTGCTGCGACCGCACCGCCTGGAGGATCTCGAGGATTGCGTGGCCATGTGGGGCAATCCCGTGGTCACCCGCTATATCGGCGGCAAGCCCTCGACGCGGGAGGAGACCTGGAGCCGGCTGCTGCGCTATGCCGGCCATTGGGCGCTCCTCGGCTACGGCTATTGGGCGATCGAGGAGAAGTCCTTCAACCGCTATATCGGCGAGGCCGGCTTCGCCGATTTCAAGCGCGAGATCGCGCCGCCGCTAGGCGGCGATCCGGAGATCGGCTGGGCCTTGGCACCGGCGGCCCATGGCAAGGGCTACGCCACCGAGATTCTGCAAGCGCTCCTCGACTGGGGCGATGCCAAGCTGAAATCGAAAACGACGGCCTGCCTGATCCATCCCGACAACTCGCCGTCGATCTATGTCGCCAAGAAATTCGGCTATGCCGAATTCGCCCGCACAAACTACAAGGGCCAGCCGACGGTTCTCTTCCGGCGCAGGGCGGCCAAGGCGTAGGGTAACAGGTCGCTACTCCCGATCAGGGCCCAGTCTCGCCCGAAGAAAGGCAAGATTTGGAGAGCGTTGTCGCCTCGCCCCACGTAGTGAAGAGAGGCATGCGACATCCGCGTTCAGCGGATGTCGCAGGTGAGGGGCGGCGCCGATATCATCGCGCGCATGAGCGCGGCCGCCTATGCATGCGGCAGGCGGGAGGCCTGCCCCTCGTCATCTTTGCGAACATCTCACCGTATCTGCACCACGCCTCACCCCCACATCCGCTGAACGCGGATGTGACATCCCTCTTGCGTATCGAAAGATCTGTAGAATTCGAACCGGGCAGCCGGGCTGACGGACCAGCCGCCCGGCGAGGTCGAGCCCGACAACCCGCTGAGTGACGAACACTGCGCGGGACCGCGGGACGGCTTTGCCTTGCAGCAAGTATTGTAGTCGGGAATAGCGGAATTGCCGGATGGCCTGGAACCTCAAGTATAAGGAAACCGCGGCAAACAATCTGCCGCAGCGCCCAAGCTTGCGGCCGGGTTCCCCGACCCGCTACTCTGGCTAGCCTCACGGCGCGGGGAGCAGCCGATCGAGCGAGGAAGTAATGACCGAACGGCACCTGCTGGACATCGTCCATGATCAGCGTCCCCTGACCATGCCTGCCACCGCGACAGTGAAAGACGCCTGCCGCTTCATGCGCGAGCGCCGAGTCGGCGCCGTGCTCGTCACCGAAGGACAGCAACGCCTCGTCGGCATATTCACCGGCCGCGATGCCGTTGCCCGCGTGCTGGCCGAAGGCAAGAACGCCGCGAGCACACACCTGGCCGAGGTCATGACTGCCAAGCCCACGACCATCGATCCCGGCAGCAAGGCGATCGACGCGCTGCGGCTGATGCAGGATTGCGGTTTCCGCCACTTGCCGGTGACCAAGGCCGGACATGTGGTCGGCATCGTCTCCCGCGGCGATTTCCGCGGCCTCGAACAGGCGCGCCTGGACGAGGAAACGGGGCTTTGGGAGCGGATCTGAACCGCGGCCGCAATTCGCTGCGAGCCGCCGTTATCCAGCCTTGCTGACCAATCCTCGATTGGTTGCCGCCGGATGCGTTTCACAGCCTTGTGATCCCGGCGGTGCGGCATCGGTGCCGTAGAGTTGCCTCTCGATTTTCTCTGGAGAGGAGGCAAGTCCATGACAGCGAAACTCAGCGGTGCGGGGTGCATGGCGATACTTCTTGCTGCCGGCTTTCCGGCGCAGGCGCAGGATACGAGCATGAGCTTCTTCATCACCGGCGCCGGCCCCGGCGACGGCGCCAATCTCGGCGGTCTCGAGGGCGCCGATGCCCATTGCCAGAAACTCGCGGATGCGGCCGGCGCCGGCGCAAAGACCTGGCGCGCCTATCTCAGCAGCAGCACCGCCAATGCGAAGGACCGCATCGGCGCCGGCCCCTGGTACAACGCCAAGGGCGAGCTGATCGCGAACGATGTCGCCGAGCTGCACAGCGACGCCAACAAGATCAGCAAGCAGACCGGCCTTACCGAGAGCGGCGCCATGGTGAACGGCCGCGGCGACACGCCGAACATGCATGACATCCTCACCGGCACCCAGGCCGACGGCACCGTGGCCGCGGGAATGACCTGCGACGACTGGACCAACCACGGCGCGGGCCAGGCTTTCGTCGGCCATCACGACCGCATCGGCCTGCGCGACGACGCGCCGTCGAAATCCTGGAACGCGTCGCACCCCTCGCGCGGCTGCGGCAAGGACGATTTGCCGAAGTCGGGGGGCAATGGGTTGTTCTACTGTTTTGCGGTGAACTAGGGCGCAGCCGCCATCGGTTTCACGGAATTACTTCTTTCCCCGCGGAAGCGCGGACCCAGGGATGCAAAGCGCCCTGCTTCTCCTGGGCCCCGCTTTCGCGGGGGAAGAAATCAGGGGTGAGCCAGCTTGAATCAATGACGTGCCTATTCGGCGCATCGCTCACGGCGGCGACGACACACTGAACCTTACCGTGCTCAGCATCATATAGGCGTCGTCGCGCATCAGGCGGATTTCGTAGTCGCCGCCTTCCAGCGGTCCGCCGATGGCCGCTTCGTCGAACACCGCTTCGCCCGAGGGGGCGGCATAGGTGTAGAGGAAGGCCAGGTAGTTCCATTGGTCAGGATCGCCGGCCTTGTAGATGCCCAGCCAGTCGCGGCGATGGCCCGGCGCGTTCTGCCATTTCACGGTGATGGGATCGCCCGCGGTGTAATCCGCATTGTCGAGGGAGAGCGCGGGCAGGGCGCCGGGTGCGGTGATCCAGAACGGCGCCAGCGCCAGCTCCTTGCTTTCGGCGTCCGTCAGCACCGCGTCATAGCCGCCGGGCGCCAGCGCCGCCGTGCCGAAATAGGCGATGTTGGCGCGGTCGGTGCCGTTGTTGCTGCCCATGCTCATGAGCGCCTCCTCCGCCTTGCCGCCGGACGGGACGATGGCGATGCGCCCGTCCTCGAGACGCCCGTCGTCGGTCGCGGCATGGAAGCGCACGCCGAGTTCGTCGCCCGCAGTCACGCTACGCTTCGCGAACGACACCATCGGCGGCGCGGCGCCGGGCACGACCGTGAAGGTCGAAACAACCGCGTGGTGATCCGAAGGCCAGGGATCGATGGCGATATCGATATCAGGCCCGCCCGCCTGTCCCAGGATCTGACTTCCGGTCGTGCTGGAATTGCCCAGGACATGGATCTGATCGATGCGGTCCACGGCCTCGTCCGGCAGCAGATGGGGCACCGGATACCCTGACGTCCAGGTGATGCCCGGATTGGCGGCGGGATCGGGATGGATCTCGCGATAGCTGTCGCGGAATCCCGCATCGGCCAGGGCCTTGCTCACCGGCCACTCCAGCGCGTAGCGCAAAGCCGGCCGCTTGCCCACTGTCGCCTCGGTCCAGTCCAGTCCCGAGGGCGCATTGAAATCGCCGCCGATGAAGACGGGAATGCCCGACGCCGCCACCGGCCCGAGCTGATCGATATAGACCTGGATCTCCGGCAGGCGCGTTTCGGCCTCCAGCGCCAGCACCTCTTCCGCCGTCTTGCCGTCGCGCACCGCATAGGGTCCATAGGGATCGGAGGTCAGGTGGATGTTCGACACCGCGACGAAGCGCCCGGGCCGCAGCTCCACCAGCGCATAGTCGGCGTCGGCCGACGGCGGATCGAAGATCGGATAGCGCGACACCATGTGCCAGCGCTCGGCCGCATGGGCATAGCCCAGCGCGTCGGCGATCGCGCGGGTTTTTCCCTCCGGCTCCTGCAGCAGCAGGATGTCGGGATCGGCGGCGCGGATCGCATCCAGCGTGCGCGCCATGTTCACCTGATCGCCGCCGAGCCAGATGTTGAAGATCATGAGCTTCAGCGGCACCGCGTCATCGGCGGCGCGGGCGCCAATGGTGACCAGCGCCAGCAAGGCGGCGAGGAATGCGGTTTGTGCAATACGCCTCATGAATCCTCCCTTGTTCTTGTTGTTTGCAGTTCCCCTTGATTGTCATCCCGGGGCCGCTGCGTCCCGCGCGATTGCGCAGCAATCGTCGCGCGCAGCGGAGCCCGGAACCCAAGAACACTAGCCTATCCAGATTACATTTCCACTGCTCGGCGTTCATAAATCCCGGACAATCTCGCCGCGCTGCGCGCTGTGCGAGTTTTCCGGGATGACAAACTTTGGTTTGGCGCGGTGCGCTCAATTCACCCGCGCCGCGTCCCGCATTTCCCCATCGTTCTGCCGCAGCGCGCCCTCGCTCGGCGCTTTGGGCAGCTTCGTCACCGGGCAGGCGGCGCGGATGCGGTCATGGAAATCCTTGATGCAATGCTCATAGCTCGACAGCGGGCCGGGCTCATAGGCGAAACTGCGCAGGCCCGCCTGCACCCGCTCGCTGAGTTGCCGGTCCTCCAGCCCCACCTGCGTGTTGATGCGCGCATTCAGATAGCGCAGCACCTTGGCCTCGCGCCGCTGGTCGGGCCGCATGAAGATGGGATAGCGCATGGTGCAGGTCTCCGCCGTCTTGGGCAGGATCTGGAACACGTCCATGCTGTCGGGATAGATGTCGATGCCCAGATTCGGCACCATGGAGAAGAACAGCCAGGTGCGCCGCGCCTCCGTGGGCAGGTCGGTCAGCACCTCCGGCGCCAGCTTCTGATACATCCGCTCGGCCCAATTGCTCGACGGCTTCTCCCGCAGCACGCTCTTGCTGTAGGCGACGCCATGGGCGTTCACCAGGCCGGTCAGGTCGCTGTCCAACAGCCGGTGATAGCCGGGATGGCCCACGGGCACGTGATAGTTCTCCAGATTGTTGTCGACCGCCACCTTCCAGTTGCACTGCCAGGTGTCGATCCAGGGCTCATTCACCGGCTCCATTTCTTCCAGGCGGTAGGGGCGGGCCACCTCGGCGAAATCGCCGAACATCTCGGCGACGCTCGGACCGTCGCCGCAGATGCGGATGAACAGCAGGCCCAGCAGGATCTCGAAATCCACCGGCTTCAGGCCCAGCTCTTCCTTCTCGATGCCCGGGAAGGTGCGCTCCGACGGCACGCTGGCCAGGCGCCCGTCCAGGCCATAGGACCAGCCGTGATAGGGGCAGGTGATGCGGCCTTTGCAGGAGCCGCTGCCGTCCAGCAGCTTGGTGCCGCGATGCCTGCAGGCGTTGCTGAAGGCCCTGATGGCGCCGTCCTTGCCGCGCATGACGATGACCGAGTCCTTCATCATGTCCAGCGTGGCGAAATCGCCGGGCTTCTTCAGCTGGTTCACATGGCAGACGAACTGCCAGGAGGGGCGGATGATCCGCTCATACTCCAGCTCGGTCAGCTCATTGTTGAAATAGGTCCAGGCCGGCAGGCCGCGGGGCAGGTCGCCATGGGCCGGGATCTTCTGCGCCGGCGATGACGGCAAGGACTGCAGCTCGGTCATGATCGGGACTCCCTACGGCTCAGGGTTCTGTCGTGAAATGCTGCGGATAAAGATTGGCGAGGTAGTTGCGCACTGTCCGCCGTGCGCGCTCCCGGTCGAAGGCGGGACCGGCCACCATGATCTCCTGCCAGAGATATTCGATGCTGCCCACCAGGCCCATCGCCGCCGCCTTGGGCTCGATATGCGTATAGCCGCCGCGCTCGGCCAGATTGGCGCAGATCTTCTCGAGATCGGCGAAGTAGGTGTGATCGATCGAGCCGCAGCGCTCAAGATAGACGCTGCGCGAGCCGGCTTCGCCCCAGAAGGCGTACCATACGGCGATCTTCGCGGGATCGCTGACCGGGGGATCGAAGGTCGCATCGATCAGCCGGTTCAGCGCCGCCACCGGGTCCTCTGCCGCGCCCAAGAGTGCCTGCTGACGCGCCAGCTCGAACTCCCGCGCCAGCTCCTCCAGCACCGCCACCAGCAGCGCCTCCTTGCGCTTGAAATGCAGGATCACCGTCGCCGGCGCGACGCCCGCCGCGACCGCCACCCGCTCCACCGTGGTGCCCGACAGGCTGTGCTGGGCGACGACCTTGATGGTCGCCGCCAGGATGGCCGCGCGCGTTTGCTCCGCCGAGGCGGCGGAGCGGCGGGGGGTA
>JBJXDY010000003.1:0-6474 GCA_046154965.1 Dongiaceae bacterium | reverse complement strand
TTTCTTCTACCGCCGGCCCGCGCCGGTGACGGAGGCCGACCGCCACAGCGCCTATCCCGGCTGCTATGCGCTGTCGAAGGTGCTCGAAGAGGTGATGCTGGAGCAATACTACATCCAGTACGACTTCGCCGGCTGCTGCCTGCGGGCGCCCTGGATCATGGAGAAGGACGATTTCAAATACACCATGTCGTTCGGCGAGGACGTGTTCGGCGGGCCGCGCTGGATCGATCTCGTCGGCAAGGACCGCGCGGCCGGCTATCGGAAGGCCGGCACCGTGCCTCTGATGCTGGATGCCGATGGCACGCCGATGCGGCGCAACTTCGTGCATGTCGACGATCTGGTCGACGCCATCCTAAAGTCGCTGGATCATCCGGGCGCGCGGCAGCAGACCTTCAACATCTGCATGGACGAGCCGGTGGATTACGGCGCGGTCGCCGCCCATCTCAAGGCGACGCGCGGCCTGCCGTCGGTGGAAGTGCCGACGCCCTATCACGGCACCTGGCTCGATAATGCGAAAGCGCGCTACCGCCTGGGCTGGCGGCCGCGCTATGACCTGAAGCGGCTGGTGGACAGCTCCTACGCCTATGTCCGCGCGGCGAACGATCCACGGAAGATCTGGTATCCGGGATAGGGATGCTCACCCGCCGTTGAAACTGGCCTTCAGCAGGTTGCGCTCCACCGACTCCAGATGCCTGCGCATGCCGGCAGCGGCGCGGCCCATGTCGCGGTCGGCGATGGCGGCGACGATGGCTTCATGCTCGGCGAAGCTGTGATGATCGGGATCGGGCTTGACCGGGTTCTTGCGCGCCCGGCTCCAGGCGACGGCGCGGCGCACGGCGTTCAAGGTATCCAGCAGGGAGAGCAGCAGGTTATTCTGCGTCGCCTCGGCGATGACGCGGTGCAGGCGATTGTCCCAGGCTTCGTATTGCCGCCAGCTCCCGGCTTCGCGGCTTTTCTTCAGGCAGGTCTGCATCTCCGCGATCTGCGCCGGCGAGGCGTTCAGCGCCGCGAGCCGCGCCACCTCCGGCTCCATCAGCAGGCGCGTGCGCATCACCTCCGCCGGGTTGGTGCGGTGGGAGATCGCGGCGATATCGGCCAGCGTATCGAGCGGGCGGTTGCCGAGGAAGGTGCCCTTGCCCACATGGCGCCAGAGCTGGCCCTCGGCCTCCAGCACCGCCAGCGCTTTGCGCAGCTCGGCACGGGTGACGCCCAGGGCCTGTGACAACTCGCGTTCCGGCGGCAGGCGGCTGTCGGCGGCGAGCGGCGTCCTGGCGAGATAGGCGCGCAACTGGGCGAGCGCCGAGACGCCTTCGGCGGGGGTGCTGATAACCTGAGCGGTTGCCGATCTCAGTTCCATGTCTTCAACCAATCAAATGATTGGTTCGCTGATATGCACGGGAAATTCAAGCAGGTCAAGCTTTCATTGACGGCACATTTCAACCAAGTTAAACCAATCGACGAATGATTGCAAAGAAGGGCCGCAAAGGCCGGGCTGGTTCGCAACACAGGGCTTGGGAGGATCCAATGGCCAGATTTCTGCGTCGTCTTGCCGGCATTGCCGGCGCCGCGTTGATTGCCGCTACGCTGTCGCTGTCGCCGGCGCAATCCGCTGACAACAAAATCCGCATCGCTTTCGGCGACATCGCCAGCGTCGAGTCGCTGAACTTCCTGATCGCCATCGAGCGGGCGAAGGAGAAGGGAGTCGACATCGAGGTCACCTTCTTCAAGGAAGAAGATATCGCCGCACAAGCGGTGGTGAGCGGCGAGGCCGATGTGGGTGTCGGCACGCCCTATGCGCTGCTGCAGAAGGTGAAGGCGCCGATCCGGATATTCTATCAGCTCAGCACGCTGCGCTTCTATCCGATCGTGAATGTCGAGTTCTACAAGGAGTGGAAGGATCTGGATGGGCAGGAAGTGGCGGTGCATTCCCGTGGCTCCGGCACCGAGGCCATCATGAAGCTGATGGCCCAGCGCAATGGCATCACCTACAGCAACATCAACTATGTCGCGGGCGCGGAAGTGCGCGCCGGCGCGCTGCTGCAGGGCAATGTCAAGGCGACTATTGTCGACGCCGCGAACCGGCGCATGATCGAGGACAAGGCGCCCGGCAAGTTCGCCGTGCTGCCGATGGAGGGCGTGAACGCCAGCGACGAAGCGCTCTATGCCAACACCGAATTCCTGAGCCGAGAGCAGGCGGCCGTGGACATCCTGGTGGAATCGCTGATCACCACCTGGCGCGAGGTCAACGCCAATCCGGCTGGCGTCGCCGACCTGCGCAAGCAGTATAACCTGCTGGCGGACCTGCCGGCGGATCTCGAGCCGGAGGTGGTCCCCTATTTCGAGGAATCGGTCGCCTCGGGCGCGTTTCCCGACAATGGCGGCGGCGAAACGGCGGCGCAGGACGATTTCGGCTTCTACAGCGTGGCCGGCCAGCTCGAAGGCGATCCGGCTTCTCTGAAGACGGAAGATTTCTGGGATCTCGGGCCGCTGAACCGCGCGCTTGAAAAACTCGGCATCATTTAGGCTCCGGGCGATCCATTGACCGTACGTTTCGATGACGAAGCCGGAGCCGCTCGAGCCCCGGCTGCGCTTTCCGAGGGCGCGCCGACAGAACGGGACTACGCCTGGCTCTGGCGCCTGCTGTCGGTCGCGCTGTTCTGCGGCGGGTGGGAAATTGCCGGACAAATTCCCATCAACTATGCCTTCCCGCCATTCTCGGAAACGGCAACGGCATTCTTCAGCATGATCTTCGACGGCAGCCTGCCGCGCGCCTATCTCTCGACGCTGCAGCCGCTGGCGATCGGGGTCATCGCCTCGGCCGTCATCGGCATCGGGCTCGGCGTGCTGATGGGCCTGCGGCAGGGGGCGGAGTGGCTGGGCGCTCCGGTGTTCATCGTGCTGCAGGCGGCGCCGGTGGCGGCGCTGATCCCGCTGGTCACATTCATCTACGGCATCGGCCTCGTCGCCAAGTCGCTGTCGGTGATGCTGCTGGCCCTGCCTGTCATCGTGCTCAATTGCTACAAAGCGGTGCGCAACGTCAATCCGTCGCTGGTCGATATGTGCCGCTCGTTCCAGGGCACGCGGGCGCAGCAGATCGCCAAGATCGTCATCCCCGATGCCAGCCCGGTGATCTTCGCCGGCCTGCGCCTGGGCGTGGCGGCGGGCTTCATCGGCGTGGTGCTGGCCGAACTGCTGATCACGCCGACGGGCATCGGCGATCTCATCACCTATCACCGGGCGGTGGCCGATTATGCGGAGATGTATGCCGCCATCGCCTCGATCATCCTGTTCTCCGCGCTGACCCTGGCGCTGCTGCAGCGGCTGGAAATCGCGCTGCTCCGGCCGGAATTGAAGAAAGCATGATTATGGCTACGCTGCAGAAGATGAAGGCCCCGCCGACGGGAATCGGACATGCCGATGAAGCCGCCGCCATCGTGGCGGTGCGCGGCATCGGCAAGGTCTATTCCGGCGGCGTCGAGGCGCTGCGCGGCATCGATCTGATGTTTCCCCAAGGCAAGCTGACCTCGCTGCTTGGGCCCAGCGGCTGCGGCAAAACCACGCTGCTCAAGATCATCGCCGGGCTTCTGCAGCCGAGCGCCGGCGAGGTGATCGTTGCCGGCAAGAAGGTGACAGGCCCGGGTCCGGAGCGCGCCTTCGTGTTCCAGGATTTCGCGCTTCTGCCCTGGGCGACCGTGCTGCGCAACGTCGCCTTCGGGCTCGAGCTGCGGGGAACGCCGAAAGCCGAACGTGAGGCGGGCGCGCGCCACTATATCGGCGAGGTGGGCCTTGCCGGATTCGAGAATCGCTATCCCCACGAACTCTCCGGCGGCATGCGGCAGCGGGTTGGGCTCGCCAGGGCGCTGGCTGTCAATGCGGATGTTCTGCTGATGGACGAACCGTTCTCCGCGGTCGACGAGCAGACTCGCCGCAAGTTCCAGGAAGACCTGCTGCGGCTACGGACCGTGGAGCGCAAAACCTTCATCTTCGTCACCCACAGCATCGAAGAGGCGGTCTATGTCTCCGATCGCGTGGTGCTGCTGTCCCGCAGGCCGGGGCAGGTGTCCCAAATCATCGAACCCCATATCGACCGCACGGCTTCGCCCGACGATATCCGCCGCGACCGCACCTATCTGGATACGGTGGAAGAGATCTGGCAGGGCCTGCGGCAGTATGTGACGTGAGCGCGGCATGACCTTGTTCGGATACCGCGTGCCCATGATGGCCTCGATCCTGGTCTGGTGCCTGCTGTGGGAGATCGTCGGGCAGAGCGGCCTGATGTATCTGATCCCGCCATTCTCGTCGGTGCTGGCGGCGGTGGTCGATCTCGTGCGGCTGGAGAAATTTCAGGCCGCCACCGTCACCACATTGCGGGCATTCAGCATCGGCATGGCGCTGGCGGCCGTCATCGGCATCGCGCTTGGCGTGCTGATGGGGCGGGTCAAGGCCGCCGACAAGCTGCTGGGCATGTGGGTGAATCTGTTCGTCAGCGCGCCGCTTTCCGCACTGGTGCCTGTGCTGATGATCCTCTCGGGCATGGGCGAACGGACGATCGTCGTCTCGGTCTTCCTGTTCGCGGTCTGGATAATCGTCCTGGATACCCGGGCCGGCGTGCGGCATGTGTCGGCTTCGCTGGTCGAGATGGGGCGCAGCTATGGCGCCAGCCGCTGGCAGCTCTACACGCGCATCATCCTGCTGGCTGCCTTGCCCGAGATCCTGGCCGGGCTGCGCCTGGGCCTGATCCGCGGCGTCAAAGGCGTGGTGATCGGCCAACTGCTGGTTTCCATTATCGGCTATGGCGAGCTGTTCGAGATCTATTCGCGCAACTTCCTGATGGAAGAGTTCTGGGCGCTGACGATCCTGCTGTTCGCCTTCGCCATGGTGGTTTCGGAAACCGTGGCCTATCTGGAAAAGCGCATTGAGTACTATGCGGGGGTTAGATGACAAACGTGATGGTCAAGGAAGCCGCCTATCTGTTCCAGCCGGCGCCGGTGCCGGCGCTGCCGATCCGCGGCATGAACAAGCTGTTCCCGGTGCACCGGATCTATTGCGTGGGCCGCAATTACGCCGAGCATGCGAAGGAAATGGGCCACGATCCGAACCGCGAGCCGCCGTTCTTTTTCCAGAAGAATCCGGACACGCTGATTCCCGGCGGCGGCGATTTTCCCTATCCGCCGAAATCCAGCGACGTGCATCACGAATTCGAAATGGTGGTGGCGCTGCATCGCGGCGGCAGCGACATCCCGGTGGAGCGCGCGCTGGATTGCGTGTTCGGCTATGCCGTCGGCCTGGACATGACGCGGCGCGATCTGCAGGCCGAGGCGAAGAAGCAGGGCCGGCCCTGGGAAGTGGGCAAGGCGTTCGAGCATGCGGCACCCTGTTCGGAGATCGTGCCGGCGTCGGCCATCGGCCACCCGCAGAAGGGCGCCGTCTGGCTGAAGGTCAACGGCGCGGTGAAGCAGCAGGGCGATCTCAGCCAGCTCATCTGGGGCGTGCCGGAGACGATCAGCTATCTCTCGGGGCTGTTCGAGCTCAGGCCGGGCGATCTGATCTACTCGGGAACGCCGGCGGGGGTGTCCGCTGTCAAGCGCGGGGATGTGCTGCATGGCGGGGTTGAGGGCATCGCGGAGATCACGGTGAAGGTGGTTTAGCGTTCTTCCGCCACGCAGCAATGACAAACAGAGAGTTATGGCAGCGCCCAACCGCCATCGACCCGCAATGACACGCCGGTGATCAGCGACGCCGCGGGTGAGGCGAGGAACACCACGGCACCCGCCACCTCCATGGGCTCGCCGATGCGGCCCAGGGGGATGCTGGCGATGGTCTGCTTCAGAAACGCAGGATCGGACAGGGCCGGCTCGGTGCCGTCGGTCCAGATGAAGGTCGGCGCCACGGCATTCACGCGAATGTTGTACTGCGCCCATTCGTTGGCGAGGCAGCGGGTCAGGTGGTCGATGGCCGCCTTGGTCATGCAGTAGATCGGCTCGCCCTTCAGCGCCACCGTGCCGGCCTGGGAGCTCATATTGACGATGCAGCCGGCCTTGCGCTTGATCATGCGCCGGCCGGCGGCTTGGCTGGCGAAGAAAGTGCCTTTCAGATTCACCGCCAACGTGGCGTCGAAATCCGCCTCATTGACGTTTTCCGCCAGATTCTCCGGCCCGATGCCCGCGTTGTTCACGAGCACGTCGATCCTGCCGAAGTGCGACTCGGCCTGGGCGATGGCGCTTTCGATCTGGTCGAGTTCGGCCACATCCATCTGCAGCGGCAGGACCTTGCGGCCCAGCGCCTTGATCTCGGCCGCCAGTTCCCGGCCCGGCCCGGACTTCACATCGCGCAAGCCGAGCGCGATTTCAGCGCCCGCCTTGGCGCAAGCCAGCGCACAGGCGCGGCCGAGACCGCGCGCGGCGCCGGTCACGAGCACGGTCTGCCCGGTTAGATCGAAGCGTGGAAACTGCTCGGCCATTTTTCTTTCCCCTT
>JBJXDY010000002.1:0-6848 GCA_046154965.1 Dongiaceae bacterium | reverse complement strand
GCCGCCGCCGCGGGTCTCCGGCACGACCCATCGATTCGTCTCGCCCATGGGTCCGGGCTCGACGGGCTTTCTGGTGATCCGGCAAGCGCAGCCCACCGCGGATAACATCGTGGTTTCGGCGCAACTGGATACCAACATCCGGTTCGTAGAGTTTCTAGCTCTTGCCTGCGAGGACGAAACGAATCCGGAATTTGGCTCCGACGAGATTTTCACCCGTATCACCATAGACGGCAATACGTCGCGTGCTCCCGCTGCCGGCGAAATTGAGTATGACTGCGACGATACCATCGACTCCGAGAACTGGGCTGGGACCTTTGGATCGGCCTCGATTAGCTTTGTCGACTCTATCGGCCTCAGAATAGTCGAAGGTGACGACGCCACGCCGAACGATCCCAGCCGCTTTCAATTCCTGCCACCGTTAGGCCCGAATGAGCAGGCGCGCGAGGCCAAGCATAGAAGCCAAGCCCTGAGGTGGGATTTCGAAAGCGGGAAGTATTTCCTGACTTACATCCTCCGCATGCGCACGAACGAGCCGGTCAAACCTTAGCGGTGCGCCAGCCGTCGATGGATCAGCCGCTGACGCCGAACGTCTCGCGGAATCCCCGCTGGCCCTTCGGCGTGATCTCGACGGCGCGGGTGCCTTTCAGCCGCCGCACCCAGCCCTTGTCCAGGTAGTGGCCCAGCAGCGCCGATCCCACCGCGCCCGCCAGATGCGGGCGTCGCTCGCTCCAATCCAGGCAGGGGCGGCAGAGCAGCCGCCGCGTGCGATGGCCAGGCTCGACGGTCACGCCCTCGACGTCCACCCCCAGCCGTTTCAGGAGCGCCGCGCCCTTGCCGGTGACCAGACCGCCCTCGCTGTCCAGTTCCACATGGCCGCCGGCCACCAGCGCGTCGGCGACCGCCACGGCCCAGCGCCCCGCCAAATGATCGTAGCAGGTGCGCGCCGTGCGCAGCGCCGCGTCACGCGGGCCCACGACCACCTTGCGCTTCGGCGGGTTGAGGGCCGAGGCCACCTGCATGATGCCTTCGAGCATCCGGGCAACCGCCGGCGTGGCGAGGCGGTGATAGCGGTGGCGGCCCTGCTTCTCGATCGTCAGCAACCCTGCCGTCGTCAATCGCGACAAATGTCCGCTCGCGGTCTGCGGCGTGACTCCGGCGGTTTCAGCCAACTCGGAGGCCGTGAGGGCGCGGCCATCCATCAACGCATTCAGCATGGCGGCGCGGGCCGGATCTCCGGCCAGGGCGGCGATCTCGGCGAAAGCGGCATTGCTGGACATGGAAGATCCTCCGGCATGTTGGCGCGCATACTAGCGCGCGGGGCGACCGCCATAGTTCGGCAGCGACCGTAGCATGTCCGGCCGGTAACTGCCAGACAAGGGCAATGAACTCCGCGCCCGATCACCCGCTTTCAGAAAATCAAATCGCCGCCGCATCGGCCGATCGCCTCTTCTTCGGCTGGCGCGTCGTCGGCGCCGCCTTCATCCTCGCCATCTTCGGTTGGGGCGTCGGCTTCTATGGCCCGCCGGTCTATCTCCACGCCGTGCAGGTGTCCCGCGGCTGGCCGCTGCCATTGGTTTCCACGGCTGTCACCGTGCATTTCGTCGTCGGCGCATTGGTGGTGGCCAATTTGCCGGCGCTCTACCGCCGCTTCGGTCCGCCCGCCGTCACCAAGGGCGGTGCGGTTTCGCTGGCGGTCGGCATCTTCGGCTGGGCGGCGGCGGACGCGCCCTGGCAGTTGTTTGCGGCGACGGTCTTCAGCGGCGCCGGCTGGGTCGCTATGGGTGCTGCCGCTGTTAACGCGATCGTCTCGCCCTGGTTCGTGCGCGGCCGCCCGGCGGCGCTTGCCGCGGCCTATAACGGCGCCAGCATCGGCGGCGTCATCTTCGCGCCGCTTTGGGTTGCCGCGATCGGCCGGCTCGGTTTTGCCCCGGCGGCAGTGCTGATCGGCATCGCCATGGTCGTCGTGGTGTGGATGCTGTCGGCCCGCGTCTTCTCGCTCACGCCGCAGCAGATGGGTCTGCTTGCCGACGGCACCGCGGCGGGCGCCCCGCTTCCGACGGCCGCCTCGCCACAGGCACTGCCGCTCCCGGGCTTCGGGCTGTGGCGCAGCGCGAAGTTCCTCAGCCTCGCCGGCGCCATGTCCCTCGGCCTCTTCGCGCAAATCGGCCTGATCGCCCACCTCTTCTCGCTGCTCGTACCTGCGCTTGGGGCGCAGTATGCCGGCTGGGCGATGGGGCTGGCGACAGCCTGCGCCATCGGTGGCCGCACGCTGGTCGGCTGGCTCATGCCCGCGGGCGCCGACCGCCGGCTGATCGCCTGCGCCAGCCATGCCGTTCAGATCGCGGGGTCGCTGGCGTTCCTCGGCGCGGCCGGTCAGAGCACGCCGTTGCTGATGCTGGGCGTCGCCC
This sequence comes from Dongiaceae bacterium, assembly GCA_046154965.1. Classification (GTDB taxonomy): domain Bacteria; phylum Pseudomonadota; class Alphaproteobacteria; order Dongiales; family Dongiaceae; genus DATKFM01. The sequence continues at coordinate 4,440 of JBJXDY010000002.1, read as the reverse complement.
TCTTTGGCTTCGGCATCGGCAACGCCACCTCGCTGCCGCCCCTGATCGCCCAGGTGGAGTTCGCCAAGGAGGACGTCCAGCGCGTCGTCGCGCTCATCATCGCGATAGGGCAGGGAACCTACGCTTTTGCCCCCGTGGTTTTCGGCCTGATCCGCGGCATGGCGTCCGATGCTGCCGCGAATGGCGGCGGCAATGTCCCGCTGTTCTTCATCGCCGCCGCGTCCATTCAGGCGCTGGCGATCCTGTGTTTTCTGGTCGGCCGCCGCAGCCGGCAATGCGGCGCTCCCACGGCGGCCGGGTCGCGGCCTTTGCGTCTCAGCGGCAATTCTGCTTCTTTCGGCGGTCATGACTCCGATCGCCAGGATCGCCTCCCAATTCGGCGAGATCGTCGTGTCCCGCGACAATGCCACCGGCGCATTCCGCTATGATCAGGGACAAGTCCATCAGAGCGAAGCCGACGCCGGCGGCGTCAGTCTCGTCGCCTACATTCACGCCATATTCGATCTGCTGCTGCAGGCCGGCTGCCGCGAGGTGCTGATGATCGGTTGCGGCGGCGGCACGCTTGCCACCATGCTCCATGGCGCGGGTATCGAAGTAACGATTGCCGATGTCGATTCTTGGTCATTCCGCCTGGCGCGGCAGTATTTTCGCCTGCCGGCCGGGGTAGTCTGCCATGCTGTGGATGGGGCGGAGCTTCTGGCCGAGAGCGCGCAACTTTACGACGCTATCGTCCTCGACGCCTATGTCGGCAATCATCTGCCGCCGCAGTTCGGAACGGCCGGCTGTCTACGGATAGTCCGCGACCGCCTGCGGTCGCCGGCCGGCCTGTTCATCGCCAATGTGCATGTGCTTGATGACGGCGACCGGGCGGCGGCGCATTACGGCGAACAAGTCGCCGCCGTCTGGCCGGATAGCAGGCTTCTCGATGCGCCGGGCAAGAAAAACCGCAATGCGCTGGTCCTGGCCGGTGTTGTTGCGGCGCTCAATTCGCCGAGGCTCCGCATTGCGCCGGCCATCGGCGGCGCTGAGATTTCGGCGGACCTCGCCGGATTGCGGTTTGCCGGTGACTGACGGATATGCTGCTACGCCGCCGGATGCGCGGCCGGATCGCTCGTCGGCGGTTCTGCCTTCCTTCCAAGCCCCTTCAGCTTCTCCCGCAGCCACAGAAAGACCACGTAGAGCAAGGGAATCATGAAGATGCCCAGCGCCGATGCGCCGATCATGCCGCCGAAGACGGCGGTGCCGACAGCGCGGCGGCTCAGCATCGAAGCACCCTGGCCCACCGCCGGGGGTCAGGGCGTTGAACACGTCGCCCGGCGAACAGCATGCCGCGCGGTGACCTCCAAAAAAAGATCCCCTGCATCTCACCGGGCAGAGGGCTTGCCCCGGACCTGATCCGGGGGCGGAGGGTGAGAGCAGGGGGCAGTTTGGTGGTCAGGGGTACGCTTGGTAAGACGAACGATCTGTTAGGGCTTTTTTTCCTCCTCCTGCTGGTTGACGTTGTTCCCATTCGCCGGGACCGCGGGCTGGAGCGGCGGCGTTGCGCGCGATTTGGCACGCAGGCCTTCGCCCCCGGCCGCCTCGCCCGCCACGGGCGAGGCGGCGCTCGCCGCGGCGCCCAGCGACCGGATGATCAGATCGGTGAATCCGCGCCGCCGGCCGCTGTTCATGGGAACCTCCGGCCGGAGCGCGCACGCTTACGCGGCATGGCGCAGATCATCGACCAGCACCGCCGCCCGCGCGCTTGCCGGCGCCGAGTCATCCTGCCAGACCGACGCGGTGCTCTCGGCCAGCACCTGCTCGCGGCTCAGGCCGATATCGGCCAGCTGATGGTCGCTGAGCCGCGCCAGCGCGCGCCGCTGCCGCGGACGCTCCATCGCCAGCGCCAGGCGGCCTTTCACGCGGCCGATCGCCGCCGCGATCCGCATGAAGACGCCGGGACCATGCCCCGGTTCGAAAGGCGCGTTCTCCAAAGGCAACGCGTCGAAAATGAAAATCCGCATCATAGGTCTCCTGCTCGTTCCGCGGCGTCCCGGGCGATCCCGCCCGTTCAGGGCCGCCGGCCGTATCCGCCGCCTTGGCTTGTGCGGCCGACGCTACATCTACGCAGCGGCCGTCACCGTCTCGTCAAAAGACACTTAACCCGGCGTCACAAATCCGGTTCTTTTGTTGCTTTCGAGGTTCTGGGCCCGGAAAGCGCTGCCGGTGTGACCGGCGTCACAGGTTCCAACGCCGGGCGCCGTCGGCTAACATGCGCGCCTTCGAAAAAAGGAACACAGCATGCTTCAAGACAGCTTCGCCCGCGTCGTGGCCCTCATCGGCGACGCGGCCATCCTCTGGCGGCGAATGGGGACGCCGCAGCCCGCGCCCGCCTTCGGCGCCACGCCCGCGATCCCCGCGGCAAAGCCGCAAGGCGCCATCCCCACGCTGAAGATGCCCACCGCCCGCGGCTTTGCCCCCGGGCAGATGCCGGTGGCCGCCCCCGGCCTCAAGGTCAATGCCTTCGCCACCGGGCTCAAGCATCCCCGCTGGATCCATGTGCTGCCCAATGGCGACGTGCTCACCGCCGAGGCGCTCTTCCTCCCCGGCCGCGTCGACAGCCTGTTCGACTACGCCATGGTCTCCACCATGAAGCGCGCCGCGGCCGTGGGCGTCAGCCCGAACCGCATCACGCTCCTGCGCGACAGCAACCGCGACGGCGTGGCCGAAACCCGCGACAGCTTCCTCTCCGGCCTGAGCCAGCCCTTCGGCATGGCGCTGCTGGGCGATACTTTCTATGTCGGCAACACCGACGGCGTGATGGCCTTTCCCTACGCGCCCGGCGCCACCCGCATCACGGCGGCCGGCCGCAAGCTCTGCGGCTTCAAGCCCGGCGGCCATTGGACGCGCAGCCTGCTGCCGAGCCCCGACGGAACGAAGCTCTATGCCGGCGTCGGCTCCCTCAGCAACATCGGCGACCACGGCATGGAAGCCGAGGAGGGCCGCGCCGCCATCCACGAGATCGAGATCGCAACCGGCAAGAGCCGCATCTTCGCCTCGGGCCTGCGCAACCCCGTGGGCCTGGCCTGGGAGCCGGCCAGCGGCATGCTTTGGACGGTCGTCAACGAGCGCGACGGCCTTGGCGACGAGACCCCGCCCGACTATCTCACCAGCGTGCGCGACGGCGGCTTCTATGGCTGGCCCTATTGCTATTGGGGCCAGACGGCGGACGGCCGCGTGCCCCAGGACCCGGCGCTGGTGGCGCGCGCGCTCACGCCCGACTACGCGCTCGGCGGCCACACCGCCTCGCTGGGCCTCTGCTGGCTGCCCGCGGGCACGTTGCCGGGCTTCCCCCAGGGCATGGCCATCGGCCAGCACGGCTCCTGGAACCGCAGCACCCTCAGCGGCTACAAGGTGATCTTCGTGCCCTTCGAAATCGGCCGCCCCGGCGGCCCGCCGCGGGACATCCTCACGGGATTCCTGTCGGCGGACGAGAAGGAGTCCTACGGCCGCCCCGTCGGCGTCACCATCGGCCCCGACGGCTCGCTGCTGGTGGCCGACGATGTGGGGGACGCGATCTGGCGGGTGACGGGCGCGTCGCCCATCGCGCGGACTCCCTTCTCCCCTTGGGGGAGAAGGGGCAGGGGATGAGGGGTTTCCGCGCGGCAGCGCGGCAACGAGAAAACTGGCTGAGCTAAGCTAGGGTATTGAGGGAGCGTTGCGGGTTGTTACGCGCGCGCGCACGCGTCCACGCAGATTCATCGCGCGCCGCCGCGCGCAGCCCCCTCACCCCTGCCCCTCTCCGCCGAGGGGAGAGGGAATTCAAGAGAGACTCGCCGCCGCCCTACACCCACGGGCAGTTCGAATTCCCGCCGCCATAGGTCCAGCCGTCGGCATAGCGTTTCAGGCTGAAGGGCTTCAGCTCGTCGGGCAGCGGGCCGCCGGTCAGGTGCCGCGCCGACAGCTCGCCGACGCCGATCATCTTGAAGCCGTGGTTGGAGTCCGCGATCATCCAGGCGTTCGGCGCCACCCAGTCGAAGACAGGCACGTTATCCGGCGTGAAGGCGCCGATGCCGCCGTTGCGCCGCTCCTTGAACAGCTTGCGCGCGCCCTTGAAGCGCCCGAACAGGTAGGCGAGCGTGGCGCAGTAGTAATCCGCGAACCAGTCGTCGGCCTGGTACTTGTCGTTGAGGTGGCCATAGGGCTCCACATCCGCCTTGCCGCCGATCTTCACCGGGATCGTGCCGCCCTGGATGCCGGGTGCTCCGACCCGCTCGGCCGCATAGCGCGCATACATGTAGAAGTGCTTGTCCGGGAATTCGCGGCCGTCCTCGGCCACCACCGGCGCATTCATCAGCTCCACATGCAGGACGGGGCTGTCGCGGTCGTCGGCGGTGCGGAAATCCACGCCCTCGGGCAGATAGACCTCGCCCTCCAGCAGGCGCCAGTACGTCCACATGT
>JBJXDY010000001.1:0-28640 GCA_046154965.1 Dongiaceae bacterium | reverse complement strand
TCGAGGCCGATGTCGCGGCAGAGATGTTCGGTGAGCGGATAGCGCGGCTGGCGCGGCTCCAGCATTCGCCCGATCGCGGCGGCGAGGCGGCTGTACCAGGGCTTCTCCGGCTCGCCCTCCCGAGGTTCGCGGCGCGGCGGATTGCGGCGGCCGGCGTCCACGCTGATGAACAGCGCCTGGGTCGCGATCAGCGGCAAGAGAATGGCGTCGTCGCATCGGCGGCTGTTGGCTTCGACCGCGTCGATTTCCCGGGGTCTTGTCAGAGCGTTCATGGGCTTCCTCCCACTTTGCGAGGGTTGATGGGGAGGTAAGGTAGCTGCCTGCTCCTGTCAGCGTTCTGTCAGTAGTGTTTGGGCCGATGAAGAATTATTTGCGACGGCTGCAGACCACAATTGCCATACCGGAAATCTCGCACAGCGCGTAGCGCGGCGAGATTGTCCGGGATGACGCTCGGGGTGCAGATACAATGCGAGTTTCTCACCCTATGCACCGCGACCGGCGTCTTCAGCGAAACAGTCTCCCACGCCGCCACGGTGATGGCGATCGCCGGCGTCGCGGGGCTCAGCGCCAGGTGCGTCCAGAGGGGCATGGCGGCGGTGAGCATCGGCAGCAGCGCGCGCAGCGCCAGGCCGCCCAGGTGGGACAGCGGCAGGCGGCCATAGATGGTGCGCTTGAACAGGGCGTTGCCCAGGAGATGCAGCGGCATGACGACCCAATCCGTCCCCGAGGCCCTGATGTCCCGGCGGAACCTGACGATCATCTCCAACGATCTGTTGAGCTGCGGCAAGCTCGCCGGCCGCAACGGCAACGCTGTCCGACTACTTCGCCGACTTTGCCTTCATCGGCGCAGGTGCGGTCTCCAGCACGCCCTGGCTGATGGATTTCTCACGGGTGGAAGGGCTACTGCACAGCGCGATCCTGATTTCCGCGCGGACGACGGCCGTTGTCGCCGATCAGGTCAAGTTCGACCGGTTCGCGTGGCGAATTTCGAGAAGGTGAACGATCTCATCAGGGATGCCACACCGGATACGGAAATCGCGGATACGCTGACGCCGCTGGAGATCGAGCTTCTGGTTTCCGACGGAAAGCAGGAGTGGCGGATTCAGGCGACCTTGCGATTGGCGGCCTTGCCCCAGATCTCCGATAGAGCGGCAACGAACCGCTCGACCGCTTCCTTGCTATGCAGCGGGCCGGGAGTCAGCCGCAGGCGTTCGGTGCCCCGCGGCACGGTCGGATAGTTGATCGGCTGCACATAGATGTCGAAGCGCTCCATCAGCTTGTCGCAGATGTCCCTGCAGCGCACGGGGTCGCCCACGAGCACAGGCACGATATGGCTGTCACTGGGCAGCATGGGAATGCCGGCCTCGCCGAGCCGGCGCTTCAACAGGCGGACGCGGTCCTGCTGCGCTTGGCGCTCGATCTGGCTCTGCTTGAGATGGCGCACGCTGGCCAGGGCGCCCGCGGCCACGGCCGGGGGGAGTGCCGTGGTGAAGATGAAACCGGAGGCGTAGCTGCGCACGAAATCCACCAGCGCCGCCGATCCGGCGATATAGCCGCCGAGCACGCCGAACGCCTTGCCCAGTGTGCCCTCGATGACCGTCAGCCGATCCATCAGCCCGTCCCGATCGGCGATGCCGCCGCCGCGCGGTCCGTAGAGGCCGACGGCATGCACTTCATCCAGATAGGTCATGGCGCCATGGCACTCGGCCACGTCACATAGCCTGGCGATTGGCGCGATGTCGCCATCCATTGAGTAAACCGATTCGAAGGCGACGATCTTCGGCCGCGCCGCGTCCACCTGAGACAGCAAGCGGTCCAGATCCTGGGGATCGTTGTGGCGGAAGATATGCTTCTCGGCGCGGCTGTGGCGGATGCCTTCGATCATCGAGGCGTGGTTGCCGGCGTCGGAGAACACCACGCAATCCGGCATGTTCGCCGCCAGCGTCGCCAGGGTCGCCATGTTGGAGACGTAACCCGACGTGAACAGCAGCGCCGCTTCTTTGCCATGGAGGTCGGCGAGCTCGCGCTCAAGCAGGACGTGGTAATGGTTGGTGCCGGAGATATTGCGCGTGCCGCCCGCGCCGGCGCCGCAATTGTCGAGCGCCTCTTTCATCGCCGCCAACACCTTGGGGTTCTGGCCCATGCCGAGATAGTCGTTCGAGCACCAGACTGTGACGGTGCGTTTGCCGCCGGGTCCATGGCGGCGGGCATGGGGGAAATCGCCGGCGCAGCGCTCAAGATCGGCAAAGACGCGGTAACGGCCTTCCGCCCGCAACTGGTCGACCTTCTCGGTAAAAAAAGCATTGTAGTTCACTGTGATTCCCCGCGCTTGCAGTCCGACTTAGCCACCTACGGCCGCAATCACCGGCCCGATGCAGTGCCCAAAGCGCTCACCCTTCTACGCGCCCTGCGCCGCTGGGAATGTGCCAGCGGTCACAGGGCACGAACATGTCACTGCGCCGTCGCCGTCTTGAGATAAGCGATCAGGTTGGCGCGGTCTTCATCCTTCTTGAGGCCCGGGAAGACCATCTTGTTGCCGGGTATCCTACCCTTCGGATCGGCGAGATACTCGCCCAAGGTCGCTTCGTCCCAGGTGATCCCGGAAGCCTTCATCGCGTCGGAATAGTTGAAATCGGCCAGGGAACCGGCGCCACGACCGAACAACCCGGCCAGGGACGGCCCGACTTTGTTCTTGCCGGCCTCTAGCGCATGGCAGGTTTTGCACTTTACGAAGAGCTTCTCGCCGGCCGCGACATCGCCCTCGGCCAACGCCGGCGCTGCCGCCAGCATCATCGCCGGAGCCGCGGCCAATATCCATCCCCGCACCCTATTCCGAGAAAACGTCATCCCTGTCCTCCGCTGTGTGGCACCCGATGACCGGGCAAAGAAGCGCCCCGCTTGTATAATTACCTGTCGAGGCAACAGATTACCTTGATAAACATCAAGAGTTGGCGACCCATTCCACCGGCCAAGCCGCGCATGAAAACGTCGCCGGAGTTCAAACACAATAGCCAAGTTGCCGCATCAAGACTGTGGTTACCGCCGCCAAGGCCTTAAAATCATTCGGCTATATGCGCCTTGCCGGCGGGCGGCGGCGCAGCGATGCTAGTGGTCTGATCGCAACGTTTGGTTCCCAAACGTTGCGTGAATCAGCCCACCAGATCAAATAGCTGGTGGTTCGATTCAGCCAACGGACGGGGACCATCCGTCGGCATCGAACCACCAGGCGCCACGGCCGCAACCGGCCAAAGGGATTTCTTGGGGAGTTTGGCGTTCATGGCACTGCACTTCGAACTGCCGGAATACAAGGCCCGCATACGGGCAGCCATCAAAGAACTGCAGAAAGAGGACCTGGACGGCCTGCTGATGTTCCAACAGGAGAGCATGTATCACCTGACGGGCTACGACACCTTCGGGTTCTGCTTTTTCCAGTGCCTGTATTTGGGCGCGGACGGCAAGCTGGCGCTGCTGACCCGGGCGCCGGACCTGCGGCAGGCGCAGCACACATCGATTTTGGAGGATATCCGCATCTGGACCGATGCCCAAGGCGCGCGCCCGGCGGACCAGCTCAAGGACATGCTGGAAAGCCTGGGTGCGCGGGGCAAAAAGCTGGGGATCGAGACCAATGCCTATGGCCTGACGCACCATCACGGCAAAGCCGTGGATGCGGCACTGTCCGGCTTCTGCACGCTGGTGGAGGCGTCGGACCTGGTCAACCGGCTGCGGGTGGTGAAATCGCCGGCCGAGCTGGCCTATGTACGCAAAGCCGGAAAGCTGGGCGATCTGGCCCTGCGCGCCGGCGTGGACGAGGCCAAGGCGGGCGCCGATGAGGGCAAGATCCTGGCGGCCATGCAGGGCGCTGTTTTCGCCGGCGGCGGCGATTACCCGGGCAACGAGTTCATCATTGGCTCGAGCCGCGATGCGCTGCTCTGCCGTTACAAGGCGGGGCGGCGCAAGCTTTCGAGAAACGACCAGCTGACGCTGGAGTTCGCCGGCGTGTACCGGCACTACCATGCCGCCCTCATGCGCACGATCATCGTCGGCAAGCCGACCAAGTATCACGAGAAGATGGATGCGGCGGTACGCGCGGCGTTGAAGGCGTGCGAGGCCGTCATGCGGCGGGGACACAAGGCCGGCGACGTTTTCGACGCCCACGCCCGGGTGATGGACGAGCATGGCATGCAGCGCCACCGGCTCAACGCCTGCGGGTACTCGCTCGGGGCAAAATTCACGCCGAGCTGGATGGACTATCCGATGTTCTATCGCGGCAATGAGGTGAAGCTGCAGCCTAACATGGTGTTCTTCGCCCATATGATCCTGATGGATTCCGACAGCGGGAACGCCATGACGCTGGGCCGCACCTACATCCTGACCAATGACAAGCCCGAGCCGCTGTCGAAGTACCCGCTGGCGATGATCCGACGCTAGTGGTTCGATGCCAACGGATGGGAACCAAACGTTGCGATCAGGCCACTAGTACCCGATCGCGTAGACGCGTGAGTCGGGACGTTACATGCTTCGAAGCATCAATCCCGCGTTACTTCGAACAATCCATTTGCCGGCATTCCATGGAATACAGGTACTAGACCCGATGAGCGTCGCCCTTATCGTGTTTCTTCGCGGGATGGAGGGTCTTGCCAAGAATGTGCTCGTCGCGGCCTATCACATGGTTCGTCGTCCCGACGATCAGAGGATCGGGGCCAGGTACGACATGGCGGTCTTTCTTCGGATAGGGCAATGACGAGAGGAAATGCTGCATGCAATTGAGGCGCGCACGCTTCTTGTCGTCCGACTTGACGATGACCCAGGGCGAATCGGCCGTATCGGTGTAGAAAAACATCGCCTCCTTGGCTTCCGTATAGGCATCCCATTTGTCGATGGAGAGCTTGTCGATCGGCGACAGCTTCCACTGCTTCAGGGGATCGGTCTGGCGCGACTGAAAGCGGCGGAGCTGCTCGTCGCGCGTGACCGAAAACCAGTACTTGAACATCCGGACGCCGGATCGCGACAACATGCGTTCCAGTTCCGGGCATTGACGCATGAACTCCAGATATTCGTTCGGGGTGCAGAATCCCATCACCCGTTCGACGCCCGCGCGATTGTACCAGGAGCGGTCGAAGAAGACGATCTCGCCGCCCGAGGGCAGATGCTCCACATAACGCTGGAAATACCACTGGGTGCGCTCCCGTTCGGTCGGCTTCTCCAGCGCCACCACCCGCGCGCCGCGGGGATTGAGATGTTCCATGTAGCGCTTGATCGTGCCGCCTTTGCCAGCGGCGTCCCGACCCTCGAACAGGACGACGATCCGTTCGCCGCTCTCTTTGACCCAGTTCTGCGCTTTCAGGAGTTCGACTTGGAGCTTGGCCATCTGCTCCTCATACTGCGAGCCGCGCAAACGTGATTTGTAGGGATACTTGCCGGTTTCGAACGCACGGCGGATCGCATCGGGATCATGGCGCATGCGCGCCAGCTTGGCCGCGGGCGTCTCAGTCTTGCCGTTGGATTTCTGACCGCCAAGCGCTCCGACAGCCTCAACGATCGGACGTGCGCCGTCGGGCGCCAAAACAGCGGCGCCTCCATTCCCCGACAGGCCCTTTCCTGCTTGGACCTTGACTTGTTTGATGGCCATTCGATCCGCCCCCGACGTCCGGCTGGAAAACCTGCAACACCCAGTCCCCGATCCTTCATTACAATTTTATGTCATTACGCAATGCCTGATAGCCGCCTTGATCAGGATCAAGTCAGACAGGATTTGATCGGGTTTTTCCCGGGACATCCTGCGCTGACGCCTAAACCCCTTGGAATAACGTGGAAATTCAGTGAAGCTGCAGCCATGGCCAATTTCATGACCAAAGCCGCCGCCGAATCGTCCGGCGATGAATCCGAAGAAGTGCCTTCGACTCATCCGTTTGCCGAGGTGATCCGCACCATTGGCCGCGGCGAGACCCTATCGAGGCCGCTGACCGAGGACGAGGCGGAGTCAGCCATGGCCATGGTCCTCGCCGGCAAGGTCGAGCCGGTGCAGCTTGGCGCGTTCCTGTTGCTGCTGCGCTATCGCAAGGAAACGCCGCCGGAACTGGCTGGTTTTGTCCGGGCAACGCGGAAACGCCTTCGGGAAATGCCATCGGCGGAGATCGATTTGGACTGGCCGTCCTACGCCGACCGGCATAGACAACTTCCCTATTTTATCCTCAGCGCGCTGCTGCTGGCCGGCAACGGCATCCGGATCGCGATGCACGGCATCGACGGCGTGGGCGATGTGACGACGCCAAAGACGCTGCGGGCGCTCGGCATTGCGCCGGCTGAGGATGCCCTTGCGGCGGAGACGCATCTGCGCGAGCGGCGGATGACCTATCTGCCCCTGCGCCTGATCTGCCCGGCGATGCAGAAGCTGTTCGATCTCCGGCCGATCCTTGGCGTGCGGTCGCCGGCCAACAGCCTGTGCCGGGAACTCAATCCCGCCGGAGCGCGCTATCAGCTTCAGGGCGTCTTCCACCCCACCTACCTGCCGTCCCACAGCGAGACGGCGCGGCTGCTGGGGCAGCCCCATGCCGCGATCTTCAAGGGCGGCGGCGGCGAGATCCAGCGCAACCCCGAAAAACCCTGCCGAGTCGCCACAGTCGAGAATGGAGCGATCGGCGAGGAGATTTGGCAGGCCATGCCGTTGACCGAGCGGCATCCCTGGCGCGAGGAGCCGTCCGATCCGCTGCGCGTTGCGGCGCTGTGGCGCGGCGAATTGACTGCCCCGGGGCCGGAAGCAGCGGTTATCGGTACGGCCGCGATTGCCCTTAAGCTGCTTGGCCGGGCGGCGACACAGGCCGAAGCGGTGGATACCGCCCGGCGGCTGTGGCAGGACCGGCCCAAGCAAGCCGCTGGCAGCTAGCCGAAAACCTCGGATACAGCGCGCAACTGCACGGCAGCTTGCCAAGCTGTCGCACCGGAACCATTTGTCTTATCGGCAAGATCGGCGAGGATACCGCCGCCGCACGGGGCCGCCGGGCGGTGTAAGATAGGTATCCTGCCGGCCTAAGGAGTCTCCGATGATCGTCGAGATCGGCCATTTTGCCCTGATCCTCGCCTGCTGCGTGGCGTTCATTCAGATGACCGTGCCGCTGTGGGGCGCACAGCGCCGCCTGCCCGCTCTGGCGGCCATGGCGGTGCCGGCGGCGGTCATGCAATTCGCGCTGATTCTGATTGCCTTCCTGTCGCTGACCTACGCTTTCGTTACGTCGGATTTCTCGGTCTCCGTTGTGGCCAACAACTCCCATTCGCTGAAGCCGATGCTCTACAAGATCTCGGGGGTGTGGGGAAACCACGAGGGATCGATGGTGCTGTGGGTGCTGATTCTCACCCTGTTCGGCGCGCTCGTCGCCTTGTTCGGCAGCAGCCTGCCGCTGGGATTGAAGGCGAGAGTGCTGGCGGTCCAGGCGATGATCGGCTTCGGCTTCCTGCTGTTCATCGTCGCGACATCGAATCCATTCACCCGCATCATTCCGCCGCCGGCCAATGGCGCCGACCTCAACCCGCTGCTGCAGGATCCCGGCCTCGCCTTCCATCCACCATTTCTTTATGTCGGCTATGTCGGGTTCTCCCTCACATTCTCCTTCGCGGTCGCCGCGCTGATCGAGGGGCGCGTTGACCCGGCCTGGGCGCGCTGGGTGCGGCCCTGGACATTGCTGGCGTGGTGCGCCCTCACCTTCGGCATCGCCATGGGCAGCTGGTGGGCTTACTACGAGCTTGGCTGGGGCGGCTTCTGGTTCTGGGACCCGGTGGAGAATGCTTCCTTCATGCCGTGGCTTGCCGGCACGGCGCTGCTGCACTCGGCGATCGTCGTGGAAAAGCGCGACAGCCTGAAAAGCTGGACGATTCTGCTGGCCATCATCGCCTTCTCCTTCAGCCTGATCGGCACATTCCTGGTGCGTTCGGGCATCCTGACGTCCGTGCATGCGTTTGCTGTCGATCCCGAGCGCGGTGTTTTCATTCTGTTGCTATTGGCCATCGCCATCGGCGGATCGCTGACGCTGTTCGCGCTGTGGGCGCCGGGGCTGAAGGATAGCGGCGTTTTCGCGCCCATCAGCCGCGAAGGCGCTCTGTTGCTGAACAACCTCTTCCTTTCGGTCGCGGCTGCCGTCGTGCTCTGCGGCACGCTGTTCCCGCTGATGGCCGATGCGTTTGGATACTCGGCGTCGGTGGGAGCGCCGTTCTTCAATCTGATTTTCGCCGTTCTGATCGTGCCTTTTTTCCTGGCGGTGCCGCTCGGCCCGTTGATGGCCTGGAAGCGCGCGGACCTGCCGGGTGCTTTGCAGCGTTTATGGGTGGGCGGCGCGGTAATCGCGGCGGGCATCGCGATCCTCCTCACCTTGTTCTATGGCGGGCGGGCGCTGGCCGCACTCTGCCTCGGACTTGCCGCATGGCTCGTGATGGGAGCGCTCGTGGAACTGGCCGATCGGCTGAAACTGTTCCGCTCGCCGCTGGCCACCATATGGAGCCGCGCCATTAACCTGCCTCGATCCAGCTATGGCATGACGCTGGCCCATGCCGGCTTGGGCTTTGTGCTTGCGGGCATCATCGTCAGCACGGAGTGGCGGGCCGAAAGCATCAAGCGCATGGTTCCCGGCGACCATGTGGAGATCGCAGGTTACGATCTCGAGCTCGCGGCCGTGACGGCTGAGAAAGGCGCGAACTATCTGGCCGACCGCGCCGAATTCATCGTCACGCGCGGCGGCAAGGAGGTTGCGCGCCTGTATCCCGAGCGGCGCTTTTATCCCGTGCAGAACCAGAAGACGAGCGAGACTGCGATCCGCACGACAGGATTCGGCGATCTTTATGTCGTGCTGAGCGACGATGAAGCGGGAAAGGGCCACGCCGTGCGCATCTATCACAATCCGCTGGCGCCCTGGATGTGGGGGGGTGCGGTTCTCATGGTCTTCGGAGGGTTGATCTCCCTCACCGACCGCCGATTCCGCATCGGCGTCGCATCCCGCCGGGCTCGGCGGGCATCGCCCGGCGCGGCAGCGAGCGCGGCGGAATAGCAGACAGCCGAATGACCCTCTTAGCGCAGGCCCGCCGCCTATTGGCATTGCTCGGCATTGCAATACTGCTGATCTCGCTTGCTCCAATAGTTCTTGCCGTCGAGCCCGGCGAAATGCTCAGCGATCCGGCGTTGGAAGCGCGGGCGCGGGAAATCAGCAAAGAGTTGCGCTGCCTGGTCTGCCAGAACCAGTCGATCGACGATTCCAGCGCTGACCTGGCGCGCGATCTCCGGCTGATCGTGCGGCAGCGGCTGACGGCGGGCGACAGCGATGCGCAGGTCCTGCAATATGTCACCGACCGCTACGGCGATTTCGTGCTGCTGCGGCCGCCGGTGAAGCCGGCGACCCTGGTGTTGTGGCTGGCACCGCCGCTACTATTGATCGCCGGTGCAGCCCTTTCCCTGGCCTATCTGCGGCGGCGCCAGCGGCAGAGCGCCGAGGGCGCCGGCCCTTTGAGTCCGGAAGAGCGCCGGCGGCTCGACGCCTTGCTGAAAGCCGATAGCGATCGCCCATGATCTGGTTGTTCATCGCCTCCATCACGGCTGTTGTCATCGGCGCTCTGCTGCTGCCGCTCTTCCGTGAAGTGTCGGCACGTAACTCGCGTCAGAAGCAGGAGATCACCATCTTCGCCGACCAGCTCGCCGAGCTGCAGCGCGAGGTCGCGGCGGGCCTGATATCCGCCGACGCCGCCGCGGCAACAAAGTTGGAAATCGAGCGGCGAATCCTGGCGAGCAGCGAACGCGACGGAAACGCGGACGGAAAACCGGCATCGGCTGCTGCCGCCAGCCCGCGAATGATGGCGGTGGTCCTTGTGGCATCTCTTGCGCCGCTGACGGCCTTTGCCATCTACCTCGCGACTGGCGCTCCGAACGAGCCATCGCACCCCTATGTTGCGGCTAGCGACAGTAGTGCCAATGCCGCCATGGCCGCCGGCGAAATGACGGAACTGGTGGCGAAACTGGCGGCGAAGTTGGAGCAAGAGCCGCAGAATGCTGAGGGCTGGAAGCTGCTGGCGCGGTCGTATGGCGCCCTGGAACGGCCGGCCGATGCCGCCGCCGCCTATGGCCGCGCCTACGAACTCGATCCCAGCGATCATGGCCTCGCCGCCGACTATGCCGAGGCGCTGGTGCAGGCCGCCGATGGAAAGGTGCCGCCGCAAGCAATGCAACCTCTGACGCGTGCAAATCAGGCTGATCCGTCGGCGCCAAAACCGCGGTTCTTTCTGGCGGTTGCAAAAGCACAGGCAGGGCAGCCGCGGGACGCTTTGGCCATGTTGAAATCGCTGCAACTGGATTCCCCGGAGGGCGCGCCATGGCTGGCTGCTGTGCAGGAGCGGATCGATGCGATCGCCCGGGAAGCGGGCATCGATCCCGCCGATATCGAATCGCAAAGCGTGGCGCCGATCGCGCGGCCGGCCGGTCCTTCTGCCGAGGACGTGCAGGCGGCGCAGTCCATGACTCCCGGGCAGCAACAGGAAATGATCCGCGGCATGGTGGAAGGCCTGGCCAAGCGGATGGAGGCCAATCCCGACGATCTCGAGGGATGGAAGCGTCTCGGGCAATCCTACTTCGTGCTGAACGAGCCGGTGCGGGCGCGCGATGCCTATGCGCGGGCGGTGGCGCTCGCGCCGGCCGACCGCAATCTTCTGGCTGAGTATGCGGGCACGGTGCTGGCGGCGCCGGATCCGCCGCCGGAGTTGCCGGCGGAGTCGATCACGGCATTGCGGGCGGCACTGGAGCAACAACCTGAAGATGGCGCTGCCCTGTGGCTCTTGGGATTCACCGCGATGAAGAACGGGAACAACGAGGAGGCCCGGCGGCACTGGTCGAAGCTTCTAACACAATTCGCGCCGGGTTCCGGCGAGTACAAGGCGGTGGAAGCGCAGATCGCCAAGCTGCCTTCGGCGCCATAGGACTCCCATGCTTGACTTGCCGCTTGCGGCTGATACAGGATTGCATTCCCGCCAGAATTGCAGAAAGCGTTCATGAAAATCGAATCGTTCGAGATCGCGGTCGGCCGCGACGATCCTGGCATTTCCACGGGCCTGGTTGGCCGTCGCTTCGATACCGGCCGGCCGGGACCGAAGGTGCTGCTGACCGGCGCGCTCCATGGCGATGAACTGACGGCCACGGGAGCGCTGTGGCGGGTGATGCAACGTCTGGAAACTTCGGCTATCGGCGGGCAGCTCACGATCATTCCCCTGGTCAATCAGCAGGGCGCGCGGCAATCGCGGCGCCATGTCCCGCTCGCCACCACCGATCTCAATCGCGTGTTTCCCGGCCGCAAGGACGGCGAACTTGGCGAGCGTTTGGCGGCGGCGCTCGTGGCGCTGATGCCTAGCCATGACGCCCTGATCGATGTGCACACGGCGGGCTGGTGCACCAACTTCGTTTTGCTGGACAACATCGCCGATCCGGTGATGCAGGGAATGGTCTATCGCTGGTCCGACGCCTCCGCCCTGCCCGTGTTCGGCGAAATGCCGGCCGAGCAAGCAAATCTGCAAGGTCTGGATCGCTGCTGGACCACTTGGGTCGTGAACAACGGCAAGCCCGCCGTGACGATCGAGCTTTCCGGCCTGATGACATTGGACGTCATCGGCGCCGAGCAGGGCGCCGACGCCATCCTCAAGATGCTGCGAGATCTGCCGCGGGCACTGGGCGACAAGGCCGGGGCCGAGCCGGTCAAGCTGGTGCGGCATGAAGTCTATTCGGAAACCGGCGGGCTGTTCGAAACAGCTTGCAATGTCGGGGACAGTCTCGCGGCGGGCGCCGTGATCGGCCGCGTCCGCACCATGCTCGGCGACATTCAGGAAACGGCGATTACGCCGTGCGCTGGCGATGTGATTGCGCTCAATCCGGTCTCGGCCATCATGGTGGGCACGCATCTGGTCACTCTGGGCGTCAAGCCGAGTTAGGCGGCGGCGAAGGCTTCCCCGAACAACCGCAGCAGGCGTTCGAACAGGATACGCCGGTTCGCCGTTCGCCAAACGCCGTGACCTTCATCGTCGAAAGTCAGCAACTCAAACGGAATGCCGGCCCGTTTCAGCGCCGCGCAGGCAATCTCGGTATTGCGCGGCGACACATTCGGATCGCGCAGGCCATGAACGATCAGCAGCTTGCCGCGGATGTTGCCGATCTGATTGATCGGCGAGCGCTCGAAGTAGCGCTGCGCCTGCTCCTCGGGCTTACCGCCCATCATCTCTTCGCTGTAAAGACGGCCGTGTGGCAGATGGGTTTCCTCATAATCGATGGCCAGATCCGTCATGCCGCAGATCGGCGCCGCCGCGGCGATCAGGTCCGGATACTTCGTTACCGCATGCCAGCTCGAGAACCCGCCATATGACAGGCCAGCGATGCCGATGCGCCCCCGCTTCGCCTCGCCGATGGCGATCAGATGCTGAATGCCGGTGCGGATATCGTCCTGCTCGCGCCCGCCCCAGCCGTCTTTCTTGATCGACTCGCGGAACGGCACGCCGAAATAGGTGCTGCCGCGATAGTTCGGCTCCAGGACCGCGAAACCGCCGGCCACCATGCACTGTGCGAGCGTGTCGAGTTCGTCGCCGCTGTGCAGGTTGGGGCCGCCATGCACCCAGACGACGAGGCCGCGTGCAGCGCCGCGCGGGCGGTAGAGCCAGCCCTGTATCTCCAGGCCATCAACCGATTGCCATCTAATGCATTCGCCTTTCACGGCCGGACTGGCTTGCGCCGGCACGCGGCTTCGGGCATCCGACAGGTAACGCCATGGCTCAGCGCCGGCCGGATCGAAGCGCGCGAACTCCGTCGGCCCGCCGGTGTGCGACGCGGCGCCGATCCAGCCACCATCAGGCATCGACGCAATCGGCAGGAGATCGCCACTGCCGCATTCGACCGGGATTCTTGTGCCATCCGCAAGGCGCAACAAAGTCGACTCTGTCCGGCCATTGCGGCCCTCGACGATCATGACCTCCCGGCCGTCGTCTGATGGAACCACGGTTTCGACTTGCCAGGCGGGGTCGTCGATCAGCCATCGGATAGTGCTGCCGGCCATATCCGGCGCGGCTGCGTGCTCGCCGGCGTTGGCCCGCATCTGCACCGGTGCTTGCGTATCGGCAAGATCGACTAAGCCCACGCGCTCATGGGCCTCTGACTGCGCCTGCACCAGCACTTTGGCGCCATCGCCGAGCCATTGCGCCCGAATAGCAACGCGATCGCCGAGATCCAGCAGCAGCCGGTCTGCTGTTCCTTCTGCATCCACCAGAAAGACCTGACTGCCCGCCGGGTGCCCGTCGCGGCGGTGGTAGAGCAGGTAGTTGCCGTCCGGACTCAGCAGCGGTCCGGTTCCTTCGCCCTGGAGCATGCGCGCGATCGTCCGAATTTCACCGGTCGCAAGATCCTGCCGGAGGATGCTGGCGCCGCTGCGGCCCTGGGCATCATGCGGATCGAATTGTGCGCAATAGAATAGCCACTCGCCATTCGGATGCAGGACGCCGCCATAGAGAAAGAAGTCCGGCGTCTCCGCGGTCAGCGGTACGACCTCAAACGGCTTCGCAGGATCGATGAGCAGAAGCTGCTCGCGCTCATCGCCGCCCTTGTCGCGGCCGGCGAGAATGAATCGGCTGTCCGGCGACCAGCCGCGCACCAGTACATGGTCTTTGCTTTCGGTCAGCCGCAACGGCGGCGTCCTGGCGTCCGTCGGCGCGACATAGACGTCGCAGGCCGCTCCCAGCCCCGACCAGGACCAAGCCAGCCACTTCCCGTCCGGCGACAGCTTGGCATCCCACGGCATGGGATAGCCCGCCCAGGCCTCGGCCAGGGCACGTACTTGTATGGTGGAGTCTGCTGATTCCGCAGTCATGCTCATCTACAGCAATTGAACAGGCAGTGCGGATGTAAGATCAAGCCGGACCTTCGCCGGCATAGTGGCAGGCCACCAGATGGCCGTTGCCAAAGGAGGTCAACGCCGGTTCTTCCGCAGCACAGCGCGGTGTCGCAATCGGACAGCGGGTTCGGAAGCGGCAGCCGGACGGCGGATTGACCGGCGACGGCAGATCGCCCGTCAACAAAAGCTTTTCGCGCTGCCGCTCCAGCCGCGGATCGGGGATCGGCACGGCTGATATCAGCGCCTTGGTATAGGGATGGAGCGGCCGCGCATAGAGATCGTCGCGATCGGCGATCTCCATGATCTTGCCGAGATAGAGCACCATCACGCGGTTGCTGATATGGCGCACGACGCTGAGATTGTGCGAGATGAACAGCAAGGATAGGCCAAACTCCCGTTGCAATCGCATCAGAAGATTGATGATCTGCGCCTGGATCGACACATCCAACGCCGATACCGGCTCGTCGCAGACCACCATCTTCGGCCGCAGGATCATGGCGCGGGCGATGCCGACGCGCTGACATTGGCCGCCGGAGAGTTCGTGGGCATAGCGCCCCGACCAGGCCCGCGGCAGACCCACCTGCTCCATCATTTCATGGACCCGGCGGCGCCGTTCCTCGCCGGAGAGGCCGGGTTCGAACGTGATCAACGGACGTCCGATCGCCTGGCCCACCGTCATGCGCGGGTCGAGGGACGCGATCGGATCCTGGAAGATCACCTGCATGTTCCGGCGCTCGCGCCGCAGGGCTTCGCCCCGGAGGCCGGCCATGTCCTGGCCCAACCAGACCACGGTGCCCCCGGTCGGCGCCAAGAGCCGCAGGATGGCGCGGCCGAGGGTTGATTTGCCGCAGCCGGATTCGCCGACGATGCCCAGGGTCTCGCCCTGGCGCAACTCGAAGCTCACGCCATCGACCGCCTTGATTGTCGCGGCCTTCCCGAACAGCTTCTTGCCGGCGCCGAAATGAACGCGCAGGTCCCTAACCGACAGCAACGGCTCGGCGTTCATAGCGAAACCTCGTGGCAGGCAAGCCGCCGCGCGCCCGATCTCGCCAGCGGCGGGACTTCGGATTTGCAGTAGTCTTGCCTCAGCTCGCAGCGCGCTTCGAACGGGCAACCGTTAGCCAGCAGCGACAGGATCGGCGGTTGGCCGGGGATCGTCGGCAATTCGCCGTGAGTCCGCTCGTCGAGCCGTGGCATCGACCGTAGCAGGCCCTTTGTATAGGGGTGCTTCGGATCGTAGAATACGTCGTCGATAGGGCCGTCCTCCATGATCCGCCCGCCATACAACACGATCACCCGATCGCAGAGATCGGCGACGACGCCGAGATCATGGGTCACAAGCACCACCGATGTGCCGGACTGATGCGCGAGATCCCGCATCAATGTCAGAATTTGCGCCTGCACCGTGACATCCAGCGCCGTCGTCGGCTCGTCGGCCAGCACTAGCGCCGGCTTGCAGAGCAGCGACATGGCGATCATCGCCCGTTGGCGCATGCCGCCGGAAAACTCGTGCGGATACATATCCATGCGCCGCCCGGCTTCGGGGATGCGAACTTGCTCCAGCATTGCCGTCGCTTGGCGCACCGCCTCCGCGCCACTGAGGCCGCGATGCCTGACCAGGACCTCCGTCAATTGCTTGCCGACGCGCATATAGGGATTCAGCGACGTCATCGGGTCCTGGAAGATCATGGTCATGACGGCGCCGCGAATCCGGTCCAGCCTATCGGTCGGAAGATTGAGGATTTCCTCGCCGCGCAGCTTCACGCTGCCGGAGGCGCGGCCATTCTCGGCCAGCAGCCCCATCATCGTCAGCAAAATCTGCGTCTTGCCGGACCCGGATTCACCGACTATTCCCAGGATCTCGCCGGGCGCCAAGCTGAAACTGATATCGGTCAGTGCCTGTATGGGTTTGGCCGACGTGCCGAAACGCAAGGTGAGCCCCTGCACTTCCAGCAGCGGCGCGGCAATAGCCGGCGCCTGAATTTCAGCGGCTCTTGGGGTCGAAAGCATCGCGCAGACCATCGGCAATGTAGTTGAGGGCGAAGAGCGTCAGTGCGAGAAAAGTGCAAGGGAATACGAGTGCCCACCACATCGTCTTCATGCTGCCCGCCCCTTCGTCGATCAGCACGCCCCAGCTCGTGTTCGGCTCCTGCACGCCAAGTCCAAGGAAGGACAGCAGTGATTCACCGAGAATGACGTCGGATACCGTCAAGCTGGCGTAGAGGATCACCGGCGCCACCGTGTTCGGCACGATGTGGCGCAGCACGATTGAAATCGTGCCCATGCCGCCAGCCTTGGCCGCCTCGATAAACTCCTTGCGCTTCAGACTCAAGGTCTCGCCGCGAACGATTACGGCAATGGTCAGCCAATAGACGGCGCTGATGGCGATCAGCAGCGAAAGCAGGCTGCGGCCGAACAGGAAGGTCAGCATGATGACGAAGAAAATGAAAGGCACGGCATAGAACACATCGACGAAGCGCATCATGAGGTTATCCACCCAGCCGCCGACATAGCCGGCGATGGCGCCATAAATCACGCCAATTCCCAATGCGACCAGAGTTGCGGCGACACCCAACGTCAGGGATATGCGGCCGCCGGTCAGCGTCCGCGCCAGCACGTCGCGGCCGGCTTCGTCGGTGCCAAACCAATTGCCGCTTTCAAGACTCGGCGGTTGCGAGGTCTTGTCGAAATCATAGGCTTCGGGATCGAGCCCGAAGACGACCGGTCCGAGAAAACAGGCCAGAAACAGCAAGGTCAACACGACGAAGCCAGTCATCGCGGCGGGATTTCGGACAAAACGGTCAAAGGCTTCGCGATTCTGACTTCGTCCTTTCTCTATCGTGACGCCACCGGGCGCGGTTGCGGTATCAGCCATAGCGGACCTTTGGATCGAGGACCGCGTAGCAGAGATCAACGATCAAATTGGCGACGATAATCAGGAGCCCGTAGAAGATCACCACACCCAGCACCAGCGTGTAATCGCGATTCAACGCCGCATCGACGAAGTAGCGGCCGATGCCGGGAATACTGAATATCTTCTCGATGACGATGGATCCGGTCACGGTGCCGGCCGTGGCGGGGCCGAGATACGCGACCACGGGTATCAACCCGCCGATCAGGGCATGGCGCGTAACGGTGCGCCAGCCGCCTATGCCCTTCGCCCGCGCGGTTCTCACGTGATTGGTGCGAAGGGATTCAATCATACTGCCGCGCGCGAGGCTGGCGATGTAGGCGATATTCGGCAGCGCCAGCGCGACGATCGGCATGATTTTCGCGCGGATGCTTCCATCCCAACCGGCCACCGGAAAGAAGGCAAACGACAATGCGAAGGCGAACTGCATCAGCGGCCCGGCTACGAAGGTCGGTACGGCAACGCCCGCCATGCCGATTCCCATGACGCCATAATCGATGAGGGTGTGTTGCCGCAGCGCGGCGACGGTGCCGAGGGTAACGCCGACCACCGTGGCAATTCCAATGGCCCAGATGCCGACCTCAAACGAAACGGGGAATCCCTGCAGGATGAGATCCGTGACCGTATAGTCTCGATACTTGAACGACGGGCCGAAATCGAAATGCAACACGCGCCAGAGATAGCGGATGAACTGCATCCAAAGCGGCTCGTCCAGGTGATAGGCAGCCTCAAGATTGGCCTTCACCGCCGCTGTGACCTTGCGATTGCCATCAAATGGCCCGCCAGGGGCAATCCGCATGATGAAGAAGGTAAAGGCGATAAGCACGAACATGGTGGGAATGGCAACCACCAAGCGCCGGATGGTGTAACGAAGCATGATTCTGTTGCGGCTCGCTCAGGAGCGGCAACGGCGCCGGTGTGCCTCCGGCGCCGTTGCCAATCTGCTTACTGCTCGATGCTCATGAACCGCGTCGGGTGGGATTCGACGACATTGTCGATCCAACCCTTCACATACGGCTTGACCAGATGGCGCGAGGTGGCGCTGGCGATCGGCGCCACCAGATAGTCGTCCAGGAGGACTTTCTCCGCCTCGGCCAGGACCTTCGACCGCTCTTGCGGGTCGGCGATGGCGGAGGCCTTGTTCAAGAGATCCTCATAAGTCTGGTTCTTCCAGTTGTAGCCGGGATCCGAGCTCGGCTTCATGTAGGTGAGATAGGTTTCCGGACCGGGGAAGTCGCCGACGATGTTGTCATTGAACACGTCCCAATTGCCGGCATAGAAGGTATCGAGCCAGGCCTGGAACTCCTGGTTCTGCAGGTCGGACTCCACACCCAGAACCTGCTTCCACATCAACGAGATTGCGAGTGCCTCCCGCTTCTCCACTTCGTCCGTGGTCGAGAGAACGCCGACCTTCAGCGGGTTGTCGGGGCCGAAACCGGCTTCAGCCAGAAGCGCCTTTGCCTTCGCTTCGCGCTCTTCCTTCGACATCCCGGCCTCGACGACTTTCGGGCCGTCATAGGTTGGATCAACGGCGGGCACGTAGGAATAGCTTGGCTTGTAGCCGGCCTTCAGCACCTTCTCCTGCAATGTTTCGCGATCGATGGCCATGGATAGGGCCTGCCGGACGCGGATGTCATCGAACGGCGCTTTCGTGATGTTGAAGCTGAAGTAAAACGTCTCCGTGCTGATCACCTCGCGCACTTCGCCGCCCAGCTCGGCTTTCAGGGCCTCCCGTTGATCCGATGGAATCTCGTTGGTCACATCCAGCTCGCCCGCCTGATACCGTTTCAGTTCGGTGTTGACGTCCTCCGTGACGATATAGTTGACCTTATCGATCTTGACGTTCGCGGCGTCCCAATAGTTCGGATTCCTCACCAGCGTCACGTGGGATTGCGGCACGTTTTCCGCCAGCACATAGGCACCGTTGCCGACCTGGTTTCCGGCTTCAACGAACTTCTCGCCAAACTTCTCCCAGGACGGCTTATGCAGTGGTGTGGTCTGGAATGAATTCAGTACGAAGAACGCCTGCGGTGTCGGGTTGTCGAGCGACAGGACAACCGTCTTTTCATCGGGCGCCTTGATCCCGACCTGTGCCGGATCAGTGATAGAGCCGTCGTTATAGCCGGCGGCACCGGCGATCTGAATCACGTTGTAGAAGTAGTAGGCTTTCTCCGAACCGGTCTTCGGCTCCAGCGTGCGCAGCATGCCGTTGACGAAGTCCTGGGCCACCAGCGGCTCGCCATTCGACCATTTCAGATTCGGCCGCAGATGGAAGGTAATGGTCTTGCCGTCGTCGCTTACATCCCAGCGCTCTGCGGCGCCGGGAATGACCTTGCCGTCGGCCGCCGTCGCGACCAGGCCTTCATAGAGATCGTCCTGGATCCAGGCTTCGCGGGCGCCGAAATTGATATGGGGATCGAGGGTATGAGGCGAAGCGCCAAAGCCACGATTTAGAATCGTTTCAGCCTGGGCCGGAATTGGCATGACGCCTGCAATAGCGACGCCCAGGGTCAGAACGGCAGCAACGGCAAGAAGCCGACTTCTGATCGACATTTTGACCCTCCCGGTTCGTTGCTTCGTGATTTCGACGCATCGGCCGGCCATCCAGGTATGCATTCCCTGATCGTCGGCCCAACGTTGCAACTATTGCGCGCCGCTCGCGGAGGAAATGTCAAGGCATGGCGCATCCGGCTCGCGCGCCAAAGATGCAACGCCAAAGCCGATAGGAGGCTCAAGCGGCCCTCGGCCAGGCGCGCCGCTGGATCGTCCAGCAGCAGGGCAATTCCGTTCGATGAACCCCCTGCCAAGCGAGGACGGCGACCGCCTTGGGCCGAGGCTGCGGGCGAGGCGGACGAGGCCGGCAAGATTGCGGGCGGTCTGCGCCGTGTTGCGCCGAAGCGTCCGGATCTCTGTGCTGCAGAAGCCGTGCTTCCAGCGGGCGCGGCGGGAGCGGGCCAGGCCCTCCGCGCTGCGCGGCCCGGTGCTGAGACCGCCTTGCATGCGGCAGCGGCCGTTGCGCATGGCCGGCTGGCGGCAGCAGCCGCCGATCCGCGTTCGTGCCCCACAGCGCGGAGCCTTTGCGTAATCTCCGGGCCGGTTGCCGTGGCGAAGCCAGCCACGGCGAGGCGGCGCCGGCGGGAAAATGCAGGTTTCCAGATTTAATGCTGACGACATCATGGCCGCTCCAAGCAATACTCGGGTTGCGTTAATTATAACGCAAAAAGCGTCACTCGTCAAGGCGGCTCGGGCTGCCGGCCGCAGCGCCATGATCCGCCCCCCCGGCTTGCCCGCTCCTTCCGCATCCTCCATACAGGGCGCATCGTCCGGTACCCCCGCTTCCGCGGGACCACCGGCAATGCGGGGCAAATCCGCGACGCGCCCGACGCTGTGAGGCGGACTTCGGGGCCTTAGTCCTCTCGGCAACGCCGGGGAGGCGGCTTTCAGGGGCAGAAGAGAAGCCGCTGCGGCTGCGCTACGAAAAAATGTGTCCGACGGGCGCGGCGTTGCTGTGGGCGGACGAGCAGGCGGCGGAGAAAACGCCGCAGCGCTTCATGGCGTCAGGGTAATCCGCGGCGTGCCGATTGCCACGGCCGTCACCCGACCGATAATGGCGGCCGGGAGGGCGCCGTTCGCGCGCAGTTCTGCGAGGCAGCCTTCGACGCGGTCGGCCGGCAGGCCGGCCAGAAGTCCCCCGGCCGTCTGGGGATCGTAGAGCAGCGCCATCAGGGGATCGCCGGCCGTCACGGCGCCGCTGTCCACAGAAGCCGCGTCGGCAAGGTTCTGCGGCGCCAGGGTGCTGGCGATCCCCTGCACCAACAGGTCCAGCGCGCCATCCAGCACGGGAAGGGACTGCAACGATAACTCCGCGTTCGCCCGTGACGCCCGCAACATCTCCAGCAGATGGCCGGCCAGGCCGAAGCCGGTCACATCGGTGCAGGCGCGGGCGCCATGGCGCTGCAGGGTCTCGGCAGCGGAGCGGTTGGAGCACAGCATCGACTGCAGCGCGCCATCGATCCAGGCGCCGCGCGCCTTGCCACGCATGTCGGCGGCAAACAGAGCGCCGGTGCCCAGCGGCTTGGTCAGGATCAGCGCATCGCCGGCCTCGAGGCCGCTCTTGCGCCAGAGCCGCTCCGGCACCGCCGTGCCGTTGACCGTCAGGCCGAAGGCGAGTTCCGCCCCCTCGCCCGTATGGCCGCCGATTATTGCTGCGCCGGCCTCTTTCAGGGTCTCAGCGGCGCCAGCGAGGAGCTGATAGAGATCGGCTTCGACCTTCGCTTCCGCGCCGTGGGGCATGGTGACGATGGCAAGTGCGGTCTGGGGCGCCGCACCCATGGCGTAGAGATCGCCGAGGCAGTGATTGGCGGCGATGCGGCCGAAAAGATAGGGATCGTCGATGAAGGCGCGGAAGAAATCGACGCTCTGCACCAGCAACTGATTCCCCGACAGGGTCACCACCGCCGCATCGTCGGCGGGATCGAGACCCACGAGCACGTCCGGCCGTGACTCCGGCTGCAGCCGGCGCAGCACGCGGGCCAACAACTCGCTGCCGATCTTGGCGCCGCAGCCGCCGCAGCGCATCTCGCCGTCTGCCGCGCCATAGCGCGGCGCCGCCATCGACCTCATGGAGTCGAGCTGTTGATACATGCGCATCCAGCGGCGGTCGATATAGTCCTTGAGCCGCCAGACCCAGGCGCCTTCAGCACTCCAGCGGCCGCGGGAGGCGACGGCGTATTTGTCGCCGGTAGAGATCAGCGCCAGGTGGTGACGCTGCGGCCGGAAGGGCCGCAGCGGCTCGCCGCGGCAGGCGCGGCGCAGATTGCAGGCCAGCGGCGGCCCTTCGCGCACGGCGAAGACGCCGGATTTCGCCAGGCGGCGGCTGGTCAGCGCGGCGACATCGCCGGCGGCGAAGACGAAGCGGTGCGATGTCGATTGCAGGGAGTCATTCACGGCGATGAAACCGCGCTCATCGAGAGCGAGGCCGGTCTGCAGCAGCCAGCCGGCCGGGGCCGCGTTGGTCAGCCAGAGCGCCGCGTCGAAGGCAATTTCTTCTCCGGTGCCACAGCGAAGGAGGCCCGGCGTCACCGCGACCACACGCCGCTCCAGATGGAGTTCCACGCCGCGGGCCCGGACGGCCCGGGTCAGGCATTGCCTTACACCCGGATTGTGCTCCGGCAGCAACTCCGCTTTGTCAGTCACGATGGCGAATCGAACGTCGGCCCCGGGCCGCGCGGCCTTCAGGCGATGTTGCAGCGCAAGACAAACTTCCGTGCCACCGGCGCCGCCGCCGACGACAATCACCCGGGCCGGCGCCCCGTTGCGGCGCAGCAAAGATGTCTCGATTGCCGGCCAAGCGGCGAGAAAGCCATCCACCGGCTTTACCGGCAGTGTGTATTCGGCGGCGCCCGGCACGTCCCGCCAGTCGGGCCGCGAGCCGATATCCAGGGACAGATGGTCGAAATCGACGGGCGGCCGGCCGTCGCAGAGCACGCGGCGCGCGGCCAGATCGAGCCCTGTCGCCGAGCTGTGAAACAGCCGCGCTCCCGCCAGCTGCGCCAGCGGCCGCAGATCGATATGGGCTTCCCCGCGGCTGTAATGCCCGGCCAAGAGGCCCGGCAGCATGCCCGAATAGGGCGTGTCGATGTCCCGGCTGATCAGTGTCAGGCGGATACCGGGCTCCGGCCGCAGTGCGAACTGCCGCAGCACTTCGACATGGCTATGGCCGCCGCCGACCAAGACCAGATCGCATTGAATCATTCCAGTGCCTGCTTTCATCTGGCGATCGACGGGGAGTGCAATCCTTCCTGGAGCGTAATACCGACTGCGACATCGGCGCGTTCAACCTAGCAGTTGCGAAGCGACTTCCCGGTCAAACCAATTTGATCGAATGGTTGACTGTCGCCGGCAGCGTCGCGGCTTCGAATCGTCTTGACGCCGGAATCCAACAGAGCCACACTTATTGCAATCAATCAAAAAAACAATCGGTCTCGGCGCTTGCGGCCGCTGACGGGCGGCCGGGCAGTACAGCCAGGAGGCAACCACATCATGAACATGATGCAGGTCAACCGGAGGCAATTCTTCAGAATCAGCGGTGCGGCGCTCGGCGGCTCGACATTGACCGCGCTGGGTTTCTCGCCGGCACAGGCAGCGGCGAGTGTCCGCGCGTTCAAGCTGGAGAAAACGACGGAGACGCGCAACACCTGTCCCTATTGCTCGGTGTCCTGCGGCGTCATCATGTACAGCAAGCCGGATGCGGCGGATAGCTCGAAGTCCTCGATCATGCATATCGAGGGCGATCCAGATCATCCGGTGAATCGCGGCACGCTCTGCCCGAAGGGCTCCGCCCTCTTGGATTTCGTGCACTCGAAAACGCGGCTGCTCTATCCGGAGTATCGCGCGCCCGGCGGCGACAAATGGGAGCGCATCTCCTGGGACGACGCATTCAGCCGCATCGCGAAGATCCTGAAAGAGGATCGCGACAAGAACTTCATCGAGCGCAACAAGGACGGCCAGCTGGTCAACCGCTGGACCTCGACGGGCTTCCTCGCCGCTTCGGCGACCACCAATGAGACCGCGTACCTGACCTATAAGGTGGTGCGCAGCATGGGGATGGTCGTCTTCGATAACCAAGCAAGGGTCTGACACGGACCCACGGTGGCCAGTCTGGCCCCAACTTTCGGCCGCGGCGCGATGACCAACACATGGGCCGACATCAAGAACACGGACCTTGTGATCATCATGGGCGGCAATGCCGCCGAAGCGCACCCCTGCGGCTTCAAATGGGTAACCGAAGCCAAGCATCACAATAAGGCGAAGCTGATCGTCGTCGATCCGCGCTTCACACGCTCGGCGGCCATGGCGGACCTGTTCATGCAGCTCCGGCCGGGCACGGACATCGCCTGGCTGGGCGGCGTGATCAACTACCTGGTGTCGAACAACAAGATCCACCGCGACTACGTCCTCAACTATACGAACGCGGCCTATATCGTGAAGGACGAGTTCGATTTCCAGGACGGCCTCTTCACCGGCTACAACGCCGAGAAGCGCGACTATGACCGGTCGAGCTGGGATTATGTGGTGGGCGAAGACGGCTTTGCCACCGTCGACCCCACGCTGAGCAATCCCCGCTGCGTCTATCAGCTCATGAAGAAGCATTATGAGCGCTACACCCCTGAAATGGTGTCGCGCATCACCGGCGTGCCGCAGGACAAGTTCCAGAAGGCCTGCGAATGGATTGCCGAGACATCAGCGCCGGACAAGGCGATGACCAGCATGTACGCGCTGGGCTGGACGCAGCATTCCAAGGGCTCGCAGAACATCCGCACCATGGCGATCATCCAGCTGCTGCTGGGCAATATCGGCGTCGCCGGCGGCGGCATGAATGCGCTGCGCGGCCACTCCAATATCCAGGGGCTGACCGATCTCGGCCTGATGAGCAACCTGATCCCCGGCTATCTGACCCTGCCGGTGGACAAGGAGCAGGACCGCACCACCTACCTGTCGACGCGGCAGTTCAAGCCGCTGCGGCCGAACCAGATCAGCTATTGGCAGAACTATCCGAAGTTCCTAACCAGTTTCCAGAAGGCGATGTACGGCGCGGCGGCGACGCCGGAGAACGACTTCGCCTATGATTGGCTGCCGAAGCTGGACGTCACCTACGACATCCTGCGGGCGTTCGAACTGATGGGCCAGGGCAAGATCAACAACTACATCTGCCAGGGCTTCAACCCGCTGATGTCCTTCCCCAACAAGAAAAAGAGCATCGCCGCGCTCTCGAAGCTCAAGACGCTGATCATCATGGATCCGCTGGAGACGGAAACCGGCAGCTTCTGGGAGAACCACGGCGAGTTCAATGACGTCGACACGGCGAGCATTCAGACCGAAGTGTTCCGTCTGCCCACCAGCTGCTTTGCCGAAGAGAGCGGATCCCTGACCAACTCGGGCCGCTGGCTGCAATGGCACTGGAAGGGCGCGGAGCCGCCCGGCGAAGCCAAAACCGACGTCGAGATCATGGCCAAGCTCTATCTCAAGGTGAAAGAGCTCTATGGCGCGGAGGGAGGCAAATTCCGCGATCCGATCATGAATCTGGTTTGGCCCTATGCGAAGCCGGATGAACCGAACACGGAGGAGATCGCCAAGGAAATCAACGGCCATGCGATCGAGGATCTGCCCGATCCCGACCCGGCGAAGCCGCCGATCCTCAAGGCGGGGCAGCAGGTGGCCGGCTTTGCGCAGCTGCGCGACGACGGCAAGACGGCCTGCGGCTGCTGGATCTATTCCGGCTGCTTCACGGAAAAGGGCAACCAGATGGCGCGGCGCGATAACGCCGACCCGGCGGACTCGGGATTGGCGCCGGCCTGGTCCTGGTCCTGGCCGGCCAATCGCCGCATCCTCTACAATCGCGCGTCCTGCGATCTCGGCGGCAATCCGTACAATCCCAAGCACGCCATCGTGAATTGGAACGGCGAGAAGTGGACGGGTGTGGACGTGCCGGATTTCCCGGCCACCAACAAGCCGGAGACCGGCGCCGGCCCCTTCATCATGAACCCGGAAGGCGTCTCGCGCCTGTTCACCCGCGGCATGATGCGGGACGGACCGTTCCCCGAGCATTATGAGCCGTTCGAATCGCCGGTGCCCAATCCGTTGCATCCGAAAGTCGGCCCCAATCCGGTGGCGCGGCTGTTCCCCGGCGTGGCGGACGAATTCGGCACGCCCGACAAGTACCCGATCGTCGCCACCAGCTACCGGTTGACCGAGCATTTCCACTTCTGGAGCAAGCACGTCCTGATCAACGCGATCCTGCAGCCGCAGCAATTCGTCGAGATGGGCGAGGAACTGGCCAAGGAGAAAGGCATCGCCAGCGGCGACTGGGTCGAGGTCAGCAGCGCCCACGGCCAGATCAAGGCCGTGGCGGTGGTGACCAAGCGGATCAAGCAGCTGACGATCGACGGCAAGATCGTGCATACGCTGGGTGTCCCGATCCACTGGGGTTTCACCGGCTCGACCAGGAAAGGCTATGCGGCCAACACGCTGACGCCCTTCGTCGGTGACGCCAACATCGAGACGCCGGAGTACAAGGCGTTCCTGGTGGATGTCGTCAAATCGACGCCGGCCATGAGCTGAGGGAGGGAAAGATGGCAACCATGCAACCTCTCGAAGTCAAGCGCTCCTCGGCCTCTACCTCCGCACCGCCCAGCGTCGCCGAGGCGGTACAGGTCGCAAAACTGATCGATGTCTCCAAATGCATCGGCTGCAAGGCCTGCCAGGCCGCCTGCCTGGAGTGGAACGATCAGCGCGAAGAAGTCGGCATCAATACCGGCGTCTACGAAAATCCCCATGACCTGACAGAGAACATGTGGACGCTGATGCGGTTCTCCGAAGTCGAGGAGGAGGACGGGCATCTGGAATGGCTGATCCGCAAGGACGGCTGCATGCATTGCGAGGATCCAGGTTGCCTCAAGGCCTGCCCGGCGCCGGGCGCCATCGTGCAGTACTCCAACGGCATCGTCGATTTCGTCTCCGAGAACTGCATCGGCTGCGGCTATTGCATCAAGGGCTGCCCGTTCGACATTCCGCGCATCTCCAAGGTCACGCACACGGCCCAGAAATGCACCCTCTGCTCCGACCGCGTCGCGGTCGGCCAGATCCCGGCCTGCGCCAAGGCCTGCCCGACCCGGGCGATCACCTTCGGCACCAAGGAAGACCGCATCGAATGGGCCAATGAGCGCATCGCCGACCTGAAGGAGCGCGGCTATGACCAGGCCGGGCTCTACGATCCCCAGGGTGTCGGCGGCACTCACGTCATGTATGTGCTGAAGCATGCCGACCGGCCGGAGATCTACGCCAACCTGCCGAAGGATCCGAAGATCAGCGGCCTGGTGGAGGCCTGGAAGGGCTGGCCGAAGCCTGTCGCGCTGGCCGGCATCGGGCTCACGGCTCTGCTCGGTCTGTTCCACTATGCGCGGAACGGCCCGAACCGGGTGGGCGAAGAAGACGAAGAGAAGGGCTCCGACGTCCTCGGACGAGGTGGGTGATGAAACGTGAACCGGGAACGCTGGCGCGCTACACGGCAGCGGCAAGGATCAATCACTGGCTGAATGCGATCATCCTGATCCTTCTCGCGCTCAGCGGTTTGGCCTTGTTCCATCCCGCGCTGTATTTCCTGACCGGCCTGTTCGGCGGCGGCGTTTGGGCGGCCTTCCTGCATCCCTGGATGGGGATCGCGCTGATCGTCACCTTCGCCGGCCTATTCTTCCGCTTCTGGCGCTACAACATCTGGGAGCGTACCGACACCCTGTGGATGAACAAGATCCGCGACGTGCTGGCCGCGCGCGACGAGAACCTGCCGGAGGTCGGCCGCTATAACGCCGGGCAGAAGCTGGTCTTCTGGATCATGACCATCGCCATCCTCTGCCTGTTCCTCAGCGGCATTGTGCTCTGGCAGAGCCCGCCCTTTGAAGCCGATTTCAGCGTCGGGCAGAGGCGGCTCGCAGCGGTCGTGCATGCCGGCGCGGCCGTCGCCATCATCTGCGTGTGGATCGTCCATCTCTACGCCGCGATCTGGGTGCGCGGCACGGTCAGCGCGATGACCAAGGGCAGCGTCACCGGCGGCTGGGCCTGGAAGCATCACCGCAAATGGCTCCGCGAGGAGGCGGCCAAGGGTCACAAATGAAGATGAAGGGAGCGGCCGCCGATCCCACTGTCATCGGCAATGCAGCGCAGCCGCCCTTCGTTCGGCTTCCCGATGTGACGGCGCTGTTCGAACGCCGCGCCGATCGCCTGCGGACACTGGCCCCGGGCAGCGATATCGGCGACTACCTGACCTTCATCGAAGCCCTCAGCCGCGCCCAGGCGGCGGCCATCGGGCAATTGCCGGCGGGAACGCTGCCGGGGGCCGGCGATATCGCCTTCTGCCATGACAACAAGCTGCCGCTGATCGACCGGCTCACCTGGCGCCGGGATTCATCCTGGCTGTCCGCGCTCGAGCTCGTGCTCGACGGCATGGCGCGCGCCGCAATGCCGGAAGCCGCGCAAGTCGCTCTGGACGGCCTGCGGTTCATGGACAGCGCCGGGCGCGAAGCCTGCGCCGACCGGGTGCTGGGGATCGACAGCGCGGCGGCGGAGCAGGCTCTCGCCTGTTTTGTCAGCGCGGCGTTGCAGGTCTATTGGTCGCGCATGGCCGCCTTGCTGGAGCCGCAGGCGGTTCAGCCCGTGGAGTCCCCGGTCGCCTGCCCCGTCTGCGGCTCGCCGCCGCTGATCGGCCTGGTCTATGCGGAGGGATCGCTGCAGAGCGTGCGCTTCCTCTGCTGCCCGCTCTGCGCCAGCCAGTGGTACTATGTGCGCATCAAATGCGCCAATTGCACCTCCACCAAGGGCATCGCCTACCAGCATGTGGCCGAAGGCTCGGCGGCGATCAAAGCCGAGACTTGCGAGGAGTGCGGCACCTATACGAAGATCATCTACATGGACAAGGCCCCGGGCGCCGACCCCTTCGCCGACGACCTCTCCACCCTGGGCCTCGATATCCTGGTGGGCGAAGCGGGCTGGGCCAGGGCAGTGCCGCATCCGTTCCTGATGCCCGGGCCGGGCTGAAGCACCGTTCCTAGCCGTGTAACCCCTTAGATCCGGATTTCTGTCACGTGATGACGAAACCGCAGCCAGACAATTCCCGCGCTGCCCTGCCCTCGGTCGATCGCGTTCTCGGCGAACCGGCGGTGGCGGTGCTGGTCGAGCGGCATGGGCGGCAGCCGGTTGTGGACAGCGTGCGGGGCATCCTGGCGGAGATGCGCGACGGGAGGCTGCCGGTGAACGGCGCCGACATCGCGGCGCATTGCGCGGCGCGG